>NZ_JAHUWF010000009.1:0-311314 GCF_019219205.1 Pseudomonas sp. PDM27 | reverse complement strand
CATCCCGAACTCAGAAGTGAAACGATGCATCGCCGATGGTAGTGTGGGGTTTCCCCATGTGAGAGTAGGTCATCGTCAAGATTAAATTCCGAAACCCCAATTGCGAAAGCAGTTGGGGTTTTGTTTTTGTCCGCAGGAAAGTCACGGCTACTGGATTTCTATGCAATAGCTCGGCGCGTGGCTATCATGCGGGCCTCATTGTGAGGCGAGACCTGCATGCTGACGTTGTTAAAGCTTCTTAAAGATGGCCGATTCCATTCGGGTCAAGCATTGGGTGCTGCCCTGGGCGTCAGTCGTAGCGCCGTGTGGAAGCAGCTTCAGCATTTAGAAGCTGAGCTGGGATTGTCCATTCATAAAGTTCGTGGGCGTGGCTATCAATTGTCCGCGCCATTAGCGCTGCTCGATCCTTCCGAGATCAGTGCCCGGGCGATTTCCTGCGACTGGCCCGTCCACGTTTACCACTCAATCGATTCCACGAACGCCGAGGCGCTGCGTGCCATAGAGCGGGGGCAGGCTGCGCCCTTTATTGTGCTCTCGGAGCGGCAGACGGCCGGGCGCGGGCGACGGGGTCGCAAATGGGTCAGTCCCTTCGCTGAAAATGTCTATTACAGCCTGGTGCTGCGCATTGATGGTGGGATGCGTCAGTTGGAGGGCTTGAGTCTCGTCGTGGGGCTCGCTGTTTTGCAGACGTTGCGTGAGCTGGGTATTGCAGCCGCTGGATTGAAGTGGCCCAACGATGTCCTGGTGGGTCAGAAAAAGATCGCTGGGATATTGCTCGAGCTGGTCGGTGACCCTGCTGATGTGTGCCACGTGGTTCTGGGGGTGGGAATCAATGTGAACATGCAGTCCGCTGACGAGGTGGACCAGCAATGGACATCCATGCGGCTCGAATCAGGCAAATTGTTTGATCGCAACCAATTGGTCGCCATGTTGGGGGATGTGCTGCAGCGGTACCTGGCTCGTCATCAGGCGGGTGGTTTTTTGGCCATCCAGTCGGAGTGGGAGCAAAATCACCTGTGGCAGGGGCGAGGCGTGTCGTTGATTGCCGGTGTCAATCAAATAGATGGTGAAGTGCTTGGTATTGATGGCCAGGGTGCACTGCGCCTGAAGGTGGATGGTGTGGAGAAAGTCTTCAGTGGTGGTGAATTGAGCCTGAGGTTGCGTGATGATTCTTGAGCTCGATTGTGGGAATAGTTTCATCAAGTGGCGCGTGCTTGCGGCGAATGCCGGGCAGGTGCTTGGTGAGGGGGTTGTCGATTCCAATCTCGCATTGCTTGAGGGGTTAGGGGAGCTCAATGGGCTTGCCCTCACGTTTTGCCGGCTGGTGAGCGTCAGGACTGCGGAAGAGACTGGTGCGCTGACGTCATTGCTGAAGGATACCTTTGATGTGCCGATAGTGAGCGCAGCGCCTGCTCGCGAAATGTCAGGCGTGCGCAACGGTTATGAAGAGTTTGAGCGGCTGGGCCTGGATCGGTGGCTTGCAATGCTTGGAGGCTTTCATCTGGCTTCAGGTGCGTGCCTGGTGCTCGACTTCGGTACGGCCGTGACTGCGGACTTTATCGCTTCTGATGGCGAGCACCTGGGTGGTTTCATCTGTCCGGGCATGCCGTTGATGCGTAACCAGTTGCGTACCCATACGCGAAAAATTCGTTACGGGGATCTGGCGGCGGAGCAGGCTCTGGAAAGTCTTGTTCCGGGTCGTGCGACTGTCGAGGCTGTCGAGCGTGGTTGTTTGCTGATGTTGCGCGGCTTCGTAATGACTCAGCTCGAGTTGGCGCGCAGCTACTGGGGTGAGGACTTTGTCGTATTCCTCACCGGGGGGGATGCGAGCCTGGTTTCTGAGGT
Organism: Pseudomonas sp. PDM27; assembly: GCF_019219205.1. Lineage (NCBI taxonomy): Bacteria > Pseudomonadati > Pseudomonadota > Gammaproteobacteria > Pseudomonadales > Pseudomonadaceae > Pseudomonas > Pseudomonas sp. PDM27. The sequence goes on along the minus strand of NZ_JAHUWF010000009.1, from coordinate 309,469 downwards.
CGTGCCTCAGGCCAGGGTGGTTCCGGACTTGGTGTTTGTCGGATTGGCCATGGCCTGTCCCTTGTCCTGAGGTTTTTATGCGTTGGTTGTTTCTGCTGCTGCTTGTCCTCAATGGCTTTTACTACATCTGGCATCAACAAGAGGCACCGCTGCGCGCCAAGGATGTCACGCCTTTGAGTCTGTATCGCGGGTCTCAGCAGGATATACGCCTGTTGAGCGAAGCGGGTGACGCCTCCAAAGACAAGGCTAAAGCTGTCTCGCCAGACAATGGTTGCCTTTATCTGGGGGGTTACACGCGCCAGGACGCCGCGCAGGCGGTTGAGCGGCGGTTGAGCGGGATGGAGGTCAAATACCAATCCCTGCCCAGGGGCTCGGAAAGCGCAGGGTATTGGGTGCGTATTGCGCCGGAAAGCCGGCGTTGGCTGGACGATCTGCAGTTGCAAAACCTTTCTAAAGAATTCAATGAGTTAAAACATAAAATAATGCCGTGCGAGGGGGTTGCGCCCACTGAATAGTTTGCATAGAATGGCGCCCGCTCCACAGCGAACACCGGAAACGGTCAACGAAGTGAAGCGAGTCAACGCAGCTAACCTCAAGATTTAATTGAGAAAATGCTTGACAGAAGGCTGGCATGATGTAGAATGCCGGCTCGCTTAGGAGGGGTTCCCGAGCGGCCAAAGGGATCAGACTGTAAATCTGACGTCTACGACTTCGAAGGTTCGAATCCTTCCCCCTCCACCATTTTTAGCGAGAGCTGTAAGCCTCGCGGGTATAGTTTAGTGGTAGAACCTCAGCCTTCCAAGCTGATGATGCGGGTTCGATTCCCGCTACCCGCTCCAAGTTTACAGGTTTTGCACAGTGTTACGCTCTTGTAGCTCAGTTGGTAGAGCACACCCTTGGTAAGGGTGAGGTCAGCGGTTCAAATCCGCTCAAGAGCTCCATATAACAAGGCAGATATGAAAATATCTGCCTTTGTTTTAGGTGGTTGTGGTTGCGCCTCGTTATGCTTTCGGGGTTGCCAGTGTCATAGATGCTGGTGTTGCAGTCGGGATTGCCTGGTAAGTGTTGTAAAGTCTTTTTCGGGTCGGCATAATGGTCGGCCTGATTTTGTTTTAGGTCAGTAGCTCAATTGGCAGAGCGACGGTCTCCAAAACCGTAGGTTGGGGGTTCGATTCCCTCCTGACCTGCCAGATTCACCTGGTGTGTCTGGCTTTCTTTTCACAGGATCTTCATAGATGACTCCTAAAGCTGAAGCTCAAGGCTCTCGTTTCGACCTCCTCAAGTGGCTTGTAGTAGTCGCTCTGGTGGTTGTTGGCGTTGTTGGCAATCAGTACTTTTCTGCTTCGCCGATCCTGTACCGCGTACTCGCATTGCTTGCCATTGCTGCCGTAGCTGCCTTTGTAGGCCTGCAGACGGTCAAGGGCAAGTCTTTCTTTGTACTGGTTAAGGAAGCTCGCACCGAGATTCGTAAAGTCGTTTGGCCAACTCGCCAAGAAACCACGCAGACCACCCTGATTGTGGTGGCTGTTGTTCTGGTTATGGCGTTGCTGTTGTGGGGGCTTGATTCCCTGCTCGGCTGGCTTGTTTCCTTGATTGTCGGCTAAGGGTGTCCCGTGGCTAAGCGTTGGTATGTTGTGCATGCTTACTCCGGTTACGAGAAGCATGTAATGCGCTCGCTGATCGAGCGCGTAAAGCTGGCCGGTATGGAAGACGGCTTCGGCGAGATTCTGGTTCCCACTGAAGAAGTGGTTGAAATGCGTAATGGCCAGAAGCGCAAAAGCGAACGCAAATTCTTCCCTGGCTACGTGCTGGTGCAGATGGATATGAACGAGGGTACTTGGCACTTGGTCAAGGATACTCCTCGGGTGATGGGTTTCATCGGCGGTACCGCCGACAAGCCTGCACCGATCACCGATAAGGAAGCAGAAGCGATTCTGCGCCGCGTTGCTGACGGTAGCGACAAGCCGAAGCCGAAGACGTTGTTCGAGCCGGGCGAGTCGGTACGTGTCAATGACGGTCCATTCGCGGACTTTACCGGTGTTGTTGAAGAAGTTAACTACGAAAAGAGCCGGATTCAGGTCGCAGTGCTCATTTTCGGTCGCTCTACTCCGGTGGAGCTCGAGTTCAGCCAGGTCGAAAAGGTCTAGCTGGGCAAAAATCCCAACCCCGCAGCCGTAGGCTGTGGGGTTTTGTCGTCACTGGGATAAACGCGCAAGTAACCGGGGAGCCTCTCGAGGCGTTCGAACCCGTAATTGGAGTGCCTCATGGCCAAGAAGATTACCGCTTACATCAAGCTGCAAGTGAAGGCCGCTCAGGCTAACCCAAGCCCACCTGTTGGTCCTGCTCTGGGTCAGCACGGCGTGAACATCATGGAATTCTGCAAGGCTTTCAACGCCCGTACCCAGGGTCTTGAACCAGGTCTGCCGACTCCAGTGATCATCACTGTCTACAGCGACCGTAGCTTCACTTTCGAAACCAAATCCACCCCTGCTTCGGTTCTGCTGAAGAAGGCGGCCGGTCTGACCAGCGGTTCCGCTCGTCCGAACACCGTTAAGGTTGGCACCGTAACTCGTGCTCAGCTGGAAGAAATCGCGAAAACCAAAAACGCGGATCTGACTGCAGCTGATATGGAAGCAGCCGTGCGTACCATCGCCGGTTCTGCTCGTAGCATGGGCCTTAACGTGGAGGGTGTGTAATGGCTAAGCTGACCAAGCGTCAAAAGGCTATCGCCGGCAAAATCGAAGCAGGCAAGGCCTACAACTTTGTAGACGCTGCTGCCCTGCTGGCCGAGCTGTCGACTGTCAAGTTCAGCGAGTCGTTCGACGTAGCTGTAAACCTGGGTGTTGACCCGCGTAAATCCGACCAGGTCGTTCGTAGCGCTACCGTGCTGCCACACGGCACTGGCAAGACCGTTCGCGTTGCTGTGTTCACCCAGGGTCCAGCTGCTGAAGCCGCTCTGGCTGCCGGCGCTGACCGTGTAGGCATGGACGACCTGGCTGCCGAAATGAAAGGCGGCGACCTGAACTATGACGTAGTGATCGCATCCCCGGATGCAATGCGCGTTGTAGGTCAGTTGGGTCAGATCCTCGGTCCACGTGGTCTGATGCCTAACCCTAAAGTCGGCACCGTGACTCCAGACGTAGCTACCGCGGTTAAAAACGCCAAGGCTGGTCAGGTTCGTTATCGCACCGACAAAAACGGCATCATCCACACTTCCGTTGGCAAGATCGGCTTCGACGCCGTCAAGCTGAAGGAAAACGTTGAAGCCCTGATCGCTGATCTGAAGCGTATCAAGCCAGCTTCCTCGAAAGGCATCTACGTCAAGCGCGTTACCCTGAGCACCACCATGGGCCCAGGTCTGGTTATCGACCAGAGCTCGCTCGACGCGTAAGACACAGATTGGCGCAAGCGATTGCGCCAATTGAAAAATTGGGGTCCCTGCCTGGCGGGGGCTATCCAAGACCGTAGGCGACGCAAGTCTTAAACCACAAGCCTACGCAGATGGTGCTCCCGGTTCCTTACCGAATCAGACACCAAAACGACATCCGGTTTCGACCAGATGAAACGGTAACAAGCAGGAGTTAAACCCGTGGCAATTAAACTCGAAGACAAGAAGGCCATCGTCGCTGAAGTCAACGAGGCTGCCAAAGTCGCTCTGTCCGCTGTCGTGGCTGATGCCCGTGGCGTAACAGTAGGCGCGATGACCGGACTCCGTAAAGAGGCTCGTGAAGCTGGCGTTTACGTACGTGTTGTACGTAACACCCTGCTCAAGCGCGCTGTTGCTGACACTGAATTCAGTGTCCTCAACGACGTGTTCACCGGCCCTACCCTGATTGCGTTCTCCAAGGAACATCCAGGCGCTGCTGCCCGGATCTTCAAGGAATTCGCAAAGGGTCAGGACAAGTTCGAGATCAAGGCAGCTGCGTTCGAGGGCAAGTTCCTCGCAGCTAACCAAATCGACGTACTGGCAACTCTGCCGACCCGTGACGAAGCAATTTCTCAGCTGATGAGCGTGATTCAAGGCGCTACCAGCAAATTGGCTCGTACTCTGGCGGCAATTCGCGACCAGAAAGAAGCTGCTGCAGCCTAAGGCTCGTCAACTTCTCGCGTTTTTTGTTTTTTTCGATGGTCGCGTAGGCCGTCCCCAATATCAGGAATTAGATTCATGTCTATCTCTCAGAACGATATCCTTGAAGCAGTTGGCAACATGTCCGTAATGGAAGTTGTTGAGCTGATCAAAGCTTTCGAAGAAAAATTCGGTGTTACCGCTGCTGCTGCATCGGCTGGTCCAGCTGTTGCTGCTGCCGTTGCTGAAGAGCAAACCGAATTCAACGTCATGCTGACCGAAGCTGGCGAGAAGAAAGTTAACGTGATCAAGGCTGTACGTGAACTGACCGGTCTGGGCCTGAAAGAAGCCAAGGCTGTAGTTGACGGCGCACCTGCCATGGTTCTGGAAGCTGTTGCCAAAGACGCAGCTGACAAAGCCAAAGCAGCTCTGGAAGAAGCAGGCGCTAAAGTCGAGCTGAAGTAAGCATCGACTTTGCTCCTCCAGCCCGAGCGTTAAGCGACAGGCTGATGGCTGGTGGCTCTTGCCACCGGCCTTTTTCCGTTATTGGCAGCCGACTGGGTCGGTGCCGATAACGTGCTGTAACCACCCGATGCGGTGGCGCAAACCATGGGGTTTGCACGATTTTCTGGCTGCTCCCGTCGGGAGGGGCCAAACAAGCAGGTGACCAAGCTGGGGAACGCTGATGGCTTACTCATATACTGAGAAAAAACGTATCCGCAAGGACTTTAGCAAGTTGCCGGACGTCATGGATGTGCCGTACCTCCTGGCCATCCAGCTGGATTCGTATCGTGAATTCTTGCAAGCGGGAGCGACTAAAGATCAGTTCCGCGACGTGGGCCTGCATGCGGCCTTCAAATCCGTTTTCCCGATCATCAGCTACTCCGGCAATGCTGCGCTGGAGTACGTCGGATATCGTCTGGGCGAACCGGCATTTGATGTCAAAGAATGCGTATTGCGCGGTGTAACTTACGCCGTACCTTTGCGGGTAAAAGTGCGCCTGATCATTTTCGACAAAGAATCGTCGAACAAAGCGATCAAGGACATCAAAGAGCAAGAAGTCTACATGGGTGAAATTCCCCTGATGACTGAAAACGGTACCTTCGTAATCAACGGTACCGAGCGTGTAATCGTTTCCCAGCTGCACCGTTCCCCGGGCGTGTTCTTCGACCACGACCGTGGCAAGACGCACAGCTCCGGTAAACTGCTGTACTCCGCGCGCATCATTCCTTACCGCGGTTCGTGGCTGGACTTCGAGTTCGACCCGAAAGACTGCGTATTCGTGCGTATCGACCGTCGTCGCAAGCTGCCTGCATCGGTACTGCTGCGCGCGCTCGGCTATACCACCGAAGAAGTGCTGGACGCGTTCTACACCACCAACGTATTCCACGTGAAGGGCGAGACCCTGAGCCTGGAGCTGGTGCCTCAGCGCCTGCGCGGTGAAATCGCTGTCCTCGATATTCAGGATGACAAAGGCAAGGTTATTGTCGAGCAGGGTCGTCGTATCACCGCTCGCCACATCAACCAGCTGGAAAAAGCCGGTATCAAAGAGCTGGATGTGCCTCTGGACTACGTCCTGGGCCGCACAACCGCCAAGGTCATCGTGCATCCGGCAACCGGCGAAATCCTGGCAGAGTGCAACACCGAGCTGAACACCGAGATCCTGGCAAAAATCGCCAAGGCCGGCGTTGTTCGCATCGAAACTCTGTACACCAACGATATCGACTGCGGTCCGTTCGTCTCCGACACCTTGAAGATCGACTCCACCAGCAACCAACTGGAAGCGCTGGTCGAGATCTATCGCATGATGCGTCCTGGCGAGCCGCCAACCAAAGACGCTGCCGAGACCCTGTTCAACAACCTGTTCTTCAGCCCTGAGCGCTATGACCTGTCTGCGGTCGGCCGGATGAAGTTCAACCGTCGTATCGGTCGCACCGAGATCGAAGGTTCGGGCGTGCTGTGCAAGGAAGACATCGTCGCGGTACTGAAGACCCTGGTCGACATCCGTAACGGTAAAGGTATCGTCGATGACATCGACCACCTGGGTAACCGTCGTGTTCGCTGCGTAGGCGAAATGGCAGAGAACCAGTTCCGCGTTGGCCTGGTGCGTGTTGAGCGTGCGGTCAAAGAGCGTCTGTCGATGGCTGAAAGCGAAGGCCTGATGCCGCAAGACCTGATCAACGCCAAGCCAGTGGCTGCGGCGGTGAAAGAGTTCTTCGGTTCCAGCCAGCTGTCCCAGTTCATGGACCAGAACAACCCGCTGTCCGAGATCACCCACAAGCGTCGTGTTTCTGCACTCGGCCCTGGCGGTCTGACTCGTGAGCGTGCCGGCTTTGAAGTTCGTGACGTACACCCGACTCACTACGGTCGTGTATGCCCGATTGAAACGCCGGAAGGTCCGAACATCGGTCTGATCAACTCCCTGGCCGCTTATGCGCGCACCAACCAGTACGGCTTCCTCGAGAGCCCGTACCGCGTGGTGAAAGACGCTCTGGTCACCGACGAGATCGTGTTCCTGTCCGCCATCGAAGAAGCTGATCACGTGATCGCTCAGGCTTCGGCCACGATGAACGACAAGAAAGTCCTGATCGACGAGCTGGTAGCTGTTCGTCACTTGAACGAATTCACCGTCAAGGCGCCGGAAGACGTCACCCTGATGGACGTATCGCCGAAGCAGGTAGTTTCGGTTGCTGCGTCGCTGATTCCGTTCCTCGAGCACGACGACGCCAACCGTGCGTTGATGGGTTCGAACATGCAGCGTCAAGCTGTACCGACCCTGCGCGCTGACAAGCCGCTGGTAGGTACCGGCATGGAGCGTAACGTAGCCCGTGACTCCGGCGTTTGCGTCGTGGCTCGTCGTGGTGGCGTGATCGACTCCGTCGACGCCAGCCGTATCGTGGTTCGTGTTGCCGATGACGAAGTTGAAACCGGTGAAGCCGGTGTCGACATCTACAACCTGACCAAATACACCCGCTCCAACCAGAACACCTGCATCAACCAGCGTCCGCTGGTGCGTAAGGGTGATCGGGTTCAGCGTAGCGACATCATGGCCGACGGTCCGTCCACCGACATGGGTGAACTGGCTCTGGGTCAGAACATGCGCATCGCGTTCATGGCATGGAACGGCTTCAACTTCGAAGACTCCATCTGCCTGTCCGAGCGTGTTGTTCAGGAAGACCGTTTCACCACGATCCACATCCAGGAACTGACCTGTGTGGCCCGTGACACCAAGCTTGGCCCAGAGGAAATCACTGCCGACATCCCGAACGTGGGTGAAGCGGCACTGAACAAGCTGGACGAAGCCGGTATCGTTTACGTAGGTGCTGAAGTTGGCGCAGGCGACATCCTGGTGGGTAAGGTCACTCCGAAAGGCGAGACCCAACTGACTCCGGAAGAAAAACTGCTGCGTGCGATCTTCGGTGAAAAAGCCAGCGACGTTAAAGACACTTCCCTGCGTGTACCTACCGGTACCAAAGGTACTGTCATCGACGTGCAGGTCTTCACCCGCGACGGCGTTGAGCGTGATGCTCGTGCCCTGTCGATCGAGAAGTCCCAGCTGGACGAGATCCGCAAGGACCTGAACGAAGAGTTCCGTATCGTTGAAGGTGCTACTTTCGAACGTCTGCGTTCCGCTCTGGTCGGCCACAAAGCCGAAGGCGGCGCCGGTCTGAAGAAAGGCCAGGACATCACCGACGAAGTTCTCGACGGTCTTGAGCACGGCCAGTGGTTCAAACTGCGCATGGCTGAAGACGCTCTGAACGAGCAGCTCGAGAAGGCCCAGGCCTACATCGTTGATCGTCGCCGTCTGCTGGACGACAAGTTCGAAGACAAGAAGCGCAAGCTGCAGCAAGGCGATGACCTGGCTCCAGGCGTGCTGAAAATCGTCAAGGTCTACCTGGCAATCCGTCGTCGCATCCAGCCGGGCGACAAGATGGCCGGTCGTCACGGTAACAAGGGTGTGGTCTCCGTGATCATGCCGGTTGAAGACATGCCGCACGATGCCAATGGCACCCCGGTCGACGTCGTCCTCAACCCGTTGGGCGTACCTTCGCGTATGAACGTTGGTCAGATCCTTGAAACCCACCTGGGCCTCGCGGCCAAAGGTCTGGGCGAGAAGATCAACCGCATGATTGAAGAGCAGCGCAAGGTTGCCGAGCTGCGTAAGTTCCTGCACGAGATCTACAACGAGATCGGCGGTCGTCAGGAAAGCCTCGATGACTTCTCGGACCAGGAAATCCTGGACCTGGCTCAAAACCTGCGTGGCGGCGTTCCAATGGCCACTCCAGTGTTCGACGGCGCCAAGGAAAGCGAAATCAAGGCCATGCTGAAACTGGCGGACCTGCCAGAAAGCGGCCAGATGCAGCTGACCGACGGCCGTACCGGCAACAAGTTCGAGCGCCCGGTTACCGTTGGCTACATGTACATGCTGAAGCTGAACCACTTGGTAGACGACAAGATGCACGCGCGTTCTACCGGTTCGTACAGCCTGGTTACCCAGCAGCCGCTGGGTGGTAAGGCGCAGTTCGGTGGTCAGCGTTTCGGGGAGATGGAGGTCTGGGCACTGGAAGCATACGGTGCCGCTTACACTCTGCAAGAAATGCTCACAGTGAAGTCGGACGATGTGAACGGCCGTACCAAGATGTACAAAAACATCGTGGATGGCGATCACCGTATGGAGCCGGGCATGCCCGAGTCCTTCAACGTGTTGATCAAGGAAATTCGTTCCCTCGGCATCGATATCGATCTGGAAACCGAATAACACGTGACGCGAATCGAGAGCGGGGCAGGATTGCCCGCTCTCTGCTCCGCCAGGAGGAAAGGCCTTGAAAGACCTACTGAATTTGCTGAAAAACCAGGGTCAAGTCGAAGAGTTCGACGCCATCCGTATCGGATTGGCATCGCCTGAGATGATCCGTTCGTGGTCGTTCGGTGAAGTTAAAAAGCCGGAAACCATCAACTACCGTACGTTCAAACCTGAACGTGACGGCCTGTTCTGCGCCAAGATCTTTGGCCCGGTAAAGGATTACGAGTGCCTGTGCGGTAAGTACAAGCGCTTGAAGCACCGCGGTGTGATCTGCGAGAAGTGCGGCGTTGAAGTCGCGCTGGCAAAAGTTCGTCGTGAGCGCATGGCGCACATCGAGCTGGCCTCGCCGGTTGCCCACATCTGGTTCCTGAAATCGCTGCCGTCCCGTATCGGCTTGCTGATGGACATGACCCTGCGTGATATCGAACGCGTTCTCTACTTCGAGAGCTACGTCGTAATCGATCCAGGCATGACCACCCTTGAAAAGGGTCAGCTGCTGAACGACGAGCAGTACTTCGAAGCGCTGGAAGAGTTCGGCGACGATTTCGATGCCCGCATGGGTGCCGAGGCTGTCCGCGAACTGCTGCACGCTATCGACCTGGAACACGAGATTGGCCGTCTGCGTGAAGAAATTCCGCAAACCAACTCGGAAACCAAGATCAAGAAGCTGTCCAAGCGTCTGAAGTTGATGGAAGCCTTCCAGGGTTCCGGCAACCTGCCAGAGTGGATGGTGCTGACCGTTCTGCCGGTTCTGCCGCCAGATCTGCGTCCACTGGTCCCGCTGGATGGCGGTCGCTTCGCGACTTCCGACCTCAACGACCTGTATCGTCGAGTGATCAACCGTAACAACCGTTTGAAGCGCCTGCTGGATCTGTCCGCTCCGGACATCATCGTGCGCAACGAAAAACGTATGTTGCAGGAAGCCGTCGACGCACTGCTCGACAACGGTCGTCGTGGCCGCGCTATCACCGGTTCCAACAAGCGTCCTCTGAAATCCCTGGCTGACATGATCAAGGGTAAGCAGGGTCGTTTCCGTCAGAACCTGCTCGGTAAGCGTGTTGACTACTCCGGCCGTTCGGTAATTACCGTAGGTCCGACCCTGCGTCTGCACCAGTGCGGTCTGCCGAAGAAGATGGCTCTCGAGCTGTTCAAGCCGTTCATTTTCGGCAAGCTGGAAATGCGTGGTCTCGCGACCACCATCAAGGCTGCCAAGAAGATGGTCGAGCGCGAGCTGCCGGAAGTTTGGGACGTTCTCGCTGAAGTGATTCGCGAACACCCGGTTCTTCTCAACCGTGCGCCGACCCTTCACCGTCTGGGTATCCAGGCGTTTGAACCGGTACTGATCGAAGGTAAGGCTATCCAGCTGCACCCGCTGGTCTGCGCCGCGTACAACGCCGACTTCGACGGCGACCAAATGGCCGTGCACGTACCGCTGACGCTGGAAGCCCAGCTGGAAGCGCGTGCGTTGATGATGTCGACCAACAACATTCTGTCGCCAGCCAACGGTGAGCCAATCATCGTTCCGTCGCAGGACGTTGTATTGGGTCTGTACTACATGACGCGTGAAGCGATCAACGCCAAGGGCGAAGGTCGTGTATTCGCGGATCTGCAGGAAGTTGACCGTGTGTTCCGTGCCGGCGAAGCCGCACTGCACGCCAAGGTCAAAGTCCGGATCAACGAAACCGTCAACGACCGTGACGGCGGCAGCGTGACCAACACCCGTATCGTCGACACCACTGTCGGCCGTGCGCTGTTGTTCCAGGTTGTGCCAAAAGGCCTGTCGTACGACGTCGTCAACCTGCCGATGAAGAAAAAGGCGATCTCCAAGCTGATCAACCAGTGCTACCGCGTGGTTGGTCTGAAAGAGACCGTTATCTTCGCTGACCAGTTGATGTACACCGGTTTTGCCTACTCGACCATCTCCGGCGTTTCCATCGGTGTTAACGACTTCGTTATCCCGGATGAAAAAGCCCGCATCATCGGTGCAGCCACCGACGAAGTGAAAGAGATCGAGAGCCAGTACGCCTCCGGCCTGGTAACCCAGGGCGAGAAGTACAACAAAGTGATCGACCTTTGGTCCAAGGCGAACGACGAAGTTTCCAAGGCGATGATGGCCAACCTCTCGAAAGAGAAAGTCATCGACCGTCATGGCGTCGAAGTCGACCAGGAATCGTTCAACTCGATGTACATGATGGCCGACTCGGGTGCGCGGGGTTCCGCAGCACAGATTCGTCAGCTCGCCGGTATGCGTGGCCTGATGGCCAAGCCGGACGGCTCCATCATTGAAACGCCAATTACTGCGAACTTCCGTGAAGGTTTGAGCGTACTTCAGTACTTCATCTCCACTCACGGTGCTCGTAAAGGTCTGGCGGATACCGCGTTGAAAACGGCGAACTCGGGTTACCTGACTCGTCGTCTGGTAGACGTGGCGCAGGATCTGGTTGTAACCGAGATCGATTGCGGCACCGAACACGGTCTGCTGATGACTCCGCACATTGAAGGCGGTGACGTTGTAGAGCCGTTGGGTGAGCGCGTATTGGGTCGTGTTATTGCCCGTGACGTATTCAAGCCGGGTACCGAGGACGTCATCGTTCCTGCTGGCACCCTGGTAGACGAGAAGTGGGTCGAGTTCATCGAGCTGAACAGCATCGACGAAGTGATCGTGCGTTCGCCGATCAGCTGCGAAACCCGCTACGGCATTTGCGCCAAGTGCTACGGCCGTGACTTGGCTCGTGGTCACCAGGTGAACATCGGTGAAGCGGTCGGCGTTATCGCTGCCCAGTCCATCGGTGAGCCGGGTACCCAGCTGACGATGCGTACGTTCCACATCGGTGGTGCGGCAAGCCGGACCTCCGCAGCCGACAGCGTTCAGGTGAAGAATGGCGGTACCGTCCGTCTGCATAACCTGAAGCACGTTGAGCGAGTGGATGGTCACCTGGTAGCTGTGTCCCGTTCCGGTGAGCTGGCCATCGCTGATGACTTCGGTCGTGAGCGTGAGCGTTACAAGCTGCCGTACGGTGCCGTGATTTCGGTTAAAGAAGGTGACAAGGTCGACGCTGGCGCCATCGTGGCCAAGTGGGATCCGCACACTCACCCGATCGTTACCGAAATGAAAGGTACCGTGACCTACGTGGGCATGGAAGAAGGCATCACGATCAAGCGTCAGACTGACGAATTGACCGGTATGACCAACATTGAAGTACTCGACGCCAAAGATCGTCCAGCTGCCGGTAAGGACATCCGTCCAGCCGTTAAGATGGTCGACGACAACGGCAAGGATCTGTTGCTGCCAGGCACTGACGTTATCGCTCAGTACTTCCTGCCAGCCAACGCCCTGGTCGGTGTAGCGGACGGTGCGAAGATTGCGATCGGTGATGTTATCGCTCGTATTCCGCAAGAAACTTCGAAGACCCGTGACATCACCGGTGGTCTGCCGCGTGTTGCCGACCTGTTCGAAGCCCGTCGTCCGAAAGAAGCGTCGATTCTGGCTGAAGTCAGCGGCACCATCGCGTTCGGTAAAGAGACCAAGGGCAAGCGCCGTCTGGTCATTACCCCGAACGACGGTAGCGATCCGTACGAAGAGCTGATTCCGAAGTGGCGTCACCTGAACGTGTTCGAAGGCGAACAGGTAAACCGCGGCGAAGTTATCTCCGACGGTCCGAGCGATCCACACGACATCCTGCGTCTGCTGGGTGTGAGTGCGCTGGCCAAGTACATCGTTAACGAGATCCAGGACGTTTACCGTCTGCAAGGCGTGAAGATCAACGACAAGCACATCGAGACCATCCTGCGTCAGATGCTGCGTAAAGTTGAAATCGCTGAATCCGGCGATTCCAGTTTCATCAAGGGCGACCAGATGGAACTGACTCACGTACTGGTAGAGAACGAGCGCCTGGCGACTGAAGACAAGTTTGTCTCCAAGTTCACTCGTGTACTGCTGGGTATCACCAAGGCGTCGTTGTCCACCGAATCGTTCATCTCGGCGGCTTCCTTCCAGGAAACCACCCGCGTACTGACCGAAGCGGCGGTAACCGGCAAGCGCGATTACCTGCGTGGCCTGAAAGAAAACGTGGTCGTGGGTCGTCTGATCCCGGCCGGTACCGGTCTGGCTTATCACAGCGAGCGTAAGCGTCGCCGTGACGCAGACAAACCGTTGCGCGTAAGCGCCAGTGAAGTGGAAGCTGCACTGACCGAAGCGCTGAACTCGAGCGGTAACTGAGTTCTGCGGTAAATGAGTGTGAGGCCCTGGTCACTCCGTTCATCGAGTCGAGACAAATTGTCGAGATTGGATGAGTGGGGAGGGCGGGGCCTTGCCTTGACTGGGGACAAGATCCTCTTTAGACTCTTGTACCCCTAAATTTGGCGGGAACTCGTTCCTGCCATTTTGCTTTTCTTGCAAGACAATAGCGTCGCAAGACAACAGTGGAGCTAGTAGATGGCAACTATCAACCAGCTGGTACGTCAGCCGCGTAAGCGTATCGTCGAGAAATCCGACGTGCCTGCGCTGCAGAACTGCCCGCAACGCCGTGGCGTGTGCACCCGTGTGTACACCACCACGCCGAAAAAACCTAACTCGGCACTGCGTAAAGTATGCCGTGTGCGCCTGACCAACGGTTTCGAGGTTTCCTCGTACATCGGCGGTGAAGGCCACAACCTGCAAGAGCACAGCGTGGTACTGATCCGCGGCGGCCGTGTAAAAGACTTGCCAGGTGTTCGTTACCACACCGTTCGCGGTTCGTTGGATACTTCCGGTGTTAAAGGTCGTAACCAGGGTCGTTCGAAGTACGGTACCAAGCGTCCGAAGTAATCGGCCGTTTTGCAGTTATTCATTTTATTGAGTCGATAAGAGTAAGGTCGGGCACGTATCCACAGGATCTGTCCCGGGCTAACCTGAAGACCGTTTGAGGGCTTATCAATGCCAAGACGTCGCGTAGCAGCCAAGCGTGAGATTCTGGACGATCCGAAATACGGAAGCCAAATCCTCGCCAAATTCATGAACCACGTAATGGAAAGCGGCAAGAAAGCCGTTGCCGAGCGTATCGTTTATGGTGCCCTGGATACCGTGAAGGCTCGTAAGGCCGGCACCGATCCCCTGGAACTCTTCGAAAAAGCACTCGACGCCATCGCTCCGCTGGTCGAAGTGAAGTCGCGCCGCGTTGGTGGTGCTACTTACCAGGTTCCGGTCGAGGTTCGTCCTTCCCGTCGTAACGCTCTGGCAATGCGCTGGTTGGTAGACTTCGCCCGCAAGCGCGGCGAGAAGTCTATGGCTCTGCGTTTGGCTGGCGAACTGTTGGACGCCGCCGAAGGTAAAGGTGCTGCAGTTAAGAAGCGTGAAGACGTGCACCGTATGGCTGAAGCCAACAAGGCTTTCTCGCACTACCGCTTCTAATTCTAGCGTCACTCATTTTGCGAGGGCTTTATGGCTCGTACTACACCGATTAATCGCTACCGTAACATCGGTATCGTTGCTCACGTGGATGCTGGTAAAACCACCACCACCGAGCGCGTCCTTTTTTACACTGGCAAAAGCCACAAGATGGGCGAAGTGCATGACGGCGCTGCGACCACTGACTGGATGGTTCAGGAGCAGGAGCGTGGTATTACCATTACTTCTGCTGCCATTACCGCCTTCTGGCAGGGTTCGGCCAAGCAGCACAAAGACCAATACCGCTTCAACGTCATCGATACCCCGGGCCACGTAGACTTCACCATTGAAGTTGAGCGTTCCCTGCGTGTACTCGACGGCGCGGTCGTTGTGTTCTGCGGCACCTCCGGCGTTGAGCCTCAGTCCGAAACCGTATGGCGTCAAGCCAACAAGTACGGTGTTCCACGTATCGTTTACGTGAACAAGATGGACCGTGCCGGTGCGAACTTCCTGCGCGTGATCGCTCAGATCAAGCAGCGTCTGGGTCACACTCCGGTGCCTATCCAGCTGGCTATCGGTTCCGAAGACAACTTCCAGGGTCAGATCGATCTGATGACCATGGAAGCCGTTTACTGGAACGATGCCGACAAGGGTATGACTCCTCGTCGTGAAGCCATCCCTGCTGAACTGCAGGAACTGGCTGAAGAGTGGCGCAACAACATGGTTGAGGCTGCGGCCGAAGCCAGCGAAGAGCTGATGAACAAGTACCTCGAAGGGGAAGAGCTCTCCATCGAGGAAATCAAGGGCGCTCTGCGTCAGCGTACTATCGCTGGTGAGATCGTTCTGGCTGTTTGCGGTTCTTCCTTCAAGAACAAGGGCGTTCCCCTGGTTCTCGACGCCGTTATCGACTACCTGCCGGCTCCAACCGACATTCCTGCCATCAAGGGTACTGACCCGGATGACGAGGAAAAGCAGATGGAGCGTCATGCAGACGACAACGAGCCGTTCTCGGCTCTGGCGTTCAAGATCGCTACCGACCCATTCGTGGGTACCTTGACCTTCGTTCGTGTTTACTCGGGCGTGTTGGCCTCCGGCGACGGCGTGATCAACTCGGTCAAAGGCAAGAAAGAGCGTGTGGGTCGTATGGTGCAAATGCACGCAAACGCCCGTGAAGAGATCAAGGAAGTACGCGCTGGCGACATCGCGGCCCTGATCGGCATGAAGGACGTCACCACTGGTGAAACCTTGTGCAACGCTGACAAGCCAATCATCCTGGTTCGCATGGACTTCCCGGAGCCGGTTATTTCGGTTGCCGTTGAGCCTAAGACCAAGGATGACCAGGAAAAAATGGGTATCGCTCTGGGCAAACTTGCTCAGGAAGACCCGTCTTTCCGCGTCAAGACTGATGAAGAGACTGGTCAAACGATCATCTCTGGCATGGGCGAGTTGCACCTGGACATCCTGGTTGACCGGATGCGCCGTGAGTTCAACGTCGAAGCCAACATCGGTAAGCCTCAGGTTTCGTATCGTGAGCGCATCACGAAGAACTGCGAAATCGAAGGCAAGTTCGTTCGTCAGTCCGGCGGTCGTGGCCAGTTCGGCCATTGCTGGATCCGTTTTGCTCCTGCTGACGAAGGTCAGGAAGGTCTGCAATTCGTGAACGAAGTAGTGGGTGGTGTGGTTCCTAAGGAATACATCCCGGCTATCCAGAAGGGTATCGAAGAGCAGATGAAGAACGGCGTAGTTGCCGGCTATCCGCTGATCGGCCTGAAGGCTACCGTGTTTGATGGTTCTTACCACGACGTCGACTCGAACGAGATGGCGTTTAAGGTGGCTGCTTCCATGGCGACCAAGCAACTGGCCCAGAAGGGTGGTGGTGAGTTGCTCGAGCCGATCATGGCGGTAGAGGTTGTTACGCCTGAAGACTATATGGGTGACGTGATGGGCGACCTCAATCGTCGTCGCGGCATGATTCTGGGTATGGAAGACACGGTTTCCGGTAAGGTGATCCGTGCTGAAGTTCCGTTGGGCGAGATGTTCGGTTATGCGACCGACGTTCGTTCGATGTCCCAGGGTCGCGCAAGCTACTCTATGGAATTCAAAAAATACAATACGGCTCCGTCGCACATCGTCGAAACCGTTACCAAAAAACAAGGCTGATTCAGTCCTTTAGGCAAGGAGTTAATTGTCGTGGCTAAAGAAAAATTTGATCGTTCCCTACCGCACGTCAACGTTGGCACCATCGGTCACGTTGACCACGGTAAAACCACTCTGACCGCAGCTCTGACTCGCGTTTGCTCCGAAGTTTTCGGTTCCGCAATCGTTGATTTCGATAAAATCGACAGCGCTCCAGAAGAAAAAGCTCGTGGTATCACCATCAACACCGCGCACGTCGAGTACAACTCGAAGATCCGTCACTACGCTCACGTTGACTGCCCAGGTCACGCTGACTATGTGAAGAACATGATCACCGGTGCTGCCCAGATGGACGGCGCGATCCTGGTTTGCTCGGCCGCTGATGGTCCGATGCCACAAACCCGTGAGCACATCCTGCTGTCCCGTCAGGTAGGCGTTCCGTACATCGTGGTTTTCCTGAACAAGGCTGACCTGGTAGACGACGCTGAGCTGCTGGAACTGGTCGAGATGGAAGTTCGCGACCTGCTGTCCACCTACGACTTCCCGGGCGATGACACTCCAATCATCATCGGTTCGGCTCGTATGGCGCTGGAAGGCAAAGACGACAACGAAATGGGCACCACTGCCGTTCGTAAACTGGTTGAGACTCTGGACAGCTACATCCCAGAACCAGAGCGTGCTATCGACAAGCCATTCCTGATGCCAATCGAAGACGTATTCTCGATCTCGGGTCGTGGTACTGTTGTGACTGGTCGTATCGAGCGCGGTATCGTTCGCGTTCAAGATGCACTGGAAATCGTTGGTCTGCGTGACACCACCACCACCACCTGCACCGGTGTTGAAATGTTCCGCAAGCTGCTCGACGAAGGTCGTGCTGGCGAGAACTGCGGCGTTCTGCTGCGTGGTACCAAGCGTGACGACGTTGAGCGTGGCCAGGTTCTGGTTAAGCCGGGTTCGGTTAAGCCGCACACCAAGTTCACCGCAGAAGTTTACGTTCTGAGCAAGGAAGAAGGCGGTCGTCACACTCCGTTCTTCAAAGGCTACCGTCCACAGTTCTACTTCCGTACTACTGACGTGACTGGTAACTGCCAGCTGCCAGAAGGCGTTGAAATGGTAATGCCAGGTGACAACATCCAGATGGAAGTTACCCTGATCAAGACCATCGCAATGGAAGACGGCCTGCGTTTCGCTATCCGTGAAGGCGGTCGTACCGTCGGCGCTGGCGTCGTAGCCAAAATCATCGAGTAAGCATCTCTTTTGAGATAGCTTCGATGCTTTGAAAAGCCCCCGCTCAGCGGGGGCTTTTTTATTGGGTTGACACCTATCTGGGGCGTCTATAGAATTGCGCCTCCTTTTAACGGGCGTATTGCGCCCGGTGGGAATAGCAGCCGGAGTCTGAAATCCAATGCAAAATCAGCAAATCCGTATCAGGTTGAAGGCTTTCGACCATCGCCTGATCGACCAATCAACCCAGGAAATCGTGGAAACCGCGAAACGTACTGGTGCTCAAGTGCGTGGTCCAATTCCACTGCCTACCCGTAAAGAGCGGTTCACCGTTCTGGTCTCCCCGCACGTCAACAAAGACGCGCGTGACCAGTACGAGATCCGTACTCATAAGCGCGTTCTGGACATCGTCCAGCCAACGGATAAAACCGTTGATGCTCTTATGAAGCTTGATCTTGCGGCCGGTGTGGAAGTGCAGATCAGCCTCGGCTAAGACTCGGTCTTAGTCGTGTAACGCTCTGAAATGGGCGGCCATAGCGGGTGAAAGCCCCGTACACTCATGAGGTTTACAACATGACTATTGGTGTAGTCGGTCGTAAATGCGGTATGACCCGTATTTTCACCGAAGAAGGTGTCTCCATTCCGGTCACGGTCATTGAGATCGAGCCGAATCGCGTCACCCAGTTCAAAACTGAAGAGACCGATGGCTATCGTGCAGTGCAAGTCACTGTCGGCGAGCGTCGTGCTTCGCGTGTAACAGCAGCTCAGGCTGGCCACTTCGCTAAAGCGAACGTTGCCGCTGGTCGTACCGTAATGGAATTCCGCCTTGAAGAAGGCGAGTACCAGGCCGGCGATCTGATCAACGCTGAAATCTTCGCCGCTGGTCAACTGGTTGATGTAACCGGTCAGTCCAAGGGTAAAGGCTTCCAGGGTACGATCAAGCGTTGGAATTTCCGCGGGCAAGATAACACCCACGGTAACTCCGTATCCCACCGCGTTCCAGGCTCTATCGGCCAGTGCCAGACTCCTGGTCGTGTATTCAAGGGCAAAAAAATGTCCGGTCATATGGGCGCTGAGCGCGTGACCGTGCAGTCCCTCGAAGTAGTGCGCGTGGACGCTGAACGCAATCTGTTGTTGGTCAAGGGCGCTGTTCCTGGCGCTACTGGCGGCAACTTGGTTGTACGTCCAGCAGCCAAGGCTCGCGGTTAAGGGGAAGCTGACATGCAATTAAATGTAAATGACGCTCAAGCGATCGAAGTTTCCGAACTGACATTTGGCGGCGAATTCAACGAGACGCTGGTTCACCAAGCAGTCGTGGCCTACATGGCCGGCGGCCGTCAGGGTTCCAAGCAGCAAAAGACCCGTTCCGACGTTCGTGGTGGCGGCAAGCGCCCATGGCGTCAGAAAGGTACTGGCCGTGCTCGTGCCGGTACTATCCGTAGCCCAATCTGGCGTGGCGGCGGTACCACTTTCGCAGCTCGTCCTCAGGATCACTCCCAGAAGCTGAACAAGAAGATGTATCGCGCAGCAATGCGTTCCATCCTTGCTGAGCTGGTGCGTACTGATCGTCTGGTCGTGGTTCAGGATTTCGCCGTTGAAACGCCGAAAACCAAAGACCTGCTGGGCAAGCTGAACAACATGAGCCTGACCGACGTTCTGATCGTGTCGGACGCTGTTGATCAGAACCTGTACCTGGCTGCTCGTAACCTGCCACACGTAGATGTACGTGACGTGCAAGGTTCCGATCCAGTTAGTCTGATCGCATACGACAAGGTGTTGATCACCGTGTCGGCCGTGAAGAAATTCGAGGAGCTGCTGGGATGAACCAGGAACGCGTATTTAAAGTTCTGCTTGGCCCGCACGTTTCCGAGAAGGCTACGGTTCTGGCAGACAAGAAAGGCCAGTTCGTTTTCAAGGTTGCTACTGACGCAACCAAGCTGGAAATCAAGAAGGCCGTCGAAAGCCTGTTCAGCGTGAAAGTAGAGCGTGTAACTACCCTGAATGTTCTGGGTAAGAGCAAGCGCACTGCTCGCGGTCTGGGCAAGCGTAATGACTGGAAGAAGGCAGTTATCTCCCTTCAGCCAGGCCAAGATCTCGATTTCAGCAGCAGTGCTGAGTAAGGAAGGGGTGCATCATGGCAATCGTTAAATGCAAACCGACTTCCCCTGGCCGCCGTTTTGTGGTCAAGGTGGTCAACCAGGAGCTGCATAAAGGCGCTCCTCACGCACCGCTGCTCGAGAAGAAATCGAAGACTGGTGGTCGTAACAACAATGGCCGTATTACCACTCGTCACATCGGTGGTGGTCATAAGCAGCATTACCGTATGGTCGATTTCCGTCGCAACGACAAAGATGGCATCGTCGCCACTGTCGAGCGTATCGAATACGATCCAAACCGTACTGCTCACATCGCACTGCTCTGCTACGCAGACGGCGAGCGCCGCTACATCATCGCCCCTAAAGGCGTGAGTGCTGGCGACCAGCTGATCGCAGGCGCTCTGGCTCCAATCAAGCCAGGCAACGCTCTGCAACTGCGCAACATTCCAGTCGGTTCTACCGTACACGGCATCGAACTGAAGCCAGGTAAAGGCGCACAGATCGCTCGTTCCGCTGGTGCTTCGGCTCAGCTGATCGCTCGTGAAGGCGTGTACGTTACCCTGCGTCTGCGTTCCGGTGAAATGCGTAAAGTCCTGGCTGAATGCCGTGCGACCCTGGGCGAAGTCTCGAACTCCGAGCACAGCCTGCGTTCGCTGGGTAAAGCCGGTGCCAAACGCTGGCGTGGCGTTCGCCCAACCGTTCGTGGTGTTGCCATGAACCCGGTTGACCACCCACATGGTGGTGGTGAAGGTCGTACCTCTGGTGGTCGTCATCCGGTATCGCCATGGGGCTTCCCGACTAAGGGCGCGAAGACTCGTGGTAATAAGCGTACCGACAAAATGATCGTCCGTCGTCGCAAGTAAATAGAGGGATACGACAGTGCCACGTTCTCTGAAAAAAGGTCCTTTTATCGATCTTCACCTACTGAAGAAGATCGAAGTGGCGGCGGAAAAGAACGATCGCAAACCGGTGAAAACCTGGTCGCGTCGTTCGATGATCCTGCCACAAATGGTCGGTCTGACCATCGCAGTACACAACGGTCGTCAGCACGTCCCAGTTCTCGTGAACGAAGACATGGTCGGCCACAAACTGGGCGAGTTCGCCGGTACCCGCACTTATCGCGGGCACGTGGCAGACAAGAAAGCCAAGCGTTAAGGGGTTAGGAAATGGAAGTAGCCGCTAAGTTGTCGGGCGCTCGAATCTCCGCCCAGAAAGCCCGCTTGGTCGCCGACCAGATCCGCGGGAAGAAGGTGGGCGAAGCGCTCAACCTGTTGGCTTTCAGCAGTAAGAAAGCCGCCGAGATCATGAAGAAAGTGCTGGAGTCGGCCGTAGCCAACGCCGAGCATAACGAAGGCGCAGACGTTGATGACCTGAAGGTCAGCACCGTTTTCGTCAACGAAGGGCGTTCGCTGAAGCGCATCATGCCACGTGCCAAAGGCCGTGCTGATCGCATCGTCAAGCGGTCTTGCCATATCACTGTCAAGGTTGCTGACAAGTAACGGAGTCGAAGAGATGGGTCAGAAAGTACATCCCATTGGCATTCGCCTGGGAATCGTCAAGGAGCACACCTCCGTCTGGTACGCAGACGGTCGGACTTATGCGGACTATTTGCTCGCAGATCTGAATGTGCGTGAGTACCTCCAAGACAAACTAAAAAGCGCGTCCGTAAGCCGTATCGATATCCATCGTCCGGCCCAAACTGCACGCATCACCATCCACACCGCTCGTCCAGGTATCGTTATCGGGAAGAAAGGTGAAGATGTTGAGAAACTGCGTCAGGACCTGACCAAGCAAATGGGTGTGCCTGTGCACATCAATATCGAAGAGATCCGCAAGCCGGAACTCGACGGTATGCTGGTTGCGCAGAGCGTAGCTCAGCAGCTGGAGCGTCGCGTAATGTTCCGTCGTGCTATGAAGCGCGCCGTACAGAACGCCATGCGCATTGGTGCCAAAGGCATCAAAATCCAAGTGAGCGGTCGTCTCGGCGGTGCTGAAATCGCACGTACTGAATGGTATCGCGAAGGTCGTGTGCCATTGCACACCCTGCGTGCCGACATCGACTATGCCAACTACGAAGCTCACACCACTTACGGTGTGATCGGTGTAAAGGTTTGGATCTTCAAAGGCGAAGTAATTGGTGGTCGCCAAGAAGAACTGAAACCACAAGCACCAGCGCCTCGTAAAAAAGCTGCTAAGTAAGGGGTACGCCAAATGTTGCAACCAAAGCGTACGAAGTTCCGCAAGCAAATGACTGGTCACAACCGTGGCCTGGCATTGCGCGGTAGCAAAGTCAGCTTCGGCGAGTTCGCGCTGAAGTCTGTTGCTCGTGGTCGTCTCACCGCTCGTCAGATCGAGTCAGCGCGTCGTGCTCTGACCCGTCACGTAAAACGTGGCGGCAAGATCTGGATCCGTGTATTCCCGGACAAGCCGATCTCCAAAAAACCTCTCGAGGTTCGTATGGGTAAAGGTAAGGGTAACGTGGAGTACTGGGTTGCCCAGATTCAGCCAGGCAAAGTCCTGTATGAAATCGAGGGTGTTTCTGAAGAGCTGGCGCGTGAGGCTTTCGCCCTGGCTGCTGCAAAGCTGCCGCTCGCCACCTCCTTTGTTAAACGGACGGTGATGTGATGAAAGCGAATGAACTTCGTGAAAAATCCGCACAGCAGCTGAACGAGCAACTGCTCGGCCTGCTGCGCGACCAGTTCAATCTGCGTATGCAGAAAGCAACTGGCCAGTTGGGGCAGTCTCATCTGCTCTCGCAAGTTAAGCGTGACATCGCTCGCGTGAAGACTGTGCTCAACCAGCAGGCAGGTAAGTAATCATGGCTGAAGCCGAAAAAACTGTCCGTACGCTGACTGGCCGTGTTGTCAGCGACAAGATGGACAAAACCATCACCGTTCTGATCGAGCGTCGCGTTAAGCACCCGATCTACGGTAAATACGTTAAGCGTTCGACTAAGCTGCACGCGCACGACGAAACCAATCAGTGCCACATCGGCGACAAAGTCACTATTCGTGAAACTCGTCCTTTGGCCAAGACCAAGTCTTGGGCGCTGGTTGATGTTCTCGAACGCGCTGTGGAAGTCTAAGGACTAGGGGTCGGAGAAATTATATGATTCAGACTCAATCCATGCTCGATGTGGCCGATAACAGCGGCGCTCGCCGCGTTATGTGCATCAAGGTGCTGGGTGGCTCCCATCGTCGTTACGCTGGTATCGGTGACATCATCAAAGTTACCGTCAAGGAAGCAATTCCTCGCGGTAAAGTGAAAAAAGGCCAAGTGATGACTGCTGTTGTAGTCCGCACTCGTCACGGCGTACGTCGTGCTGATGGCTCCATTATCCGCTTTGATGGCAACGCTGCTGTTCTGTTGAACAACAAGCAAGAGCCGATCGGCACCCGTATCTTTGGGCCAGTGACCCGTGAACTTCGTACTGAGAAGTTCATGAAGATCGTCTCGCTCGCCCCAGAAGTGCTGTAAGGAGATCCGACATGCAAAAGATTCGTCGTGACGACGAGATCATCGTGATCGCCGGCAAAGACAAAGGTAAGCGCGGTAAGGTGCTTAAGGTTCTCGCTAACAACCGTTTGGTTATTGGTGGTCTGAACCTGGTCAAGCGTCATACCAAGCCTAACCCGATGTCGGGCGTGCAGGGCGGTATCGTCGAAAAAGAAGCTCCACTGGATGCTTCTAACGTCGCCATTTTCAACAGCGAAACCAACAAGGCTGACCGCGTTGGTTTCAAAGTAGAAGACGGCAAGAAAATTCGTGTCTTCAAGTCGACCCAAAAAGCGGTTGATGCTTGAACACTGCTAGGTAGATGAGACCATGGCACGACTAAAAGAGATTTACCGGAAGGAAATTGCTCCGAAACTTAAGGAAGAACTTAAGCTTTCGAACGTGATGGAAGTTCCGCGCGTTACCAAAATCACCCTGAACATGGGTCTGGGCGAAGCGATCGGCGACAAAAAAGTCATCGAGCACGCTGTTGCCGACCTGGAAAAGATTACCGGCCAGAAAGTCGTTGTGACCTACGCTCGCAAATCCATCGCTGGCTTTAAAGTCCGTGAAGGTTGGCCGATCGGCGTCAAAGTGACCCTGCGCCGTGAGCGTATGTACGAGTTCCTGGATCGTCTGCTGTCGATCTCCCTGCCTCGGGTTCGCGACTTCCGCGGCCTGAATGCCAAGTCCTTCGATGGTCGTGGCAACTACAGCATGGGCGTGAAAGAGCAGATCATCTTCCCGGAAATCGACTACGACAAGATCGATGCTCTCCGCGGTCTGGACATCACCCTGACCACCACTGCCAAGAACGATGATGAAGGCCGCGCTCTGCTGCGTGCGTTCAAATTCCCGTTCCGCAACTGATTGGAGTAGGACCATGGCCAAGATGAGCATGAAAAACCGCGAGCTGAAGCGTCAGCTCACGGTTGCCAAGTACGCCAAGAAGCGTGCAGCACTGAAAGCTATCATCGTTGATCTGAACGCAAGTCCAGAAGCGCGTTGGGAAGCTACAGTAGCCCTGCAGAAGCAGCCACGTGACGCAAGCGCTTCGCGCATGCGTAACCGCTGCCGCCTGACCGGTCGTCCACACGGTGTTTACCGCAAGTTCGGCCTCGGCCGTAACAAGCTGCGTGAAGCTGCCATGCGTGGTGACGTACCGGGTCTGGTTAAAGCCAGCTGGTAAGTACTGTCAAAGTCTCGGTGTCCAGGATCGCAAGATCCTGACCACCGGTGGCCTTGAATCTGGATCAAGCCCCTTTTGGGGCTTGATTCATTTCTGGGGTGTGTCTAGAATACCCGGCTCGCCTGAGCCCGTGTTTTTCATGCCCGGAGATTCTCGGCGACACGTAATAGCCGCAAGGCTAATTTTTTTGTATTAGGAGCGTCTAGCCCATGAGTATGCAGGACCCGTTAGCGGACATGCTAACTCGTATCCGTAATGCCCAGATGGCTGAAAAGTCCGTCGTAAGCATGCCATCTTCCACGTTGAAGGTAGCTGTTGCCAAAGTCCTGAAGGACGAAGGTTACATTGCGGGTTATCAGATCAGCAGCGAAATCAAACCACTGCTGTCCATCGAGCTGAAGTACTTCGAAGGCCGTCCGGTTATCGAAGAAGTGAAGCGCGTTAGCCGTCCAGGCCTGCGTCAGTACAAGTCCGTCGATGATCTGCCAAAAGTTCGTGGCGGTCTCGGTGTGTCTATCGTCTCCACCAACAAGGGTGTGATGACTGATCGTGCTGCGCGCGCTGCCGGTGTCGGCGGCGAAGTTCTTTGCACTGTGTTCTAAGGGGGGATAAGCATGTCTCGCGTCGCTAAGAACCCCGTTAAGCTGCCAGCCGGTGTCGAAGTAAAATTCGCAGGCCAACAGCTTTCGGTGAAGGGTGCCAAGGGCACTCTCGAACTGAACATCCATTCGTCCGTTGAGATCGTTGAAGAAGCTGGTGAGCTGCGTTTCGCTGCTCGCAATGGCGATCAACAGACTCGCGCAATGGCTGGTACCACTCGTGCGTTGGTAAACAACATGGTCCAAGGCGTAAGCCAAGGCTTCGAGCGCAAGCTCCAGCTGGTCGGTGTTGGTTACAAAGCGCAAGCAAAAGGCACAGTGCTGAACCTGGCTCTTGGCTTCTCGCACCCAGTGGATTACGAACTGCCGGAAGGCATCACCGCTGAGACTCCTAGCCAGACCGATATCCTGATCAAGGGCATCGACAAGCAGCTGGTAGGTCAAGTGGCCGCCGAGATCCGCGACTTCCGTCCACCAGAGCCGTACAAAGGCAAAGGTGTGCGCTACGCGGACGAAGTCGTCCGTCGTAAAGAAGCCAAGAAGAAGTAGGGCATAGCAAATGACCGACAAAAAAGTTACTCGACTGCGTCGCGCTCGCAAAGCACGCCTGAAAATGCACGAACTCGAAGTCGTGCGTCTCTGCGTGTTCCGCTCTTCGCAGCACATCTACGCCCAGGTCATTTCGGCCGACGGCAACAAAGTCCTGGCAAGCGCCTCGACTTTGGATAAAGAACTGCGTGATGGTGCCACCGGCAACATCGACGCGGCCACTAAGGTTGGCCAGCTGGTCGCTACGCGTGCTAAGGCCGCTGGCGTCTCGCAGGTGGCTTTCGACCGCTCTGGCTTCAAGTACCACGGCCGCGTTAAAGCGCTGGCTGATGCTGCTCGTGAAGCTGGGCTGGAGTTCTAAGTTATGTCAAATAACGACCAAAAGCGCGACGAAGGCTACATCGAGAAGCTGGTTCAAGTTAACCGCGTAGCCAAAACCGTTAAAGGCGGCCGTATCTTCACCTTCACCGCGTTGACCGTGGTTGGTGATGGTAAAGGCCGTGTTGGCTTCGGCCGTGGCAAGTCGCGTGAAGTGCCTGCTGCGATCCAGAAGGCAATGGAAGCTGCTCGCCGCAACATGATCCAGGTTGATCTGAACGGCACGACCCTGCAGTACGCCATGAAGTCCGCCCACGGCGCTTCGAAGGTTTACATGCAGCCTGCTTCTGAAGGTACCGGTATCATCGCTGGCGGCGCTATGCGTGCTGTCCTCGAAGTTGCTGGCGTTCAGAACGTTCTGGCCAAGTGCTACGGCTCGACTAACCCGGTAAACGTGGTTCACGCCACTTTCAAGGGTTTGAAAGCAATGCAGTCTCCTGAATCCATTGCCGCCAAGCGTGGCAAAAGCGTCAAGGAGATCTTCTGATCATGGCTACCGTTAAAGTTACGCTGATCAAAAGCATGACCGGCCGCATCCCTAACCACAAACTGTGCGTTAAGGGTCTGGGTCTGCGTCGCATCGGTCACACTGTAGAAGTCCAGGATACTCCCGAGAATCGCGGGATGATCAACAAGGCTTACTACATGCTGCGTGTCGAGGGTTAATCGATGAAACTCAATGATCTGAGTCCAGCGCCGGGTTCCCGTCGCGAAAAGCATCGTCCGGGCCGTGGTATCGGTAGCGGTTTGGGTAAGACTGGTGGCCGTGGTCACAAAGGTCAGACCTCTCGCTCCGGTGGCACCATTGCTCCAGGCTTTGAAGGCGGTCAACAGCCGCTGCATCGTCGCCTGCCGAAGTTCGGTTTCGTTTCCCTGAAAGCCATGGACCGCGCAGAAGTGCGTCTGTCCGAACTGGCCAAAGTGGAAGGCGACATCGTCACCGTGCAGTCCCTGAAAGATGCCAACGTGATCAACGTCAACGTACAGCGTGTGAAAATCATGCTGTCCGGTGAAGTGACTCGCGCTGTCACTATCGGCAAGGGAATCGGCGCCACCAAAGGTGCGCGTGCGGCTATCGAAGCAGCTGGCGGCAAGTTCGAGGAATAAATGGCTAAGCAAGGTGCTCTCTCTGCGCTCGGCAAAGGCGGTATGTCTGAACTCTGGGCTCGTCTGCGTTTTCTGTTCCTGGCGATTATCGTCTACCGAATAGGCGCACACATCCCGGTTCCAGGTATCAACCCGGACCGACTCGCGGACCTGTTTCGACAGAATGAGGGGACCATTCTTAGCTTGTTCAACATGTTTTCCGGCGGCGCGCTGGAACGGATGAGCATCTTTGCACTGGGGATCATGCCGTACATCTCGGCATCGATCATCATGCAATTGATGACCGCCGTCAGCCCGCAACTGGAGCAGTTGAAGAAGGAAGGTGAAGCTGGCCGTCGCAAGATTAGCCAGTACACCCGCTACGGCACTGTCGTCCTCGCTCTCGTCCAGGCCATTGGCATGTCCATTGGCCTGGCGGGGCAGGGCGTTTCGTTCACTGCTGACTTCAGCTTTCATTTCGTTGCGGTAACCACATTTGTGGCGGGCGCGATGTTCATGATGTGGCTGGGTGAGCAGATTACTGAGCGTGGTGTAGGCAACGGTATCTCGATGTTGATCTTCGCAGGTATCGTCGCCGGTCTTCCGAGAGCGATCGGGCAGTCTTTCGAGTCTGCACGTCAGGGTGATATCAACATCTTCGCCCTGGTTGCCATCGGTTTGCTGGCAGTAGCGATTATCGGTTTCGTGGTGTTCATTGAGCGTGGTCAGCGTCGTATTGCTGTTCACTACGCCAAGCGTCAGCAGGGCCGCAAGGTCTTCGCTGCGCAGACCAGCCACTTGCCGCTGAAGGTGAACATGGCCGGTGTTATTCCGGCTATTTTCGCGAGCAGCATTTTGCTGTTCCCGGCTTCGTTGGGTGCCTGGTTCGGTCAGTCTGAAGGTATGGGCTGGTTGCAGGACATCTCGCAGTCGATCGCTCCTGGTCAGCCGTTGAATATTCTGCTGTTTAGTGCAGGGATTATTTTCTTCTGCTTCTTCTATACGGCGTTGATGTTCAATCCGAAAGACGTAGCGGAAAACCTGAAGAAGTCCGGTGCCTTTATTCCGGGCATCCGTCCAGGTGAGCAGTCTGCGCGCTACATTGATGGCGTTCTGACTCGCTTGACCATGTTCGGTGCTCTTTACATGACGGCCGTCTGCCTGTTGCCCCAGTTCCTGGTGGTTGCAGCCAACGTTCCGTTCTACCTTGGCGGGACCTCGTTGCTGATCGTCGTCGTGGTTGTGATGGACTTCATGTCCCAAGTACAATCGCACCTCGTTTCGCACCAGTACGAATCCCTGATGAAGAAAGCCAACCTGAAGGGTTACGGCAGCGGCATGCTGCGCTGACCCATAAGGTTCGAGGAGTTGGTGATGAAAGTTCGTGCATCGGTGAAAAAGCTGTGCCGTAACTGCAAGATTATTCGCCGCGAAGGTGTTGTTCGAGTAATTTGCAGCGCGGAACCGCGTCACAAACAGCGCCAAGGCTGAGTGTGATTGTGCTTCAAGCCCGGCAGCTAGTGCGCTGCCGGGTTGATTATTTGTTATTACAGCGATATTATCTCGCGCCCTATTTCTTGGCTTCCGGGGCGTAGGTAGCTGTCAATTGGAGTCCCACTGAATGGCCCGTATTGCAGGCGTTAACATTCCAGATAACAAGCATACTGTTATCTCGCTGACCTACATCTATGGTGTTGGT
This sequence comes from Pseudomonas sp. PDM27, assembly GCF_019219205.1. Classification (NCBI taxonomy): domain Bacteria; kingdom Pseudomonadati; phylum Pseudomonadota; class Gammaproteobacteria; order Pseudomonadales; family Pseudomonadaceae; genus Pseudomonas; species Pseudomonas sp. PDM27. The sequence continues at coordinate 280,783 of NZ_JAHUWF010000009.1, read as the reverse complement.
CGCACTACTGCACAGAAAATTTGTGCAGAGACTGGGGTAAACCCAGCAGCAAAGATCAAAGATCTGAGCGACGAGCAGATTGAACAGCTGCGTGGCGAAGTGGCGAAGTTCACCACTGAAGGTGACCTGCGTCGCGAAATCAACATGAAAATCAAGCGCTTGATGGACCTCGGTTGCTATCGCGGTCTGCGTCATCGTCGCGGTCTTCCAGTGCGCGGTCAGCGTACCAAGACCAACGCGCGTACCCGTAAAGGTCCGCGTAAGCCGATCCGCAAGTAATCGCCCCAGCGAATCGACAGGAATTTAATCATGGCAAAACCTGCTGCTCGTCCTCGTAAAAAAGTTAAAAAGACAGTGGTTGATGGCATCGCCCACATCCATGCATCTTTTAACAACACCATCGTGACCATCACCGACCGTCAAGGTAACGCTCTTTCCTGGGCTACCTCCGGTGGTTCGGGTTTCCGCGGTTCCCGCAAGTCCACCCCGTTTGCTGCTCAGGTAGCTGCTGAACGTGCTGGTCAAGCTGCGCTGGAATACGGCCTGAAAAACCTCGACGTCAACGTCAAAGGTCCAGGTCCAGGTCGTGAATCCGCAGTTCGCGCTTTGAACGGCTGTGGCTACAAGATCGCCAGCATCACCGACGTGACGCCAATCCCGCACAACGGGTGCCGTCCGCCGAAGAAGCGCCGCGTGTAATCCAGGAGATTGTAAAGAATGGCTCGTTACATTGGTCCAAAATGCAAACTCGCTCGTCGCGAAGGCACCGATCTCTTCCTGAAGAGCGGCGTGCGCGCGATCGAATCGAAGTGCAACATTGAAGCAGCACCTGGTATCCACGGCCAACGCCGCGGTCGCCAGTCCGACTACGGCACCCAACTGCGTGAAAAGCAGAAGGTCCGTCGTATCTACGGCGTTCTCGAGCGTCAATTCAGCGGCTACTACAAAGAAGCTGCTGGCAAGAAAGGTGCAACCGGTGAGAACCTGCTGCAACTGCTCGAATGCCGTCTGGACAACGTTGTATACCGTATGGGCTTTGGTTCGACTCGTGCCGAATCCCGTCAGCTGGTATCGCACAAGTCGATCAGCGTAAACGGTCAGACCGTTAACGTTCCGTCCTACCAGGTTCGTGCTGGTGACGTGGTTGCTGTTCGCGAGAAAGCAAAAAATCAACTTCGCATTGTCCAAGCTCTCGATCTGTGTGCCCAACGTGGCCGCGTAGAATGGGTAGAAGTAGACACTGAGAAGAAGTCGGGCGTTTTCAAGAACGTTCCAGCTCGCAGTGATCTGTCCGCCGACATCAACGAAAGCCTGATTGTCGAGCTCTACTCCAAGTAAGGGCTAGAAAATAGGTGCATCCATGCAGATTTCGGTAAATGAGTTCCTGACACCCCGCCACATTGATGTGCAGGTTGTCAGTCCAACCCGCGCCAAGATCACTCTCGAGCCTCTCGAGCGTGGTTTCGGCCATACCCTGGGCAACGCGCTGCGCCGCATCCTGTTGTCCTCAATGCCCGGCTGTGCAGTAGTCGAGGCCGAGATTGACGGTGTGCTCCACGAGTACAGCGCCATCGAAGGTGTACAGGAAGACGTCATTGAAATCCTGTTGAACCTTAAAGGTCTGGCTATCAAGCTGCACGGTCGTGACGAAGTTACGCTGACCTTGTCGAAGAAGGGTTCGGGGGTGGTTACCGCTGCCGATATTCAGCTGGATCATGATGTCGAGATCGTTAATCCCGATCACGTAATCGCTAACCTGGCGTCTAACGGCGCCCTGAACATGAAGCTCGTAGTAGCTCGTGGTCGTGGTTATGAACCGGCAGACTCGCGTCAGAGCGATGAAGACGAAAGCCGCAGCATCGGTCGCTTGCAGCTTGACTCTTCGTTCAGCCCGGTTCGCCGTATCGCATACGTGGTGGAAAACGCCCGTGTCGAGCAGCGTACTAACCTGGACAAGCTGGTTATTGATCTGGAAACCAACGGTACTCTGGATCCTGAAGAGGCTATTCGCCGCGCTGCAACCATCCTGCAACAGCAGTTGGCTGCGTTCGTCGACCTCAAGGGTGACAGTGAGCCAGTGGTTGTCGAGCAGGAAGACGAGATCGATCCGATCCTGCTTCGCCCGGTTGACGATCTGGAACTGACTGTACGTTCGGCTAACTGCCTTAAGGCGGAAAACATTTACTACATCGGTGACCTGATTCAGCGTACCGAAGTGGAACTGTTGAAGACTCCGAACCTGGGCAAGAAATCCTTGACTGAAATCAAGGACGTTCTGGCCTCCCGCGGTCTGTCCCTCGGCATGCGCCTCGACAACTGGCCGCCTGCAAGTCTTAAGAAGGACGACAAGGCGACTGCCTGATCGTCGTAATCACCGAACGTAGTGTTTGGTAAGGAATGAACCATGCGTCATCGTAAAAGTGGTCGTCACCTGAGCCGCACCAGCTCGCACCGCAAGGCCATGTTCCAAAACATGGCGGTGTCGCTGTTCGAGCACGAGCTGATCAAAACGACTCTGCCAAAAGCCAAAGAACTGCGCCGCGTTGCCGAGCCGCTGATCACTCTGGCCAAGACAGACAGCGTTGCTAACCGTCGTCTGGCTTTCGACCGTACTCGTTCGAAAGCTATCGTTGGTAAGCTCTTCAACGACCTGGGCAAGCGTTACGCTACCCGTGAGGGTGGCTACCTGCGCATCCTCAAGTGCGGTTTCCGCGCTGGCGACAACGCGCCTATGGCGTACGTCGAGTTGGTTGATCGTGCTACTGCTGGCGAAGCTGTATCTGCCGAGTAAGACGTCAGTCTGAAACAAAGAACCGGGCCTAGTGCCCGGTTTTTTGTGCCTGTAAGAAATGTACCTTCGTATAATCCTTGAATCCTTCCCCTTGTCATATTATCGGTTGGGGGCTGATCATTAGTTATTTTCTATCGATGCCTGCAAGTTAATGAATTTGTAGGTGTAACATTGATGATCAATACTCCTTCTCAGCCGATAGCCGGCAGTTCAAGACCGACAGAGGAAGGAAGATCGCATGAGCCAGAACAAAACGCTTACCACCGCCAGTGGCGCTCCTGTTGCCGATAACCAGAATTCCCGTTCCGCCGGCCCTCGTGGCCCGCTGCTGCTCGACGACTTTCACCTGATCGAGAAGCTTGCCCACTTCAACCGTGAAAACATCCCCGAGCGCCGTGTGCACGCCAAAGGCTCGGGTGCCTACGGTACGTTCACCGTGACGCGCGATATCACTCAATACACCAGCGCAAAGCTGTTTGAGGCGGTCGGCAAGCAAACCCCGACTTTCCTGCGGTTTTCCACCGTGGGTGGTGAGCGTGGTTCGGCCGATACCGAGCGTGATCCGCGCGGCTTTGCCTTGAAGTTTTACACCGAGGAAGGCAACTGGGACATCGTCGGCAACAACACGCCAGTGTTCTTCATTCGTGACCCATTGAAGTTTCCGGACTTTATCCACACCCAGAAGCGTTTGCCGCAAAGCAACCTGAAGAGTGCCCAGGCGATGTGGGACTTCTGGTCGCATTCGCCTGAGGCGTTGCACCAGGTCACCATCCTGTTCTCCGACCGGGGTATCCCTGACGGATACCGCCACATGCACGGCTTTGGCAGCCACACGTACAGCCTCATCAACGCTCAAGGCGAGCGCCACTGGGTGAAGTGGCACTACAAGACCAAACAGGGGATCAAGAACCTTGCTCCTGCCGAGGCTGCGCGCCTGGCGGGTACTGATCCGGATTACGCCCAGCGCGACTTGTTCAATGCCATCGAACAGGGTGATTTCCCGAAGTGGCGAGTGTGCATTCAGATCATGAGCGAGGCTCAGGCGGCGGCGCACTACGAGAACCCGTTTGATGTGACCAAAACCTGGTCGCAGAAAGAGTTTCCACTGATTGAAGTCGGTGAGCTGGAGCTCAATCGCAATCCGCAGAACTACTTCGCGGAAGTCGAGCAGGCGGCGTTCGGTCCCAGCAATATGGTTCCAGGCGTTGGTCTGTCGCCGGATCGCATGCTGCAAGGTCGGGTCTTCGCCTACGCGGATGCTCACCGCTACCGTGTCGGCACCAACCACCAACAGTTGCCGGTGAACGCTCCGCGCAGTCCGGTCAACACCTATCAGCGCGATGGTTCGATGGCCTTTGGCAGCAATGGCGGTGCGGCGCCGAACTACGAGCCAAACAGCTACGTAGAATCGCCGAAGCAGGCACCTCGTTACGCAGAGCCCGCATTGGCCCTGAATGGTGCCGCCGATCGTTACGACCACCGCGAAGACACTGATTACTACAGTCACGCCGGCGCGTTGTTCCGCTTGATGTCTGAACAGCAGAAATCGCTGCTGGTCAGCAACATCGCCGGTGCGATGGCGGGGGTGTCGAGTGATGTGGTTGATCGCCAGCTGCAACATTTCTACAAGGCTGACCCGGCGTATGGAGAAGCAATCGCAAAGCTGCTCAACGTACAGCTTAACGAAGTCTAAATGAGAAGCAGAACCGCCCTTGTTTGGGCGGTTTTTGCGTTATTTCAGCTGGTTTTCTCAGAATATCTTCGCTTTTATTGCGTCTTGCGAGTGACGATACGGGCATGTTGGTTCAAACTACAACTTTCAAGCAGGGAGATGTAGGGCGATGCAAGGCCACCCAGATGTGATCGATTACCTCAACACGTTGCTGACCGGCGAACTGGCCGCGCGTGATCAATATTTCGTCCACTCGCGGATGTATGAGGACTGGGGTTTTACCAAGCTCTACGAACGAATCAACCACGAGATGGAAGAGGAAGCAGGGCACGCTGATGCCTTGATGCGCCGGATCTTGATGCTCGAGGGCACCCCGCGCATGCGTCCGGACGATCTCGATGTCGGCACCACGGTGACCGAGATGCTCGAAGCGGATTTGCGCCTGGAATACAAGGTGCGGGCTGCGCTGTGCAAGGGCATCAAGCTTTGCGAGCAGCACAAGGACTACGTCAGCCGCGAAATGCTGCGGGTTCAATTGCATGACACCGAAGAAGATCACACCTACTGGCTCGAGAAGCAGCTGGGTCTGATCAAGTTGATCGGTCTTGAGAACTACCTGCAATCCCACGCCTGATTCAGTGAATACAAAAAAGCCCCTGTCACCGATGAAGTGACAGGGGCTTTTTCATGGCGCCCGGTTAAGCCCGGTCACGCTCCAGCAGCGGTTTGAGGTAGTAGCCGGTGTGAGACTGCTTCATCTCTGACACTTCCTCCGGTGTACCGACTGCGATGATCTGGCCGCCCTTGGAACCACCTTCCGGACCAAGGTCCACCAGCCAGTCGGCGGTCTTGATCACGTCCAGGTTGTGCTCGATGACCACCACGGTGTTGCCGTGGTCGCGCAGGCGATGCAGTACGTCCAGCAGTTGCTGGATATCCGCGAAGTGCAGCCCGGTGGTCGGTTCATCGAGGATGTACAGGGTCTTGCCGGTATCACGCTTGGACAATTCGCGGGACAGTTTCACCCGCTGCGCCTCACCTCCGGAGAGCGTGGTCGCCGATTGCCCCAGCTTGATGTACGACAGGCCGACGTCCATCAACGTTTGCAGCTTGCGCGCCAGGGCCGGTACGGCATCGAAGAACACCCGCGCTTCCTCGATGGTCATCTCGAGGGTTTCGTGGATGCTCTTGCCCTTGTACTTGATCTCCAGGGTTTCACGGTTGTAGCGCTTGCTCTTGCATACGTCGCACGGCACGTAGATGTCCGGCAGGAAGTGCATCTCGACCTTGATCAGACCGTCGCCCTGGCAGGCTTCGCAACGCCCGCCCTTGACGTTGAAGGAGAAACGCCCCGGGCCGTAGCCCCGCGAGCGGGACTCCGGCACGCCGGCGAACAACTCGCGGATCGGCGTGAACAGTCCGGTATAGGTCGCCGGGTTGGAGCGTGGTGTACGGCCGATCGGGCTCTGGTCGATGTCGACGACCTTGTCCAGGTGCTCCAGGCCCTTGATGCTATCGTGGGTGGCCGCCTCAAGTGTTGTTGCGCCGTTCAGCGCGGTGGCGCTCAACGGGAACAGCGTGTTGTTGATCAGCGTCGATTTACCCGAGCCGGATACGCCGGTGACACAAGTCAGCAGGCCGATCGGAATCTCCAGGTCGACATTGCGCAGGTTGTTGCCGCGCGCGCCCTTGAGCGACAGCGTCAGCTTCTTGTTGCGCGGCGTACGTTTGGCCGGGACTTCGATCTTCACCCGGCCCGACAGGTATTTGCCCGTCAGCGAGTCCGGATGCGCCATGACCTCGGCCGGAGTGCCTTCGGCGACGATATGCCCGCCGTGCACGCCGGCGCCCGGGCCGATGTCCACCACGTAGTCGGCCAGGCGAATGGCGTCTTCGTCGTGCTCGACCACGATCACCGTGTTACCGATGTCGCGCAGGTGCTTTAGGGTGCCCAGCAGCCGGTCGTTATCGCGCTGATGCAGGCCGATGGAGGGTTCGTCGAGGATGTACAGGACGCCCACCAGGCCGGCACCAATCTGGCTGGCCAGACGAATGCGCTGGGCCTCGCCGCCGGACAAGGTGTCGGCGCTGCGATCCAGCGACAGATAGTCGAGGCCGACGTTGACCAGGAACTGCAGGCGTTCGCGGATTTCCTTGAGGATCTTGTCGGCAATTTCGCCACGCCGACCGGTGAGCTTGAGTCCGCCAAAATAATCGGACGCATCGCCGATCGGCAGGTTGGTCACCGCCGGCAGGGTTTTCTCGCCGACCCACACGTGCCGCGCCTCACGGCGCAGGCGGGTACCGCGGCAGTCCGGGCATGACTGGGTACTGAGGAACTTGGCCAGCTCCTCGCGCACCGATGCCGATTCGGTTTCGCGGTAACGGCGCTCCAGGTTCGGCACGATGCCTTCGAACGGGTGCGAGCGTTTGACGATGTCGCCACGGTCGTTCAGGTATTTGAAGTCGACGTTTTGCGAACCGCTGCCGTGCAGGATGAATTTCTGTTGGTCGGCGGGCAGTTCGTTGAACGGTACTTCCAGACTGAACTTGTAGTGCGCGGCCAGCGAGCCGAGCATCTGGAAGTAATAGACATTACGCCGGTCCCAGCCACGAATCGCCCCTTCGGCCAGGGTCAGTTCGTCGTTGACCAGACGCTTGATGTCGAAGAACTGCTTTACCCCCAGACCATCACAGGTCGGGCAGGCGCCGGCCGGGTTGTTGAAGGAGAACAGCTTGGGTTCCAGCTCGCTGATGGCGTGGCCGCAGATCGGACAGGCGAAGCGTGCGGAGAAGATCATCTCCTCACCCGGCTCGTCGTCCATCGGCGCTACCAGGGCGATGCCGTCCGCCAGTTTCAGCGCGGTTTCGAAGGATTCGGCCAGGCGTTGTTGCAGGTCGGCGCGAACCTTGAAACGGTCGACCACGACATCAATGGTGTGTTTTTTCTGCTTGTCGAGCTTGGGTGCTTCGTCCAGCTCATAGAGCTTTCCGTTGATCCGGGCACGGACGAACCCCTGTGCGCGCAGTTCTTCGAAAACCGACAGGTGCTCGCCTTTGCGCTCGCGGATGACCGGGGCCAACAGCATCAGTTTGCTGCCCTCCGGTTCGGCGAGGACCAGGTCGACCATCTGGCTGACGGTCTGCGCTTCCAGTGGAATGTCGTGGTCCGGGCAACGGGGAATACCCACGCGTGCATACAGCAGGCGCAGGTAATCGTAGATTTCGGTAATGGTGCCGACCGTCGAACGCGGGTTGTGCGAGGTCGACTTCTGTTCGATGGAGATCGCCGGCGACAGGCCTTCGATGGTATCGACGTCAGGCTTTTCCATCATCGACAGGAACTGCCGGGCATAAGCCGACAGCGATTCGACGTAGCGGCGCTGGCCTTCGGCGTACAGGGTGTCGAAAGCCAGGGACGACTTGCCGGAGCCGGACAGGCCGGTGATGACGATCAGCTTGTCCCGTGGCAGGGTCAGGTCGATGTTCTTCAGGTTGTGGGTTCGAGCCCCACGAATCAGGATCTTGTCCAAGGTGGCCTCGCTCGGCGGGCGTCGAAAACGTAGGAGTATACGGCCAAATACTGGATGGATGCACACTATCAAACGAGAGGGTTGCTGTCTTACATGAAGAGTGTGTCAGCAATGCGCGTCAAAGCGTCGCGATATACCCCGCCAATCGATGGGACTGGTAGAATCGCCGCCGGTTCACATGAGGTTTTTCCATGCACGATCCCCACAGCGAGCGCATGAGTGGTAGCGAGACCCGCGCGGCAAGCGGTCTGGCCCTGGTGTTCGCCTTCCGTATGCTTGGCATGTTCATGGTGTTGCCGGTACTGGCGACCTATGGGATGGACCTGGCCGGCGCCACACCGGCCCTGATCGGCCTGGCGATTGGCGCTTATGGCCTGACCCAGGCGGTCTTCCAGATTCCGTTCGGTTTCATTTCCGACCGCATCGGCCGTCGCCCGGTGATTTACCTGGGCTTGATCGTCTTTGCCCTCGGCAGTCTGCTGGCCGCCAATGCCGATTCGATCTGGGGCGTGATCGCCGGGCGAATCCTGCAGGGTGCCGGGGCGATTTCCGCTGCGGTCATGGCCTTGCTGTCCGACCTGACCCGCGAGCAGCACCGGACCAAGGCCATGGCCATGATCGGCATGACCATCGGCCTGTCGTTTGCGGTGGCCATGGTCGTCGGCCCGCTGTTGACCCGCGCCTTCGGGTTGTCCGGATTGTTCCTTGCCACCGGCGGCATGGCGCTGTTCGGCATCGTGATCGTGATGTTCATGGTGCCGCGCTCCACCGGCCCGTTGCAGCACCGTGAGTCCGGTGTCGCGCGCCAGGCGTTGATCCCGACCCTCAAGCATCCGGACCTGCTGCGCCTGGACCTGGGCATTTTTGTCTTGCACGCGATGTTGATGTCCAGCTTCGTTGCCTTGCCCCTGGCCCTGGTCGAGAAAGCCGGGCTGCCCAAAGAGCAGCACTGGTGGGTGTACCTGACCGCGCTGCTGATTTCTTTCTTCGCCATGATCCCGTTCATTATCTACGGCGAGAAAAAACGCAAAATGAAACGAGTTTTACTCGGCGCCGTCGTGACGTTGATGCTCACTGAGCTATTCTTCTGGCAGTTCGGCGACAGCTTGCGGTCTCTGGTGATCGGTACGGTGGTGTTCTTCACCGCGTTCAATCTGCTGGAGGCTTCATTGCCGTCGCTGATCAGCAAGGTTTCACCGGCAGGCGGCAAGGGCACGGCGATGGGGGTTTATTCCACCAGCCAGTTCCTCGGCTCGGCACTGGGGGGAATCCTCGGTGGCTGGCTGTTCCAGCATGGCGGTCTGTCGGTTGTGTTCCTCGGATGCGCCGCTCTCGCTGCCCTCTGGCTGGCCTTTGCTGTTACCATGCGCGAACCTCCCTACGTCACAAGCCTGCGCTTGCCGTTGTCGCCCGAGGCGATCCGCGAAGCGGGTCTGGTCGAGCGCCTGAAGGCGGTCGTAGGGGTAACAGATGCAGTCATCGTCGCGGAAGAGGCGGCGATTTACATCAAACTGGACACCGAACTATTGGATCGCACCACCCTTGAGCGCCTGGTGAACAACCCGGCCGGGGCAGCGTGCGTAGCCTAGGAGAACGTTATGGCCCGTGGGGTTAACAAAGTCATATTGGTCGGCACTTGCGGCCAGGATCCCGAAGTTCGCTACTTGCCTAACGGTAACGCCGTGACCAACCTGAGTCTGGCGACCAGCGAACAGTGGACCGACAAGCAAACCGGTCAGAAAGTCGAAAAGACCGAATGGCACCGTGTGTCGATGTTCGGCAAAGTGGCGGAAATCGCCGGCGAATACCTGCGTAAAGGTTCGCAGGTGTACATCGAAGGCAAGCTGCAGACCCGCGAGTGGGAAAAAGACGGTATCAAGCGTTACACCACCGAAATCGTGGTCGACATGCAAGGCACCATGCAACTGCTCGGCGGTCGTCCACAGGGCGACCAGCAGGGCCAGGGTGGCGGTAACAACTACCAGCAATCCGCTCCGCGCCAGCAGGCTCCACGTCCTGCTCCGCAACAGCAGCCACAGCGCCCGGCCCCTCAACAGGCCGCACCGCAACCGGCTCCGGATTTCGACAGCTTTGATGACGATATTCCGTTCTAAGGCAGCTGCAAGTCTCCAGCTACAAGCAGCAAGCTGACAAAACAAAACCCGCACTTCGGTCTGAAGTGCGGGTTTTTTATGGGCGGTGAAATTTGGTGCAGACTCAGGCCGCGAGGAACTCGTCGGCCGACACCACGCTGGCATAGGCAAATGCCAGGGCCGCCATGAACGCCGCATGAACCTGGGCCGCCGGCACCGTTACGCCATTGAACTCCAGGTCACGGGTGGCGCAGGCGTCGTGGATCACGGTGACTGTATAGCCAAAATCCGCCGCCGCACGGGTGATGCCGTCCACGCACATGTGGCTCATGCTGCCCACGACCACCAGTTCCTTGATGCCTTGTTCGTCGAGGATCGATTTCAGTTCGGTTTCACGGAACGAATTGACGAAATGCTTGAGTACCACCGGTTCGTCAGGGCGGTTGATCACTTTGGGATGCAGCTTCGCGCCTTCGGAGTTCGGGGTGAAGAACGGCGCCTCTGCGGAGGTGAATTCGTGGCGGATATGCACCACCGGATCACCGGCATCACGGAAGGCCTTGATCAGGCGGACGGCGTTGTCGGCGGCGGCATCGGCGCCGACCAGTGGCCACTTGCCTTGGGGGAAGTAGTCGTTCTGGATATCGACTACGATGAGCGCTTGCTTGGCCATGACTGTTTCCTCGAAGTGTGTTTGGGTGTGGAATGAAGTATTGGCGCTGGCAGGCGGTCCGGGGATTGGCCGCACCGACAATAAGAGGGGGAAAACTGACAATGGACGCAGAAAGGGCAATCGCCGAGCTCGGTGTGCTGATCTATCCCGGCGCGCAGATGGCGGCGGTGCATGGCTTGACGGACTTGTTCGGGGTGGCGAACCGGATCGCCGCCGAGCATCAGGCTGCGCAATTACCCCTGCTGCGGGTCAGCCATTGGCAGGTCGAAGGTGATCAGCCGCCAGCCCGGGTCTTCGACAGCCATCCCGGCCCGGAGCGTGCCCTGGTGGCCGTGTTGATCCCGCCATCGATTGCCGGTTTTTCCGAGGGCCAGGCGCCACAGGGCTTGATCCGCTGGTTGCGCGAGCAACATGCCTGCGGCGCGACACTGGGCGGGGTTTGCGTGGGCTCGATCCTGTTGGCTGAAAGCGGTCTGCTCGACGGCCGCAGCGCCACCACCCACTGGACCTCGGCCAAGAGCTTTGCCGAACGTTATCCGGCGATACGGCTCAAGGCCGATACGCCGATTGTCGATGACGGCGACTTGATCACCACCGCCGGGCTGATGGCCTGGTCTGAACTGGGTCTTCGCCTGGTCAACCGGTTGCTGGGACCGAGCATTGCCACCAGTACCGCGCGTTTTCTGGTGGTGGAACACAGCGACAGCGCCAGCGAGTGCGGCAGCAATTTTGCGCCGATCCTCAGTCATGGCGATGCGGCGATCCTCAAGGTGCAGCACTGGTTGCAAAGCACCGGGGCGACCGAGGTATCGCTGACGGCGATGGCCGAAAAGGCAGGGCTGGAAGAGCGCACCTTCCTGCGACGTTTCCGTTCGGCCACCGGGCTCAAACCCACCGAATACTGCCAGCATCTGCGAGTCGGCAAGGCCCGGGAAATGCTCGAATTCACCAACGGCACCATCGACCATATCGCCTGGACCGTGGGTTATCAGGACCCCGGCGCGTTTCGCGCGACATTCAAGAAAATCACCGGGCTGGCGCCGAGTGATTATCGGATGCGGTTCGGGGTGAGCCCTGGATCGGTTGCACGGTAGTCGCATCACCCCCGATCTCCTGTGGGAGCGAGCTTGCTCGCGATGAGGGCATGACATTCAACATTGATGTGTCTGGAACACCGCTATCGCGAGCAAGCTCGCTCCCACAGGGTCGGGTGTGTGGGCTGGAGTCGTGCAAAATGCCGGAGTATCAAAGGGCATCGTGCAGAATAAAACAGGCCCCATGCCATCACTTTGTACGCAACGGGCTGATTTAAAACCCCTCTTTCCGTAACGGGCCTTGGCCTGATCCCTGCACCCCTTCAACTACATTCATCAAGCGTCGATTGAAGGGGGATGCATGACCCCAACAAACCGCAAGAAACTGGTGGTTGCCCATTCGGTACGCGCCGACGCGCCGCTGCACGAAGTCGAGACAAACCGTGCGCTGGCGCGCTGGCTGGCGCAGATATTGGGACTCAAGTACGGCGGCAGTTACGATCCGCAATTGCACGAGGGTCGGGACCTCTATCTGTTGCCGACCCAGACGCTGGTGGGCGCTGCGGCTGCCCGGCAACTGGGGGTCAAGGGGCCGGAGGATTTGTGGGGTGGTTATGTCGACCATGATTTCATCTGCACCAAAGCCATCAGTCATGGGCTGCTCAACCACCATGCCCATGCGCCGCCAGGCTGGGCTCCTTTGTTTTCCCAGCGGGTACGCAGCGTCGTACTCGATGGTCTCAGCGTGTTCTGCCTGAAGGATGCTCGCCCGGCGGCGGAACATCTGTTGTACACCGGGCCGATCCGCCTGAAGCCGATACACGCTTGCGCCGGACGTGGTCAGGAAGTGATCCAGAACCTCGACGAGTTCGACGAAATTCTGGCCAGGCCCGACGCTGACGCGACCTTCACCGAGGGTGTGGTGCTGGAACAGGATCTTGATCAGGTGATTACCCACAGCGTCGGCCAGAGCTTCATCGGCGACAAGGTGCTGAGTTATTGCGGTGATCAATACTTGACCAAGGACGCCGAGGGCGAGGAGGTGTATGGCGGCTCGAACCTGTTGGTGGTGCAGGGCAGCTATGACGATTTACTGAAGCTGGACCTGGCCGATGACGTGCGGATGGCTATCAAGCAGGCGCAGGTGTTCGACAGCGCCGCGGATGAAGCCTATCCGCGTTTCTATGCGTCACGGCGCAACTACGACATCGCTCAGGGCATCGATAGCGACGGCAAACAGCGCAGCGGCGTGCTCGAACAATCCTGGCGCATGGGCGGTGCCAGCAGTGCCGAGGTGGCGGCTTTGCAGAGTTTCGTCAACGATCCGGGGATGCGCGCGATTCGTGTGTCTTCGGTGGAAACCTACATCGATCAGCCGCTGCCGACAGATGCCATCGAGGTGTACCGCGGGCCGGCGCAAAGCAGTGACTTTCTTCTCAAGTACGTAACGGTTCAATCCTATGACGGCTAGAAGCGAATCCATTCAGATCGATATCGATAACGAACAGATGAGCGGGACTTTTCTGAGCCCCAAATCGAAAGTGCCTGGCGTACTCTTCGTGCACGGTTGGGGCGGCAGTCAGGAGCGGGACCTGGAACGCGCCAAAGGCATCGCCGGCTTGGGTTGTGTATGCCTGACCTTCGACCTGCGCGGACACACCGGCGGCACAGGCATTCCATTGTCCCGGGTGACTCGCGAAGACAATCTGCGCGACCTGCTGGCAGCCTATGACCGCTTGCTCGCGCACCCGGCCCTCGATACCTCGGCGATTGCCGTGGTCGGTACCAGTTATGGGGGTTATCTGGCCTCGATTCTGACTTCGCTGCGACCGGTGCGCTGGCTGGCGCTGCGGGTGCCGGCGCTGTACCGCGACGAGCAATGGCACACGCCGAAACGCGACCTGGACAAGCTGGATCTGCGTGATTACCGAGGCACCCTGGTGCGGGCCGACGGCAACCGGGCCTTGCATGCCTGCTCGCAATTTCGCGGGGATGTCCTGTTGGTGCAGTCCGAGACCGACGACTATGTGCCCCACGCGACGATCATGAGCTACCGGGCGGCCTGCCAGCAGACGCACTCCATGACCCACCGCATCATCGACGGTGCCGACCACGCCTTGAGCGACCCGGTTTCCCAGCAGGCCTACACCTCGATCCTTGTCGACTGGATCACCGAGATGGTGGTCGGGGAGCGGTTGAGCATTATTCAATCGTCCTGATATCGGGGTGTTCTTGCGGGCCTCATCGCGGGCAAGCCCGCTCCCACAGGGATCGAGGGTGTACATAGAATCTGCATCCACCAGCAGACCCTGTGGGAGCGGGCTTGCCCGCGATGGCGGACTAGCAGACACCACAGATCACTTGGGTTTCCTTGAGACCCGCAACGACTTGGCCTTGGCCTCCACCAACAGGTACATCACCAGGGTAATCAACAACGGCAGGATGAAATAAATCGCCCGATAGGCCAGCAGCCCCGCCACCAGGCTGCCGCGCGAAACCTCGTGTTGCAGCAGCGCCACGAACACCGCCTCGAGCACGCCGAGCCCGGCCGGGATGTGGGTGATGACCCCGGCGATGGCGCTGATCAACAGCACGCCCAGTACCAGTGGATAGTCCAGTTTGCTCGGCAGCAAGGTGAAGATCACCGCGGCCATCAGCGACCAGTTCAGCGCACCGAGGGCCAGTTGCAGCACTGCCATGCGCAAGGACGGGAGGTCGATTTCGATACCGCGAATCGCCCACTCCCGACGTTTGGCAAAGCGGCATGCCGCCAGGTAGCCGGCGCTCAGCAGCAACAACAAGACCCCCACGCCTTGCAGCGCACTGCTGCTGAGCTTCCAGCCCGGCGGCATGCGCACCAGTCCGCTGCTGAACACGGCGCCGGCAATGACCATGTAGCCGAACCAGTTGGTCGCCAGGCTCAGGCCAAGGATCTTCGCGATGTTGCTCTTGCTGACCCCGAGCCGCGAATACAACCGGTAGCGCATGGCGATGCCGCCGACCCAGGCGCTCAGGTTCAGGTTGAAGGCGTAGCTGATGATCCCCACGGGCAGTATCTGCTTCCAGGTCAGGTTCTGGCGGATGTAGGTGCGGCCGATCAGGTCGAAGCAGGCGTACACCAGAAAACTCACCAGGGTCAGCCCCGACGCAATGATCAGCGTGCGCACCTTGAAATCGGCCAGGTTATCGAACACTTCGCTCCACTCAAGGCGCTGGGCGAGCATCGTGAACAACACGATCAGCATCAGGAAAAACAGCATCGTCAGCGGTCGCTTCCAGCGGCTCCAGTGCGACTTGCCCGGGCTTTTGGCGTCAGTTGCCATGTGGGGCTCAGCGCGGTTCATGGTCAGCGCTCCCGGTCGGAGGGGGGATGGGTTTCAGGCGAGGTTTGTGCGCCGGCAACCAACCGGCCCAAGCCGGGAAATGCCGCAGGACGTGAAACACCAGAAAACCTATGGTCATGTGCCAGATACGCCCGCGCGGCGGGATGTCGTGAGACATGGCCTTGCAATGGTTGTCGCTGAGGTCTTCCAGGCGATCGAACAGAACTCGATTGAAGCCACGGTCGCGGATCAGCACGTTGGCTTCCAGATTCATCGACAGGCTCAACGGGTCGAGGTTGCTGGAGCCGACGGTGCTCCAGTCTTCATCCACCAATGCAACCTTGCCGTGCAACGGGCGGTCGCAATATTCGTAGATCTTCACCCCGGACCTGAGCAGGTAGTCGTAGGTCATGCGCGCGGCGAGTTTGGCCACCAGCATGTCCGGTTGCCCTTGCAGGATCAGCCGCACATCCACACCCCGGCGGGCCGCGTTGCGGATCTCGCGCAGCAGGCGGAAGCCGGGAAAGAAGTAGGCATTGGCGATCACCACCCGACGCTTGGCCTGGCGCAACACCTGGCGGTAAACCTCTTCAATGTCGCTCGGGTGTTCACCGTTGTCGCGGTACACCAGACGTACCTGGCCATCGTGATCGCTGAAGGCCAGTTCAGAACGCCGCTGCCGACGGCGTTGCCACCAGTATTTGGCGTGCGCCGGGCGACCGCATTGCAGCAGAGCGAAGTGATGGATGTCGGCCACCGCGGGGCCTTGCACCTCCACGGAATAGTCCTGCTTGGCCTCGGGACCGAAGTCGGCAAGGTGATCGGCAGAAAAGTTGATCCCGCCGATGAAGGCGATGCTGCCGTCCACCACCACTATCTTGCGGTGCAGGCGCCGGAACCAGTTGGTGCGGATGCCCAGGCGTTTTGGTGCCGGATCGAACATTTGCAGGTGCACGCCGGCCGCGGTCAGGGCGGTAAGGAAACCGGTACTCAGTTCGCCGCAGCCAAAGCCGTCGAGGCTGACGGTGGTGCGTACACCGCGCTGGGCAGCTTCGATCAGGATCTGTTGCAGCTCATTGCCAACCTTGTCCTCGAACACAATGAAGGTTTCCAGCAGGATTTCACTTTGCGCCCGGCGCAGGGCGTCAAATACCCGGGGAAAATACGCTTCACCGTTTTCCAGCAACTCGACGCGATTACTGCCTTGCCAGCCGTATTCGACGTCGACCGCTGTCGGCTTGCGGATCGGCGGAGCGGGGATGTGATCCAGCGTGTTTTTTTCCATCGGCTGGCTGCTCATAACTCGATCTCCACCGACAGCGGGACGTGGTCGGAAAGGTGCGACCAGGGGCGGGTGGTCAGCACTTGCGGATGACTGGCCTTGAGGTTGCGCAGGTAGATGCGGTCCAGGCGTAATGCTGGCAGGCGCGCGGGGAAACTGCGCGCCGGTTTGCCGTGGTGCGCGGCGAAGGCTTCGCGCAGACCGCAGGGTTTGAGCAACGCATCGGCGCGCTGACGCCAGTCGTTGAAGTCCCCGGCGACGATCACCGGGGCATCGGCGGGCAGGGCGTCCAGCCGCTGGGCGAGCAGCTTCAATTGCGCCGTGCGGTGACTTTCGCGCAACCCCAGGTGCACGCAAATGGCATGCACTTCCTGGACGTCGCCGGGCAGGCGCAACACACAATGCAGGATCCCGCGGTTCTCGTGACCGCTGATGGACACATCGAGGTTGTCGTGGCGGATGATCTGGAATTTCGACAACAGCGCGTTGCCGTGATCACCCGCCGGATACACCGCATTGCGGCCATAGGCGAACTGCGGCCACAGGGTGTCGGCGAGGAACTCGTATTGTGGCATCGCCGGCCAGTTGGTGTAGCGCTTGGGGTGGTGCTCGTGGGTGCCGTGGACTTCCTGCAAAAACACCACATCGGCAGACACGCTACGCACCGCTTCACGCAGTTCCGGCAGGATGAAACGCCGGTTGAGCGCGGTGAAACCTTTATGGGTGTTGACCGTCAGCACCTTGAAGCGACAAGTCACGGACGGACCCTGTACCCGCATGTCGGTTGCATTTGCGTGTGCGGGAATATCGGTGTGATTCGCTGCCATGTCGCCTCCCGCCTGACGGCCCCTGTTTTTGGATGACTCTGGGGCGGCGGCGAAAGTTTCGATGGGGCTACGGACGGTACACAGTTATCAGATCACAACAGATTCAATGTGGGAGCGAGCCTGCTCGCGAAAGCGGTGTGTCAGTCACCTCATTGTTGAGTGTGCCGACGCCTTCGCGAGCAAGCCCGCTCCCATAGTGGGTATCAGTGGCCCGTGATTATGCGGGCAGAACCGTCGGCCGGCTCGGCATAGGCCGGGCCAAGGCGATCAAGACGTCCACTCCAGGCCGTCAATGCCAGCGCCACCAGCACCACCAGGCCACCGATCCACGCGGTGTGGATCAGCCCCATGTGGGCGACGATCAGGCCACCGCCCCAGGCGCCGCCGGCAATGCCGAGGTTGAACGCGGCGATGTTCAGGCCAGATGCCACGTCCACGGCATGGGGTGTGTGATGTTCGGCCTGGCGCACCACGTACACCTGCAACCCCGGCACGTTGCCGAATGCCACGGCACCCCAGACCAGTACGGTGACCAGCGCCAGCCAGGGATTGCCGGCCGTGAAGGTCAGCGCGAACAACACGGCGGCGAGCAGGGCAAAAATGATTTTCAGGGCGCTGATCGGACCGCGTTTGTCCGCCAGCTTGCCGCCCCAGATATTGCCGACGGCCACGGAGATGCCGTAGACCAGCAACACCAGGCTGACGGCGCTGGCGCTGAAGCCGGAGAGGTCCTGAAGTATTGGCGCGAGGAAGGTAAAGGCGGTGAACGTGCCGCCGTAGCCGACGGCCGTCATCGCATACACCAGCAACAGGCGCGGTTGCTTGAGCACCTGCAATTGCTGCAAGAACGACGCGGGTTTGCTGTGGGCGATATTTTTCGGCACGTAGATCAGGCTGCCGATGAAGGCAATGACGCCCAGTGTCGAAACGGCTAGGAAGGTTTCGCGCCAGCCGAAATGCTGGCCGATGAATGTCCCCAGCGGCACGCCGGTGACCAGCGCAACGGTCAGGCCGGTGAACATGATGGCAATCGCGCTGGCGGCTTTTTCCTTCGGCACTAGACTGGTGGCGATGGTCGAACCGATCGAGAAAAACACCCCATGGGCCAGGCCGGTGATGATCCGTGCGAGGATCAGCGACTCGTAGCCCGGTGCTTGCCATGCCAGCAGGTTGCCGAGGGTGAACAGCACCATCAGCGACAACAGCAGCAACTTGCGCGGAACCTTGCCGGTGAGGGCGGTCAGCACCGGGGCGCCGACGGCGACGCCAAGGGCATACAGGCTGACCAGCAGGCCGGCGGATGGCAGGCTGACGCCGAGGTCGGCACCAATAGTGGGTAACAGGCCAACGATGACGAACTCTGTCGTCCCGATGGCAAAGGCGCTGAGGGTCAGCGCGAGCAAGGCAATGGGCATGGCTGCAACTCCGGAGGATGATTCGATGGAGCGCAGTGTCGGGGTTGAGGTTGTGCAGAAAAATACAGGGACGAGCATTTGATATTTGCGTACAGATCAAATATCGCGAAGGCGGGTGCATACTTGTGGCGAGGGGGCTTGTCGGATCGCCGCATCGCCCCGCTCGGCTGCGCAGCAGTCGTAAATCCCTGGAATGCGGTGTGTCAGATGAATCCGAACGGTAGGTTTTGGGGGCGCTTCGCACCCCAACGGGGGCGAGCCCCCTCGCCACAAATGGCGTCGCTGTCCTGCTATCCACTAGCAATGCCCGAACTTGCCCGGCATTTTTCGATCAGTTCCTTACCGACACAGCCAAAGGAGCGGGTGTTTTGATCAGGCTCAAGACCGCGATACTGCTGGGGGCGTTGCTGTTTGTGGGCAGCGAGCAACTGGAAGCCGCCGCGATACCCGGGCTGCCGGCCACCTCGACGGCTGCGACGCCGCCGGCGCACCCCGAACCGCTGGTGCAAGGCGGCTTGCTGGGGGCCATCAGTTCAAGCATCGACGAGGTCCAGACCAAGCTTGATCTCAATCAAAACCTGCTCGACGCCTGGCGCCTGCGTGCGGACCGCGCGGCGGATGAAGTGGATCAGTTGGTCAATCAGCCTTCGGCCCGCTCGCCCTGGAGCGCCGTTGTCGATTTCCTGATATTGACCGGCGTGTGGGCCGTCGTGTTTGCCTGTCTTTGGCTGCTCGGGCGATTGTTGGCCAAACGCCTGTGCGCGCATCGCCTGCTGCTCAGCCGCGAGCGTGGCCAGGCCCTGCTCGGTTACATGTTGCCCTATACCCTTCCGGCGGTGATCAGCCTGCCGCTGACGATATATGCCAGCCAGTTCTTGCCGGTTTCGGCGGGCCGGGCGCTGGCGCTGTGCCTGGCTTATGCCACCAGCGCAGGGATCTTTGCCGCGTCATTGGTGATGTCGCTGATGGTGGTGTTCAATGCCGGCCACAAGCGCCGGGCGGTGCAGATCATCCGCGAGAAGAGCCCCCGGCCGTTATTCGTTATCGGCTTTCTGGTGGCCTTGAGCGATGCCCTGACCAGCCAGCAGATCTCCCATCAATTGGGTAGCAATCTAACCAGCAGTATTGCGGTATTCACCGGGATGGCGGCGTCGATTTCCTTCGGCTTGCTGGTGATCCGCATGCGCCGCCCGGTCGCTCATGTGATCCGCATCCTGCCGCTGGCCCAGCGCCAAAGTCAGCCGGCATTGCGCGAGACCCTGCGGATATTTTCCGGGCTCTGGTATTGGCCGATCCTGTTGATGGTGCTGGTCTCGATCATCAACCTGATCGGCGTTGGCGCGGACAACCAGATGGTGCTGCGCAGCGCCTTGTTCACCACGGTATTGCTGATTGCCACGGTGTTTCTCAGCACCACGCTGCACCATCTGTTCAAGGCGCGCAGTGAAGCGGACCTGCGCCGCAGCAGCGCCTACAAGGAGCGTTTTCTCAACTTGTCCCACGCCTTGCTGCGCATCGGCATGGCCATTGTGTTCATCGATATCCTCGGGCGGATCTGGGGCGTGTCGCTGTTCGAATTCGCGGTGAGCAATGCCGTGGGCCGGGCGATCAGTGATTCCCTGAGCCACATCGGCCTGATCCTGCTGGTGACCTGGATGGTCTGGGTGGTGCTCGACACGGCGATTCAGGAAGCCCTGAAACCGCCGACCAACAAGCGCTCGGCGCGCCAGCCGAGTACGCGAGTGAAAACCATCCTGCCGCTGCTGCGCAACGCGATCAAAATCATCCTGGTGGTGATCTGCGCGATCACCACCATGGCCAACCTGGGAATCAACGTCGCGCCATTCCTGGCCGGTGCCGGGGTCATCGGCCTGGCAATCGGTTTCGGCTCCCAGCAACTGGTGCAGGATGTGATCACCGGGCTGTTCATCATCATCGAGGACACCCTGTCCATCGGTGATTGGGTGGTGCTTGATTCCGGGCATGCCGGCACGGTCGAAGGCCTGACCATCCGCACCTTGCGCCTGCGCGACGGCAAGGGTTTCGTGCACTCGGTACCCTTCGGGCAGATCAAGGCCGTGACCAACCAGTCGCGGCAATTCGCCTATGCGTTTTTCTCGGTGCAATTCACCTACGATACCGACGTCGACAAGGCCATCGAACTGATCCGCGAGGCCGGGCATTCCATCAGCAACGACCCGTTCCTGCGCTACAACCTGCAAGGGCCGCTGGATGTGTTTGGCGTCGACAGGATGGACCTCAACGGTGTGGTGCTGACGGCGCAATTTCGCACGGTGAGCGGTGGCCAATATGCGGTGAGCCGGGCCTTTAACCAGCGATTGAAAAAGCTTGTGGATAACTGCCCGTGGGTGAACTTCGCGCAGACTTATCCACAGCAGGCGCTGGTGCCGCGGCATCCGGTTGAAGCGCCACCAGAGGCTGAGCCGGAGCATGCGGCGGTGTTGATGCCGGATCGGCCGCGGTCTCAGTAAGTCGTCAGGGAAATTTTCGGAGGCTGTAATGGCCTCTTCGCGAGCAGGCTCGCTCCCACAGGGGGATTTGTGAACGACACAGATCAACTGTGGGAGCGAGCCTGCTCGCGAAGGGGCCAGACCAGACAACCTCAATGCCGGATCAGCTTGCTGCGCACCTCGGCACTCGCCTGCTGATCCAGCTCCCCCCAAAACTGTTGCTTGCCGGCAATCTCGGCAGCAACCGGCAAACCATCGCGATACACCAGCCGATTGCTCGTAAGCGCCGGGACTTTCGCACCAGGTAATAGCGTGCCGGCGAGGTTCAGCGGATCGACCCCGCACACCGCGACCAAACTGCCGTCATGGGGCCGACGTCGCACCTCCCGCAGCAAGGGAATCGCTTCGGGCAGGGCGAATTGCTCGCCCGCCAGGCCGCTGACAAACCGGCCCCCACGAATCTCGCCGCGTGCCTCCAGGCGATGGAAGGTGCGCAGCAGTTCGCGCCAGCTCGGCAGCCAGTCTGCCTCACGTTCCAGCAAGCGCCAGAACACCACGCCGTAGCGACGCAGCAAGGTCATGGCGATGTGTTCCAGGGTATCGGCCGGCGTCGGCGAGGGACGCTGGTTTTCCACCACCGGGACCGTTGGCGCGCGTCGCAACAAGGCCCAGCGCCCGGCATCGTCCATGCCACCGATGAATGCACCGCGGCCACGCCGACTGTTGCGCGGCTGGCGCTTGCTGGCCGGGGTGATCAGGGCACGCAGACCGGCAAAGCTGTCGGCGTTCACCAGCCCCGCGCCCACCAGTTCCTGCAGGGCGATTTCCAGCTCCGAACGCAACAAGTGCGCCTCATGGATCAGCTCATCGAAAAACAACGCGCCGTGCTGGCTGAGGGCGGCGTGGACCTTTTGTGTTTTCGGCGACAGTTCGCTTACCGGTGTCTGTTCGGTCAAGTCGCTCCAGAGGCCGACCCGACTGCGCGGCAGCAACACAACCGGTGTGCTGCGCAATGCGGTGCCGGCGCTTTTGTTGTGCGCAGTCAGCCGCGTCCACACCAGCCTGCCGCTGCGGCACAACTCATCCAGCCAGGTCGCCGAGTAGTCCTTGATTCGTGCGGGCAGGATGTCGCTGTCCCAGGCGGAAGCGGCGGCGGGGTAGCCTTCGAATTGCCCGACGATGGCTGGCAGTACCGCAGCGCCCTGGCCCTGGCTTGCAGTCGACACATGCTGCCAATCGAACAGGAATCGCATGAAATCCTGCAGTGCCACCGGTTCGATTTCCCGGCGCAGGCGCTTGACCGTATAGCGATGAATCCGCGCCAGCAAATGCCGCTCGCACCATTCTTCTTCGGCGATGCCCGGGGTGAAGCGACCGCGCAACACGTAGCCTTCGCGTTCCAGTTGCGCCAGGGTCTGGGTCACTTGTGCTGCGGGCATGCCGAGTGGTTCGGCAATGCGCTCGAGCGCAAGCGGGCCGAAGGCGCTGAGCCGTGCGCGGATCAGTTCGAGGACGGCTTCGTCGGGTGCCCAGGTTTCATCGAAGTCCGGCAGCGCTTGCAGCGGTGGCGTCAATTCGGCCTGTGGATAAATGGCCCGCAGGCAGGTCAGGCGCTCCAGCGCCAGCCACAACGATTGGCCGGCATTGATCTGTAAACGACTCGCGCGTCCGCTGTCGGCCAGGGTCTTGAGCCAGTCGAGCCATTGCGGATTGGCGCCGGCCTCGGCATCGGTGATGCACGCCAGGCTCATCAAGGCCTCGTGCATTTCATCGATACTGGAGGGCGCCGGCCAGGCTTCGTCGCGCACGGCGGCAATCGCCTCGGCGTCCAGTGCACCGAGGTCGTCGGGGGATTGCGGATCGCTCCAGCGTCGATTGAGTACCGCTTGGGTGCGGCGCTCTTCAAGCGGTGCATCGTCGAGAAAGGTGTAGGGGCGGGCGCTGAGGATCTCCGCCGCCAGCGGCGAGGGCGCCGGCAGGTCGCGGCTGATCAGGCGAATGTCACCGCGTTCCATGCGCCGCAACAAGGCCAGCCAGCCTTCAGTGTCCATGGCTTCGTGCAGGCAATCGTCGAGGGTCTGTTCCACCAGCGGATGGTCGGGAATCTCCCGTTCGCCAGCGAGGTTTTCCACACAGGCAATCTGATCGGGAAACACGCTGGCGATCAGGTCTTCGCTTTTCATCCGCTGGATCTGCGGCGGGACTTTGCGCCCGCCGCTGTAGCGCGGCAGCGCCAGGGCCACGCCGGCATTCCAGCGCCAGCGCACGCCGAACAGCGGCGCGTCGAGCACGGCCTGGATCAGGATGTGCTCGGCGCTGTTGCTGTGCAGGTAGCGCCAGACATCGTCCAGTTCAAAACTGTGGCTGGTGGACAGCGACAGCACGATGGCGTCTTCGCTGGCGGCGGCCTGCAGCTCGAAGTTGAAGGTGCGACAGAAGCGCTTGCGCAGGGCCAGGCCCCAGGCGCGGTTGATGCGGCTGCCGAACGGCGTATGAATGACCAGCTGGGTGCCGCCGGACTCGTCGAAAAAACGCTCCATCAGCAGCGTGTCTTGGGATGGCAGGGCACCCAGCGTCTGTCGTGCGCGGGCCAGGTAGTCCACCAGCTGTTCGGCGCTGGCGAGGTTCAGGCCCAGGGTTTCGGTCAGCCAGTCGAGCGCTGGTTGCAAGTTGCCTGGTGCGGTACCCAGCAGGTCGTCGAGTTTTGCCTGCAGGCGCGCCACCGCCGAGGACAATTCGGCGCTGCGCCCCGGCGCTTCACCGAGCCAGAACGGAATGGTCGGCGGCTGACCCTGGGCATCCTCGACCCGCACCTTGCCGGTTTCCACCCGCAGGATTCGATAGGAGGTATTGCCCAACTGGAAGATATCCCCGGCGATGCTTTCCACCGCGAAGTCTTCGTTGATGGTGCCGATGTTCAGCCCTTGAGGCTCCAGCAGCACGCTGTAGTCGGCATTGTCCGGAATGGTCCCGCCACTGGTCACTGCGGTCAGTTTCGCGCCACGGCGCCCGCGCAGGGTGCGGCTCACGGCGTCGCGGTGCAGGTAGGCGCTACGGATGCCCTGACGCCCGTTGTAGCCCTCGGCGAGCATCTGCAGCAGCGCCTGATAGTGTTTGTCGTCGAGTCCTGCGTAGGGCGAGGCGCGGCGCAGCATCGCCAGCAGTGCTTGCTCAGGCCACTCCTGGCAACTGACTTCGGCGATGATCTGCTGCGCCAGCACGTCCAGCGGCGCCTGCGGGATCAGCAAGGTATCGAGTTCGCCCCGGCGCACGCAGTCGAGCAGCGCGGCGCATTCGATCAGGTCGTCGCGAGTGGTGGCGAACAAGCGGCCCTTGGGCGTGCCGCCGACCTGGTGCCCGGAACGGCCGACCCGTTGCAGAAACCCGGCAATCGAGCGCGGCGAGGCGATCTGGCACACCAGGTCGACGTCGCCGATGTCGATCCCCAGTTCCAGCGATGCCGTGGCGATCAGCACTTGCAGGTCGCCACGCTTGAGCCGCTGCTCGGCGTCCAGGCGAAACTCCTTGGCCAGGCTGCCGTGGTGGGCTGCTACGGCGTCCTTGCCAAGGCGTTCGCTCAGGTGCCGGCTCAGGCGTTCAGCCAAACGCCGGGTGTTGACGAAAATCAGCGTGGTCCGGTGTTCCCGGGCGAGGGCGGCGAGGCGGTCGTAGACCAGTTCCCAGACATCGTTGGCCATCACGGCCGACAGCGGCACGGGCGGCACTTCGATGTCCAGGTCGCGGGGGCGGGCGTGGCCGATGTCGACGATCTCGCACGGGCGGTCGCGACCGACCAGGAAACGCGACACGGCCTTGATGGGTTTTTGCGTGGCCGACAGACCGATGCGCAGCAGCGGCTCGGGGCAGAGTGCCTGCAGGCGTTCAAGGCTCAGGGCCAGATGGCTGCCACGCTTGCTGGCGGCCATGGCATGGATTTCGTCGATGATCACCGTTTGTGTCGTACCGAGCATCTGCCGACCGGAGTCGGAACCGAGCAGCACGTACAGGGATTCCGGTGTGGTCACCAGAATGTGCGGCGCCGTCTTGCGCATCGCCGAGCGGTCTTTTTGCGGTGTATCGCCGGTACGCACGGCGGTGCTGATCTGCAGTTCGGGCAGCCCCATCACACGCAATTGCTCGGTAATGCCGGCCAACGGGTTTTGCAGGTTGATCCGGATGTCGTTGGACAGTGCCTTGAGCGGCGAGACGTAGACCACCAGCGTTGCATCGGGCAAGCCTTCGGGGCTTTCCAGACCGCGGTGCACCAGGTCGTCGATGACCGCGAGAAACGCGGTGAGGGTCTTGCCGGAGCCGGTGGGCGCGGCGACCAGGGTCGAGCGGCGCTGGCGGATCAACGGCCACGCCCGGGCCTGGGCGGCGGTGACCGCTGCGAACGTGTGGCTGAACCAGGCACTGACGGCGGGGTGGAAGCCGCTCAGGGCACTGTCTGCGGGGATGGGCAGGTTCATGCAGCAAGTTATGCGGGTGGGGGGCGCAAGATGCAAGTACCGCTCGGGATCTCTGTTGACTGACAGGGCCCCATCGCGAGCAAGCTCGCTCCCACAGGGGGGCGGTGTTCACAAAACCATTGTGGGAGCGAGCTTGCTCGCGATGAGGCCAGTGGCAGCACCACAAATCCCGGACATCTACACTTTACGGATGACGGTTGCGCACTAAACCCGCAAAATGCAACGATTCCGGCAATTACCAACGACATCGCCTGGGGGCGATGTCGATATAGCCATCGTTCCAATCAGACTGGGCCTGCTGACTCTATGCGAATGCGCCTTATGTTACTGGGCGGCGGAAATGCCCTTGGGCAGGCGCTGATTCGCCTCGGTGCGGAGGAAGACATCGGTTTCCTCGCCCCCCGCCCGCCGCAAGACGGCTGGGATGCCGCGAGCCTGACGCAACTGCTCGACGACACCCGTCCCGATGCATTGATCAACCTTGCCTACTACTTCGACTGGTTTCAGGCAGAAGCGGTCAGCGAACAGCGTCTGGCCGGCCAGGAGCGCGCGATCGAGCGTCTGGCGGAACTGTGCCAGCATCACAACATCGTCCTGCTGCAACCTTCCAGCTATCGCGTGTTCGACGGCTCCCGCGCCACGGCTTACAGCGAAAAAGACGAACCGGTTCCCTTGGGCTTGCGGGGGCAGGCGTTGTGGCGGATCGAGCAAAGCGTTCGCGCCACCTGCCCGCAACACGTACTGCTGCGTTTTGGCTGGCTGCTGGACGACAGCCCGGACGGTGCCCTTGGCCGCTTCCTCGCCCGTGCCGAACAACCCGAAGAACTGCTGATGGCCGACGACCGGCGCGGCAATCCGACGCCGGTCGACGATGCCGCCCGTGTGATCATTTCAGTGCTCAAGCAACTCGATTGCGCCGCGCCACTGTGGGGCACCTACCACTACGCCGGGCATGAGGCGACCACGCCGCTGGCGCTGGGGCAGGCGATTCTGACCGAAGCCCGCAGCCTGCATCCGCTGGCCATCGAAGCTCCGACCGCCCAGGCCCACGCCGCGCGTCCGGATGCTGCGGAAGAGCCGCAACACGCGGTATTGGCCTGCAAGAAAATTCTGCACACCTTCGGGATCAAGCCACGCGCCTGGCGTGCGGCGCTTCCCGGTCTACTGGACAGGTTCTATCGCCATGGCTGACGGTCCCGTTTTGATCACCGGTGGTGCCGGTTTCATTGGTTCGCACCTGACTGACGCCCTGCTCGCCAAGGGCCACGCGGTGCGGATTCTCGATGACCTGTCCACCGGCAAGCGCAGCAATCTGCCGCTGGATAATCCCAAGGTCGAACTGATCGTCGGCGACGTGGCCGATGCGGCTGTGGTCGCCCAGGCGATGGCCGGTTGCAGCGCCGTGGCGCACCTGGCCGCCGTAGCGTCGGTACAGGCCTCGGTGGACGATCCGGTGCGCACGCACCAGAGCAACTTCATCGGCACGCTGAACGTCTGCGAAGCCATGCGCCAGGCCGGGGTCAAACGCGTGCTGTTCGCCTCCAGCGCGGCGGTGTATGGCAACAATGGCGAGGGCGAGTCGATCGACGAAGACACCCCAAAGGCGCCGCTGACGCCGTATGCGGTGGACAAACTGGCCAGCGAGCAGTACTTCGATTTCTACCGTCGCCAGCATGGGCTGGAACCGGTGATTTTTCGCTTCTTCAACATCTTCGGCCCGCGCCAGGATCCGTCTTCGCCGTACTCCGGGGTGATCAGCATTTTCAGCGAGCGCGCATTGAAGGGCTTGCCGATCACCGTGTTCGGCGATGGTGAGCAAACCCGGGATTTTGTCTACGTCGAAGACCTGGTCGACTTGCTGGTGCAGGCCATCGAGAAGCCCCGGGCCGAAGTCGGTGCGGTCAACGTTGGCTGGAACCAGGCGACGACCCTCAAGCAAATGCTCGAAGCGCTTGAAGCCGTGGTCGGCCAGCTGCCGCCGGTAAGCTACGGCCCGGCGCGCTCCGGTGACATCCGTCATTCCCGGGCGAACAACCGGCGTCTGCTGGAGCGCTTTCGCACCTCCTCGCAAACACCGATGAGTGTGGGGCTGGCGCGGTTGCTGGGGCGATAGATCGCTCACCCGTGGACATGAAAAAGGCGCCTTTTTACAGGCGCCTTTTTCACGGCCGGAATTTACTTACAGCGTGTGCAACTTCTATGGCGAGGGAGCTTGCTCCAGATCGACCCCGTCACGGTCGTCATCAGTATTGAGTTTGCTCGCCACGGCCTCATCCACCACCACGTGAACGTTACTTAGAACTTGTAGCCCAGACCGACCATGTAGACGAACGGATCCACATCCACATCGACCTTGGCCCGGGTGCCCGGTGCAATGGCGTTGTTTTCCACAGTGGCGGTGGTATCGATGTCGATGTAGCGCACCTGGGCGTTAATCATCACGTTGTCGGTCAGCATGTAGTCGGCACCGACCTGCCAGGCCAGACCCCATGAGTTATCCGCCTTGAAATTGCTGAAACCGGCGGACTGGGCTCGGCTGCCGACATGTTCGTCGTAGATATAGGTGTAGTTGATGCCACCGCCGATGTACGGCTGGAACGCCGACTTGGGATCCAGCGGGTAATACACCAGGCTCAAGGTTGGCGGCAGCTGTTTGATGCTACCGAGCTTGCCATTGGCAGGGGCCAGCGCGGTGCCCTTGATTTTCACATCATGTTCGAAGGGGGTTGCCGCGAGCAGCTCGATACCGAGGTGGTTTGTGAGCATGTAGGCGAAGTTCAGACCAAGCTGTGTGTCGCTGCTCAGAGTCGCTTTGCCACCCAGGTCGGCACCCGCCAGCGGGCCTTGATCAACCTTGACGCTGGAGCTGTCGGCTTCCGGGTCGACGGTGATGGCGCCGGCACGGAGGATAATGTCACCGGCTTCGAAAGCATTGGCGAGCGGGGCTGCGAGCGCAAGGGCAACCAGCGAAGCGCTGAGCAAGGACTTGTTCATGGGGGCTCCAGAGGACGTTAAAAATGTTCGATGTCCAATGGTAAGGCGCCTAACGATTCGGTCTTTTGATGCAGCTCAATGAAAGTGGGGAGGGAGTGATTTTTGTGGTGTTGCTGATGGCCTCATCGCGAGCAAGCTCGCTCCCACAGGGGATTTGAGTCGAGACACAGATCAAGTGTGGGAGCGAGCTTGCTCGCGATGACTGACTTTAAAGCAACCCATGACTACCGGACTCACTCCGGCAATTCATACAGATAAATCTTGTCCGCCTCCATCTGATACCCGGCATCCGCCAGTTCGCTGGTGGACGCCTTGACCTGCAATGCGCCCTCGATCCAGTACGGCTGATACAACTCGTCGAGCTTCACGCCGACTTCGCTTTTGACGTGCACGATCTGGTTCGACGGCGGTGGCGGTACGTGGATGCAGGCGCCGAAATAGGGCACCAGCAGAAACTCCGTGGTGCGTCCTTCCTCGCTCACTTCCAGCGGCACGATGTAACCCGGCAGACGAATGCTCTGGCCATCGAGGGTCTTGACCACCGGTGCGTTGGGCAAGTCTTGCCTGGCGGCGGGCGCCGACTCGGCCGACAGCGCATTGCTCATCTGCGACAGGTCATGCAGCGGCGTCATGTTCGGCACTTCTTTCGGCGCATCCGGCGGAATCATCTCCGACCAGGTCAAATCTCGCGGCTGGGCCGCCCACAGGGGCAGGGCGACCAGCATCAGCAGCGCAAGTACAGCGCGGGGCATTTTCAACGTCCTCATAAGCGGATCGACAGGCCGTCGGCCAGGGATTGGCGATAGGCGCGCCAGGCCGGCACGCTGCCCATCAGCAACGCGGCGATCAGGATGCCACCGAGCAACGTCCATTCATACTCGCTTGGCCAGGACAGCGGCAGATACAGACCATAGTTGGCCTGCACATAACCCTGGGCCGCGGCGATGCACACGTACAGCAACGCCACGCCGGCGATCACGCCCGACAGTGCCAGGGCAAAGGCTTCGAGCACCAGCAGCGTCGCGATGTGCCAGGGGCGCGCACCCACCGAACGCAGGATCGCCATTTCCCGGCGGCGTTCGTTGAGGCTGGTGAGAATGGCCGTGAGCATGCCGATCAACCCGGTCAGCACCACAAACAGCGAGACCACGAACAGGGCTTTTTCCGCCGTGCCCATCAGGCTCCATAGCTCCTGCAGCGCCACGCCCGGCAGGATCGCCAGCATCGGCTCACCTCGGAATTCATTGATTTCCCGTTGCAGGGCAAAGGTCGAAATCTTGTTGTTCAGACCGAGCATGAACGCGGTGATCGCTTGCGGCGTAAGGTCCATGTTGCGTGCCTGATCGGCCGTGATTCGGCCCTCGCCCCGGGCCGGCACGCCGTTATGCCAGTCGATGTGAATCGCTTCCATACCGCCGAGGCTGATGTGCAGCGTGCGGTCCACCGGCGTGCCGGTGCGTTTGAGAATGCCGACCACGGTGAACGGCTTGTCGTCGTGCTTGACCAGGCTGATCGCCGCCACGCCGTGGGCCAGCACCAGTTTTTCACCGAGTTTGTAGTGCAGTGCCTCGGCCACTTCGGCACCGAGCACCACTTCGAACGGGTCGGTCGCAAACGCCCGGCCATCGGCCAGCGCCAGGTGTTGCTGGCGGCCGTACTGGTAATGCTCGAAGTAGGCTTCGGTGGTGCCCATCACCCGATAGCCGCGATGGGAATCGCCGAGGGACATCGGGATCGCCCACTTCACTTTCGGGTTGTTGGCGAAGTGTTCGAAGCTGTCCCAGCGGATGTTGTTGGTGGCATTGCCGATACGGAACACCGAGTACAGCAACAGGTTCACCGAGCCTGAGCGGGCGCCGACGATCAGGTCGGTGCCACTGATGGTGCTGGCGAAACTGGCCTTGGCTTCGGTGCGCACGCGCTCCACCGCCAGCAGCAGGCACACCGACAGGGCGATGGCGAACGCCGTGAGGATCGCGGTGAAGCGGCGGTTAGCCAGGCTGGCCATGGCTAGACGAAACAGATACATCTCAGACCTCGGACGGGGTGGCGGCGCGATTGAGTTCGGCCAGCGACAGGTTGTGGTCGAACAGCGGCGCCAGGCTCTGGTCGTGGCTGACGAACAACAGGCTCGAGCCGGCTTCGCGGCACTCGGCGAACAACAGGCGAATGAAGTTCTCACGGGCGTCGTAATCGAGGGCCGAGGTCGGCTCGTCGGCGATCACCAGTTCCGGTTGCCCGATCAGCGCCCGGGCGGCGGCGACCCGTTGTTGCTGGCCGATGGACAACGAATCGGCGCGGCGACCGAGGATGTTTGCATCCTTCAGACCCAGGTGGGCGAGCAGCGTCGCGGCCGCTTTGTCGACGCTGCCGTGACGCTGTTTCGCCCGCTCGGCACGCAGCTTCGAGAAGTGGCAAGGCAGTTCGACGTTTTCGCGCACCGACAGAAACGGCAGCAGGTTGAACTGCTGGAAGATGTAGCCGGTGTGATCGACGCGGAAGTGGTCACGGGCGCCGGCCGACAGCTGCGTCAGCTCCTGGCCGAGCAGGCGGATGCTGCCGCGATCGGGCTTTTGCACGCCGCCGAGCAGGCCGAGCAGGGTGGTCTTGCCACTGCCGCTGGGGCCTTTGAGAAACAGGGTTTCACCGCGCTCCAGGCGAAACGCCGGGATGTCCAGCAGTGGCGGGTGACCGGGCCAACTGAAGCCCAGGTCGGACAGTTCGATGAGTGCTTGGGTCATGTGAAACCGGTCAGGTTAGTGGTGAACCCCTGTGGGAGCGGGCTTGCTCGCGAATGCGGTGTGTCAGAGACATTGATGCAAACTTATACGGCGCCTTCGCGAGCAAGCCCGCTCCCACATTTGATTTGCGGTGGATCAGAATTTCAGGGCGGCAGCCTTGGCCGTCACATCAACGCCTTGCTGCCCGTTCGGGCCGATCAGTTGTACCTGAATCGTCCGAGTGGCCGGGAACGAGTTGAACATGTTCGCCAGGTCCAGGGTCTTCAATGCGTCCGGTGTGGCGCAGGTGAACTGATAATGAGCGTGGATTTCGCTGTGGTCGTGATGATGTTCGTGGCCATCTTCATCTTTGTCGTCTTCATCATGGTCATCGTCGGCATCGGGCGCGTCACCGAACAACGGGCTTTCCAGTTCCTGGTTCTCCACCACGCAACCGGCGGCTTTCGGCAGGTTGAACAGGGCCAGCGGTTGCTCAAGCAGAGCGCGGGCCGCGGCGACTTTGGCTTTGTCGGCATCGCTGGTGGCGACGTGTTCGAACCCCACCAGGTTCATGGCCGGGCTTTGCAGTTCCAGCGCCAGGGTCTTGCCGTCCAACACCACGTTCAGGCGTCCAACGCCATGTTCGTGGGCACCCAGGCTGCCATGCTCGTGATCGTGTTCGTCGGCAGCATGGGCGACAGCCAGCGGCAACATGGCAAACGGCAGAGCGAGAAGCAGACGACGCATGGCGAGTCTCCGAAAAGTAAAATGAAGAAAATGTTATGTAATCTTATAACGTAAGCGCGGAGAGTTTGACTGCCTGCTTGGCGTTGCACAAGTCCCATGGGAGCATGCAGGGAAGAAAAGTGCGGGAGCAGACTTATGTTGCGAATTCGCGGAAGCATCGGCGACTGGCCGGTGGATTTGACCCTGGAGATGGACGATGCGGACTGGGCGCGACTAGGGGCGCAGTTGCAGGTAGAAAAATCCCCGGTCAGCGCCCCGGTGGCGAAACCGCTGAATCAGGATGATGCGCTGTGGCAGATCGCCCGGGATTTGCTGCGTCAGGCCGGACAGTTGAGTGGACCGGACTTGCTCGATCAATTGGAAGGCCTGACCGGCAGTGCGGCGGCGGGCAAGCGCCTGCTGGTGCGTTTGCGCCATTGTGCGGATGTGAAGGTGCTGAGCGGCGGGGATACGCCGATTTACCGCTGGTTGTAGGAGCGAGCTTGCTCGCGATGGACGTCAACGATAACGAGGGCTACCTGTATGACCACGGTGCCCTTATGCCCATCGCGAGCAAGCTCGCTCCTACAAGGGCAATTCAATACAACGCAGCAAACAATTTACGACGGTACATGCTCACCAGCGGGTGATCATTACCCAGCAACTCGAACACCTGCAGCAAGGTCTTGTGCGGCAAGCCTTCGCTGTAGCTGCGGTTGCGGATGAACAACTTCAGCAAAGCATCCAGCGCAGCGTCGTACTGCTGGCGGGCCAGTTGCTGGATCGCCAATTGATAGACCGCTTCATCGTCCAGCGGGTCTTTCGCCAGCCGTGCCTTCAGGTCGGCGGCATCCGGCAAGTCCTTGGCCAAACCGAGAAACTTGATCTGCGCCTTGGCGCCAGCCAGCGCGGCCTTGTGCTCATCGCTCTTGACCGCATCCAGCACGGCTTGCGCCTCGCCCAGTTCACCGCGCTCGGTCAGGCAGCGGGCGTACAGGATCAGCGCCT
This sequence comes from Pseudomonas sp. PDM27, assembly GCF_019219205.1. Lineage (NCBI taxonomy): Bacteria > Pseudomonadati > Pseudomonadota > Gammaproteobacteria > Pseudomonadales > Pseudomonadaceae > Pseudomonas > Pseudomonas sp. PDM27. The sequence goes on along the minus strand of NZ_JAHUWF010000009.1, from coordinate 247,752 downwards.
TGGCGTTGGTATTGTCTTCACCCAGGATCACTTTGAGCAGTGCTTCGGCATCGGCAAAGCGGCTGTCGTCGAACAGCGCCTGGGCCTGCTCGAACGGATCGGCGGCGGCCGGTGGCGGCATCTGCACATGGGGTTCGAGCAGGGCGCGCACGGCGGACTCCGGCTGGGCACCGGCAAAACCGTCGACAGGCTGGCCGTCCTTGAACAGCACCACGGTCGGCAGGCTGCGAATGCCGAAGCGGGCGACGATGTCTTGCTCGAGGTCGCAGTTGACCTTGGCCAGCAGCAACTCACCCTGATAGCTCTCGGCAATGCTCTGCAACATCGGCATCAGCACTTTGCAGGGCGCGCACCATTCGGCCCAGAAATCCACCAGCACCGGCTTGTGGAAAGAGTTCTCGATCACCGACTGGTCGAAATCGGCAGTCGTGGCGTCGAAGATATACGGCGTTTCCTGACTCATGGGCAATCTCTTGGAAGCGTGAATGGGGCAACTATACGGCTTGGTGGGGGGCGGCCGGAAGCGGTTGACCGTGAGAGGTGTGTTGCCTGACAGGGCGCCTTCGCGGGCAAGCCCGCTCCCACAGGGATTGAAGTCGCCACAAGATGTGTGGTTCACACCAACCATTGTGGGAGCGGGCTTGCCCGCGAAGCTTTTAACTAGCGCTGCGCATGGTAGAGGCTCACATGCCGAAACTCGTGGGGTTCGGCCAGATCCGGCAGCGTCATGGCTTCGAGCATCTCTATGCGCCGGTACAACGGATGGCGAAAATCCCGTACCCGGGAATCCGCCACCAGGGCCTCTCGGCCGCGACTGAGGAACTGGTCGAGCAGCGGCAGGTTCGCCCGGTCGTACAGCACATCCGCCACCAGGATCAGATCGAAGCGATCAGCCTCGGCGAAAAAATCCGTCGAGTAGTTGAGCTGCACGTCATTGAGCTCGGCATTCGCCTGACACGCGGCAATCGCCAGTGGATCGAGGTCGCAGGCCAGCACTTCCAGTGCGCCGGCCCTGGCGGCGGCAATCCCCGCCACCCCGGAGCCCGCACCAAAATCCAGGACCCGCTTGCCTTCGACCCAGTGCGGGTTTTCCGCCAGATAACGGGCCACGGCCAGGCCGCTGGCCCAGCAGAAACTCCAGTACGGCGGCTCATGCAGGATGCGCCGGGTTTCTTCGGGGCTGAAGGCGCGGTCCATGTTGTCGCCGTCGATCAGCCACAGCTTCAAATCGGTTTCCGGCAACGGGCAGGCCACCAGTTGTGCATCGCCAAGCAATTCAACCAAGGCCCGTTGCAGCTCGAGCGGTGCACTCATGGGGCTTTGACGAATTGCAATTGGCCCAGGGCCTGGGTGGTCGGCTGGGTAATCAGTTGCGATGGCAAGTGCAGGATCAACTGGCCGGACTGGCTGGCGCGGCCTCGCAGTTCCACACGGGCGCCTGTCGGGAAGGACTCCGGATTGAAGCGCAAGTGAAACGGCAATACCTGGTTGTTGCCGATCAGGCTGGAACTGGCGAGTAATTGTTGCGGGCGGTCTTTTTCGTCGATTACCAGCAATGCCAGCTCGACTTCAGCACCGGCCGGCACACCTTGCAGGGTGCCGCTCAGCTCACGCTGATAGGCAGGCAGGGGGCCGAGGTCGGCGGCCTCCCGGGCTTTCTTCTGCGCTTGCTGCGGCGCCGGGCCAGGTGTTGGCGGCTGGGGCTTGGGTGCATCGCTGCTGCAAGCCACCAGCAGGCTGAAAACACTGAGCAAAATGAGCGGGCGTAACGACATTGGTGGCTCCATAAAGCTGAATTCCATGGATCAAGTGATCATCCCGTCTGTATACCGCAAACCCTATGGCTTGTCTTGCCACCGGGATGCGCTACCATGGCCCTCCCTTTTTTTGTTGCCTGCCACCATGCACTGTCCCTTCTGCGGTGCCAACGACACCAAGGTCATCGACTCGCGTCTGGTCGCCGAGGGCGAACAGGTGCGCCGCCGGCGTGAATGCCTGGCCTGCGGCGAGCGTTTCACGACGTTCGAGACGGCTGAACTGGTGTTGCCGCGCCTGATCAAAACCGACGGCAGCCGCCAGCCGTTCGACGAAGAAAAACTCCGCGCCGGCATGCAGCGCGCGCTGGAGAAGCGCCCGGTGAGCGTCGAGCGCCTCGAATCGTCGCTGGTGCACATCAAACACAAACTGCGTGCCACCGGCGAGCGCGAGGTCAAATCCCTCGTGGTTGGCGAACTGGTGATGGCCGAGCTGCAGAAGCTCGACGAAGTCGCCTACATCCGCTTTGCCTCGGTGTATCGCCGCTTCCAGGACCTCAACGAGTTCCGCGAAGAGATCGATCGCCTGGCCCGTGAACCGGTGAAAGAATGACCACGCCCGCAGAACTTGCCATCCTCGACGCCCATTTCATGGCCCGTGCCCTGGAACTGGCGCGCAAGGGGCATTACACAACGCACCCCAACCCGCGTGTAGGCTGCGTGATCGTGCAGCATGGGCAGATTGTCGGCGAAGGCTGGCACGAGCGCGCCGGCGAGCCTCACGCCGAGGTCCACGCCTTGCGCGCGGCCGGTGAGCAGGCGCGTGGCGCTACCGCTTATGTGACGCTTGAACCTTGCAGTCACCACGGCCGCACGCCGCCCTGTGCCGATGCGCTGGTGAATGCCGGTGTGGCCCGCGTGGTCGCGGCGATGCAGGACCCGAATCCGGAAGTCGCCGGTCGCGGTTTGCAACGCCTGGCTCAGGCCGGTATCGCCACCGAAAGTGGTGTGCTGGAGGGCGAAGCGCGAAAGCTCAACCAAGGCTTCCTCAAGCGCATGGAGCACGGCTTGCCGTTCGTGCGGGTCAAGCTGGCCATGAGCCTCGACGGTCGCACGGCGATGGAAAGCGGCGAAAGCCAGTGGATTACCGGTCCGGAAGCACGCTCGGCGGTGCAACGCCTGCGCGCCCAGGCCAGCGTGGTGCTGACCGGCGCCGACACGGTGCTGGCGGACAATGCACGCTTGACCGTGCGTGCCGATGAGCTCGGACTGGACGCCGAACAAACAGCACTGGCCATGAGCCGGCTGCCGTTGCGTGTGCTGGTCGATGGCCGCCTGCGCGTACCGCTGGATGCGCCGTTCTTCAAGGCCGGCCCGGCGCTGGTCGCCACCTGTGTGGCGGTGGAAGAGCAGTACGCCAATGGCCCGGAATGCCTGATCGTGCCCGGCTACGATGGCCAGGTCGACTTGCGTCAGCTGCTGGTCGAACTCGCCAACCGTGGCGTCAACGAGGTGTTGGTCGAGGCCGGTCCACGGCTGGCGGGTGCTTTCGCTCAGCTCGGGCTGGTGGACGAATTCCAGATATTCATCGCCGGCAAGTTCCTGGGGTCTTCGGCGCGGCCGCTGCTGGACTGGCCGCTCGCGCAAATGAAGGATGCGCCGGAACTCAAAATCACCGAAATTCGTGCAGTTGGCGATGACTGGCGAGTCATCGCCATCCCAGTGCCAGCAGCGAGCGTATAATTTCCGGCCATCGCTATAGCGCTGGCTTTGTTCTCGAGGAGAACCTCATGTTTACCGGCATCATCGAATCCATCGGCAGTATTCGTGCATTGACCCCAAAGGGCGGTGATGTGCGGGTACACGTCGAAACCGGCAAGCTCGACTTGAGCGACGTCAAACTGGGCGACAGCATCGCGGTCAACGGCGTGTGCCTGACGGCCGTTGAATTACCGGGCAATGGTTTTGCGGCGGATGTCAGTCGCGAAACCCTCGACTGCACCGCCATGAACGACCTGAAAAGCGGCAGCCCGGTCAATCTGGAAAAAGCCCTGACCCCGACCACTCGCCTTGGCGGGCATCTGGTCAGCGGTCACGTCGACGGCGTGGGTGAAGTGGTTGCCCGTACCGAAAACGCGCGCGCCGTGGAATTCCGCATTCGCGCGCCCAAGGACCTGGCCAAGTACATTGCCCATAAAGGCTCGATCACCGTCGACGGCACCAGCCTGACCGTGAACGCAGTCGATGGCGCCGAGTTCCTGCTGACCATCATTCCGCACACCCTGAGCGAAACCATCATGGCGTCGTATCAGCCTGGTCGCCGGGTGAACCTGGAAGTGGACTTGCTGGCCCGTTACCTGGAGCGTCTGCTTTTGGGCGACAAGGCCGCAGAGCCGACTGCCGGCAGCACTATTACCGAAAGCTTTCTGGCCGCCAACGGCTACCTCAAATCCTGACCCAAGGGGGTGCCTTGTGGCGCTCAATAGCATCGAAGAACTGGTTGAAGACATCCGCCAAGGCAAGATGGTCATCCTCATGGATGACGAAGACCGCGAGAACGAAGGCGACCTGATCATGGCCGCCGAGTGCTGCAAGCCCGAGCACATCAACTTCATGGCCAAGCACGCCCGTGGCCTGATCTGCATGCCGATGAGCCGCGAGCGCTGCGAACTGCTCAAGCTGCCGTTGATGGCGCCGCGCAATGGTTCCGGTTTCGGCACCAAGTTCACCGTATCGATCGAAGCGGCCACCGGCGTGACCACCGGCATCTCCGCCGCCGACCGCGCGCGTACTGTGCAAGCGGCTGCTGCCCGTGATGCCAAGGCTGAAGACATCGTCAGCCCGGGCCACATCTTCCCGCTGATGGCCCAGGCCGGCGGCACCCTGGCCCGTGCCGGCCACACCGAAGCGGCCTGCGACCTGGCGCGCATGGCCGGTTTCGAGCCGAGCGGTGTGATCTGCGAAGTGATGAACGACGACGGCACCATGTCCCGTCGCGCCGAGCTGGAAGCTTTTGCTGCCGAACACGACATCAAGATCGGCACCATCGCCGACCTGATTCACTACCGGATGATCCACGAACGTACCGTTCAGCGGATTGCCGAGCAGCCGCTGGACAGCGAACTGGGCCAATTCAACCTGGTGACCTATCGTGATTCGGTGGAAGGCGACGTGCACATGGCGCTGACCCTGGGCAACGTGTGTGCCGAAGAACCGACCCTGGTTCGCGTGCACAACATGGACCCGCTGCGCGACCTGCTGATGGTCAAGCAACCGGGCCGCTGGAGCCTGCGCGCCGCCATGTCAGCGGTTGCCGAGGCCGGCAGCGGCGTAGTGCTGTTGCTCGGTCACCCGCTCGATGGCGACGTGTTGCTGGCGCATATCCGCGAAACCGCCGATCACGCCGCGGTGAAAAAACCGACCACCTACAGCACTGTCGGTGCCGGTTCGCAGATCCTGCGTGACCTGGGCGTACGCAAAATGCGCCTGATGTCGGCACCAATGAAATTTAATGCGATATCCGGTTTCGATCTGGAAGTTGTAGAATACGTGCCCTCCGAATAATGACCGGTTGTTCCCGGCCTTGAATTCGCGGTTCAAATATCACTGAGGGACGCGTACGAGACGCGTCCCGGCTCTTTAAGAGATCTAACGAATGACCCTGAAGACCATCGAAGGTACCTTCATCGCCCCTAAAGGCCGCTACGCTCTGGTAGTGGGCCGTTTCAACAGCTTCGTCGTTGAAAGCCTGGTCAGCGGTGCCGTTGATGCCCTGGTTCGCCACGGCGTGAGCGAAAGCGACATCACCATCATCCGCGCACCTGGCGCCTTCGAAATTCCGCTGGTTGCACAGAAAGTCGCTCAAAAGGGCGAGTTCGCGGCAATCATCGCCCTGGGCGCAGTCATTCGTGGCGGCACTCCGCATTTCGAATACGTGGCTGGCGAATGCACCAAGGGCCTGGCCCAGGTGTCCATGGAGTTCGGCGTACCGGTTGCATTCGGCGTGCTGACCGTTGACTCCATCGAGCAAGCCATCGAGCGTTCCGGCACCAAGGCCGGCAACAAAGGTGCTGAAGCTGCCCTGTCCGCTCTGGAAATGGTCAGCCTGCTGGCGCAGTTGGAGGCCAAGTGATTAGCGACGATAGCGATCGTTTCAACCCGCGCGATCCAAAGCCTGCGGATGCCGGCAAGCCATCGAAAAGCGCCAAGCGCCGCGAAGCCCGTCAGCTCGCGACTCAGGCGCTGTACCAATGGCACATGGCCAAGCAGTCGCTGAACGAGATCGAAGCGCAGTTCCGGGTCGATAACGATTTCAGCGATGTCGACGGCGCGTACTTCCGCGAAATCCTGCACGGGGTTCCGCAGTTCAAGACCGAAATCGACACCGCACTCAAGCCTTGCCTCGATCTGACCATCGAAGAGCTGGACCCGGTTGAACTGGCGGTTCTGCGCCTGTCCACCTGGGAACTGCTCAAGCGCGTCGACGTGCCGTACCGCGTTGTGATCAACGAAGGTATCGAACTGGCCAAGGTCTTCGGTTCCACCGACGGCCACAAGTTCGTCAACGGTGTGCTCGACAAGCTGGCCCCGCGTCTGCGTGAAGCTGAAGTGAAGGCGTTCAAGCGCTGATCGGCGCTTGGAATGTCGACACGAAGCCATGGGCGAGTTTGAGCTGATCCGCAATTTCTTCGCCGCCGCGCCTTGTGCGCAGGGCGGCGAAGGCGTTGCCCTCGGGATCGGCGATGACTGCGCCTTGCTGGCTGTTCCTCCCGGGGAGCAGTTGGCGATTTCTACCGATACGCTGGTGGCCGGCGTGCATTTCGCCGATCCCTGCGATCCCTTTCTGCTCGGTCAGCGCTCGCTGGCCGTGGCCGTCAGCGACCTGGCCGCCATGGGCGCCACCCCGGTTGCCTTTACCCTTGCCCTGACCTTGCCGACGGTGACCGCCGATTGGCTGCAAGCCTATGCCCGTGGTTTGAACCAGATGGCGCAAAGCTGCGGCGTGGCACTGGTCGGCGGCGATACCACCCGCGGGCCGCTCAGCTTGACCATGACCGTGTTCGGGCGCGTGCCGAGTGGTCAGGCGCTGACCCGCAGCGGTGCGCAACCGGGCGATCTGCTGTGTGTCGGCGGCGACCTGGGCAATGCCGCCGGAGCCTTGCCATTGGTGCTCGGTCAGCGCACGGCCGACGCGAGCATTGCCGAGCCGTTGCTGGCTCACTACTGGTCGCCGCAACCGCAGCTTGGCCTGGGGCAGGCGCTGCGGGGCAAGGCCACTTCGGCGATGGACATCTCCGACGGCCTGCTCGCTGATTGCGGGCATATCGCGCTGGCCTCGAAGGTCGGTATCGAAGTCGAGCGGGAGCGTTTACCGCTGTCGCAGAGCCTGGTCGACTTTCTCGGCCGATCGGACGCCCAAGTGGCGGCCCTGAGCGGTGGCGACGACTACGTGCTGGCGTTCACCCTACCGTCCGTCGAGTTGCCGCTATTGCTGGCCGACGACTGGCCGATCCATGTGATTGGACGGGTGGTGACGGGGCAGGGCGTGACGCTGCTGGACGCGGATGGCCAAGACATCACCCCGCAAACCCGGGGTTATCAACATTTTCGGGAGTCACCGTGACAGATCATCCCAAACAGGTCCCGGCGGAATTCGTACCGCCGTCGGTCTGGCGTAATCCATGGCATTTCCTGGCGTTCGGCTTCGGCTCGGGCACCTTGCCGAAGGCGCCCGGCACTTGGGGATCGTTGGTTGCCCTTCCCTTTATTCCGTTGTGGCAGATGTTGCCCGACTGGGGTTACTGGCTGATGCTCGGCATCACCATGCTGTTCGGCTTCTGGCTGTGCGGCAAAGTGGCCGACGATTTGCGGGTACATGACCATGAAGGCATCGTCTGGGACGAAATGGTCGGGATGTGGATCACCCTGTGGCTGGTGCCGGAAGGATGGCAGTGGTTGCTGGCAGGCTTCTTGATGTTCCGCTTCTTCGATATCCTCAAGCCATGGCCGATTCGCTGGATCGACCGGCACGTGCATGGCGGCGTTGGTATCATGCTCGATGATGTGCTGGCCGGGGTGTTCGCCTGGTTGGCGATGCAGGGACTGGTGTGGTTTTTCGCCTGATCAAGGGTGACCAGGCGTTAATCGGGGGAGCAGGGATGGTTCTACGTGGATTGATGGTGGTGCTCGCGATGTTTTGCTCTTTCGCCCAAGCGGGAGGAGGGGGTGCTACGCCGCCGTCGGTGATTCATCTGGCCAGCGAAGACTGGGAGGACTATACCGCCGCTGACGGTCATGGCCTGGGCTGGGACGTGCTGCGACAAGTGTTCGAGCCGGCAGGTGTCAAGGTGGACATCCGCACCGAGCCCTACTTGCGTTCGCTGGGCCTGGCCGAGCGGGGTGAAGTCGATGCCTGCGTCGGTTCCTATCGTGATGAGTCCGAGGCTGTGCTCTATCCCCATTGGAGCTTCGACACCGATCACATCTACGCCCTGGGCCTGGCAAGCAGTCCGGTGCCAACCCCGGAAACCCTGGGCAATTATCGACTGGCTTGGGTCCGTGGTTACGATTACCAGGATTACCTGCCCAACGTGCAGCACTTTGCTGAAGTGCAGCGGCGCGATGGCATTGTGTCGATGCTGACCCACAACCGTGCCGACTATTACATCGACGCGCAGACCGAAGTCGATTACGTGCGCAATCGTGCCAAAGACCCCTCCCAGTTGCGCAGTACCCATATCGCCGAGTTGCCGCTGTACCTGTGCTTTGCCAAGACCGCAAAGGCGCGTAGCCTGATGGCGCTGTTCGATCAGCGTATGGAGAAGCTGGTCAAAAGCGGTGAGCTGAAACCTATCTTCGAGCGCTGGAAACAGCCATACCCATTCGAAGACAATTGAACGGGGCCAATGCAGGAGCTGCCGAAGGCTGCGATCTTTTGATCTTCAAAAGTCAAAATCAAAAGATCGCAGCCTTCGGCAGCTCCTACAGAGATTGATCGGCCCGCATATCAAACTTTTTGATAGTTATCGCCGATAATTCAGCCTAAGCGTCGCTCGGAACCTGCTGTTACAATGCCGGCTCTGCGAATCTTCAGAACTTTTAGATCAGGAGCACACCGGTGCCTGTCGTTTTTGTCGCCGCTTCCAAGCTGCCAACGCCTTTTGCGCAATTCACCATGCACGGCTTTCTCGATGAGGGCACTGGCCGCGAGCACGTTGTGCTGAGCCTGGGTGAGTTCGACGACGGTGCCCCGGTACTCGGCCGGCTGCACTCCGAATGCCTGACTGGCGATGCCCTGTTCAGCCAGCGTTGCGACTGCGGCTCGCAACTGGAGGCCGCTTTGCAAGCCATCGCCCGTGAAGGTCGTGGCGTGTTGCTGTACTTGCGCCAGGAAGGTCGTGGCATTGGCCTGCTGAACAAGATCCGCGCCTATGAGCTGCAGGATGGTGGCGCCGATACCGTCGAAGCCAACGAGCGTCTGGGCTTTGCCGCCGACCAGCGTGACTACGCCATGTGCCTGCCGATGCTCGAGCACCTGGGCGTGAAGTCATTGCGCCTGATGACCAACAACCCGCGCAAGGTCAAGGCTTTGACCGACATGGGGATCGCGGTGGCCGAGCGCGTACCGTTGCACACTGGCCACAACCCGCATAACCGACTCTACCTGGCGACCAAGGCCAGCAAGCTCGACCACATGATGGGCAATGAACATCAGGGCGAGGTAGACCGGGCGTGACCCGGGGTCAGGTTCGGCGGCGACTGTCCGTCAACTGGTGGCAATACCTGGCACTGGCCCTGTTGCCGCTGTTTGTGATCAACGCGGTGTTCGGCCAGAGCGAAGCCATTCTGCCGGTGCTGGCGATGCCGTTGTTCATCGCCGGTGTCGCCTCGATGTTTGTCAGCCTGAAGTTTTTCGGCGCCTACAAACACGCGCTGATCGCCACCCAGAAAGCCCTCGATACCCCTGAAGAACCTGGCGCGTGGATCAACCTGGCGGCGAAGCGCCGTACAGCGTTCCTTGCCGCCGGCCTGCCAGCGTGGATCGGTGCCCTGGCGGTGTTCGTCGGGCTCGAAGCGGTGCCGCTGATGTTGCTGGCGCTGTCGACCGCCGTGCTGTTCTACCTCTACCGTATTCCGCGTCAGCTCGGTTGATGCGCGCGCTCTGGCTGGCGGTTTTGCTGCTGGCCGCCAGCGGCTCGGCCATCGCGGTCGAGCGGGTCGTCAGCCTTGCACCGTCGCTGTCTGAAATCGTCGTTGAACTGGGTTCTGCCGACCTCCTGGTCGGTGTGCTGGATGCCGGTGAGCGACCGGTGGAACTCAAGAACCTGCCCTCCGTTGGCCGCTATGGCCAGTTGGACATGGAGCGGCTGCTCAGCCTGCAGCCCGATCTGTTGCTGCTATGGCCCGGTAGCGTCGGTCCGGCCCAGCGGGACCAGCTCAAGCGCCTGAACATTCCCACCTACGTCGCCGAACCCCACAGCCTGGAGCAGCTCGCCGCGCAAATCGAGGCCATTGCCGCTCGGCTCGATCGGCCTGACCGCGGCGTTTCATTGGCCAGCGATTTGCGCCAGCGGTTGGATGCACTGCGTCAACGCTATCGACGGGATCAGCCGTTGCGGGTGTTCTATCAGATATGGGATCGGCCGTTGTACACCGTCGGCGGCGAGCAGATCATCAGCGATGCGCTGGAAGTCTGCGGCGCCCAAAACGTGTTTGCCGACCTGAAACTGCCGGCACCGCAAGTCAGCGTGGAAGCCGTGTTGCAGCGTAATCCCGAGGTGATTCTGGCCAGCGATCAGGCGCAGCTCGATGCGTGGAAAGCCTGGCCGCAGGTGGCGGCCGTTGCGCAAGGACAGTTGCGCCTGGTGACGGACAAGGGCCTGGAGCGACCGAGTGGGCAGATGGTCGAGGCGACTGCAAAGCTGTGCCAGTTGATCGCCCCCGACCGCTGAAATGTACTGTCACTGACACTCTGGCCACGCCTTTGTAGGAGCTGCCGAAGGCTGCGATCTTTTGATTTTTCTTTTAAAGACAAGATCAAAAGATCGCAGCCTTCGGCAGCTCCTACAGGTGATCTCAGCGGATGTCGGGGGTCCAGGTCACGCCAAACATCCACGCCCGACCTTCTTCGCGATACCCGTACTGGCTGCCCTGGTAGCTGTACAACGCCCGGCTGTAACCCTTGTCCAGCAGGTTGTCGACCTTCAGCTCCAGCCGGACTTCACGATTGAGCTCCCAACTGCTGCGCAGCCCCAGCAAGGCATAGCCGCCGAGGGGCTGTTGATTGTTCAGGTCGTCATAGCTGCTGCTGACCGCTTGCCAACTGGCGCCGAGGCCCAGGCGGTCGAACTGTCGGTCCAGATCCCAGCTCAAAGTGCGGCGCGCACGGCGGGCCAGGGTATGGCCCGTGTCACGGTCGCGCGGGTCGATGATCGCCACGCCGAGATTGCTTTGCCAGTCGAACAATTCCTGTTTCAGCGCTGCTTCGAAGCCGTTGATCCGCGCCGAGGCGACGTTCTCGGGGCGTGAGTTGCTGCCGAAGATGATCGCGTCTTCAAGGTCGGTGCGATACAGCGACGTTTCCAGGCGACTGCTGTCGGTCAATTGGCTGCGCCATTGCAGCTCATAGCTTTTCGAGGTTTCAGGCTTGAGGTCCGGGTTGCTGAAGTCGGGGTAGTACAGGTCGTTGAACGTCGGTGCGCGGAAGCCTTCGCTGTAGGTGAACAGCACTTCGTTGTCCGGGTTCAGCGGCAGGGTGAAGGTACCGCTCCAGGTGTTCTGGCTGCCAAATTGCTGGTTGTCGTCGTGACGCAAACCCAGCTCCGTGGAGAAACGGTCAGTCCGATAGCGATGCTGGATGTACGCCGCACGGTTCCAGCGACTGTCTTCATCGAACGCGGTGCTGCTGTTGATCCGGTCTTCATACCAGTCACCTCCGAGCAGCAGACTGTTGCGCTCGTCGAGCGCCAGGTCGTTCTGCCAGTTCACCGAATCCCGGTAGGTGTTGAACACGCTGCGATCGTCACTGAGTTTGTCGAGAGTCTTCTCGCGGTTTTCGCTGTGGCCGAACTCGATGCGGGTTTTCCACAGGTCATTGATGCGCGCGTCGATGTAGCTGCTGACACTGCTCACATCGAACTCGTTGTCGGGCTGCTGTTGGACCGATTCGAACGTATTCATGTCGAAGCGCCCGAACGGGTTGTCGAATTCGCTTTTGCCGCGATTATCCAGCGCGTTGGCGCCGATCTCGATGTCATCGCTGAGTGCGTGGCTAACGCTCAGGCTGAACGACTGGTTTCGGTACTCGTCATGGTCGCCGTCGCTGGGGTAAGACTCGTGGGTGCGATTGATCCCGGCGCTTTCGTCGAGACTGGTACCGAGGTTGAAGCGGGTGCGCTCATCGCCACCGGACAGGCCAAGGCTGCGCTCCCAGGTCTGGTTGCTGCCAAACGCCGTGTGCAGGCGCGGTTGCAGGCCCTGCTCGCCGCCCCGGCGGGTGAAGATCTGGACCACCCCACCAATCGCATCGCTGCCATAAATCACCGAACGGGAACCGCGCAGCACTTCCACGCGCTCGACCTGTTCGATGTTGATGTGTTGCAGGTTGCTGTCGCCGGAGGTCGAGCTGCCGATGCGCTGACCGTCCACCAGCACCAGGCTCTGGGCTGATTGCGTGCCGCGAATGTAGACCCCCGGCACACTGCCGCGCCCGCCGGCCTGCGAGACTTGCACGCCCGGTACACGGCGCAGCAGGTCAGTGATGCTATCGGGTTGCAGGCGATCAATGTCGTCGCGGGTGAACACGGTGTTGGCGGCGCTGCTGTCGTTGCGCGCTTCGACCTGGCGGTTGGCGCTGATCAGAACGTCGGGCAGCTTCAGCGCTTGATCGCGTTCGAAGGTGTCGGCCAGCAGTTGACCAGCCGGCAGCAGGGTCAGCGTCAGGGCGAGGGGAGAGAGTTTCATCGGAATCCGGGCTTTCACAGACAACACATGCCCCTGTAGGAGCTGCCGAAGGCTGCGATCTTTGATCTTGATTTTTCATGCCTGGAGCCGCCGAAGGGCAAGATCAAAAGATCGCAGCCTTCGGCAGCTCCTACACAGAGGGATGTTTACAGGTCGAGCAGTTGCAGGCGCTCGCGGATCGAAGCCTCGATCCCGGCTTCATCCAGTCCGCACTCGGCCAGCATTTGTGCAGGCTTGGCGTGCTCGACGTAGATGTCCGGCAAGCCCAGGTGCAGCATCGACTTGAGGATGTTTTCCCGGGCGAGGAACTCGCTGACTGCGCCACCGGCGCCGCCCATGACCGCGTTTTCTTCGACGGTGACCAGCAGCTCGTGACTGCCGGCGATTTCGCGCACCAGCGCTTCATCCAGCGGTTTTACGAAACGCATGTCGACCACGGTCGCATCCAGCGTCTCGGCGACCTTCAGGGCTTCGGCCAGTTGCACGCCGAACACCAGCAGGGCGACTTTACTGCCCTGGCGGCGGACGACGCCCTTGCCGATCTCGATTGGTTCGAGGTCTTTCTCGATGGTCGCGTTCGGGCCATTACCGCGTGGATAACGCACAGCCGCCGGGCCTTCGTACAGGTGACCGGTGGTGAGCATCTTGCGCAGCTCGTTTTCGTCGCTCGGGGTCATCACCAGCATGCCGGGGATGCAACGCAGGAACGACAAATCGAAGCTGCCGGCGTGGGTCGGACCGTCTTCGCCCACCAGACCCGCACGGTCGATGGCGAACAGGACGTCGAGGTTCTGCACCGCCACATCGTGGACAAGCTGGTCGTAGCCGCGTTGCAGGAAAGTCGAATAGATGGCGACCACGGGCTTGGCGCCTTCGCAGGCCATACCGGCCGCGAGGGTCACGGCGTGTTGCTCGGCAATGGCCACGTCGAAGTAGCGCAGCGGGAAACGTTCGCTGAACGCGACCAGGTCCGAGCCTTCCTTCATCGCCGGGGTAATCCCGACCAGGCGCGGATCGGTCGCCGCCATGTCGCACAACCATTCGCCGAACACACCGGAATATTTCGGCCCGCTGGCCTTTTTCGGCGCGGCGGCGGGGGCGTCCAGCGGTTCGAGTTTGGTGATGGCGTGGTAACCGATCGGGTCGACTTCCGCCGGGGCGAAGCCTTTGCCTTTCTTGGTGACGACGTGCAGAAACTGCGGGCCTTTCAGGTCGCGCATGTTACGCAGGGTGGCGATCAGGGTCGGCAGGTCGTGGCCATCGATCGGGCCGATGTAGTTCCAGCCCAGCTCTTCGAACAGCGTGCCGGGAACCAGCATGCCCTTGGCATATTCTTCGGTACGGCGAGCGATTTCCCAGGCGCCGGGCAGGCGCGACAGCACTTTCTTGCTGCCTTCGCGCATGCTCGCGTAGGTGCGGCTGGAAAGGATCTTCGCCAGATAGTTCGACAAGCCACCGACGTTGCGCGAGATCGACATGTCGTTGTCGTTGAGAATCACCAGCATGTTGGCGTCCACTTCCGGCGCGTGGTTCAGCGCTTCGAACGCCATGCCCGCGGTCAACGCGCCGTCGCCGATCACCGCGATCGCCTTGCGCTCGCTGTTCTGCAGGCGGGCGGCAATCGCCATGCCCAGCGCGGCACTGATCGAGGTGCTGGAGTGGCCGACGCCAAAGGTGTCGTACTCGCTCTCGGAGCGGCGCGGGAAGGCCGCGACGCCGTCTTTCTGGCGCAGGGTGCCCATGCGCTCGCGACGACCGGTGAGGATCTTGTGTGGATACGCCTGATGCCCCACGTCCCACACCAGCCGGTCGTCCGGGGTGTCGAAGACGTAATGCAGCGCGATGGTCAGCTCGATCACGCCCAGGCCTGCACCGAAATGCCCACCGGTCTGGCCGACCGTGTAGAGCAATTCCAGGCGCAACTCATCGGCCAGGGTTTCCAGCTCGGCTTCGCCTAACCGGCGCAGGCCGTCCGGCGTGTTCGCGCGGTCGAGCAGGGGCGTGGTCGGGCGCTTGCGGGGAATCTCATGAAACGTCGTGGGCATCAGGCGAATCGTTATAGGTATAAAAGATGCGGCAGTTTACCTGATGCATCGTCCCCTGCCCACGCGTTGGTCTTTTTTGGCGGATTCGCCTTCAACTGCGGCGATCGACGATATACCGGGCCAGATCCCGCAACGGCTCGGCCGCCGCGTCAAACGGTCGCAGGGCGTGCAGGGCCTGGTCGCGCAGCTCAAGGGCATAGGCCTTGGCGGCGTCGAGGCCGAGCAGGGCCGGGTAGGTCGGCTTGTCCCGGGCAATGTCTGCGCCCTGGCGTTTGCCGAGGGTGGCGGTATCACTTTCGACGTCGAGAATGTCGTCCTGGACCTGGAATGCCAGGCCGATGGCCTGTGCATAAGTCTGCAGGGACTTGAGTTCGTCTTTCTCGGCACGGCCGCTGGCCAGGGCGCCGAGTTTGACGCTGACTTCGATCAGCGCGCCGGTCTTGTGCCGGTGCATGTACTCCAGGGCTTTCTGGTCAAGCTTCAGGCCGACCGAACCGAGGTCGATGGCCTGACCGCCGACCATGCCTGCCGGGCCCGCCGCCAGTGCCAGGGCGCTGACCATTTGCAGGCGGATGTCGGCCTCCGACGTGCTCAGGCGCGGGTCTAGCAGGGCGCTGAAGGCCAGGCTCTGCAAGCCGTCGCCGGCGAGGATCGCGCAGGCCTCATCGAATTTCTTGTGGGTGGTGGGCTGGCCGCGACGCAGATCGTCATCATCCATCGCCGGCAAATCGTCATGCACCAGTGAATAGGCGTGGATTAGCTCCACCGCACAGGCGGCACCGTTGGCTTGTTCAGGCTTGCCGCCCAATGCTTCACACGCGGCGTAGGCCAGCAGGGGACGCACGCGTTTGCCGCCATTCATCACGCTGTAGCGCATGGCTTCGTAAAGCCGCGCCAACTCGGGGCCTGGTGCCGTGAACAGGGTTTCCAGAGCCGCATTGACGCGGGCCTGGCTGGTGGCCGAGTACGCTGCAATCATTCTGGCTGATCCGCGTCGAAGGGTTCCTCGGCCAACTCGCCATCACGCTCGAGCAGTACCTGAACCTTTTGCTCGGCCTGGGCCAGCGCCGCCTGGCAATCGCGGGTCAGACCGATGCCTTGCTCGAAAGCGGCCAGCGAGTCCTCCAGCGACAATTCGCCATTCTCCAGACGCTCCACCAGCGTTTGCAGGTCGGCGAGGGACTGTTCGAAATCCAGTGCAGCTTTTTTGCGGGCCATGGCGGCGATTTCCGGTTGACGTTAAACCGGCGCGACACTAGCAGATAGGGGGTTTATGGGCAAACTCACAGACGACGCACGCCCTTGTAGGAGCTGCCGAAGGCTGCGATCTTTTGACTTTGTTTTTTGGAAGCAGGATCAAAAGATCGCAGCCTCCGGCAGCTCCTACAGTACCGGGTTATCAGGATAGTGGATTCGGTAGCGGGTGCTGCGCCCGCCACCGGGCAGGCGTTGCAGACAGCCCTTATCCAGCAGTTCGGCCAGATGACGGGTTGCGGTCGCTTTGGATACTTTGGCGACGGCCTGGTATTGAGCCGCACTGATGCCGTGCTCGAAGCCCCTTTCGCCGCCATCGAGCAAGCGATTCAGTACCCTGGTTTGTTCGGCCGACAGCCCGGATGTTTGGTGCGCCTGCCAGAATCGCGCCTTGCCTAGCACACTGTCGATCCGTGCCATGGCTTGTTGCAGGCTGAGCAGAAGCGTTTGCAGGAACCACTCCAGCCACTCAGTGACATCGGTCGTAGCTTTTTGACTCGTTTCCAATACCCGGTAGTAACCGGAGCGGTCCTCAAGAATGCTTGCCGACATTGCGTAAAAACGAATCGCCTGAGCCTCGCCCTGTGCCAATGCAAGGTCCGTGATGGTGCGCGTGAGGCGACCATTGCCGTCGTCAAAAGGGTGGAGTGTGACAAACCAGAAGTGTGCGATGCCAGCACGCAGCAATGGGTCGAGTCCGGCCTGGCTTCGGCCGCACTCAAACCAGTCGAGGAAGATTTCGAGTTGACGCTCAAGGCCCGGTCGAGGCGGCGCTTCGAAGTGTACGGTCGGCTTGTCGAGACGACCGGAGACGACCTGCATCGGTTCATCGCCGCGCAATGCACCGACACGTATCGCCCGGGTGGCGAGGTTGCCGTCCTGCTCCGGAAACAACCATCCATGCCAGTGCAGCAAGCGGTCCAGTGTCAGCGGCTCGGCAAAATGCTGAGTAGCATCAAGCATCAATTGCGCAAGACCTTCACTGCGTTGGCTGACTCTATCGCCATCAACCAGATCCAGACCCAGGCGTCGAGCCAGCGACGAACGAACGGAGCCGACGTTCAGTTGTTCACCTTCAATGGCCGATGAGGTGACGATGTTTTGCAACAACGCATCCAGCTCACTTTGCGCGCTCAGCGAACTGCCCACGGAACTGGCCATGCCCATTAGCCGACCTTGTGCTTGAACGCACTCCCGTAACAAGGGCGCCAAGCGTTCGGCATTCCAGGTGAACTCTGGCCAATCAGGCTGCTGCCATATCCATTGAGGTGTCATGCACTTGATGCTCTAAGTGGGGTGAGCCGATTAGATCGGTTATTCGGCTCACATAATGAGCCGAATATGGCGCGTATTCGGCTCTCCGTCCACCCGTTATCGTGATTCCCACCGCAATTTCGGAGCCATCCGATTGTTAAAAAACACCCGAATGGCTAACCTTCGAGCCCTATACGACCTGGCAGTCACGGGTCTTTCAGACGAAACGCAGTATTCCCATCTGTAACGCGCCCAGGATCAGGTGCAAGGTTTCGTCATGCATGGCAGGAGGCGTCACATGCGCTCATTTCTTTTGCTGCTGATCGGGTTGGCTATCGGGCCCCCGGTTCTGGCTGCGCCGAATGCCGAGTTGTCGGAACCGGTGGGCGGCTGGCGCTACAACGGTTTGCTGGATCGTACGGAAAACCCGCAAGTCGCCTATCCCACGCCGCCCATCGACCGGGGCGTGCAGCGCAATCGCACGATGATCGAAGGCCAACTCAAGGCCCTCGGCACTCAGCGTGGGCCGCACACGCTGGCGGTCAACGGCAATCCCTTGAATCTGTACACCGACGACCAGGGCCGTTTCGCCCGGCCCTATGCGTTCGGCGCCGGTTCCAACAGCGTCGAAGTGCGTAGCGTTGAAGGCCAGTCGCTCAAGCGCGTTCAATTCTATGAAGCCAACAATCTGCGCACCCCGGTGCGGATTCGTGTGGTGCTGGGCTGGGACGACCCGAAGGCCGAACTCGATTTGCACATCATCACCCCCGACGGCCAGCACGCTTTCTGGGCGCACTCGGCGCTGACCAATGGCGGCGGCCTCGATCCGGACGGCGTCGATGGACCGGGCCCGGAAATGTTCACCATGACCGCACCGCTGCACGGCACCTATCTGGTTTACGTGAACTATTGGGGCAACTTCGGCAGCGGCGGCTATAACTTCGATGAGACCGGCAACCAGAACGAGGTGATTACCTCGCAGATCAACCTGGTGCTCAACGAAAACACCGTCGATGAAAAGCGCGAGACGTTCATCGTGCCCCTGCGCGCAATCGGCGACCTGCTGCTGGTCAAGACTTTCAACTATTAAGCATCCCGCTCCACGGATGAACATCGGGTTTTGTGAACATGAGTGATAGCACTGTTACTCCGGCCGCTGGCGCACCCGCGGCCAAATCTTCCCTGCATTGGCCGACGCTGCTGATCGGCATATGCCTGGTCGCTGGCGTGGCCGGTGGGTTGGGGTGGCTCATGCATAAACCCAAGGCGCCGGCGCCTGCGTTGGCCAGTGACAAACTGGGTATGGGCCGGCCGGATGGTTTGCTGGAATCCCACTCCTTGAGCCAATTGCCCAAAGACCTGCTCGCGGTGCCCTTCCTCAAGGAAACCCTGACCGAAGATTTCGTCTTCTACTACGAAACACACGTTGATCGCCTCGGTTTGATCGGCAGTCTGCGGCGGATCATCTACGAACATGACCTGAAGTTGCAGGACACCCTGATCGAGCAACTGTTCGATCAGCCTGCCGACGTGGCGTTGTGGCGCGGGGCGGACGGGCGGCTCAAGGATTTCCTGCTGGTGATGGATCGCGGCGGCCTGGCCAAGGTGCTGGAACCGCTGGCCAAAGTCGCGCTGGACGACTCGCAGTTGAGCAAGGTCGCTGACGTGAAGGTCGGCAGCGAAGACGTGCCGCTCTATCAACTCAATTACAACGCCAGCAAGGCGCTGTTGTTCGCGTCCCATGGCGACAAACTGGTGGTGCTGTCCAATCCGGCGAAACTCTACGATCCGCAAAACGGTGCAATGGAGGAACCGGGCAGCGTATCGACCACGGCCGTTGCCGCGCTGCTCAATGGCGAAAAACTGTTTCCCGAAGCCTTTGGTCTGCCACCTCGTGCGCCGCAGGTGAAACAACGACTGTCGGTGAATGCCAGCGTGCTGGCCATGGGTTACCAGCGTTTTATCCCGAACTTCGCCGGCCTGCGCTTCGACATGGACGACAAGGGCTGGCACAGCTTTCTGGCCATGGACGAGCTGGAGAACCAGCCGGACTTCGATTTCAAACCGATCTGGCAAGCCATGCCTATGGGCGCAAGCGCTTGTGTAGCGTTGCCGCTGGCTGCCGAACAACAGAAGCCGCTGCTGGTGAAACTCGGTGCCGAGGAGACGGTGGCCCAGGCACTGACCGAACACATGGCCGGCGCGGCGGGGCTGTGCTGGTATGCCGATTCGCGGTTGTACACGCCCTTGCTGGTGGCCAGCCTCAACGATGACGACGGCGGCAAACTCGATGGGGATCTGGGCAAACTGTTCGGCTCGATGGTCGGTGCACACGAGAGCAATGTCGAGGACGGTGCCTTCCCGGTGGTGGAAAAACAGGAAGGCCAGAGCCATCAGTGGCAACGCCAGGTCAGCTCCAGTTTCGGGCCTTATGCGGCCAAGGAAGCTCAAGATCCTAATGCCATCACCGGCAAGGCGTTCATGAAAGTCAGCCTGGCGCGCCATGGTTCGACGTTGCTGTTTTCCCTCGACGACAAGCTGGTGGACAAGGCCCTCGGCACCCTCGACAAACGCTTCCCGCCGATGGCCGACGTGGTGCCCAAGGACTTGCTGATGCCAGTCTATTTCGGCCCCGATTCGATGGCGCAACTGATGCGGCAGGAAACCCTCGACAGCCTGCCCCAGGACATGGAGCCGGTGTTCTACAACGCCGCGCAAACCTTCCTGATTCCGAAACTGCGCACGCTCGGTGGCTACGGCAAATACGCCCTGACCTTGCCCGAAGGCAGCGAGCCAGACGGCCACTGGCAGTGGCTGCCGCTGGAGTGGAAAGCGCTGTGACGCCATTGATCCGCAGTCTCGGCCTGCTGGCGTTGTTGCTGAGCGCAGGTGCCCGCGCTGTCGAGGCGCCGTCGCTCGACCCGCAGCAATCCCAGGTGTTCCGCGCCTGGTTCGTGCGCATTGCCCAGGAGCAACTGAGCCAGGGTCCGAGCCCCCGTTGGTATCAGCAAGACTGCGCCGGACTGGTGCGCTTTGCCGCCAATGAAGCGCTGAAAGTCCACGACGACAAATGGCTGCGCAGCAATGGCCTGTCCAACCGTTACCTGCCGCCGGAGCTGCAATTGAGCGATGCCCAGCGCGGTCTCGCCCAGCAGTGGCAGCAGGGCGGCGGCAAGGTCGGGCCGTACGTCAACGCGATCAAATTGATCCAGTTCAACAGCCATCTGGTCAGCCGCGATGTGTCACAGGCACGCCCCGGCGACCTGATGTTTTTCGATCAGGGCGACGACCAGCACCTGATGATCTGGATGGGCCGCTACATCGCCTATCACACCGGCACCACCACACCCACCGACAACGGCATGCGTTCGGCAAGCCTGCAGCAACTCATGACATGGAAGGACACCCGATGGATACCCGACGCAGCCAACCCCAACTTCATCGGCGTCTATCGACTGAATTTTCTCTCCCAATGACCGGTGCCCGCATGCTGCGTTTTCTGTCTCTGATGTTGGTGTGGATGCTGCCACTCTCGGTGGTTAACGCCGATGACTCGGTCCCGGCCAGCGGCTATGCGCCGGTGGCCGGCGAGAGCTTCTTCCTGCTGGCCGACAGCAGTTTCGCCAGCGATGAGCCGGCGATGGTGCGCCTCGAAGCGCCGGGCCGCGACTATCGCCGGTTTCGCATGGAGCCCTATGGCGGCGCGGACATCCGGGTGTATCGCATCGACAAGCCGCTGGACTTCCTCAAGCGCCAGAAGAACCTGCATCGGGTGGTCAGCGACGGCCAGTTCAAGGGTGAAGGTCTGTCCAACACCCTCGCGTACCTGTGGGACAACTGGTATCGCAAATCCCGCCGGGTGATGCAGCGTGCGTTTTCCTACGAGTCGCGTAAACAAGTCACCGAGGAAGTGCCGGAACTGAAGATGGGCAATGCGATGGCCGCGCCAACGCCCTACGATGCGCAGCCGCAATTCGCGTTGATACCGGGTTTGCCGGTGGTCAGCCAGTTCCGTTATCCGTTGTGGCAGGCCAAGCCGATCCAGCCACCGGCGGGGGTGAACCTGGCCGGATCTTCCAGCGAGTTTGTCAGTGTCGCGCCGGGCAATGTGTACATCCCGCTGGGCACTCTCAAACCGGGTCTTTATCTGGTGGAAGCGCTGATCGGCAAGTACCGCGCGACCACCATGGTGTTCGTCTCCAACACCGTGGCGGTGAGCAAGATTGCCGGTGACGAATTGCTGGTGTGGGCCGCGCGCAAACACGAAGGCAGCTCGGTGCCGAAGGTCAATGTGCTGTGGACCGACGGCCTGGGTGTGATGAGCAGCGGCGCCACCGATAGCGACGGCTTGCTGCGCTTGAAACACGTCAGCCCCGAGCGCTCCTTCGTGATCGGCGAAGACGAAGAGGGCGGAGTGTTCGTCTCCGAGAACTTCTACTACGACAGCGAAATCTACGACACCAAACTCTATGCTTTCACCGACCGGCCGCTTTATCGGCCGGGGGATTGGGTGTCGCTGAAAATCGTCGGACGTGAATTCAAGAACGCGCGGGACTCGGTGCAGCCAAGCGCTGCCGACGTCAATGTGAGCGTGCTCGATGCCACCGGCACGGCGCTGCAATCCCTCGATCTGAAACTCGATTCCAGGGCCGGCACCCAGGGCCGCTTCCAGTTGCCGGACAATGCCGTGGCCGGTGGTTATGAACTGCGTTTCACCTACAAGGACCAGACCTACAGCAGCGCCTTCCGCGTCGCTGAATACATCAAGCCGCACTTCGAGATTTCGCTCAATCTGGCCAAGCAGGATTACCGCACCAGCGAGCCGGTCAAGGGCAACCTGGTGCTGCTGTACCCGGACGGCAAACCGGTGGCCAATGCGAAATTGAGCCTGAGCCTGCGCGCCCAACAGCTGTCGATGGTCGACAACGAGCTGCAGTACCTCGGGCAATTTCCGGTGGAGCTGACCAGTACCGAACTGACCACCGACGCCAAGGGCAACGCAACGCTCGACCTGCCCGCCGCCGACAAGCCGAGTCGCTATATGCTCACCGTGTTCGCCAGCGACGGCGCGGCGTATCGGGTCAAGACCACCAAGGAAATCCTCATCGACCGTGGCGCGGCGAACTTCCGCTTGAGCGCGCCCCGACGCTTCAGCGCGGTGGGCGACAAGGTCGCGTTCAGCTACACCCGCGAAGGCGAGCAGGCGCAGGCCGTTACACCGGGCAGCTACGGCTGGGTACGTCTGGAAGACCAGAGCACCGGCGAAGGCAAACTTGCGGCAACCGACAAAGGTTTCACCCTGGCCTTTGACCGACCGGGCACCTACAACCTGACGCTCAAGGATGACCACGGTCGCGTGGTCGGCGCCACCGGGCATTCGGTCACCGGGGAAGGTGTCAAAGCCGTACCCGGTACCGTGGAAATCGTCCTCGACAAATCCGAGTACATCACCGGCGATGAAGCGCTGGCGCTGATCACTTTCCCGGAACCGGTCAACGATGCCTTGCTGTCGCTGGAGCGGGACAAGGTCGAGGCGACCGCGCTGCTGTCCAGGGGCGGTGACTGGCTGAAGACGGAAAAGCTCAGCGATACTCAATACCGCGCGCGCATCCCGGTGAAGGACGGCTTCGCGCCGAACCTGACCTTCTCGGTGCTGTACACCAAGGGCGGGCAGTACAGTTTCCAGAACGCCGGCATCAAGGTGGTGACGCCACAGATCGACGTGGTCATCGCCACCGATAAAGACACCTACCAGCCGGGCGAAACCGTCTCGGTGGACCTGACGACTCAATTTGCCGGTAAGCCGATCCCGGGGCACCTGACGGTCAGCGTGGTCGATGAAATGGTCTACGCGCTGCAACCGGAAGTGGCGCCGAGCATCGACCAGTTCTTCTATCACCCGCGGCGCAACAACGTGCGCACCAGCGCCAGTTTGTCGTTCATCAGTTATGACGTCGCCTTGCCGGGCAGCCCCGGTGCACCGGGCAAAGCCAATCGCAGTGAGCGCGGCGTGAAGGTGCTGGAACGGCCGCGTCGCGAGGACGTCGACACGGCGACGTGGCAGCCAGAATTGCTGACCGACGCCAACGGCAAAACCCGCTTCACCTTCAAGATGCCCGACTCCCTGACCCGCTGGCGCATCACCGCCAGGGCCATCGCCGATGACGGTCAGGTCGGGCAGAAGAAGCAATTCGTACGCTCGGAAAAACCGCTGTACCTGAAGTGGAGCGGGCCGAGTCGATTCCGTACCGGCGACAAACCGGACCTCGGAGTGTTCGCCTTCAGTCAGGCCGAGAAACCGGTCAAGGCCGAATTGGTGACCCGTTACGCCGGCAACGAACAGCGCCTGCCTGTGACCCTGAACAGCGGCATCAACTTCATACCGTTGCCGGCATTTGAACTGGCCAATGGCGAGTGGAGCGCCGAGCTGGTGCAGGACGGCAAAATCGCTGATGCATTGGCGGTGCACCTGAGCGCGACCGGTGAAGGCTGGCGGGTGACGCAATCCCAAAGTCTCGATGTGAGCAGCGGCGATACACCGCTGACTCTGCCGGCAGACGCGACCGATATTCGCCTGCGTCTGGATGACAGTCCGCAAGCGTTGTTCCGTTCGGCCCTCGACGACCTGTTGAGCTACCCCTACGGTGGTGTCGAGCAGACCGCCAGTCGTCTGTTGCCGTTGAGCATTGCCTACCCGACGCTGGCGGCGAATCCGCAGATCCGCGATCGCTTGCGCCTGATCATGCAAAACAGTCGCCTGCGACTGGTACAAATGGCCGGTCCTTCGGCGAGCTTCACCTGGTGGGGCATGGACGGCGAGCCGGACGCGTTCCTCACCGCCTACGCCTATTACGCCGACTGGCACGCCAGCCGGGTACTGGACCTGAGCCTGCCGCCGGAGCATTGGCAGCGAGTGCTGGAGGTCTACGCCAAACAGGCGAACAACACGCCGCTGTTGCAGCGGGCGCTGATCCTGTCGTTCGCCAAACAGATGCAGTTGCCTGTCAACACCTTGCTCAGTGGCCTGATGGATGATCTGGCGAAAGCGGGCGAGGGCACTGCCGCCAACCTGATGGAAGACGGCGAAGACAGCCTCGTCATGAGCGACCCGGATTCAGCCTTGGGACTGGCTGCCGCGCGAGTGTTGACGGCCTCGCTGGCCAGGCAGGCGAAGGTCGCTGTGCCGGATGCGTTCAACCGGCAACTGGCCGACGCGCAGCAACGTCTGGCGTTCAGTTCCCAACCGTTTGCCGAAGCGCTGAACCTGTCGCTGCAACCCTTCGATCAGGCTCATGCCCAGGCGTTGTTGCAACGCCTGTTGCCGCAGCAATCGACCCTGGAACGGGCATTGGCGCTCACCTGGCTGCAGCGCAGCATCGAGCAGGCATCGCCCACCATTGCATTGGCGCCGGGTGAAGGCTGGAAGAAACAGTACGGGGTTTCTGGCGAGATGTATTGGACGTGGCAGGGGCCTGCGCCAGTGCCGGCGGTATTGATGCTGAGCGGGGTGCAGGAGCGTCCGCTGCGCGCTGCATTGAGCTATCGCAGTCAGCAGCCGGCGGTGGATCCGATGGCGGTGACCATCACCCGTCGCCTGTCGCGGCTGGTGCCGGGGGATGAGGCTTTCACTTTCAAACTCGAGGCAGTCGGCAACGCGCCGCTGTCCAGCGACAGCCTCTATCTCGACGAAGTGATCGTCACCAGCAAAGCCGCCAAACCGCTGCGTTACGGCCTGCTGGAAGTGCCGCTGCCACCGGGCGCCGATGTCGAGCGCACGACCTGGGGCATCAAGCTCATGGGCAAGGCTGGCACCGAACCGACATCGCTGGAGAAGGCGCGTTTCGAGCCGGGGCAAATGGCCTATGCCGTTCCGGTCGATGCCTTGAGTGGCGAATTGCGCCTGCGGCATCTGGTGCGTTTCTCGCAAAAGGGGCAGTTCAACTTGCCGCCAGTGCGATTCACTCAGGTGTATGCGCCACAGCATCAGGCGATGGAACAAAAGGCAGCCCTTGGCCAGGTCACGGTTCACTGACGTGCACAAGTTGCTGCTGTGTTTGATCCCTGTGCTGGCGACAGCACAGGACGAACCGCTGCGCCTGGCCTTCAAGGGCGATTTATTGTCGTTGAGCCGAACTCAGGTGATCGCCCGCGAGCCACTGCCGCAGACCTTGCAGACACCACTGGGCAGTGTGTGGAAGTTGTTCGTCTACGCCTGGCTGGTCGATACCGGTGCGCGTGAACCGGCTTATGAATGTCGCGGCCAGTCGAAGGAAGAAGTCTATTGCTGCACGGCGGGCGGCAGGATCGAGCGCGATCAGGCGTTGGTGAAGTCATGCGGTCTGTATTTCGAACCCGCGCGACTGGGCATCCGCGAGGCCGACTGGCGAGCCTATTGGCAGGCACGGCAGGCGCCGCATTGGCTGCTGGATTTGCCTTCGTTGCAACCGGCTACCCGGGCTTCGGTGGCGGAACTGTTAAAGGTGTTGGCCGTGCTGCCGGCGCAGGATCAAGCCCGACGTGTGTTGCTCGATGTGGTGCTCAATGCCGCCGACGGAAATGTCGTCGGCGAACTCGGAAGCCGCCTGCGGGTGAAGACCTGGAGCTGGTTGGCGGATCAAGATGCCACGTCACGCCAGGGCGGATTTGCCGGCTGGACGGCGGATGGTGCACCGGTCTGGGCCGGGGGGCGGGGCACCAGTCAGCGGGTACTGCGCGATTACGCCCAGGCGTTGTCTACGGTGATACCTGTTTCCTGGTCTGCGGATGCAGGGACGTGTGTAGAGGTCGATCTGTTCTCCCGCTATCCACTTCGGCGTGTCTTGTCAGGAGGCTCTGCGGTGACTTCCGGAGCGTTGCAGGGTGACTACCGCGTCGAATTCGCCAACGGCAATGCGCTGGATATCCACAGTGACGGTGAACTCTTTCTGCTGGACGACAAGCTCGTCGCCCGGCTGGATCGCGAAGAGTACGTCGCCCGTGTGCTCCAGCGCGAAGCCACTGCCGAGCCGGTCGAGGCCGCCAAAGCCCTCGCGGTGGTCATCCGCACGTACCTGCTGCAAAACGCCACGCGCAGCGGCGATTGCCTGAGCATCGACGACAGCAGCAGCCGTCAGCGGGTCGCGCCGCGTCCGGCATCGTCCAAGTCACGCGACATCGCCGCGTGGACCAGCGACCTGGTCCTGGCCGGCAGTACCGTCACCTATCATTCCGATCAACCCGGCCCGGACAAGCTGTCCTGGCAGCAAGCCGTCGAACAGGCCCGTGCCGGCCAGCGCTACGACGCCATCCTGCTGCACGCCTACCCACGCGCCAGTCTCAGTCGCTGGGACAACCCGATCGCGTCCTGCGAAGCATTGCCTGCCGCGCAAGACTGGCTGCAGAAACAGCGGCGCGGCTGGCGTGCGCGGTTGGAAGGCGAGGTCGGCTACAACGAAGTCGGCGCCTTCGCCGTATGCCGCCTGGCCTTCGGACGCCCCTATGTCGACCGCGAACGCCAGCGTATCTACGTGCGTGGCGTGCTGACGCTGCAAGACCGCCTCGACCTGACCCACGAATACCTGCACCTGGCCTTCGAGGCACACCCCAACGGCCAGGATGAAACCTACATCGAAGGGCTCGCCCGCCACCTCTTGCTGGAATAGACCATGAAACTCCGTTATCCACAGGTCTTGCTGTGTCTCTGCTCGCTGCTGGCGTTGCCAACAGTGATGGCGGCGGACAGCGTCAAACTCGACACCCCCGCAGGCGGCTGGCGCACCGGTGCGCCCGAGGGGGAAGGGGAAAGCTTCCGGCAGGTCGTCAACTACCCGGCCTCGTCGGTCAACACCCCGGCAGGGCAAGCCAACACCGCACGCATCAGCGGCCAGATCAAAGCCACAGCGAAATCCACAGAGCCCGGCCGGCTGATCGTCAACGGGGTGAACATGCCGCTGAAAATCGACCCGGCCGGTCGCTTCGATCGCCCGTTCTCATTCCCCAACGGCAGCAACAGCGTCGAAGTTCGCAACCCCGATGGCCAGCTCCGTCACCGCACGCAATTCCTCAACAGCAGCGGCGGTGCGATCCCGGCCAAGTTACGTGTGTTGCTGGCATGGGACAGCGACAACACCGACCTCGACCTGCACCTCATCACCCCCGACGGCGCGCACATCTGGTACGGCGACCGCATCGCCCCCAACGGCGCAGCGCTCGACGTCGATGTCACGACCGGCTACGGCCCGGAAATCTTCGCCATGCCCGCGCCGATCAAGGGGCAGTATCTGGTGTATGTGAACTACTTCGGTGGCGGCTACAGCAGTGATGAGGAAGGGCAGGAAGACGCGGTACAGGCGCTGACCACCGCGCAGGTGACGGTGATTACCGAGGAAGGGACACCGAGTGAAAAGATGGAGACCTTCCTGGTGCCGATGCGGGCGGTGGGGGAGTTGACGTTGGTGAAGTCGTTCAGCTATCCGTGAGGTTGAGGTACAACTTGCGCAGGGTTTGCACACGATTGCGCCCGTGATCCTTTGAGCCAGGCAGGCAGCCTTGAACTTATCCTCCATGTGCAATCCACTTGACAGAGTCCATGCTCTCAGTAATATCGTTTTGATATTATCTCGGCATAGGGACTGCATGAGAACAGCCGAAAAAATGGCTGCTGATCCATTCTGAACAATGAGGTCGGGGTAGTCAGGTGTAGTGGAATGGCGTCAAAAAGCCCCTGCGGCACCAACGTACGGGGCATTTTATTTTCCAAAGCCAATGTGGAAGTCGGGTCGACCTACGCCCCCAACTTGCCATCAGCCATCTGTGAGCGGGTGTAGTAAATCCCCTGGGTTTCGTAGATGCATCTAATAGTCGACTGTTGATCGAACTTGGCTAGTCGCCAATGTCGGCTTTGGATTGTAACTACGCAACTGGAGCAGGATTGAGAATAGTATGTGCAGCGATTTTTTAAACCAAGCAAGAGTTTGACATGAGCATGTACGAGGATGGGTTGCGCCTCGAGTTACTGCTTGGAGTTTAGCCTGTGGCAGAAGCCGCTTTTTTAGCAGTAAAGACAGGAGAGTCTAAATGGCAACAGTTAATGGAAAAACGGTAACCGGGCCCACCATCTATGGAACCACCGGCTATGATATAATTTATGGCGCCAACATCGCCGAAGTTATTTATGGCGGAACGGGTGACGATACCATTTATGGCAATGATGGTAACGATACGATCTATGGTGGCAGTGGGTCGGACGCCCTGAATGGCGGCAACGGCAACGATATCCTGGACGCGGGCACTAGCAGTAATAGTGTCCTTACAGGCGACGCGGGGGCAGATACTTTCGTCATAAATCGTGGAGCCAGTTATATAGGGCAAACCATCACGGATTTTGACGTGTCCGCAGATCGGCTGGATCTTCGGCAGGTCGGTATCTCCGACATCGAGACACTTAATCGCCTGTTTGAAGTCAGTTACGATGACAAGCTTTTATTTACAATCAATACTAACGGTTATTATTCGAAGACCACGCTGAACAATCTTTGGGCCACCGGGATCGGGGAGTTGGACGCGTCCAATGTGCTTCTCAATACGACCGTCAAAGACGATACGCTGACCGCAACCTCCAGGAGCGACCTGTTCGGAGGGTTGGGTAATGACCGGCTTACAGGTTCCTCGTCCAGCGACCGCCTTTTTGGCGAAAGCGGCAATGACACCCTCTTCGGCATGAATGGGAATGACCTTTTGGTCGGTGGTGCCGGCAACGATACCCTGAACGGTGGCGCCGATGAAGATGTGCTCGAAGGCGGTAGTGGCAACGATATCCTGAATGGTGGCACTGGGAGCGATCAGCTCATCGGCGGGGCTGGTAGCGACGTATTCATCGCTCAGCGGGCGAGCAATTACTCCGACGCGACCCGAGTCATCGATTTCAGTCTCGCGGAGCAGGACAAGCTCGATGTCCGCAGTATCGGGATCAGTGATATCGAAAGCCTCAAGCGCTTGGTTGAGGCGGTGGACGACAAAGGTGGCGACGTCATCAAAAATTGGTACGGCGGCTACTCGGCTGAGTTGACGCTCACGGGAGTTTCGGTCGCCGACCTGACAACGTCCAACGTGCTCCTCAATACGAGCACGGCCAACACAAATCAGTTCGCCACCGGCAGTAGCGATTTATTCGGGGGCTTTGGCAACAACCGTCTCGTTGGCTCCTCGTCCCACGATCGCCTGTTCGGCGAAGGCGGCGCTGACACCCTGGAGGGGGGCGATAGTTACGACCTGCTGGTGGGTGGCAGTGGTAACGATAGTTTGTTCGGTGGCAATGGTAACGACACACTGGAGGGCGGCATCGGCGACGACAAGCTCGATGGTGGCGACAACAATGACATCCTCAAGGGCGGCGTCGGTAACGATACGCTGAATGGCGGCCTGGGCGACGACGTGTTATCGGGCGGCACCGGTAATGACTTGCTGATCGGCAGCCTTGGCGACGACTTCCTGGACGGCGGTGAGGGCATCGATACCCTGTCCTACGCAGCAGAGGGATTGGCGCTCAACGTCGATCTCAACCTCACGGGCGAGCAGCGTGTCCTGGCATCCCGTTACGAGGATGATCGAATTCTCAATATCGAAAACGTTATTGGTGGTTACGCGAACGATCGCCTGGTGGGCAATGCCTATAACAACAGCCTCGATGGAGGCAACGGTGACGATACACTCAGTGGTGGACTGGGTAATGACGTCCTGCGTGGTGCGACTGGCAATGACACCATAAACGGGGGTAGCGGCGTGGACACGGCTACCTACGAGGGGGCAGCTTCCGGGGTCAAGGTCGACCTGAACATCAAGACTGCCTCCCAGAATACACTCGGTGCAGGTGTCGATCGCCTCCTCTCCATCGAAAATCTCACCGGATCCAGCTACGCCGATACACTCAAAGGCGATGCGGCAGCCAACGTGTTAACGGGCGGACTTGGCAAGGACACGCTCATCGGCGGCGCTGGCAGCGATATTTTCGACTTCAATTCGTTGTTGGAAACGGGGACGATCAGCTCCACCTGGGATGTCATCAGCGACTTCGTGCGAGGTAGCGACAAGATTGACCTGTCGACGCTGGATGCCAACACCGCCACGACCGCCAATGACGCCTTTTACGCGATCATCGGTAGCACGACCGCCTTTACTGCCGCCGGGCAATTGAAGGTTGCCAATGGCGTGCTCTACGGCAACACGGATGCGGACAACACTGCCGAGTTCGCCATTCAGATCACCGGCGTCACGAGCCTCTCGACTTCGGACTTCATACTTTGAGCGTGGGGGGCAAATAGCCCCTCATCGAGCCAAGGTTCTAAACGACCCTGGCCATTTCATCAAAGCTGTTCAGCTATGGAAGTTTGAATCCTTGATCAGCAGAAAAATCCGGAGCCTCCTAACCAGGTTCCGGATTTTTTATGTACGAGTACTCGCCGGATCAAGCCGAGGAAGCGGCCCAATTGATGCTCAATCAGGCGGAGACGCTCTGTGAGGCCTGGCTATAGGCGTGAGGCATGAGGCGGCACAGATCGTTGGTGCCACACACACACACCTACGTGGATTTCGGGCATTAAAAAGCCGGCTTGTGGCCGGCTTCTCGGGGACTGGCTTGGATCATTTTTGGTAAACCGCGCCAGCCTTCAAAACGTACACCCGGATCTTGCGTCCGGCTGTGGGACCTGGTGAGAAAATCATCTGTCAGGTCAGCGCATCTGAGCCGCAGGGCGGGTCGATGCGCAAATGTGGGGCGCAGCATACGCAGGTTTGATGGAAATTCCCAGCGGGAAGTGCCGCGCAGAGCCGTTCGGCCACCTGGGTGGGTGGCCGATGGGCGTTGTGGAGCGTTTAAAGAAAGGGCACCGCTGGCCGCCGCTTGTTCAGGGTCGACCACCAGAACACCCAACCCAGTACCCTGATGTTCTGTTCCTCGATTTGTGCCGCCCGGAAGATTTCATCCGGGTACTCGGCGCGGTTGTGGCTGCGCAGTCGCAGGGAGTTGCCCGGTAGTCGGTGCAGGTACTTGATGCGCAGCATGCCGTCATGTTCGATGGCGTAGATCTCGCCATCGATAATCTGGGTCAGGCCACGATCGATCGCGAGGGTCGAACCGTCTTCAATTTTCTCCCCCATGCTGTTGCCGCTCATGAAGGCGCAGATGGCGTCGGCGTGGTTGATTTCCAGTGAGTCGAGATGGTTGCGGGGCAGGCGGATGGATGTCTCGGGATCTTCTATGACGTGGGTTTTGTTGGATCCCGGGGCGATGACAGCTTCTTTGTAGAAAGGCAGTTCGACGTCAACAGGCTCGATGACCGTGTAGACGCCGCGGATGGTCTGGGCGTCGAAGATGTTGCCGGACTCCTCGATCAGGCGCAGGTGCTGGGCGTCTTTCGAGCCTTCGCCGGTTTTCAGCCAGTTGCTGCTGACGGAGAGTTTTCTGGCGACTTCTTCCATGCAATGGGCAGGCACGCCGCGGGTGTACCAGTTATGTACATTTTGCGGAGCCGTACCCAGAAAGTCGGCAAATCCGGTGGTCGTGATGTTCGCTGCTTCGAGGAGCGCTTTAAAGCGTGGGCCGCTAGTGTTCTTTTTCATGAACGCGAGTCTACTGGCGGCTGGTAGGGGTTTGAATAAACGCCTCGTTCAAATTTCGCGGGAAATTTACGACCGGATGTAAGACATTCTTGAGGAATTTTAAACAGGCAAAAACCAAGGTTGAACGTGGTTAAACGTCGTGTTTAAAGCGCTTATCAAGCGCCCACAAAAAACCCCGGATCACCCGGGGTTTTTCTTGCAGCCTGTCGCTGGAAGCTCGCGGCTTCTCTTAACCTTTATAGGCAGCAACCGACTTGGTGATCGCGTCGCGGGCGGCGTCTGCGCCGGCCCAGCCTTCGATCTTCACCCATTTGCCTTTTTCGAGATCTTTGTAGTTCGCGAAGAAGTGCTCGATCTGCTGGATCAGCAGTGCTGGCAGGTCGGTGTATTCCTTGACGTCGACGTACAGCTGGGACAGCTTGTCGTGCGGAACTGCGATGACTTTGGCATCGCCGCCACCGTCGTCGGTCATGTTCAGGATGCCGACCGGGCGAGCGCGGATTACCGAACCTGGAGCAACCGGGTAAGGGGTCACGACCAGCACGTCGAGGGGATCACCGTCGTCAGCCAGGGTGTTCGGGATGTAACCGTAGTTGGCCGGGTAGAACATTGGGGTGGCCATGAAACGGTCAACGAACAGGCAATCGCTGTCTTTGTCGATTTCGTATTTGATCGGCGCGTGGTTGGCCGGAATCTCGATCGCGACGTAGATGTCGTTCGGCAGGTCTTTGCCAGCCGGAATCTTGCTGTAGCTCATTGGGCGTTGCCCCCGTTAGTTGACCAGAAACACTTGGCCGGATTGACCAAAAAGTGGCGGCGATTATAGGCATATTCCTGTGTCGACGCCATGTACCAGAAGTCGTATGACGCTCACTGGTGTGCCTGATAGACAGGGTCATGCGCCTGAAGTTGCTTCAACCTTGCCAGCGGGTCCTGGCGATAGAACAGCTTCAGTTGCTGGTACACCTGTGGATAAGCCTCGTGCAGCAAATCCGGGGCGCTGAAAAAGTATTCGCTGGTGACGGCGAAGAACTCGGCAGGGTTTTCGGCGGCGTACGGGTCAATGGCGGTTTCAGCGTCGGGATTGCGTTCCAGTTGCCGGTCGAGGTCGTCGTAGGCCTCTTGCATGACCTTGGCCCAGTCGCTGACCCGCATGTCGGGATGCAGTGGCGGCAGGCCGTTGGCGTCACCGTTGAGCATGTCGAGTTTGTGCGCCAGTTCGTGGATCACCAGGTTGTAGCCTTCCCAGCCTCCGCTGGCCATGACGCCGGGCCAGGCGAGGATGATCGGGCCTTGCTGCCAGGCTTCACCGCTGTGCTCACCGTCCCATTCATGCTCGACGCCGCTGGCGTCGCGATGGCGCTGGGGGCTGAGGAAGTCATCGGGGTAGAGAATGATTTCGTGGAAGCCCTGATACCAGTTCAGGTCGCCGAGGTGAAGCAGCGGCAGTTGCGCCTGGGCAGCGAGCAGCAAGCGTTGCTCCTGATGCAGTTCGACGCCGGGCAGGGCGCTCAGGTGCTTGT
This sequence comes from Pseudomonas sp. PDM27, assembly GCF_019219205.1. Taxonomy (NCBI): domain Bacteria; kingdom Pseudomonadati; phylum Pseudomonadota; class Gammaproteobacteria; order Pseudomonadales; family Pseudomonadaceae; genus Pseudomonas; species Pseudomonas sp. PDM27. Next base: position 214,365 of record NZ_JAHUWF010000009.1, on the reverse strand, counting down.
CTTCGAGGAACAGCACGCAGGCTTCGCGCAGCCATTGGTCTTCGGCGGCACTGATGCCATCGAGAAAGCTCAGGTGATGGCGCACCCGTTGCCACATGTCATCGGCAATCGGGTGCCTGGCCAGGGTGCGTCGGCGACGCCAGGCGCTCAGGGACCACATCGTGTCAGCGCGATTCGGCTTTGGAGCTCGAACCGGCAAGGCGGCTGCGCACCATGCCGATGATCATCGGCACCAGCGAGAGCAGGATGATGCCCACAATCAGCAGCGACAGGTTCTTCTTGATGAACGGTACGTTGCCGAAGAAATAACCGAGCGTCACCAGGCCACCGACCCACAGGATGGTGCCCAGCACACTGAAGGCGAAGAAACGCGGATAGGGCATTTTCCCCACCCCGGCGACGAAGGGGGCAAAGGTCCGGATGATGGGCAGGAAGCGCGCCAGGGTCACGGTTTTGCCGCCATGCTTGTCGTAGAAATCGTGGGTTTGTTGCAGGTAGTCGCGGCGGAAGATCTTCGAGTTCGGATTGCTGAAAAGTTTTTCACCTGCCGTTCGTCCGATGATGTAGTTGGTGCTGTCGCCCAGGATCGCCGCCAGCATCAGCAGGCCGCCGAGCAGTACCGGGTCCATGCCGCCACCGGCCGCCACGGCGCCGGCGATGAACAGCAGGGAGTCGCCGGGCAGGAAAGGCATGACCACCAGGCCGGTTTCACAAAAGATCACCATGAACAGAATGGCGTAGATCCATGCCCCGTAGTTGGCTACAAGCATGTCGAGGTAGACGTCGAGATGCAGGACAATGTCGATCGGGTTGAAATCCATGGATAGCACCTGTGGTATTGGCCCGACTCTACAGGCCTGTGCGGATGACTTCGCGTAAGACTACGGATAGGGGTAGTTTTTCTTACAAGCCGGGAATATCGGAATTATACGAGGCGAGTGGTGAAAATCGCGTCGAGATTGTACCGGGGAATGTCATGACAGGGCTGATGTTTGATAACGAACAGGTGGGAGCGAGCCTGCTCGCGATGCCATCGCGAGCAGGGTGCCGGTGGTTCAGAGTTCGTCGCTGATCGGCAGCACATAGTTCTTGAATTCGGTGTCTACCTTGAAACCGATGGACTCGTAGGTTTTCTGCGCGATTTCGTTGTTGCTGCTGGTGGAAACGCGCATGCGTACGGCATTGGTTTCCTTGGCCATTTTTTTCGCGGTACGGATCAGGTTGTCGGCCACCAACTGGCGGCGGGCGTCCTCGGCGACATAGATATCGTTGAGGATCCACACACGCTTGAGTGACAGCGAGGAGAAGCTCGGGTACAGCTGACAGAAGCCCATCAGCTTGTGGCTGTCGTCATCGGACAGAGCCAGGTAGATCACCGACTCCTTGCGACGCAGGCGTTTTTCGAGGAACGCCCGGGACGAGTCCGGATACGGCAGGGAGCCATAAAACTCGCGATATCTGACGAACAACGGGGTCAACAGGTCCAGGTGTTCGAGGGTCGCTTGAATAATCCGCATGGTAGGTCTCGTCTTCAAGTGGCTGTCTTACGTCTCTGACGGCGATGGGAAACCCTTGGCGGCCGCGCAACGATCCTGCCTGAAACGGGTACGAATGTGCAATGTGGAAGCGGTTCAGGCATTCGGTGGCCCAAGCAGGAAATTATCTTTCATGTCGGCTCCCGCGTCCGACTCCAGTGTCTGGACCTGTGCTTCATCCTTCAGATTGACCCCTGACAACTGCCGCCGGCAGGCTTCGCGCATCAAATACAGCAAACGGTGTGCCGCCATGCCGTAACTCAGGCCTTCGAGCCGCACGTTGGAGATGCAATTGCGGTAGGCATCGGTAAGGCCGACCTTGGGATTGTAGGTGAAATATAAACCCAGGCTGTCCGGGGAGCTGAGGCCAGGGCGTTCGCCGATGAGGATGACGGTCATTTTCGCACCCAGTAACTCACCGATTTCGTCAGCGACCGCCACGCGTCCCTGTTCCACCAACATCACTGGCGCAACAGTCCAGCCTTCGGCTGCAATCTGTTCTTCGAGGCGTGCCAGAAAGGGCAGGGTATGGCGATGAACGGCCAGTGCCGACAGGCCGTCGGCGATCACAATCACCAGATCGACCCCGCCAGGATGCGCCGCAGCGTAGTCACGCAGGTTTTTTGCCGACGCATCACTCAGCTTTCGTCCCAGGTCCGGGCGTTGCAGGTAACTGTTGCGGTCGATTGCGGCGCTGTGCAGCAAAAGGCTTTCGTGTCCGCGTTCGGCCAGTTGTGAGTTGAGTGCCGCGTGATCGAACGGCAAGTGCACCGCATCCCGTGCCTGGGCGTGGGCGTACTGGAAGTCCAGTTGCGCGCGGGTGGGAATACTGGTGCCGGTTCGGCCCAGGGCAATTCGCGCCGGTGTCAGGCGTCGCAGTTCCAGCCAGGGGTTGTGGGGGTCGAAGGGTAGTTTATCCATGTCATTACTCATCCCAATTGCGCCAAGGCCTGCCGAAAGGCTGGCGGCAGGCTGTCACCGAAGAGAATCCTGCCGTCCGATTGAGTGAAGATGCCCATTTTCGCCAGCCATTGCTCGAACTCCGGCGCGGGCTTCAACCCCAGGGTCTGTCTGGCGTAGAGCGCATCGTGGAACGAGGTGGTCTGGTAGTTGAGCATGATGTCGTCGGAACCCGGGATACCCATGATGAAGTTGATCCCGGCGACACCCAGCAGGGTCAGCAGGGTGTCCATGTCGTCCTGGTCGGCTTCGGCATGGTTGGTGTAGCAGATGTCGCAACCCATGGGCACACCGAGCAATTTGCCGCAGAAGTGGTCCTCCAGGCCGGCGCGGATGATCTGTTTGCCGTTGTACAGGTATTCCGGGCCGATAAAGCCGACAACGGTATTGACCAGAAACGGGTTGAAGTGGCGCGCGACGGCATAGGCGCGGGTTTCGCAGGTTTGTTGATCGACGCCATGGTGAGCGTTGGCCGACAGGGCGCTGCCCTGGCCGGTTTCGAAGTACATCAGGTTCTGGCCCAGGGTGCCGCGATTCAGGCTCAATCCGGCGTCATGGCCTTCCTTCAACAGACTCAGGTTGATGCCGAAACTGGCATTGGCCGCTTCGGTGCCGGCGATCGACTGGAACACCAGGTCCAATGGGACGCCGCGATTGACCGCTTCGATCGACGTGGTGACATGGGTCAGCACACACGCCTGGGTCGGGATTTCGTAGCGTTGGATGATTGCGTCGAGCATCTCCAGCATCGCGCAAATCGAGGCGATGCTGTCGGTGGCCGGGTTGATGCCGATCATTGCGTCGCCATTGCCGTGCAGCAGGCCGTCGAGAATGCTCGCGGCGATGCCGGCCGGTTCGTCGGTGGGGTGGTTCGGTTGCAGTCGCGTGGACAGGCGGCCGCGCAGGCCCAGGGTGCCGCGAAACTGCGTGACCACGCGGATTTTTTGCGCCACCAGCACCAGATCCTGCACGCGCATGATCTTTGATACGGCAGCGGCCATTTCCGGCGTCAGGCCGGGTGCCAGGGCGCGCAGGACCTGTTCGTCGGCGGCATCACTGAGCAGCCAGTCGCGAAAACCGCCGACAGTGAGGTGGCTGACGATCGCGAAGGCCTGTTTGTCATGGGTGTCGATGATCAGTCGTGTGACTTCATCGGACTCGTAGGGGATCAGTGCTTCCTGCAGAAAGTGGCTTAGCGGAGTGTCGGCCAAAGCCATCTGTGCGGCCACTCGCTCGCCATCGTTGAGCGCGGCGACGCCGGCCAGAAAATCTCCGGAGCGGGCCGGGCTGGCCTTGGCCATCACTTCCTTGAGGCTGTCGAAGCGGTAAGTCTGGGCGCCGACGGTATGGGCGAATGTGGCCATGGGCGGTGTCCTTCTGTTCTGTAAATGTCGCAAATTCACCCGACTCCCTGTAGGAGCTGTCGAGTGCAACGAGGCTGCGATCTTTTGATCTTGCCCTTAAAGATCGCAGCCTCGTTGCACTCGACAGCTCCTACAGAGGGCGGCGTGCACTTCAATCATGCAGGCGCCGGGCAGCGGGCCCGGCACCGGTGCATTTAGATACCTTCGAGCATAGCGTCCGCCGGTGCTTCGGAGCGCTGCCGGGCGGTCAATTGGAAGTACAGGTAGCCGGCGATCATGAACCCGAGGAAGATCAGGCCGATCAAGGTGTTGAACCACGCCATCGCCACCAGGCACACCACCGCCAGGAACAGTGCGATCCCCGGTACGATTGGATAGCCCGGTGCGCGGAAGGTGCGTTCCAGATTCGGTTCGGTTTTACGCAGTTTGAACAGGCTCAGCATACTGATGATGTACATCACGATGGCGCCGAATACCGACATGGTGATCATCGCCGCCGTCAGCGTCATGCCTTGCAGGTTGACCAGGCCGTCGCTGTAGATGGCTGCAATGCCGATCACACCACCAGCCAGAATGGCCCGGTGCGGTGTCTGGAAGCGCGAGAGTTTGGCCAGGCCTTTGGGCAAGTAGCCAGCGCGAGCCAGGGCGAAGAACTGGCGTGAATAGCCGAGAATGATCCCGTGGAAACTCGCCACCAGGCCGAACAGACCGATCCACACCAGCATGTGCATCCAGGTCGAATTATTGCCGACCACGGCCTTCATCGCCTGGGGCAGCGGATCGTTGATGTTCGACAGTTGGCGCCAGTCGCCGACGCCGCCCGCCATCACCATCACGCCGATGGCCAGGAACACCAAGGTCAGAATGCCGCTGACGTAGGCCTTGGGGATGGTGCGTTTCGGGTCCTTGGCTTCTTCGGCGGCCATGGCTGCGCCTTCGATGGCGAGAAAAAACCAGATCGCGAAGGGAATAGCGGCGAAAATGCCAGGAATCGAGCCCATCGTGAACTCATTGGCACCCGACCAGCCGTTCAGTACGAAGTTGCTGAAACTGAAGCCCGGGGCGACCACGCCCATGAACACCAGCAGTTCTGCGACGGCCAGTACGGTCACCACCAGTTCGAAGGTGGCCGCGATGCTGACGCCGAGGATATTCAGGCCCATGAACACGAAGTAAGCGCCAACGGCGGCGATCTTCGGGTCCAGTTCCGGGTATTGCACATTGAGGTAGGCACCGATGGCCATGGCGATGGCCGGTGGGGCAAAGACGAATTCGATCAAGGTGGCGATGCCGGCGATCAACCCGCCTTTCTCACCAAAGGCCCGGCGACTATAGGCAAATGGCCCGCCGGCGTGGGGAATCGCCGTCGTCAGTTCGGTGAAGCTGAAAATGAAGCAGGTGTACATCGTCGCCACCATCAGGGCGGTGACGAGAAAACCCAGTGTGCCTGCGGTGCCCCAGCCGTAACTCCAGCCGAAGTACTCGCCGGAGATCACCAGGCCGACGGCAATGCCCCAAAGGTGCAGGGTGCCGAGTGTGGGTTTGAGCTGTGTGGAAGAAGTAGTCATAAGTCCTCTCTATTTTTTATTGTTCGATCTTTTGGACTTTCGGGTGTGACGGGTTGGGTGAAACGCTGAATGACGGGTACGCAAGGCCCGTGCCAGAGCGGCCAGAGCGGGGTGGTTTGTCATTTAGGGCGCCATCGCGAGCAGGCTCGCTCCCACAGGGTTATGGGGTGAAATCACTATTGAGGAGCCGGCCCGGATCTACTGTGGGAGCGAGCCTGCTCGCGATGGCTATCGAAAGGGCGATGCAGTGTTAAGTGCATCGCCCCCGCTGCTTAGAAGAAACCCAACGGATTGATGTCGTAGCTCACCAGCAGGTTTTTGGTCTGCTGATAGTGATCGAGCATCATCTTGTGGGTTTCACGGCCGACGCCGGACTTCTTGTAGCCGCCGAACGCGGCGTGTGCCGGGTACAGGTGGTAGCAGTTGGTCCATACACGACCGGCCTTGATCGCCCGGCCCATGCGGTAGGCGCGGTTGATGTCGCGGGTCCAGAGGCCGGCGCCCAGGCCGAACTCGGTGTCGTTGGCGATGGCCAGGGCTTCGGCTTCGTCCTTGAAGGTGGTGATGCTCACCACCGGGCCAAAGATTTCTTCCTGGAACACGCGCATCTTGTTGGTGCCCTTGAGCAGCGTCGGCTGGATGTAATACCCGCTCGCCAGGTTGCCCTCGAGTTTTTCCACCTTGCCGCCAGTCAACAGTTCGGCCCCTTCGCCCTTGGCGATTTCCAGGTACGAAAGGATCTTGTCGAATTGCTGCTCGGACGCCTGGGCGCCGACCATGGTGTCGGTGTCCAGCGGGTCGCCGCGTTTGATTTGCAGGACTTTCTTCATCACCACTTGCATGAATTCGTCGTAGATCGACTCCTGCACCAGCGCGCGGGACGGGCAGGTGCAGACTTCGCCCTGGTTGAAGAACGCCAGCACCAGGCCTTCGGCGGCTTTCTCGATGAAGGACGGTTCGGCCTTCATGATGTCTTCGAAGAAGATGTTCGGCGATTTGCCACCCAGTTCCACGGTGGACGGAATGATGTTTTCCGCGGCGCATTTCATGATGTGCGAGCCAACCGGGGTCGAGCCGGTGAAGGCGATCTTGGCGATGCGCTTGCTGGTGGCCAGGGCTTCGCCGGCTTCTTTGCCGAAGCCTTGCACGATGTTCAGCACACCCGGTGGCAGCAGGTCGCCGATCAGTTCGACCAGCACGGTGATGCCCAGTGGGGTTTGCTCGGCGGGTTTGAGCACGATGCAGTTACCGGCAGCCAGGGCCGGGGCGAGTTTCCACGCGGCCATCAGGATCGGGAAGTTCCACGGGATGATCTGGCCGACCACGCCGAGGGGTTCATGGATGTGGTAGGCCACGGTGTTGCCGTCGATTTCGGCAGCGCTGCCTTCCTGGGCGCGGATGCAGCCGGCGAAGTAGCGGAAATGGTCGGCGGCCAGCGGGATGTCGGCGTTGAGGGTTTCACGTACGGCTTTGCCGTTGTCCCAGGATTCGGTGATTGCCAGCAGTTCCAGGTTCTGTTCGATGCGGTCGGCGATTTTCAGCAGCACCAGCGAGCGCGCCTGGGCGGACGTGGCGCCCCAGGCATCGGCGGCTGCGTGGGCAGCGTCCAGGGCCTTGTCGATGTCTTCGGCCGTGGAGCGGGGGAATTCGGCAATCGGTTGGCCATTCACTGGCGAGGTATTGGTGAAGTACTGACCTTTGACCGGCGCGACGAACTCGCCGCCGATGTAGTTACCGTATTTGGCTTTGAACGAAACGATAGCGCCTTCAGTACCGGGGTGAGCGTAACGCATGGTGGTCTCTCCTTGCTTTTGTGCTTATAGGGAGTCGCGCATGTGCGCTTGCTATAAGCGTAGAGCAAGGGGCGGGCCAGTGCGTTGCAGCTCAGGCAAATCAAGGCCTTGCGCATTTTTTGTCGGACGGATGGAGTGCACCTGTGACGCTTTCGGTACAGGTGGCGTGACACTTTGTACCGCTTCTGGCACAGCCTGTGACCGGGTGGTCTTGCCAGCATTGCAATGCGGGCCCGGCTGGAGGATGCTCGGGCAATCATAAGGACTGACGCTGCATCACCCCTGTAGGAGCTGCCACAGGCTGCGATCTTTTGACTTTGATTTTTTCAAGATCAAAAGATCGCAGCCTGCGGCAGCTCCTACAGGGAACGTGTACACCTTTCGGGGGGGAGAACAATAAGAAATGCACGACAACCATTTGAGTCGCCATGCCCAGCAAGTTCTGACCGTCACTCAGGGCAAGGCCCACCTGCATGGCCCTGGCAGTGACCCGTCCATCGCCCGCTCCTGGCTGCGCTGCCTTGAGGACTATCACCTCGACCCGGCCCTGAGCATCGCACCGACGGTGCTGGAACACGGTCGTGTCCTCGAAAGTCGCGAACGCTTGCAGCAAGTGCTGCACATCGCTGGCAATGAAATGACCAGCCTGCACCAGCAACTCTCCGGTGCCGGCCATGCAGTGCTGCTGACCGACGCCCGCGGCGTGATCCTCAATTGCGTCACCGCACCTGCCGAACGACAGATTTTCGAGCGTGCCGGGCTTTGGCTCGGCGCCGACTGGAGCGAGGCCTGCGAAGGCACAAACGGCATCGGCACCTGCCTGGTGGAACGTCAGTCGCTGACCATCCATCAGGACGAACACTTTCGCGGCCGCCACACCGGCCTGACCTGCTCGGCGAGCCCGGTCTTCGATCCCCATGGCGAATTGCTGGCCGTGCTCGACGTGTCGTCGGCGCGGCGCGATGTGTCGCGGCAAAGCCAGTTCCACACCATGGCGCTGGTCAATCTGTCGGCGAAGATGATCGAGAGCTGCTACTTCCTGCGCTGCTTCGACAATCAATGGTTGCTGCGTTTTCACTTGCAGGCCGAGTCCGTTGGTTTGTTCAGCGAAGGGCTGCTGGCGTTCGACGGAGAAGGACGCATCTGCGCGGTCAATCAGAGTGCGCTGAACCTGCTGGGGCACATTCGCGGCGGCTTGCTGGGTAAACCGGTGGAGGCGTTTTTCGATTGCTCCCTCGATGAGTTGCTGGGGCGGGCGAGTATCAATGCCGCAGCCAGTTGGCCATTGCGTACCCGTGATGGTCGCAAGTTGTTCGCGGTATTGCGCGGCGAGGCGCGGCGGTCGCTGCCGACTCCGATGGAGCCTGCTCCCAAGGCTGCACCGGCACCGCGCCTGTCGGGCATTTGCCTGGATGATGTGACCTTGCAGGCGGACTTCCGCAAGGCCTTGCGCGTGTACGAGCGCGACGTGCCGCTGCTGATCAACGGCGAAACCGGGTCCGGCAAGGAGGCCTTCGCCAAAGCGGTGCACCACGCCAGCCAGCGGGCGGAAAAAGCCTTCGTCGCCCTCAATTGCGCGGCCATTCCCGAGAGCCTGATTGAAAGCGAGCTGTTCGGTTACCGTGGCGGCAGCTTCACCGGCGCACGCAAGGAAGGCATGCGTGGCAAGTTGCAACAGGCCGACGGCGGGACCTTGTTCCTCGATGAAATCGGTGACATGCCACTGGCCCTGCAGACGCGATTGCTCAGGGTGCTGGAGGACCGGCAGGTGGTGCCGATCGGTGGCGAGCCGGAAGCGGTAAACGTGCGGATCATCAGCGCCACCCACCGTAATTTGCTGGATCGCGTGCAGGACGGCAGCTTCCGCGAGGATTTGTATTATCGCCTCAACGGGCTGGAAGTCGCGCTGCCGGCTTTGCGTGATCGCAGTGATAAATCGCAGTTGCTCGATTTTTTACTGGCCGAAGAGGCGCACGGAGAAGCGGTGTTGATTGACGGGCCGGCACGCGAGGCTTTGTTGGGATTTGCCTGGCCGGGCAACGTACGCCAGTTGCGAAATGTGCTGCGTACGCTGGCAGCTCTGTGTGAAGACGGACGGATCGGCCTGGAAGATTTGCCGGCCATGATCCGTTCGGCCAGGCCGGCGGTGGCGCAGGCTATCGAAGAGCCATCGGAGCATCCGCTGGAGGATGCCGAGCGGCTGGCGTTACTCTGTGCGCTGGAGCAGACGCGGTGGCATATGACGCATACGGCGGAGCAGTTGGGGGTCAGTCGAAATACCCTCTACCGGAAGCTGCGTAAACACGGTATTGCCCGGTAAACCGTGTCGCGGTCTTTCGCGAGCAAGCCCGCTCCCACATTTGCCCGGAGGTGTTCACAGATTTGTGTTCACTATAAAGCCAATGTGGGAGCGGGATTGCTCCGGGCGGCGTCCTCAACTCTGAAACATCAGGTGCGATTTTCCCCTCCCTAAGCTAACCTGCGACCAAGTTTTACGAGGTCGACTATGCACATTCATATTCTTGGTATCTGCGGCACTTTCATGGGGTCAATGGCGGTTCTGGCCAAAGAACTGGGCCATCACGTGACGGGCTCCGATGCCAACGTCTATCCGCCGATGAGCACTCAGCTGCAAGCCCAGGGCATCGAGTTGACACAAGGCTATGACCCGGCACAACTCGATCCGGCCCCCGATCTGGTGGTAATCGGCAACGCCATGTCCCGGGGCAACCCGGCGGTGGAGTACGTGCTGAACAAAGGCCTGCCGTACGTTTCCGGCCCGCAATGGCTGGCGGATCACGTGCTGCAAGGTCGTTGGGTGCTGGCCGTTGCCGGTACGCACGGCAAGACCACCACCAGCAGCATGCTGGCCTGGGTGCTGGAGCATGCAGGCATGGCCCCGGGCTTCCTGATCGGCGGCGTACCGCAAAACTTCTCGGTGTCGGCACGCCTGGGTGATACACCCTTCTTCGTCATCGAAGCCGACGAGTACGACAGTGCGTTCTTCGACAAGCGCTCCAAGTTCGTACATTACCGCCCGCGCACGGCAATCCTGAACAACCTTGAGTTCGATCACGCGGACATCTTCCCGGACCTGCCGGCCATCGAGCGGCAGTTCCATCACCTGGTGCGGACCATCCCGAGCGAAGGCCTGGTGATTCATCCGACCACTGAGCCGGCGTTGCAGCGCGTCATTGAAATGGGTTGCTGGACCCCGGTGCAAACTACCGGCGCCGGCGGTCAGTGGCAGGTCAAGTTGCTCAGTGAAGATGGCTCCAGGTTCGAAGTGATGTTCGAAGGCATCGCCCAGGGTGTGGTCGAATGGGACATGACTGGCCAGCACAACGTCGCCAATGCATTGGCCACTTTGGCCGCTGCACGCCACGTCGGTGTGGTGCCATCCATGGGCATCGCCGCGTTGAGCGCCTTCAAGAGCGTGAAACGCCGGATGGAGAAAGTCGCGGAAGTCCGTGGCATCACCATCTATGACGACTTCGCTCACCACCCGACCGCCATCGCCACCACGCTGGACGGCCTGCGCAAGCGCATCGCCGATGCACCGTTGATCGCGATCATCGAGCCACGCTCCAACTCCATGAAACTTGGCGCACACCGTGACGGCTTGCCGGAAAGCGTGGTCGATGCCGATCAGGTGATCTGGTACGCACCCGCCAACCTCGGCTGGGACCTGGCGGGCACCGCGGCACTGTGCACTGTGCCGTCGATTGTCAGCGACTCCCTTGAGGGCATCATCGATCGTGTGAAGAGCCAGGCCCAACCCGGGACTCACGTGGTCATCATGAGCAACGGCGGCTTCGGCGGCCTTCACGGCAAGTTGGCCGAGGCACTCAAATGAACAACGGCCCGGACCGTATCACCCTGGCGATGACTGGTGCTTCAGGCGCCCAGTACGGTTTACGCCTGCTCGACTGCCTGGTGCGGGAAGATCGTGAAGTGCACTTCCTGATTTCCAGGGCCGCGCAGTTGGTGATGGCGACCGAAACTGACGTCACGCTGCCGTCCAAACCGCAGATGATGCAGGCGTTTCTCACCGAGTACACGGGGGCCGTCGCCGGGCAGATTCGGGTGTACGGCAGGGAAGATTGGATGTCGCCGGTAGCCTCGGGTTCGGGCGCGCCAGCGGCGATGGTGGTGGTGCCGTGCTCCACTGGCACCTTGTCGGCGATCGCTAGCGGCGCCTGCAACAACCTGATCGAGCGTGCTGCCGATGTGACGCTCAAAGAGCGTCGCCAACTGATTCTTGTGCCTCGCGAGGCGCCGTATTCGAGCATTCACCTGGAGCACATGCTCAAGTTGTCGAACATGGGTGTGACAATCCTGCCGGCATCACCGGGCTTTTATCATCAGCCGCAAACCATCGACGACCTGATCGATTTCGTCGTGGCACGGATCCTTAACCTGCTGAATATTCCTCAGGACATGCTCCCGCGTTGGGGCGAGCATCATCTGACCAGCGATGAATAAGCTGTTGGTGATGGCGCTGGTGCTGCAATTGGCCGGGTGCGCCACGGTGCGCACCCTCGATGCGGCCAAGCCGGGGGCGCCGGTGGTGTACGCCGGGACGCGGCTGGATTTGTATGCGATGAATGGCGGTTGTTGCGCAATGGACCGTTTCGGCGCGCAAGCGCCGAGCTATCCGGGCGTTGATCTGCCGGCCAGTGCGTTGCTCGACACACTGCTGTTGCCGCTGTCGTTGCTGACGGTGATCGGGGTGAGTTTTCAGGCAACGGGTGGGTTGTAAGGGTGTGGCGAGGGGGCTTGCCCCCGTTGGGCTGCGGAGCAGCCCCAAAACCGGCCATCTCCATTTTTCTGATACACCGCGAGTTCCATATTTACGACTGCTGCGCAGTCGAACGGGGGCAAGCCCCCTCGCCACAGATCCGCGGATTACTTGCCGAGTTTGCGCAACTCATCCGACTCGACAATCCGCACGCCATCCTGCTCTTCGAGCGCAAGACGCCACATGGCGCGGGCCAGTTGGCAGGCTTCGATGCCGTGGTATTTACCGGGGATCAGGCGTGACAAGGGGCCGGCGACTTTCTCGGCCAGGCGCGGCTCAACGCGATCTCCCAGCAACAGCGAAGGGCGGCAAATAGTCAGCTGCGGCCAGTCCTGTGCGCGCAATGCGTACTCCATCTCGCCTTTGACCCGGTTGTAGAAAATCGAGGATCGGCGATCGGCGCCCAGGGCACTGATCACGATCAGGTGCCGTGCGCCCATCTCCCGTGCCCGTTTGGCGAATGCCACCACCATGTCCAGGTCCACTGCGCGAAACGCCTCCTCCGAGCCGGCTTGCTTGATCGTGGTGCCCAGGCAGCAATAGGCTATATCGACCCGCCCGTTCAGTTGTGGCAGGAACGCCCTCGGGTCGCCGACCGGGTTTTCCAGGTGCGGGTGTTTGGCCAGTGGCCGGCGTGAAGGGGCCAAAACCCGGGTGATCGTTGGCTCGCTGAGCAAGCGATCGAGCAGATGTTCACCCGTCAAACCGGTGGCTCCGGCGAGCAGCACATGCTGAGGCGTCAAGTACATAGTGTTTCTCCCTTGATACTGTTCAGCTTAGTTGCTGTTTGCATCCTTGCTTTGCATGGATGCACTTTGCAGCGCTTTTCGTGCCTGTTGTTTGCGCAATAGTTGCCAGTGCGAGAGGACGGTTTTCGGTGCCCAGATCTGTGGTTCGGAGGCTTCGAAGCCGTCCGCCAGTTCACGCTCGGCGACAGTGGCTTTGGCTCGTTTGAAGGCTTGTTCCAGATCATCGGTCTGGTTCAGGGCCTGGACGAACAGGGCATCGCCGAAGTAGGTGAAGTTGGCTTCCTCCGAGCACCCGAAGGAGACTCGGTCTGCCCGCGAGGCCGTCATGACCAGGGTCCGTTCATCCTTGAGAGCGGGGATGAAACCGCCGGAGTAGCAGGACGAAATCACGATGATCTTGTCGCGGTTTTTCAGCGGGGCGAGAACAGCGGCCAATTCGTCGGCTGGCAGATCGGCCAGTTCCATGCGCGGCTGGTCCAGTACCAGTTCGTGTTCGCTGGTGCCATGGCTGGTCAGGTAGATGAAAATCAGGTCTTCCGGACCGCTGCGTTCAGCCAGCGCCAGGGCCGCGCGACGCAGGTTCTCCCGGGTAGCCATCGGGCGGTCGGCGAGGTGGTCACGATGGTTCACCAGGCGGATCTGGCCGAAGGCGCCGAAACGGGTGGAGAGCATATTGGCGACGTAGTCGGATTCGCGCAGAAACACGCTTTGCTTGCCATCACCGCCCAGGGTCAACGAATACAGCTCCACCGCCGGGGTCGAGGGCGGAATGTTGGCCAGCGCTGCGTCGAGCAAGCGCCCCTGTGCCAACAGGCCGAGCTCGAGTGTGTCAGGCAACAGTTTGCCCTCGGCGTCGCGCACGCGCTGGCCATTGATCCAGGTGCCGCTAAGCACGGTGCCATCGGTCAGCACCAGCGTGCCACGCCCCTGGTAGCTGTCGTTGTCGAACTGGCCGGTGTAAAAGCTGCCGTCGGCGAGGTTCAGCCGGCCCTGGCCGGAAAAGCGCCAGTCGTTGAACTGGCCGATGTAGTGGCTGCCGTCAGTGCCGATCAACTCGCCCTTGCCGTTCAGCGAACCTTCCTTGAACTGGCCCAGCCACACATCGCCGTCGGCGTTTTCGTAGCGGCCTTTGCCGTGCAGTTGATTGTTCTTGAAGCTGCCGACATAGATGTCGCCATCGGCGCTGTTGAACGTGCCGTTGCCTTCCAGTTGGCCGTCGACAAAGTGCCCGGTGAACTGATTGCCGTTGCCGTCACCGCGCTGGCCTTCGCCGTTGGGTTTGCCGTGGGCGAACTGGCCCTGATAGGAGCTGCCGTCTTCGAGTTCGAGGCGACCCAGGCCGGCGTATTGATCGGCCTTGAACTCACCGCGGTAGCTCATGCCGTTTTCATTGAGCGTGCCTTCGCCGTCGCGGCGACCCGCCTTGAAGCCGCCGCTGTAGCTGTTGGCGTTGGTGGTCAGTGCACCCTGGCCGTCGAACAGTCCCTGATTGAACTGCCCGCGATAGACTTCGCCATTGCTGCCATGCCATTCGCCCTGGCCCTGCCACTGGCCTTTGTCGAATTCGCCGGCGTACCAGCTGCCGTTCGGGTAGTCGATGCGACCCTTGCCTTGCAGCAAGCCATTGACCAGGTCACCGCGATAGCGTCCGCCGTCCGGCAGGCGTGCGTCGGGGGGCAAAAGAGATTCGCCGTCGCCGCAAGCGGTGAGCATCAGGGTCAAGGCAAGGAGTGCAAGTGGGCGCATAGCGGATTCCGGGCAATTAGGCGAGGGAGTATGCCGCAGCCATGTGTCCTTATATAGGGCGAGGTACCGCAAGAGGGCGCGAAACAGCAGGAGCTGCTTCGCATCCCGGAAGGCTTACACGAAGCACAGGGACAGGGGTTCGGCGATATACGCCGGCTTGTCCGAACCTTCGATTTCCAGGGTGGTGGTGGCCTTGAGCAGCCATTGGCCGGGTTTCTTCTCTATGACTTCGGTCAGGTCGACCTTCAGCCGTACCCGCGAATTAACCTTGACCGGCTGGATGAAGCGCACGCTGTCGAGGCCGTAGTTGACCACCATCTTCAGGCCTTGTGGCATGACGAGGATGTCTTCCATCAACTTCGGAATCAGCGACAACGACAGAAAGCCGTGAGCGATAGTGCTGCCAAATGGCGTTTGCGCGGCCTTGACCGGGTCGACGTGGATGAACTGGAAATCCCCTGTGGCTTCGGCGAACAGGTTGATGCGGTCCTGATCGATGGTGAGCCATTCGGAACGTCCAAGTTCCTTGCCGACATAATCTTTGAGCTCTGCAACTGGAACATAGGGCATTGAGACTCTCCTTGGGTTCATCGGTTTTATAGTTTTGAGTTGGGGGGATTTGACCTCCCGGCTTACCACTTTAGATCAACATGGCTGAACGTCGCGGTCAACTGGCCATGCTTTTGGCGAATGCCGGTCTATAGCGTGAGCATGCTTATAATGCCAAGCCAATGCGGGTGACGGATTTTGCGGGAGATCTTTGATGTTGTTACGGGGCCTGACGTGGCTGGTGCTGTTCCAATTGCTCGGCACGGCGATCAATCATTTGTTTCTGCCTGTGCTGCCGGGGCCGATTGTGGGGTTGCTGCTGTTGCTGGTTTACCTCATCTGCCGCGGCCAGGTCGGCGAGCCACTGAACCTGGCGGCCGGCAGCCTGCTGCGCTACCTGCCGCTGTTGCTGGTGCCGCCGGCCGTGGGCGTGATGGTGTATGCCGCTGACATCGCGGCGGACTTCTGGGCCATCGTCGGTGCGCTGGTGTTGTCGCTGTTGCTTTCGATGGCCTTCGCCGGGGTGCTGATGCAGCGCATGGTCAAGCGTCACGCGCACTCCGAGGACAACCAATGATCTTCGACTGGCACGGCGCCTGGGCCTCGGTGATTCACCATCCATTATTCGGCATCGGTATCACCCTCGGTGCCTATCAACTCGTCCTTGCAGCATTCGAGAAAACCCGCTGGATCTTTTTGCAGCCGGTGCTGGTCTCCATGTTGCTGGTGATCGGTGTGCTGGTGGGTTGCGGCCTGACTTACGCCGAGTACCGCAAAAGCACCGAGATCCTGAGCATCCTGCTCGGTCCGGCCACTGTCGCGCTGGCGGTGCCGCTTTATCTCAACCTGCGACGGATTCGGCAGTTGTTCTGGCCGATATTTACTACGCTGGTGATAGGCGGGGTGGTGGCCACGGGTATGGGCGTGTTGTTGGGGTGGTGGTTCGGTGCCGAGCACATGATCCTGATGACCATGGCACCGAAGTCGGTGACGTCGCCGATTGCGATGCTGGTGGCTGAACAGATCGGTGGGGTCGCGGCGCTGGCAGCGGTGTTCGTCCTGATTACCGGTGTGATCGGGGCGATTTTCGGCCCGGCCCTGTTGACTCGCCTCGGCGTGCAAAGTCCGGAAGCCAGGGGTATGGCACTGGGCATGACGGCCCACGCGGTCGGCACGTCGGTGGCGTTGCAGGAAAGTGAAGAGTGCGGCGCCTTCGCGGCGCTGGCAATGAGCCTGATGGGTGTGGCCACGGCGGTTTTCCTGCCGCTGGCGGTGTCGATGGTCGTGTAAGGAAATGTCTATGAGTCTGCCGCTTTTTCCGTTGAACACAGTGCTGTTCCCAGGTTGCATCCTCGATTTGCAGATCTTCGAAGCGCGCTATCTGGACATGATCGGCCGCTGCATGAAGCAGGGTGGCGGGTTCGGCGTGGTGTGCATCCTCGATGGCGAAGAAGTCGGAATCGCCCCGGCCGGCTACGCGCTGGTGGGTTGTGAAGCGCTGATCACCGATTTCAAACAGCAGGACAACGGCCTGCTGGGGATTCGGGTCCAGGGCGGTCGGCGCTTTCACGTTTTGCGTACCGAAGTACAACGGGATCAGTTGACCGTCGCCGAGGTCGAGTGGCTGGAAGACGAGCCGGAGCAACCGCTGCAGGACGAGGACGCCGATCTGGTGGCGTTGCTCAAGGCTCTGGCGGAGCACCCGATGGTCGAAGCCTTGAACATGGGCACCGAAGCGACCGGGCAACAATCGCTGGCTAATCAGTTGGCCTACCTGTTGCCATTTGCGGAACTGGACAAGATCGACCTGCTGCAACTCGACGATCCACAGCAACGACTGGATGCAATTCAGGCATTGTTGGACGAGTTACAAGGGGAGTTGTTTGCTTAGTTGTAGAAAATAGTAATGTGTAAAGTAATTCATTTCATGTGGAGCACTTGTTTGCTCTGGCTTTTTGACGTTTCAGTCAGCGTTGTATGACAAATAATTACACACTTATAAAGTTTGAGTGTGATTAACGGTCAGTCGCAATTAGTAGCGGTTTTGGCTTCGTGCCTGCATTGCATTGCAGTGTCGTTTGAAATAGCTTCTGAGTTCTCACGTTTTGGTGGGGTAACTTAAGGTATTGAAGATGAATGCTATAGCAAGTTCGAGGGCTTGCACTCCGGTTTGCAAATCCTGAGTTGGACAAGGGGATGTCAGAGTCATTTCAGCGAATGTCGCGTCATTGCTTGGTTGAATGCAAAGGCCTATAGAGTGTCATTCTGAATTTTGCATGAGTGCGCGCTCGCGCCAAGAGTGTGTGAGTAGTCGACTTATAAAAAAAGCTGCGCGCAATGGCGAGATTTTTTAACGATATTTGTATATTCAATAAGTGGAAGCGAGAAATGAAAACGGGAACAGTCAAGTGGTTCAATGATGAAAAGGGGTTTGGGTTTGTTACGCCTGATGATGGCAGTGCGGACCTTTTCGTTCACTTTAGCGCAATAAAGGCTGATGGTTTTAAAAGCCTTAAAGAGGGGCAGAAAGTATTTTTCAAGTCGATCCCAGGGCCTAAAGGAATGCAGGCAGAGGACGTGAATGTTGTTTAAACGCTCCGCTGGGCTATAACGAGCTGCTGGTAAGCACGAATGCAATTTTTTGTGGGGCTGGCTTACCCTTGGAGTAGATATGGAAAAAACAAATTCATCAGGGTCTCCTGATACAGAAAACTTCACTGAGGGGCTCGAGGAGCATGAGGTGTTTTTTTCCCTTGATCAGGCTGAGCTCGACAAGCTGAAAATCAAGCCCGGGCAATTGGTGAGCTACGAACTATGTCGGGGAGATAATGGAAGGTATTACGCCATCAACCTTGAAATCGTTGATGCCGAAGAAAGTTGACGGCGGCAATGTCCGATCGTTTGTGTCGCTGGAATGCTACGGGGTCATTGTGCTGGAAAAGTGTCCCGACGCGATACGATGGGTTGTTGTCTCTTGATCTATATATTATTAAGCAAGCGGAAGCACGAAAATGACAACAGGTACAGTCAAGTGGTTCAGTGATGAGAAGGGCTTCGGGTTTATCACGCCTGATGATGGAAGTTCCGACCTTTTTGTTCACTTCAAAGCAATAAAGGCTGACGGATTCAAAAGTCTCATAGCGGGGCAGAAAGTATCTTTCAAGGCCGTTCCAAGTGCCAAAGGAATGCAGGCAGAAGATGTGAATCTTTTGTAACGTTGCCTGGTTTTTTGCTGTCGGGGTATCGCCATCAATCTCCTATTGATTGATGGCGAAAAGCATTGAGCAGCAGCTACCCGGTATGAGTTGCAAGGGAAGATATCGTTTACAGGTGCAAAAATGTGGTCAGGAGCTGCCTGACCATGCCCTGGAATCGAGAGTCCCCAATGGATCAGAGAGCGAGGTTCATAGGCGACTGGCTGTCCGGCGCCTACTCCAAAAATGAGTTGGCGCGACACTACGTCGTTACCCGGCCTCTTTGCACTGGCTGGAAGACGAGCCGGAGCAGCCGCTGCAGGACGAGGACGCCGATCTGGTGGCGTTGCTCAGGCCCTGGCTGAACACCCGATGGTCGAAGCCTTGAACATGGGCACCGAAGCGACCGGGCAACAGTCACTGGCCAATCAGTTGGCGTACCTGCAGCCTTTTGCCGAACTGGACAAGATCGACCTGTTGCAACTTGATGATCCGCAACAACGACTGGATGCGATTCAGGCGTTGCTGGATGAGTTGCAAGGTGAGTTGTTTGCTTAATTGTTTTGTTCTAATTTTAAAGGCTGGAGATCTTGTAGTGGATGGTTGTTTTATATAAGTTCTCCGTGTGCCCCGGATTTGGGGTTGTTAATAACAAGGAGAGTTTGAATTATGAGCAATGATATTGAAGAAATTGGGTTGGTTCATCCCTCGCAGGAGAAAGAATCTTATTTGATTCGGTTGCTTGTCTGGAGTCAAGTGGCCGATGAGTTGCTTGAGGCCAATCCGGATGCCAGATATGTTGACGTCAAGGATAAGGTGGGAAAGGAGCTTGGTACTGTATTCCGACAATATTATGGGCGTCTGGATAAGTATCTTGAGGTGCGCGCTGAGGGCTTTATGAATGAGCTCCCACCGTTTTAGTTAAATATTTGTTGTTCCAGGTCGGTGGGGCGCTTCAAAGGTTAAAATCAATTGCCTGCTTGTAAAGTAATCCCGGTCAGTGCGATCGGGATTATTTTTGGGGGGGTAAGTTGGTGTGTCGCGTAAGTAACGCGCTTAATAAGCATATCTCAACATCGTATGCGGCAAATGCCGCAACACGAAGAACCCGAACAATGCCACCAAGGCTGGGAGCACCAGCCACCAGACCTTGGGCGGCAAGGCGTTGAGCGGTTCCTTGCGCTGGATCAGCCACAGGCTGGCCCCGCAGACACACGCCGCCAGCATTGCGCCGGCCAATACATCCGTCGGCCAATGCGCACCGAGGTAGACACGCGAAAGCGAAATCGCCAGTGCGGGCAGGCATCCCACCAGTAACCAGGTCAGGCGCATCCGGGGCGGTTGCCCGCGGCCGGCCAGAACGGCGAGTGTGAGGAACAGCGCGAAAGACCCTGAAGCATGGCCGCTGGGCATGCTGTAGCTGGTGAGCGGATCGCTCAAGACTTCGGGGCGCAAGCGCGCGAAAAAGTACTTGGTCGCGGTATTGGCCAGGGCCGTGAAGAGCAGTGTGCTGCCCGCGAAAATCGCGTGCCGCCATTGCCGCATCAGCAGCAGCAAACCGGTCAGCAGCGCACTGAATAGCAACATGTTGCGGAATTCGCCGATCAGCGTGAAGACCACCGCCACTTCATCCAGCAACGGTTTACGATGCTCCTGCACCAGCGTCATCACGCCTTGATCGAGTGCGGACAGGTGCGAATATCCGATAAACAGCCCCGCCAGAATCAGAAGACTCATACCGGTAATGAACAGCGTCGCGCGGCGATGCCGGCGCAGGCTACTGGTCGCGCTCAAGCCGACCATCAGAGCAATGCTGCCGGCAACAACCCCGGCCTGGAGCCAGAAGCCTTCGGGCAACGGCAAGCGGATTGCCGCGCCCGTAGCCCAGCCAGGCATCAGATAAGCCACCGACCAACCCGCGCCGGCCAACAGGCTGACAGCGAAGAAGCGCGGGAAAGGCATGTCGCACATTCCGGCCACCATCGGCAGCATTGGCCGCAGGGGGCCGATAAAGCGCCCAACCAGCAGGCTGGCGATGCCGTAGCGCTGGAAATATGACTCGGCCCCGGCGATCCATTCCGGATGATGGCGCAAGCCCGGCAGGCGCCGGATGTTCTGATGGAAGTGCCGCCCCAGAAAATACGAAACGACGTCACCCAGCACCCCGGCGACGAAACCCAGCAAGAGCGTCTCACTGAGCGTCAGCGCGCCACTGCCTGCCAGTACCGCCACGGCGAACAGCAACACCGTGCCGGGAACGATCAGCCCGGCAATCGCCAGGCATTCCACAAAGGCTACGATGAATACCGCTGCTGCCAGCCATTGCGGGTTGACCGCCAACCATCCGGTCACGCTATCGAGCCATGGGCCCATAAAAACCACTCCATTGAATTCAATTGGCCCTTGGTGGGCAAACGCAAATTTTCGTAACGGCGCCGAACCCTGTGGGAGCGGGCTTGCCCGCGAAGGGGCCCTTTCAGTCGATATTTGTGTCGCCTGACACGCCGCCTTCGCGGGCAAGCCCGCTCCCACAGGGGATTTCTGTTTGCATCAAGTCTGAGTCAATTTCAGGACAGCACAAAATAATCGCGACCTTCGACTTGCCCCCGACGCAGCGGGTTCCGCGTGCAGTAAGCCGCGTAGGTTCCGTCGACGAAGCGGTACATCAGGTGTTCATCGCGTCCGTGGGGGATGCCCAGGCGCGTTGTCTGGATGATGTGGGCGGGCGTCTGGCCGACATGCTCCACCAGCAGCACTTCATGGTCGAAGCGTTTGGCGTCCCACACCGGCACTTTCAGGCCCAGCGCCTTGCAGAGCAGGGTTTGCCCGGCGCAGAGCTTTTGCGACGGGCGAGGGTGACCCTGGGCATCGGGATTGTTCAATAGCATCTGCGCCAGGCTGGCCGGCCCGCTCAGTTCATCGACCCACGGATAGGCGGACTTGATCAGCACGGCGTTGCCGGGCCCTTGGGCGCTGAAATTAAGGGAGTCGCCGCCCCGGGCGTAATACATATAGATGTGGCCGCCATCCAGAAACAAAGCCTTACGCTTTTCTGTGTAGCCAAGGGACGCGTGGCTGCCTTTTTCCGCGCAGTAATAGGCTTCGGTCTCGATGATCCGGGCGCTGAGCCACAGGTCGCCGACTCGATGGCGAATGACTTTGCCCAGTAAGTCCCGGGCCAGAATTTGCGCGTCACGGTCGAAAAACGCGTCCGGGAGGCCCGCGGGCAGGCTCATGGCGGACGCTCGAACAGTCAGATTGGACATGATGGCCGGCATTTGTCAGGGCTGAATGAGTCGTGATGATAACAATTTGCAGCTTAATCCCGGCTGAACGTCGGCAAATACACCTCCATTTCGACCATCCGCCCGTCACCGCTGTTAGTCCCGGGACGCGACAGCTATAATCTGCCGCTTTACTCTTTACCAAGACCTTATCAAAGACAACGCCAGACCATGACTGAGTCCGTTCTTGACTACATGACCCGCTTGGGTCGCGCTGCCCGCGAAGCTTCCCGCGTGATCGGCCGTGCCAGCACCGCGCAGAAAAACCGCGCCCTGCAGGCCGCCGCCAATGCGCTGGACGCTGCCCGCGCCGAGCTGACGGCGGCCAATGAACTGGATCTGGCCGCCGGTCGCGCCAATGGTCTGGAGCCGGCCCTCCTTGAACGTCTGGCACTGACCCCGGCGCGTATCGACGGCATGATCGTCGGCCTGCGCCAGGTGGCGGCCCTGCCGGACCCGGTCGGCGCGATCCGCGACATGAGTTTCCGTCCGTCCGGTATTCAGGTCGGCAAGATGCGCGTGCCACTGGGCGTGATCGGAATCATCTACGAGTCGCGGCCGAACGTGACCATCGATGCCGCCAGCCTGTGCCTGAAGTCCGGCAACGCGACCATCCTGCGTGGCGGTTCCGAGGCCATTCATTCCAATCGGGCCATCGCCGCCTGCATCCAGCGCGGCCTGGCCGACGCCGATCTTCCCGCCGCCGTGGTGCAAGTGGTCGAAACCACGGATCGTGCTGCCGTTGGTGCGCTGATCACCATGCCTGAATACGTCGATGTCATCGTGCCGCGCGGCGGTCGTGGCCTGATCGAACGTGTCAGCCGTGACGCCCGCGTCCCGGTGATCAAGCATCTGGACGGCATTTGCCACGTCTACGTGAGTGAACATGCCGACCTGGCCAAGGCCCAGCGCATCGCGTTCAACGCCAAGACTTACCGTTACGGCATCTGCGGTGCCATGGAAACGCTGCTGGTGGATCAAACCGTCGCCAAGGATTTCCTGCCCGCGATGGCCGCCCAATTCCGAGAAAAAGGCGTCGAGCTGCGTGGTTGCGAGCGTACCCGGGCGATCATCGATGCCGTGCCGGCCACCGAGGAAGACTGGAGCACCGAGTACCTGGCGCCGATTCTGTCGATCCGCGTGGTTGACGGCCTGGAGCAGGCCATCGAGCACATCAACCGTTACGGCTCCCACCACACCGATTCGATTGTCAGCGAACACCAGGGCGACACCCGGCGTTTCGTGGCTGAAGTCGACTCGTCGTCGGTGATGATCAACACCCCGACATGCTTCGCCGATGGCTTCGAATACGGATTGGGTGCCGAGATCGGCATTTCTACTGATAAGCTGCACGCCCGTGGCCCGGTGGGCCTCGAAGGACTGACCTGCGAGAAGTACATCGTGGTCGGCGACGGGCAGCTGCGCGGACAGGAGCCGGTCTGACTTGGGCGACTTCGACCCGTCAGCCCCGGTCACCGTCAGCGAGCCAGCGCCTCGCCGCATTGGCGTGCTGGGCGGAACGTTCGATCCGGTGCACATCGGCCATTTGCGCGGTGCGCTGGAAGTCGCCGAAACCCTGGCGCTCGATGAGCTGCGCCTGACACCCAGTGCCAGGCCGCCCCATCGGGACAAGCCGCAGGTGTCGGCAAAAGACCGACTGGCAATGGTCGAGTGCGCGGTGGCCGGTGTGGCACCGTTGGTGGTGGACGCCCGCGAATTGCAGCGGGACAAACCGTCCTACACCATTGATACCCTGGAACTGATGCGCGCCGAACTGGCCGTATCCGACCAGGTTTTTCTGCTTTTGGGCTGGGACGCTTTTTGCGGCCTGCCCACTTGGCACCGCTGGGAAGAGTTGCTCCAGCATTGCCATATCCTGGTGTTGCAACGCCCGGATGCCGACAGCGAACCGCCGGATGCCTTGCGCAACCTGCTGGCAGCGCGCTCGGTGAGCGACCCGCTGGCCCTCAAAGGGCCGAGCGGACAGATTGCATTCGTCTGGCAGACACCGCTCGCGGTATCCGCCACCCAGATCCGTCAACTGCTGGCCAGCGGTAAGTCGGTACGTTTCCTGGTGCCCGACGCGGTCCTGGCCTACATCGATGCGCACGGGCTCTACCGTGCGTCGAACTGAATAGGAGTGCCTCAAGGCACGTGGCAACAACGTGTATTGAAGCGCCCGAACAAACGAGCAAAACGAGTTTTATATGACGAGCAACAACGAAAGCAAAGTAAAACGCAAAGGCACATTCAAGAGTGCCCCGCTGCCGGAAAAGGTCCTCGCCGCCGAGCCGCCTAAAGGCGACGAGCTGGTCAAGATCGCCGTAGCCGCCCTGGAAGACGTCAAGGCCCAGGACGTGCTGGTGATCGATGTTCGCGACAAGCAGAGCATCACTGACTACATGATCATCGCCACCGGTACCTCCAACCGCCAGATCGGCGCGATGCTGGACAAGGTTCGCGAGGCCGTCAAAGCCCTGGGCATCAAGCCGCTGGGTGAAGAAGGCAAAGGCGACAGCGACTGGGTGCTGTTGGACATGGACGACGTGATCGTCCACATGATGACTTCCAACGCCCGTCAGTTCTACGACCTGGAGCGCCTCTGGAAAGGTGCCGAGCAGAGCCGTGCGGCCGATGGCAAGCACCACAGCCCTGAAGTTGGTCACGAGCACTTCAACAAGCTCAACAAAGACCAGGAATAAGGGACCGCTGTGCGACTGCGACTGATCGCCGTCGGTTCACGCATGCCCAAATGGGTGGAAGAAGGCTGGCATGAATATGCCAAGCGTCTTCCGTCCGAGCTGGCGCTGGAACTGGTGGAAATACCGCTCAATACCCGTGGCAAGAATGCCGACGTGGCCCGCTTCATCCGTCAGGAAGGCGAAGCCATGCTGGCCAAGGTCGGGCCGAACGAGCGCGTTGTCACCCTCGAAGTCCATGGCAAGCCCTGGAGCACCGAGCAGCTGGCGGTCGAGCTCGATCGCTGGCGGCTGGACTCGCGCACCGTCAACTTCATGGTCGGCGGCCCCGAAGGGCTGGCACCGGAAGTCTGTGCCCGGGCTGACCAGCGCTGGTCGTTGTCGCCGCTGACCTTGCCGCACCCGCTGGTGCGGATTCTGATCGGCGAACAGTTGTACCGTGCCTGGACCGTGCTGTCCGGTCACCCTTACCACAAGTAGTTCTGCCCTCTCATGACCCAGCCGATCCGCATCAAGGACCACGAAAAAGACGCCCGTCTGGTGCGTGGCCGCGTCGTGTTCGGGGCCATTGCAGTGGTGGCGCTGATTGGCGTGCTGATTGCGCGCCTGTATTTCCTGCAGGTGATCCAGTACGAGTACCACTCGACCCTGTCGGAAAACAATCGCGTCCATGTGCAGCCGATTCCGCCGACCCGTGGCTTGATTTTCGACCGCAATGGCGTGGTGATCGCCGATAACCGGCCCAGCTTCAGCCTGAGCATGACCCGCGAGCGGTCCGGCGACTGGCAGCAGGTGCTCGACGTGATCGTCGAAGTGCTGGAACTGACGCCAGAGGATCGGGTGATCTTCGAGAAGCGCATGCGTCAGGGGCGCCGGCCGTTCGAGCCGGTACCGATCCTGTTTGAGCTGACCGAAGAGCAGATCGCCCGGATTGCCGTGAACCAGTTCCGCCTGCCGGGCGTGGAAGTGGTCGCGCAACTGGTTCGTCACTACCCGCAGGGCGCGCACTTTGCGCACTCGGTGGGCTACATGGGGCGGATCAACGAGAAAGAACTCAAGTCGCTGGACCCGGTCAACTACAGCGGCACCCACCACATCGGCAAAACCGGCATTGAGCGCTTCTACGAGCCCGAGCTGCACGGCCAGGTGGGTTACGAGGAAGTCGAGACCAACGCCCGGGGCCGCGTACTGCGCGTGCTCAAGCGTACCGATCCGATTCCCGGCAAGGACATCGTCCTGAGCCTGGACATCAAATTGCAGGAGGCCGCCGAAGCTGCGCTCGGTGGTCGTCGTGGGGCGGTGGTCGCGCTGGACCCGAAAACCGGCGAAGTGCTGGCGATGGTCAGTCAGCCGAGTTTCGACCCGAACCTGTTCGTCACCGGCATCAGCTTCAAGGCCTATTCCGAGCTGCGCGACTCCATCGACCGGCCGCTGTTCAACCGCGTGCTGCGTGGCCTGTACCCGCCGGGCTCGACCATCAAGCCCGCGGTGGCGATTGCCGGTCTGGATGCCGGCGTGGTGACGGCGTCGACCCGAGTGTTCGACCCCGGTTACTACATGCTGCCCAACTACGATCACAAATACCGTAACTGGAACCGTACCGGCGACGGCTTTGTCGACCTCGACACGGCGATCATGCGTTCCAACGACACCTACTTCTATGACCTGGCGCACAAGCTGGGGATCGATCGGCTGTCGGCGTACATGACCAAGTTCGGCATTGGCCAGAAAGTCTCCCTGGACATGTTCGAAGAGTCGCCGGGGCTGATGCCGTCCCGCGAATGGAAGCGTGCGACCCGTCGCCAGGCATGGTTCCCGGGCGAGACGCTGATTCTGGGAATCGGCCAGGGCTATATGCAGTCGACTCCGCTGCAGTTGGCCCAGGCCACCGCGCTGGTGGCCAACAAAGGCATCTGGAATCGTCCACACCTGGCCAAGACCATCGAGGGTGTGAAGCCGGTGGATGAGAATCCGATGCCGGACATCATCCTGCGCGACCCATCGGACTGGACCAAGGTCAACCACGGCATGCAGCAGGTTATGCATGGTGCCCGTGGTACGGCGCGCAAAGCCTCGATCGGTGCGCAATACCGAATCGCCGGCAAGTCGGGTACGGCCCAGGTGGTCGCGATCAAACAGGGTGAGAAGTATGACCGTTCCAAGGTTCAGGAGCGCCATCGCGACCACGCCTTGTTCGTCGGCTTCGCGCCGGCCGACGATCCGAAAATCGTGGTGTCGGTGATGGTGGAGAACGGCGAGTCCGGTTCCGGTGTCGCTGCGCCAGTGGTGCGTCAAGTCATGGACGCCTGGCTCCTGGACCAGGACGGTCGGTTGAAGCCCGAATACGCCAGCCCTATCAGTGCAGAGGCTACCGCCCGTGATGAATAACTTCGATCGCATGCTCTCCAGTGAGGATGTGATGCGTCGCCGTGCGACGCTGCTGCAACGCCTGCACATCGACGGCCCGCTGCTGATCCTGCTGCTGACCCTCGCCGCCGGCAGCCTGTTCGTGCTGTATTCGGCCAGTGGCAAGAGCTGGGATCTACTGGGCAAGCAGGCGACTTCGTTCGGCATCGGTCTGGTGTCGATGATCGTCATCGCCCAGTTCGAGCCGCGCTTCATGGCGCGCTGGGTGCCGCTGGGCTACGTGGTTGGGGTGATGCTGTTGCTGGTGGTGGACATCATGGGCCACAACGCCATGGGCGCCACCCGCTGGATCAACATTCCCGGGGTGATCCGCTTCCAGCCCTCGGAGTTCATGAAGATCCTGATGCCAGCGACTATCGCCTGGTATTTGTCCAAACGCACCTTGCCGCCCCAGCTCAAGCATGTGGGCGTCAGCCTGATGCTGATCGGCGTGCCGTTCATTCTGATCGTGCGGCAACCGGACCTTGGCACTTCGCTGCTGATCCTGGCCGGCGGCGCTTTCGTGCTGTTCATGGGGGGCTTGCGCTGGCGCTGGATCCTCAGCGTGCTGGCTGCCGCCGTTCCCGTGGCGGTTGCCATGTGGTTCTTCATCATGCACGACTACCAGAAGCAGCGAATCCTGACATTCCTCGACCCGGAGAGCGATCCGCTCGGCACGGGCTGGAACATCATCCAGTCCAAGGCCGCCATCGGCTCCGGCGGTGTGTTCGGCAAAGGGTGGTTGCTGGGCACCCAGTCGCACCTGGACTTCCTGCCGGAAAGCCATACCGACTTCATCATTGCCGTGCTGGGTGAAGAGTTCGGCCTGGTAGGGATCTGTGCGCTGCTGCTGATCTACCTGCTGTTGATCGGTCGCGGTCTGGTGATTACCGCCCAGGCGCAGACATTGTTCGGCAAGTTGCTCGCGGGCAGCCTGACCATGACGTTTTTTGTTTATGTTTTCGTCAACATCGGTATGGTCAGTGGCCTGTTGCCGGTGGTGGGGGTGCCGTTGCCGTTCATTAGCTACGGAGGAACTTCGCTGGTGACGCTGCTGTCAGCGTTTGGGGTTTTGATGTCGATCCATACCCATCGCAAGTGGATCGCGCAGGTTTGAATAAGGTGAAATTTTCAATGCAAGTAATGCGTGGCTGGGCGACTCGATTTGCGCCATGGGTCGGCCTGGTAAGCATCCTTGGCAGCGTGCAGGAAGCGTTGGCCGGCGACTACGAAGGCTCACCCCAGGTGGCCGAATTCGTCGGTGAAATGACCCGCGACTACGGTTTCGCCGGTGAACAATTGATGGGCGTGTTCCGCGAAGCCGAGCGCAAGCAGTCGATTCTGGACGCCATCTCGAAGCCCGCCGAACGGGTCAAGCAGTGGAGCGAGTATCGCCCGATGTTCATCACCGATGCGCGCATAGCCCGCGGGGTGGACTTCTGGCGTCAGCACGAAGCGGTGCTGGCCCGTGCCGAGCAGGAATACGGCGTGCCGGCCCAGGTGATTGTCTCGATCATCGGCGTTGAAACCTTTTTCGGCCGTAATACCGGAAATTTCCGGGTGATCGATGCCTTGTCGACCCTGGGTTTCGACTATCCTCCCCGTGCCGAGTTTTTCCGCAAGGAATTACGTGAGTTCCTGCTGCTGGCCCGCGAAGAGCAGGTCGATCCGTTGACGCTCAAAGGCTCCTACGCTGGCGCAATGGGCTTGCCGCAATTCATGCCGAGCAGCTTCCGCGCCTATGCGGTGGATTTCGACGGTGATGGCCATATCAACATCTGGACCAACCCGGACGATGCCATCGGCAGTGTCGCCAGTTACTTCAAGCGTCATGGCTGGGTCGCCGGCGAACCGGTGGTCAGTCGCGCCAATGTCCGTGGCGATCAGGTTGACGAAGGTTTGACCGCAGGCATCGAACCGACGAAAACCGTCGGGGAGTTGCGAGCCCTGGGGTGGTCAAGTCATGATGCGCTGCGCGATGATATGCCGGTTACTGCTTTCCGCCTGGAAGGCGACAATGGCCCCGAGTACTGGATGGGCCTGAAGAATTTTTACGCGATCACGCGTTATAACCGCAGCGTGATGTACGCCATGGCCGTACATCAACTGTCTGAACAGCTGGTCCAAGCACGGGGCGTCAAGTAATGCGGGCATTGCCTATCAATAAACCCCTGAAGCTGATGGCATGCGCTGCGCTGGCAGTGCTGGTCGCCAGTTGTTCGACCAGCCGTGCGCCGGCCCAGAAGCCCACCACCACCGTGCGCACGACGCCGGGGCTGGACATCAACCGCGCCCACAAGGATGGCGCGCCATGGTGGGACGTCGATGTTTCGCGTATCCCGGACGCCACGCCGACCCTGCACACCGGCCCGTACAAGGCCAACCCGTACACTGTGCTGGGGAAGACTTACTTCCCGCTGCAAGAATCCAAGACCTACGTGCAGTCGGGTACGGCGTCCTGGTACGGCACCAAGTTCCACGGTCAGAACACCGCCAACGGTGAAGTGTATGACCTGTACGGCATGAGTGCCGCGCACAAGACATTGCCACTGCCGAGTTACGTCCGGGTGACCAACCTGGACAACAACAAGAGCGTGATCCTGCGAGTCAACGACCGCGGTCCGTTCTACTCGGACCGGATCATCGACTTGTCCTACGCTGCCGCGAAGAAACTCGGTTACGCCGAAACCGGCACGGCGCGGGTCAAGGTCGAAGGCATCGATCCACAGGCGTATTGGGCGGCCAAAGGCCGTCCGGCACCATTAATGCTCAACGAACCGAAAGTCGCGCAGAATAGCGCCCCGGTGATCACGGCTTCGGCCGGCACCGTCGAGCAATGGACACCTCCGCCGCAGCAACACGCCGCTGCGGTCGTGCCGGTTCAGCTCGATGCAAAAAAAAACGCTTCTGTACCAGCCTCTGGCCAGTATCTGCAGGTGGGCGCGTTCGCCAACCCGGACGCTGCAGAACTCCTGAGATCCAAGCTCAGCGGGATGGTGAGCGCTCCGGTGTTCATCAGCTCGATCGTGCGCAATCAGCAAACCCTGCATCGGGTTCGCCTGGGCCCGATCGGATCGCCGGGTGAAATCCAGCAGGTGCAGAACAGTGTGCGCCTGGCCAATCTCGGTTCGCCGAGCGTTGTGACTGAGTAATACGTAGGACTTGATTGATGGTTCATCTGCGGTTTTGGGGGGTGAACCAGGTTGTTGGCTCTTCGAAGAACAAAAGCCCGGCAAAGGGTGATTGGAGTGAGCAACTGAACACGCGATGACTCGTTAGAAAGTCATCTGATTAGTTTTGCCTTCGGGCAGTTTCCATTAGCGATTTCGAGAGACGGATGAACATCACCACCTTTGCCAAACGCCTGTTCCTGTTAGTCCCGCTGCTTCTCTCACCCGCTGCTTTTGCGGTCGAGATGATGCCTTCGCCACCACAATTGGCCGCCAAGGCCTACGTGCTCATGGATGCCAGCAGCGGCAACGTGCTGGTCGAAAACAATGGTGACCAGCGTCTGCCACCGGCCAGCCTGACCAAGCTGATGACCGCGTACATTGCGACCCTGGAAATCCGTCGTGGCCAGATCGGTGAAAACGACCCGGTGACCGTCAGCGAAAACGCCTGGCGCACCGGTGGTTCGCGGATGTTCATCAAGGTGGGTTCGCAAGTCACCGTCAGCGACCTGCTGCACGGCATCATCATCCAGTCGGGCAACGACGCCAGCGTCGCGCTCTCCGAGCACATCGCCGGCAGCGAAGACGCCTTCGCCGACATGATGAACAAAACCGTTGGCGACCTGGGCATGACCAACAGCCACTTCATGAACCCGACCGGTCTGCCGAATCCTGAGCACTATTCGTCGGCTCACGACATGGCTGTGCTGGCCCGCGCGATCATCCACGAAGACCCGGCTCACTACGCGATCTACTCGCAGAAAGAGTTCTTCTGGAACGGCATCAAGCAACCCAACCGTAACCTGCTGCTGTGGCGCGACAAGACCGTCGACGGCTTGAAGACCGGTCACACCGACGAAGCCGGCTACTGCATGGTGTCCTCGGCCGTACGTGATGGCATGCGCCTGATCGCCGTGGTGTTCGGCACCAACAGCGAAGTGGCCCGTGCCGCCGAAACCCAGAAGCTGCTGACCTACGGTTTCCGTTTCTTCGAAACCCAGACTTTCTACCAGAAGGGTACCGAGCTGGCTCAGGCTCCGGTCTGGAAAGGCGCCACCAACCAGATCAAGGCCGGTCTGGCTGAAGACCTGACCATGACCCTGCCGAAAGGCCAGCTGAAAAAGCTCGCCGCCAGCATGACCATGAACCCGCAACTGATTGCGCCAATCGCCAAGGGCGACGTGATCGGTAAAGTGGAAGTCAAACTGGAAGACAAAGTGGTGCACAGCGCCGACCTGATCGCTCTGGATGGCGTCGAAGAGGGTGGTATCTTCCGTCGCATGTGGGATAGCATCCGTCTATTCTTCTACGGCTTGTTCAACTGATAGTGTGCTCCTGCAAGGCCCCGTGCTGATCCGGCGCGGGGCTTTGCCGTCGCCACGGCTTACGCTTACGAGGCCGTTACGCCATGACCGATACCGAAGTAAAGGCGCCAAAGATCGAATTCCCTGCCACTGATTATCCAGTCAAGGTGATCAGCGACACCGGCGTGGGCAACAAGGACAGGATCATCGACATCGTCCGCAAGCACGCCAAGATCAACGATGAGCGTGTTGACGAGCGCCAGAGCAGCAACGGCAAATACACCACCATTCAGTTGCACATCGTCGCGACCGACCAGGACCAGCTGTACAACATCAACAGCGAACTGCGGGCCACCGGTTTCGTGCACATGGTGCTGTGATGTCCGGCACGCTGGGCTTTCGCGAGCTCGGCCAGATGGCTTACGAGCCGGTCTGGCATGCCATGCAACGCTTTACCAACGAACGCGGCACCGATGTCGCCGACGAGGTCTGGCTGGTGGAACACCCTGCGGTGTTCACCCAGGGCCAGGCCGGCAAGGCCGAACACTTGCTGCTTCCCGGTGATATTCCGGTGGTGCAGGTCGACCGGGGTGGTCAGGTGACCTACCACGGCCCCGGCCAGTTGGTGGCTTATCTGTTGCTGGACGTACGCAGGCTCGGGTTTGGCGTGCGCGATCTGGTCAGCCGGATGGAGCAATGCCTGATCGAGCTGCTGGCCAGTTACGGTGTCACCGCCGCGGCCAAGCCCGATGCACCGGGTGTCTACGTCGACGGGGCGAAAATCGCCTCCCTGGGTCTGCGGATCCGCCATGGCTGTTCCTTTCATGGCCTGGCCTTGAACGTGGACATGAACCTGGAACCGTTTCGACGGATTAATCCCTGCGGCTACGCCGGGCTGGCGATGACCCAGCTGAGCGATCACGCAGGATCGATTGAATTTGCCGAGGTAAGTGCCCGGCTGCGCGCGCAGCTCGTCAAACACCTCGACTATGCTGAGCAGACGACCCTCACGGGCGGAATCGACTGATATGACTACTGATGCAGTGCAAACCATGATCCCGACGCTCGATGTCACCGAGCGCCCGGCCCCGCGTCCCAAGGTTGAAGCCGGCGTCAAGCTGCGCGGCGCCGAAAAGGTTGCACGCATCCCGGTGAAGATCATTCCGACTACCGAACTGCCGAAGAAGCCGGACTGGATTCGTGTGCGCATCCCGGTTTCGCCGGAAGTCGACCGCATCAAGGCCCTGCTGCGCAAGCACAAGCTGCACAGCGTGTGTGAAGAAGCGTCCTGCCCGAACCTGGGCGAATGCTTCTCGGGCGGCACCGCGACCTTCATGATCATGGGTGACATCTGCACCCGTCGTTGCCCGTTCTGCGACGTCGGCCACGGCCGTCCGAAGCCACTGGACGTCAACGAACCGGAAAGCCTGGCCATCGCCATTGCCGACCTGCGCCTGAAGTACGTGGTGATCACCTCGGTGGACCGCGACGACCTGCGCGACGGTGGTGCCCAGCACTTTGCCGACTGCATCCGCGAAATCCGCAAGCTGTCGCCGAACGTGCAGCTCGAAACCCTGGTTCCGGACTACCGTGGCCGCATGGACATCGCCCTGGAAATCACTGCCGCCGAGCCGCCGGATGTGTTCAACCACAACCTGGAAACCGTGCCGCGCCTGTACAAGGCTGCGCGTCCGGGTTCGGACTACCAGTGGTCGCTGACCCTGCTGCAACGCTTCAAGCAGATGATGCCGCACATTCCGACCAAATCCGGCTTGATGCTGGGCCTGGGCGAGACCGACGAAGAAGTCATCGAAGTCATGAAGCGCATGCGCGAGCACGACATCGACATGCTGACCCTGGGCCAGTACCTGCAACCGTCCCGCAGCCACTTGCCGGTGCAACGCTTCGTGCACCCGGACACCTTCGCCTGGTTCGCCGAGGAAGGTTACAAGATGGGCTTCAAGAACGTTGCCTCGGGTCCGTTGGTGCGCTCCTCGTATCACGCCGACGAGCAGGCCAAGCTGGTCAAGGCCGAGCTGATGTCGTCCTGATCTGCGCACGGAAATGAAAAACGCCCGCACGGTATTCAGCCTTGCGGGCGTTTTTTTGCCTGGCCTACGGCGCTGGCCGCTTTTTCCTGCAACCTGCGGGGCGACTGACCCTCTTCAGTTTGTCCCCGTTCCTGACTACTGTGTGCTGAAGTTCTCACCCAGGGAGATTCACGGATGACCGCTCGACCGACCCACACCCTTTGCCCTCATGCTCCCGTCCCGGCACTGCCGTCGGAAGGCAGGATCGGCGTTATCGCACCCGCCGGTCCCGCGACGCTGGACACCGACAAGGCGGTGCAATGGATGTGTGCCCGAGGCTACTCACTGAAAGTGTTTCCCGGGGTCTACGAGAAAGATGGCTACCTGGCCGGCAGCGACGACGTGAGGCTCAATGACCTGCACGCTGCGTTCGCGGATCGTGAAGTCGATGCCATCATCTGCCTGCGCGGAGGTTACGGCACCCCCCGGTTGCTTGATCGCGTCGATTTCCAATTGCTGCGCGACAACGCCAAGCCATTCATCGGCTACAGCGACATCACTGCCTTGCATTTGGCAATCAGTCGTTATGCCGGCTTCGTGACATTTCATGGCCCGTTGCTCAACGCCGACCTGCTGGGTGGCAAGCAAATACCAACGGAGTCTTCCTTTTTCAACATGCTGCGCGGGCAGGTGAGGGCGGGCTCGGTGCTGGCTCATCCGGTGGCCTACCCGCTGACCACGATCGAGCCGGGCGTCGCTCATGGGCGCTTGCTCGGTGGCAATCTGGCCATGATCGCCGCGACCATGGGCACGCCCTACGAGATTGATGCCGAGGGCGTCATTCTGTTGATCGAGGACATCAACGAGCCGCTGTATCGCATCGACCGGTTGCTGACCCAACTGCGGCTGGCGGGCACGTTGCACAAGCTGCGCGGCGTGTTGGTCGGGGATGTGGCGGGGGTGGAGGTGGCCGCGCTGGACAGGTTGCTCAAACAGACCTTCGCGCCATTGAAGATTCCGGTGTTGTCCGGGTGGCGAAGTGGGCATTGCGACCCGAATCTGACGCTGCCCATGGGGGCGTTGGTCAGGCTGGATGCGGGGAATCAGGAATTGATGTTGGAGCAGGATGTGGTAATCAGGTAAGACGCGAACATCTGGAAAAGATCGCAGCCTGCGGCAGCTCCTACGGGGTTTTGTGTACACCCGTAGGAGCTGCCGAAGGCTGCGATCTTTTGCTTTTAGCGGTTGCGCAACCCTTCCAGCAACTTGTGCGTCGGATACCCATCCGCTGGCCAGCCAAACGACTGCTGGGCGCTGCGGATCGCCTTGCGGGTGTTGGCGCCGATGATCCCGTCGGCGGTGCCGGCGTCGTAGTTTTGTGCGCTCAACAGGTTTTGCAGCTCGATCCGCTCGGTACGGCTCAGTGGCAGGTCATCCTTTGGCCATGTGCCACTGATCAAGCCCCCCCCATTGAAGCGTTCGGACAACAAGCTCACCCCCAGGGCGTAGGACGACGAGTTGTTGTACTTGAGGATTGCCCGGAAGTTATCGAGCACCAGGAACGCCGGGCCACGGTAACCGGCCGGCAGCAGCAGGGCGGCGGACAATTGCTCGGAGTCGGCCGGGACCTGGCCACCGTTGGGCAGGGTAATGCCCAGTTGCCGCCATTCAGCGACGCTCTTGCGAATCGTGCCGTCGGCCAGCAGGTAGTTGAACCCGCTCGGCAGCTGGACTTCAAAGCCCCATGGCTGGCCTCTCTGCCAGCCAGAACTCTGCAGGTAGTGCGCGGTAGACGCCAGGGCATCGGCCGAGCTGCTCCAGATATCGCGACGCCCGTCACCATCGAAGTCCACGGCATGGGTGTTGTAGGTGGTCGGGATGAACTGGGTCTGGCCCATGGCGCCAGCCCAGGATCCCAGCATCTTCTCGGGCTCGATATCGCCTTGTTGCAGGATTTGCAGTGCAGCAATCAATTGCGCGTGGGCGAAACCGGGGCGACGGCCTTCGTAGGCCAGGGTCGCCAGCGAGTTGATCACCGACTTGTTGCCCTGGAACTGGCCAAAGTTGCTTTCCATGCCCCATACAGCTACCAGCGCCTGACGATCAACGCCATAACGCTGTTCGATGCTTTGCAGGACGTCGGCGTACTGGTTGACCAGCGACTGGCCTTTACGTACCCGCAGCGGCGACAGGGCACCATCGAGGTATTCCCACACCGGTTTTGCGAATTCCGGTTGGCTGCGGTCGGCACTAATCACGCTGGGGTCGAAGCTGACATTGGCGAAAGCGCGATCAAACAGATCGGCGCGGATACCCGCGGCCAGGGCATCCTTGCGGAAACCTGCCTGCCATTCGGCGAAGGTCTGGGTTGGCTGGATGTCGAGGTTCTCACCCGTCGGAACCACAGGCGGAACAACCGCCGGGGCGGTGGCGACAGGAAGCGTCTGAAGCGGCTGAGCGTCGGCTGCGGTCGGTTTTTCCGCACAGGCGACAAGCAAAACAAGGCTGGAGGCAGCGATCAATTGGCGTAGGTGCCAACGACGGGGAAGACAAAAGGGCATGCACGGGTCCAGGGAGTACGAATCAGGTACAGACCTTAACATGTTGAAGGGGTGTTCTGCTTTACGCAGCCAGAAAGTAAGAAGCCTCCCAGTTGTCAGACTGGAAGGCTTCGCGGCGGTAACTGCCTTTGCCCTTGGCGGGACGTTCCTGGCGGCTGCGGAACAATGGCTGGGCGATGATGGATTTGGCCTTGTTGGGGCCATGCGTTGATGGCTTTTTGCTCATGGTCGGGTCTCACGGGTAGGTAGGTTTTGCGGGGGAAATAATCTGCCGAAGTCGGGGTTCTGTCTATAGGGCAGAGGTCGGTGGGGTTTGTGGGAAGAAAGATCAAAAGATCGCAGCCTGCGGCAGCTCCTGCAGGGGATTGCGTTCACTTGTAGGAGCTGCCGCAGGCTGCGATCTTTTGATTTACTCGGCGGGCAACGACAATCTCTGGCCGGCCATCAACAACGTCAACCGGCTCAAGCTCATCCACGGCGAACCCGCCGCCTGGCCCTTGATCTGCGCGTCGATGCGTTGCGCTTCCAGCAGCAGTTGCGCCCAGCGTTGTGCCGAGTAGCGTTGCAGGGCTTTGCTCATCAACGGTTTACGTTTGTCCCAGACCGGGGGCTTGGCCTGGCTGAAGGCCTTGTCCAGCGGCGTCCCCTGGCTGTATTGCAGGGAAATATTGGCCAGCAGGCGCAGCTCCCGGGCCAGGGCCCAGAGAATCACCGGCGGCTCGACGCCTTCGCCGCGCAAGCCTTCAAGCATGCGTAATGCATGGGCTGCTTCACCATTGAGCACTGCATCGGTCAGGCCAAAGACGTCGAAGCGCGCACTGTCGGCCACTGCCGCCTGCACGGTTTCAACGGTAATCTGTCCCCCTTCGGCCATCAGTTTGAGCTTTTCGATTTCCTGGGCGGCGGCCAGCAGGTTGCCCTCGACCCGTGCTGCGATCAGCTCAACGGCGTCCTGGCTGGCGGACAGCCCGGCCTGGGACAGGCGTTGGCGGATCCAGCTGGGCAACTGGGCGACATCGACTGGCCAGATCTGCACGAACTGGGTCTGCTGTCCTTCGACCAGCGCTTTGCCCCACTTGGTTTTCTGTGCGCTGCCATCGAGTTTCGGCAAGCTGATCAGCAGCACGGTGTCGTCGGCCGGACGCGAGCAGTACTCGATAAGCGCGGCGGCGCCTTTGTCGCCGGGCTTGCCGGAAGGCAGGCGCAGCTCCAGCAGGCGCTTTTCGGCGAACAACGACATGCTGGCACCGGCTTGCAGCAAGGTCCCCCAGTCGAAATTGGCGTCGGCGGCAAACACCTGGCGTTCATCGAATCCCTGCTGACGGGCAGTCGTGCGGATGGCGTCGGCCGCTTCCTGGCACAGCAGCGGGTCATCGCCGCTGATGATGTAGACGGGCGCAAGGACGCCTTGCAGGTGTTTGGCGAGTTGGGCGGGGGCGAGCTTCATAGGAAAGGGCAAACGGGGCGCCTGAGCGCCCCGTAAGTCTTACTGCTGCGGCAGTTCGACAGGCGACTGACGCGGGGTTTCCGCTTCAGCCTTTTTTGCCGCTTCCAGTGCCGCGGCGTCAGCCTTGGCCTTGGCTTCGGCAGTCTGCTGCAACTGATCCAGTTGGCCCGGGGTCAGTTGCTCCAGACGCAGCATCATGCGTTGAACCATTTCCCGGCGGCCTTCCGCACGGGCTGTTGCGGCTTCCTGGTCGGACCCCACCAGATTGCTGCCGTCGTGCATAAAGACTTTCTGCACTTCAAGCTTGTCGCTCAACAATGGCAGATCACCGCTACCACGGATGTCGTAGCTCAGCACGGTGGTGAGCTGGTACTCGCCGGTACTGCTGGCGCCTGCGTAGCTGAGGATGCGCTGGCTTTCCTGCTCATTGGTCAGCACCAGTTTGTACGGTGCGCCGGTATAGACTTTGACGCCGCTACCTTCCAGTACGCGACGCAACTGGGTCACGGTTTCGCCATAAGCGTTACGGGCGCTCAGGTCGAGTTCCTTGATCGCCAGTTGGTTGGTGCCGGTGCCGCGCAGCTGGAAACCGCAGGCGCTCAGCAGAACCGCGAGGCCCATCACCAGCAGATTGCGTTTGATCATCTTGTTGCTCCCCTTGAAACCATGTGGGCCGATCAAGCGGCCCGAAAGGTTTTACTCGGCGCCAGGCTCACCTGGCGCCTGATCCAATTAGCTGGCGACGATATTGACCAGTTTCCCGGGCACTACGATCACTTTACGAATGGTCAGACCGTCGACGAAGCGCAGGACGTTCTCGTTGGCGCGGGCGGCGGCTTCGACTTCTTCACGGCTGGCACTGGCCGGCATTTCGATCTGACCACGCAGCTTGCCGTTGACCTGGATGACGAGCGTCAGGCTGTCCTGCACCAGTGCGCTGTCGTCCTGCACCGGCCAACCGGCGTCGATCACAGGATCAGCGTGGCCCAGTTGATGCCACAGCTCGTGGCTGATGTGCGGTGTGATCGGGGCGAGCAGCAGGGTCACGGTTTCCAGGCCTTCCTGAACCAGCGCGCGATCCTGTTCGGTGCCTTGTGCGGCTTTCTCCAGCACGTTCATCAGCGTCATCACCTGGGCGATGGCGGTGTTGAATTTGTGGTTCTGGCCGACGTCCTGGCTGGCCTGCTTGATGGCCAGGTGGATCGAGCGACGAACGGCTTTCTGCTCGTCATTCAGGCTGGCGACGTCCAGTTTGCCCGGCAGGCCCTGAGTGACGTGTGCTTGAGCCAGACGCCAGACGCGCTTGAGGAATCGGTGCGAGCCCTCTACGCCGGAGTCGGACCATTCCGCGCTCATGTCAGGTGGCGAGGCGAACATCATGAACAGGCGGCAGGTGTCTGCACCGAACTGGTCAATCATCGACTGTGGGTCGACGCCGTTGTTCTTCGACTTGGCCATCTTCTCGGTGCCGCCGATTTCCACCGGCAGGCCGTCAGCTTTCAACTTGGCGCTGATGACCTTGGCCTTGCTGTCACGCTCGAGCTCGACGTCCGCCGGGTTGAACCAGGTGTAGGCGCCATTGGTTTCGCGGCGATAGTAAGTCTCGGCGATCACCATGCCCTGGGTCAGCAGGTTCTTGAACGGCTCGTTGGAGCTCACCAGGCCTTCGTCGCGCATCAGCTTGTGGAAGAAGCGCGCGTACAGCAGGTGAAGAATCGCGTGTTCGATACCGCCGATGTACTGGTCAACCGGCAGCCAGTGGTCGGCCGCCGATTTTTCCACCAGGCCGCCTTCGAAGTGTGGCGAGGCGTAGCGGGCGTAGTACCACGAGGACTCGACGAAGGTGTCCATGGTGTCGGTTTCACGCTTGGCCGGCGCGCCGCATTTAGGGCAGCTGCACTCGTAGAACTCGGGCATGCGCGCCAGTGGCGAACCGGCGCCATCCGGCACCACGTCTTCCGGCAGCACGACCGGCAGTTGATCTTCCGGTACCGGCACGTCACCGCAGGTGGTGCAGTGGATGATCGGGATCGGGCAGCCCCAGTAGCGCTGACGGCTGATGCCCCAGTCGCGCAGGCGGAACTGGGTACGCGAGGCGCCCAGTTCTTTCTTGATCAGCGCGACTTCGATGGCGTCGAAGGCGCCCGCGAAGTCGAGGCCGTCGAACTCGCCGGAATTGATCAGCGTGCCGTGCTCGCCGTAGGCGTCTTGCCATGGCGCCGGGTTGCTGTCACCGGAGCTGGTGCGCACGACCGATTTGACCGGCAGGTTGTATTTGTGGGCGAATTCGAAATCGCGCTCGTCGTGGGCCGGAACTGCCATCACCGCGCCGTCGCCGTAATGCATCAGCACATAGTTGGCGACCCAGACCGGCAGCTTTTCGCCGGTCAGCGGGTGCTCGACGAACAGGCCGGTCGGCAGGCCTTTTTTCTCCTGGGTGGCGACGTCGGCTTCAGCCACGCTGCCGCCCTTGCATTCAGCGATGAAGGCTTGCAGCTCGGGATTGTTCTGTGCAGCCAGGGTGGCCAGGTGGTGTTCGGCGGCCACGGCGACATAAGTCGCTCCCATTAAAGTGTCCGGACGGGTGGTGAAGACTTTCAGTGCACCGGTTTCGCCGATGGAGTCGACGTTGTACGGGAACTGCACTTCCATGCCGCGGGACTTGCCGATCCAGTTGCGCTGCATGGTCTTGACCTGTTCAGGCCAGCCAGTCAGTTCGTCGAGGCTCTCCAGCAGTTCATCCGCATAGGCAGTGATCTTGAAGTAGTACATCGGGATTTCGCGCTTCTCGATCAGCGCGCCGGAACGCCAGCCGCGACCGTCGATCACCTGTTCGTTGGCCAGGACGGTCTGGTCGACCGGGTCCCAGTTCACGGTGCCGCTTTTCTTGTAGATCACACCTTTTTCGAACAGGCGGGTGAACAGCCATTGTTCCCAGCGGTAGTAATCGGGCTTGCAGGTGGTCACTTCGCGCGACCAGTCCACCGCCAGGCCCAGGCTGCGCAGCTGGCTTTTCATGTAGGCGATGTTTTCGTAGGTCCACTTGGCGGGCGCCACGTTGTTCTTCATCGCGGCGTTTTCCGCCGGCATGCCGAAGGCGTCCCAACCCATCGGTTGCAGAACGTTCTTGCCCTGCATGCGCTGGTAGCGGGAGATCACGTCGCCGATGGTGTAGTTGCGCACGTGCCCCATGTGTAGCTTGCCGCTGGGGTAAGGGAACATCGACAGGCAGTAGTAAGTCTCCTTGCCTGGCTGTTCACTGACTTCAAAGGACTTTTGCTCGTCCCAGAACGACTGGGCGGCGGCTTCGATTTCACGGGGCTGATATTGTTCGTGCATGGCTACTTTTGAACTGAATAGGGGTGGCCTAATCCTCTTCAATGCAACGCTGGACGTTGAAGCCGCCTCATTGGCGTTTTCGCTGGCCAGCCGAGCTGGAAGTGGAGTTACAGGAAGCGCCGTAGCATACATGACCGCGCTCTACCGAGGGAAACCCTGATTGTTGCCACACGTCCTGCGAAAACCGCTGCGAGGGCCGTTGGTCGCGGCGTTCAGCCGGTTTGTTCATGGAAGCTAAGCTCTAACTGGGGAGTAGGTCATATCTTCCAATGAGGTGAGGGATGGTTGAGTCACAGCAAAAAGCTACAAAACCGGAGCTATACGAAAGGCTGATCGATCGTTTGGCCTTGGCCCTGGAAGCGGCAAGGACCGCTGGCCGGTTGCGCGACGAACGCCCTCTGGAGCTGGAGCTGCGAGGCCTGAGCCCCGCAGAGTTTGCACTGGTCAAGGCGTATCTGGATCGCAGTGAACGTGAAACGCACGGATGCTTGTCAGAAGCGGTAAAGCAACTCGACGCACCACGTTCAGCCAAAATCATCTGGCTCAAGGACAAGGTTCCCGGCAGAGACGCGGTAAAGGTCCGGTCTTTGCAGTTCAAATAGGACACGGTGCCATGCTCCATGAGTTTTTGAAGCATAGTCCTTCCATATTGATTGTCGCATCGCGCCAACCCACTTAGGCTTCGGGCATCTCCAGGAGATGCTCGATGCCGTTCCGTTATTTCGTAAAACAACTTCTATTGCCGCCCGGCATTCTATTGCTGCTGCTTTTGCTTGCCTGGTGGTTGCGCCGCTCAAGGCCGAGGCTTGCCGGTGTGTGCTTTGCTCTGGGACTGGGTGGTTTCTGGCTGATGAGCCTGCCGGTGGTTGTGCAGTGGGGTGCCGGCCTGCTCGAGCGGGAGCCACCGCTGGCCCGCGATGAATGGGCAGTCCTGGGGCAGCGTGCGGACGCGATCGTGGTCCTTGGCTCGGGGCGCGAGCGCGGTGATGTGGCCTGGGGCGCCGACCAGCCCACGGGCGTCGGTCTGGAGCGCCAGCGCTTTGCCGCGCGACTGGCCAAGGCTTCCGGGTTGCCGGTACTGACCAGCGGCGGCCTGCATTACGGCACGCCGCCCAGCGAGGCGCAGATGATGGCTGACGCCTTGCGTGACGATTTCGGCTTGAGCGTGCGCTGGCAGGAAGGGCGC
The DNA here is from genome assembly GCF_019219205.1 of Pseudomonas sp. PDM27. NCBI lineage: Bacteria > Pseudomonadati > Pseudomonadota > Gammaproteobacteria > Pseudomonadales > Pseudomonadaceae > Pseudomonas > Pseudomonas sp. PDM27. Next base: position 172,680 of record NZ_JAHUWF010000009.1, on the reverse strand, counting down.
AGCCGCACGACCTGGGAAAATGCGCAGTTCAGCGCCGAGGTGTTGCTTCCCCAGGGCATCAAGCGTGTGGTGCTCGTGACTCAGGCCTGGCATATGCCACGGGCGGCCTGGAGTTTCCGCAAGGCCGGTTTCGAGGTGGTGCCGGCGCCGGTAGGGTTTCTGGGCGGCGATAACGCGCGACCTCTGGGTGGCTGGATGCCGGAGTTCAAGGCAATCTGGCAGAACGGGCAGTTGATGAACGAGGCGGTGGGGCAGGTCGGTTATTCGTTGTTCTATCGAGGTGATGTCGGCACTGATTGATGCGGTGCCTGTGATGCCGCCTTCGCGAGCAAGCCCGCTCCCACACTGGATCTAAGTCGGTCACAGTATTTGTGTAAGACGCCGATCAAATGTGGGAGCGGGCTTGCTCGCGAAGCTTTTAAACGGTTTTAGCCATCCGGCTCGCAATCAGTGCCCAGCCAAACAACAACACGCAGACTATGAGCAATGGCCATGAACGCCATTCCAGGTACGGCGTCAGGTTGTGCATCGGCACCACTTCGCCATACAGAATGCCGCGTTCGAACTGCGGGATCTGATCGGTGATCTGACCGAACGGGTTGATCAGGCCGGACACGCCGTTGTTGGTGGCACGGATCATCCAGCGGCCGGCTTCCAGCGCGCGCATCTGTGCCATCTGCAGGTGTTGCAGCGGGCCAATGGAGGTGCCGAACCAGGTGTCGTTGCTGATGGTCAGCAACAGGTCGCTGCGGGCGGCAAGGCTGGCGGCGAACTCCGGATAAACCACCTCATAGCAGATGAACGGCGCGATCTGATAACCCTTGGCCTGCAGCAGCGGCTGGTCAGCCGGGCCGCGAGCGAAGTCCGACATTGGCAGGTCGAAGAAGGCGATCAGCCCGCGCAGGATGTCCTGCAAGGGAACATATTCACCAAAGGGCACCAGTTTTTGCTTCAGGTAAGTGCCGTCGCCTTCACCGGTCACGGTGATGCCATTGAAGAAACGCTTCTCGTGGCGTACCTCCATGCGGACCGGGACACCGGTGATCAACGCCGATTTACGTTCGGCCGCGAAGTTGCCCATCATGTTCAGGTAGCCCTCGGCGGACTCCTTGAGCACCGGGATCGCCGTTTCCGGCCAGATGAGCAAATCGACGCGTTTGGAGCTGAAGCTCATGTCGCGGTACAGCGCCAACTGCGCGTTGAGCTGCGCCGGATCCCACTTCATGCTTTGTTCGATGTTGCCCTGAATGGCGGCGACGCTCAGTGGCGGGCCCGAAGGGCTGGTCCAGGCGTGGTGCTTGAGCGCCATGCCGACCAGCCATGGGCCGACCAGCAGCAATACACCGGCAGCGATGAAGCCTTTGCGTCCCGTGCGAACCAGGCGCAAGCCGTTGTAGATCAGCGCCGCTGTCAGCGCCAGGATAAAGGAAATCAGCCACATCCCACCGAGGGGCGCGAGCCCGGCCAGCGGGCCGTCGAGCTGGCTGTAACCGGAATACAGCCACGGGAAACCGGTCAGGAACCAGCCGCGGAAGGCTTCCTGGGCGACCCACAGCGCAGCGAAGGCCAGGGCGTCGGCCAGTGGCGCCTCATTGCGGCGCAGCCAGCGCGCCCAAATCCAGGCGGGCAGGGCAAAGAACCAGGCAATCGCCGCCGTGAAAAGCAGCATCAGGAAACCGGCCAGCATTACCGAAGCGCCGCCGAAGTGGTGAATGCTGTAGTAGATCCAGCTGGTGCCGGCACCGAACAGGCCGAAACCGAAACACCAGCCGCGACCCAAGGCTTGACGTGGGCTCAGTTCGCGCAGGCCGGCATAGAACAGACCGACGGCGAGCAGTGCCAGTGGCCAGATATCGAACGGCGCCAGGGCCAGGGTGGTGATTGCACCGGCCGCCACGGCCAGCAGGTTACCGGGCCAGCCGGGGCGGGTTGTCCAGCGCATTTCAATCCTTAGCGAGCAATGGGCGTCAGGCGAAGCAAGTGAATCCGACGGCTGTCGGCGTTCAGGATGCGGAAGCGGTATGGGCCGATTTCAGTGATTTCGTTACGTTTTGGCAGATGCCCGAACGCACTCATCACCAGACCGCCAACGGTGTCGAATTCATCGTCGGAGAACTCGCTGTCGAAAAACTCGTTGAAGTTCTCGATCGGTGTCAGGGCCTTGATCAGGAAATCACCGCTCGGCAGCGGCTTGATGTAGCTGTCTTCTTCGACATCGTGTTCGTCTTCGATGTCGCCGACGATTTGTTCCAGCACGTCTTCGATGGTGACCAGGCCTGCCACGCCACCGTACTCGTCGATGACGATGGCCATGTGGTTGTGGTTGGCGCGAAACTCGCGCAGCAGCACGTTAAGGCGCTTGGATTCCGGCACGAAGGTGGCTGGACGCAGCAGATCCTTGATGTTGAAGCTGTCGCCGTTCTCCTTGAGGATCAACGGCAGCAAGTCCTTGGCCAGCAACACGCCCATCACGTCATCGTGGCTTTCGCCGATGACCGGGTAGCGGGAGTGGGCCGAGTCGACCACGGCAGGCAGGAACTCGCGGGGTGTCTGGTTCGCCTTGATGCTGACCATTTGCGAGCGCGGGACCATGATGTCCCGCACCTGCAAGTCAGCCACCTGGATGGCGCCTTCGACGATGGCCAGCGCTTCGCTGTCCAACAGTTTGTTCTGGTGTGCATCGCGCAGCAGCTCCAGCAGCTCCTGGCGGTTTTTCGGCTCGTGGGCAAAAGCCTGGGTGAGCTTACCCAGCCATGACTTCTGCCCGTTGCTCGATCGATCTTCGCTCATAGCGATTACTCTGAATCCTTTGTTGTTTCTGTGGGGGATAAATCGGTTTCGTCGTCCGCATACGGATCGGGAAAGCCCAGTTCTGCAAGCAACGTTCGTTCCAGTGCTTCCATCTCTTCGGCTTCGTCGTCATCAATATGGTCGTAACCGAGCAGATGCAAGCAGCCGTGAATCACCAGGTGTGCCCAATGGGCCTTGAGTTGCTTACCTTGTTCGGCGGCTTCACGCTCGACCACGGCGACGCAGATCACCAGATCGCCCAGCAGCGGGATGTCGAGGAACTCATCCGGCACATCGGCCGGGAATGACAAGACGTTAGTTGCGTAATCCTTTTGCCGCCAGGTGTGGTTCAGCTCGCGTCCTTCGGCTTCGTCGACCAGGCGAATGGTCATCTCCGAGTCGGCGCTGCGCTGGCGCAAAGCCAGTTCGCACCACTGGCGGAACTCGGCTTCGCTGGGGGCAGGGGCTTGGGTAGCGATTTGCAGGTCAAGCTCAAGCATCGCGGCGGCTATCCTTGGCGGTTGCTTCATCGGCCGCACGGGTTTCGAAGCGCTCGTAGGCTTCAACGATGCGCTGTACCAGCGGATGGCGCACGACGTCCTTGGGCTGGAAATGGGTGAAGCTGATCCCCGGCACTTCCTTGAGCACTTCAATCACATGGTGCAGGCCGGACTTGGTGCCGCGTGGCAGGTCGACCTGGGTGATGTCCCCGGTGATGACGGCCGTGGAACCGAAGCCGATCCGGGTCAGGAACATCTTCATTTGCTCGACCGTGGTGTTCTGGCTTTCGTCGAGAATGATGAAGCTGTTGTTCAGCGTACGGCCGCGCATGTAGGCCAGCGGCGCGACTTCGATCACCTGGCGCTCGATCAGCTTGGCGACGTATTCGAAGCCGAGCATTTCGTAGAGCGCGTCGTAGAGCGGGCGCAGGTACGGGTCGATTTTCTGCGACAGGTCGCCGGGCAGGAAGCCGAGCTTTTCACCCGCTTCGACCGCCGGACGCACCAGCAGGATGCGGCGAATCTGCTCGCGCTCCAGTGCATCCACCGCGCAGGCGACGGCGAGGTAGGTCTTGCCGGTACCGGCCGGACCAATGCCGAAGTTGATGTCGTTGCCGAGGATTTCTTTCACGTAGCGCAGCTGATTCAAGCCGCGGGGGCGAATCATGCCTTTCTTGGTGCGCAGCGCCACGGACGGTTCGGCGGGGGAGTGGTTGTCCAGCTGTTCCACGGCAGATTCCTGCAGGAACAGGTGCACCATGTCCGGCGACAGCTCGGTACCCTTGGTTTCCCGGTACAGGCGGCGCAGGAGGTTTTCCGCGGAGGTGGTGTGTTTGGGCTCGCCGATCAGCTCGAACTGATTGCCGCGATTGCGGATCTCGATGGTCAGGCGTTGTTCGATCAAGCGCAAATGCTCGTCGAATTGCCCGCACAGATTGGCGAAGCGGCGAGCTTCAAAAGGCTCGAGGATGAAACGATGTGGTTCTATGGGTGCGTTCAAGGTCGTATTTAGCCGCCCTGGGGCAATTGAGATGAAATCAAGGATAACGCCAGAGGGCTGGGTGCGAAAGCTCTTAAATGAGGCAACCCGATTCCCGCCTCTGGCGCTGTACCTGTGGGAGCGGGCTTGCTCGCGAAGACGGAGTGTCAGTCGACATTAATGGTGCTGACAGACCGCCTTCGCGAGCAAGCCCGCTCCCACAGGGATATTCGGTGTTATTGGATCAGCGAACCCCGCAGCGAATGCGGCTGCGCGGCATCGATGTGCACGTCCGCGAACTGGCCGATCAGGGTCGGATTGTCGCAGCGGAAGTTGACGATACGGTTATTCTCGGTCCGGCCTTGCAGCTCGCCCGGGTCTTTTTTCGAGTAATCGGTCACCAGGATCCGCTGGATCGAACCGACCATTTGTCGGCTGATCTCGAAACCTTGCTGGTTCAGGCGATGTTGCAGGGCATTCAGGCGCTCTTTTTTCAGTTCTTCCGGCGTGTCATCGGCCAGGTCGGCGGCCGGAGTGCCCGGGCGTTGGCTATAGACGAACGAGTAGGAAAAGTCGAAACCGACGTCGGCAATCAGCTTCATGGTCTGTTCGAAGTCTTTCTCGGTCTCGCCCGGGAAGCCGACGATGAAGTCCGAGCTGATGCAGATGCCCGGCACGGCGGCGCGCAGCTTGCGCAGTTTGGATTTGTATTCCAGTGCGGTGTGGTTGCGCTTCATCGCCGCGAGGATGCGGTCCGAGCCCGACTGCACTGGCAAGTGCAGGTGCTTGACCAGTTCCGGCACATCGGCGTGGGCCTGGATCAGGCTGTCGGAGAACTCCAGCGGATGCGACGTGGTGTAGCGGATGCGGTCGATGCCATCGACGGCGGCAACCACGCGGATCAGCTCGGCCAGATCCGCCAGGCGCCCGTCATGGGTGAGGCCGCGATAACCGTTGACGTTTTGCCCCAGCAGTGTCACTTCGCGCACGCCGTTTTCGGCCAGGTGAATGATCTCGGCAATCACGTCGTCGAACGGCCGGCTGACTTCTTCACCGCGGGTGTAGGGCACCACGCAGAACGTGCAGTACTTGCTGCAGCCTTCCATCACCGACACGTAAGCGCTCGGGCCGTCGATGCGCGGCTCGGGTAAATGGTCGAACTTTTCGATTTCCGGGAACGAGACGTCGACTTGCGGCAGCCTGGTGATGCGCGCGGCGTCGATCATTTCCGGCAGGCGGTGCAGGGTTTGCGGGCCGAACACCACGTCGACGTACGGCGCGCGATCGCGGATGGCCGCACCTTCCTGGCTGGCCACGCAACCGCCGACGGCGATCACCATGTCCGGGTTGGCCAGCTTCAGTTCGCGCCAGCGCCCGAGTTGGGAGTAGACGCGGTCCTGCGCACGTTCGCGGATCGAGCAGGTGTTGAGCAGGATGACGTCGGCGTCTTCAGCGCGCGCGGTGACTTCCAGGGCCTGATGTTCGCCCAGCAGATCGACCATGCGCGAGCTGTCGTACTCGTTCATCTGGCAACCGTGGGTTTCGATGTAAAGCTTCTTGGCCATGGAAAGAGTCATCACGTGATTCAAAGAACCGCGCATTATAGGGAACATGTCCCGTGGTTCCTACCATTGCGCGTCCGACGGCTGTGCTATAGTTTGCGCCCTCATTTTTACCCCGATGTGTTACCCGCCCACCATGACCAAACGTGAAGCTCCAATCTACAAGGTGATTTTCCTCAACCAGGGCCAGGTGTTCGAAATGTACGCCAAGCAGATCTATCAAAGTGATCTGTGGGGCTTTCTGGAAGTGGAAGAGTTCGTCTTTGGCGAGCGCACGCAAGTGGTCGTCGATCCGAGCGAAGAAAAGCTCAAGGCTCAGTTCGAAGGCGTGGTGCGCAGTTTTGTGCCGATGCATTCGATCGTGCGTATCGACGAAGTCGAGCGTCTGGGGACCCCGAAAATCAGCGAAGCCCGCGGCGCGGTCGGCAATGTCATGCCGTTTCCGATGCCGATGCCTGAGAAGTAAGGCTCAAGATCGAGTCGCCCTATCGCGAGCAAGCTCGCTCCCACATTTGACCGTATTTCCATGAGAAAACTCGGTTAACTGTGGGAGCGAGCTTGCTCGCGATGGGGCCAGACAGATCACGCAAAAATCAGGGAAGCGGCGCGAAAGGCGTACGCCCATCGGCGCTCTGCAGCTCCATCAGATACTTACGGAAAATTTGCCCGAGCACCTGGGTGGCAACTTCCAGTTCTTCGCGGGGCATTTTTTCGGTGACTTCGTCAGCGGTGTCCAGTGCATCTTCGGCGCCGTTGACCGCCGCCATCTTCAGCAGGATATACGCCTGAACGTTATTGGCCGGTACACCTTCGCCGTGGAAGAACATGGTACCGAGCTTGAATTGCGCCTGGGCGTGGCCTTGCAGCGAGGCCTTTTCGAAATAGCTCAGGGCTTGATTGAGGTCGCGCGGTGCGTTTTTGCCTTCGTAGTAGAACTCACCCAACTCGTATTGCGCTTGCGCATCCCCTTCATCCGACGCTTTCTGGCAGGCGGCGATCGCCTGTTCCAGGTCTTGCGGCTGGGTATTGAGGGTGCAGCGACCCATCGCTGGGATCAACAACGAGTTGCCGCCTGCTTGTGCGTGCGCGAGCAGGGGCTGAAGAAGCAACAGGCAGCCCAGTGCAAGGGTGCGGCCGGTGCGGTTCATGGGAATCGACTTACCTCTGAAGGGCGCGCGGACCCATCGAGGGATCCAATAAGCGCGCATTATGAAATAAGCAGGGCCAACCTTACAAAGTCTTTACTCGTTTTTCTGCTGCGCGGGAAATATATCTCCCGTTTTGCGGAGGATTTTTGCTGAAAGTGTAGGAATGCAGGCGGGCGTGTAGGTGAAAGCTGACGCTGGCAATGGCCAACGTCAGCGCTACAGCGTTATTTCAATGCAGCGAAGGCACGCTCGGCGGCGTCCAGGGTCAGTTTCAGTTCGGCTTCGCCGTGGGCGATCGAAGTGAAACCGGCTTCGAAGGCACTCGGTGCCAGGTACACGCCACCTTCGAGCATCAGGTGGAAGAAGCGGCCGAACAGGGCGGCGTCACTGGCCATCACGTCATCAAAAGTGACGATGTCGTCAGCACCACTGAAGTACAGGCCGAACATGCCGCCGGCTTGTGTGGTCACGAACGGAATGCCCGCCGCATCGGCGCGCTGTTGCAGACCGTCGAGCAGGCGAGTGGTGTAGTCGGTCAGCTCGGCGTGGAAGCCCGGACGGCTGATCAGGCGCAGGGTGGTCAGGCCGGCGGCCATCGCCAGCGGGTTGCCGGACAGCGTGCCGGCCTGGTAGACCGGACCCAGCGGGGCGATGCGCTGCATGATTTCACGCTTGCCGCCGAAGCAGCCGACCGGCATGCCGCCACCGATGATCTTGCCGAAGGTGGTCAGGTCCGGCGTCACGCCGTAGTACGCCTGGGCACCGCCGAGGGCGACGCGGAAACCGGTCATCACTTCGTCGAAAATCAGCACCACGCCGTGCTTGTCACACAGGGTCCGCAGGCCTTCGAGGAAACCCGGTGCCGGCGGCACGCAGTTCATGTTCCCGGCCACTGGCTCGACGATGATGCAGGCCACATCCAGGCCGACTTCGGCGAGCATGGTTTCAACGGCGTCGATGTCGTTGAACGGCAGGGTCAGGGTGTGTTTGGCGAATGCCGCCGGTACGCCGGCCGAGCTCGGTACGCCCTGGGTCAGTGCGCCCGAGCCGGCCTTGACCAGCAGGCTGTCGGAGTGACCGTGGTAGCAGCCTTCGAACTTGATGATGCTGTCGCGGCCGGTGTAGCCACGGGCCAGGCGAATGGCGCTCATGGTCGCTTCGGTGCCGGAGCTGACCATGCGCACCATTTCCATCGACGGCACGAGGGAGCAGACCAGGTCGGCCATCTGCGTTTCCATCTCGGTCGGCGCGCCGTAGGACAGGCCGTGCTCCAGCTGCTTGCGCACTGCGTCCAGCACATCCGGGTGGCTGTGGCCGAGGATCATCGGGCCCCAGGAGCCGACGTAATCCACATAGCGCTTGTTGTCCTCGTCGGTGACGTAGGCGCCTTCGGCGTGCTTGAAGAACAACGGCGTGCCGCCGACGCTCTTGAACGCGCGAACCGGCGAGTTCACGCCACCGGGAATGTGTTTCTGGGCATTGGCAAACAGCGTTTCGGAACGAGACATGATCGGGCTCTCAGATTTTAAGTAATTCGTTAAAGGCGCGGGCACGGCGGGTGACTTCAGCCGTGCTCTCGGCGCCGAACAGGCCATGCACCACGGCCAGCAGATCGACCCCATGGGCCACCAGCGGGGCGGCGTTGTCCAGGGTGATGCCGCCGATCGCGCAGATCGGCAAGTGCAGTTGCTGGCGGGCCTGATCGAGCAGTTCGAGGCTGCAGGTCGGTGCGCCGGGCTTGGTGTTGGAATTGAAGAAACGACCGAAGGCGACGTAACTGGCGCCTTCTTTTGTCGCTTGTTCGGCCAGTTCGAGTTGCGCGTGGCAAGTCGAGCCGATGATGGCTTTGGAACCGAGCAGGGCGCGGGTCGGTGACAGTGGGCCATCGGTCTGGCCCAGGTGCACGCCCACATTGAGGCGCGCGGCCAGTTCTGCATCGTCGTTGATGATCAGCTGGGTCTTGTAGCGTTCGCACAGCTCGCGCAAGGCTTCGGCCTCACGCAGGCGGCGGGCCTCATCGCTGCTTTTGTCGCGGTACTGCAGCAAGGTGACGCCGCCTTCCAGCGCCGCCTCCACGTACTTGAGCAACTTACCGTCCAGCAAATGGCTGTCGGTAATGGCGTACAGGCCACGTAGTTTCATCGGACAAGCCTCACCGCATTACAAATGGAAGTTACGAACAGAAATCCAGCGGCAGGCGGCGCGGCACAAACTGGCCTTTGCCCAGCTGCTCGGCGTCACGCAGGGTGCGCCATGTGTAGTTAAGCGCGCTCTGCACGGCGCTGGCGAGGTTTTCACCCTGGGCCAGACGACCGGCCAGCGCGCTGGCCAGGGTGCAGCCGGAACCGTGATAACTGCCAGGCAGGCGCTGGCAGGTAAAGGTTTCGCGCAGGCCGTCGCGACTGTACAGGCGATTGTGGATTTCGGTTTCGTCGCCATGGCCGCCGGTGATCAGCAGGTGTTTGACGAACGGCAAGAGTTTTTCAGCGCACTCGTCCGCGGTGCCTTCGGGCAGTTCGGCAAGGATCCGGGCTTCGGGAAGGTTGGGGGTGGCAATGATCGACAAGGGCAGCAGGCGTTCGCGCATGGCGTAGCCGACTTCGTCCTTGCCCAGGCGTCCGCCGCCGCCGGCGCGCAGCACCGGGTCGCAGACCACTGGCAAGTGCGGGTGCGCCGAAAGCAGTTCGACTACAGTGTCGACCATTTCCAGGGAACCGAGCATGCCCAGTTTTACCGCCGCGACTTCGGAATCGTTGAGCACGGCATTGGCCTGGGCCAGTACCCACTCACGGTCGAGGACGCGGAAGTCAGTGACATTGACGGTGTCTTGCACGGTCAGGGCGGTGACGGCCGGAGCCGCATGGCAACCCTGGGCGAGCAGGGCTTCGATATCTGCCTGCAAGCCGGCGCCACCACTTGGGTCGTGGCCGGAGAGACAGAGGACAACGGGGCGAGAGCTGTAGATATTCATGGTGCGCGAGCTTACCACCAAACAACGTTTTTCGGGTGTGCGTGCACGTCGGTGTGAGGCGTAGAAAAAGGCAAAAGATCGCAGCCTTCGGCAGCCCCTGCAAGAACGGCGGATCGACGCAAACCTGTAGGAGCTGCCGAAGGCTGCGATCTTTTGATCTTTTGCAAAAAAACAAACAGCTCTATCTCAATAATCTTCGCCGGAACGCCCGTCCTAGAGCCTTTTCATGAAAAATTTCAATGGTGTTTAATGGCCATCAACGGCTATGCTAGAGTGGATCCAAACCAATAACAGGTGATACCGGTTTTACGTCTGCTCAAAAGGAATGGGGGGCTTCCTGACAGAACCGGACAGGCCACGCTGGGGCTTCAATGCGCTATTTGCTGATGTTGCTGTTGTGTTTGCCCCTCCTGGCAAACGCCGTCGAGTTCGATGAGTTCACTCAGAGCCTCCCCTTGGGCCGAACCCTGCAGGTCTATGAGGACGCGGGTGGTCAGGCAACCATCGCGGATATCCGCGCGCAAGCGGCGGCCGGCAACTTCAAGGCGCACAACAAAGACACGCTCAACGCCGGGTACTCGCGCTCGGTGTTCTGGCTGAAAATCGACCTGCATTACCGCCCGACCGATCCGGCGGCGCAACGGACCTGGCTGCTGGAACTGGCCTATCCACCCCTCGATCATCTCGATCTCTATTTGCCCGATGCGGCCGGCAACTATCAGTTGGTCAGGCAGACCGGCGATGCCTTGCCCTTCGCCAGTCGCGAGATTCGTCAGAACAACTATCTGTTCGACCTGACGTTCAAACCTGAGCAGGCCGAAACCCTATTCCTGCGCTTGCAAAGCGAAGGCTCGATCCAGGCACCGGTAACCTTGTGGTCGAGCACCGCCTACCTCGAAGAGCAGCCCGTGCGCCTCTACGTACTGGGGCTGATCTACGGCGTGTTGCTGGGGATGCTGGTCTACAACCTGTTCATTTACCTCAGTGTGCGCGACACCAGTTACCTCTACTACATCTTCTATATCGCCTCGTTCGGCTTGTATCAGCTGTCGGTCAATGGCGCGGCGGTGCAGTATTTCTGGCCGGACAACCCTTGGTGGGCCAACGCCGCGACGCCGTTTTTCATCGGCTGCGCGGGCCTGTTCGGCAGTCAGTTCGCCCGCAGCTTCCTGCAAATGGCTACCCACAGTCGCTGGCTCGACCGCTTGTTGCTGGCGCTGGTTGCCTTCGGTGCGCTGGTGGTCGGCCTGTCTTTGATGACCAGCTACGCCCTGGCGTTGCGCCTGGCCACGGCCCTGGCGCTGACGTTCACGGTGGTGATTTTTGCCGCCGGGATCTTTGCCTGGCTGCGGGGTCTGCGCGTTGCGCGGTATTTCATCATTGCCTGGTCGGCGTTTTTGCTCGGTGGCATCGTCAATACGTTGATGGTGCTGGGATACCTGCCGAATGTGTTCCTGACCATGTATTCCAGCCAGATCGGCTCGGCCATCGAAGTGGCGTTGTTGTCCCTGGCCCTGGCCGACCGCATCAACGACATGCGCGAGCAGCAGGCGCAAACGCTATTCGACGCCGGCCAGAAGCTTGAAATCCTCAACCAGCAACTGGCTCGCAGTAACAAGCTCAAGGACGAATTCCTGGCCACTCTGACCCACGAATTGCGCACGCCCATGAACGGTGTGATCGGTTCCCTGGAGCTGATGCAGACGGTCGAAATGGACCCGGAGCTTGAGCAGTATCAGCAGACGGCTTCGGGGTCGGCGCGGGACATGATGCGCATGGTCAACGGCATCCTGACCCTCACCGAACTGCAGGCCGGCAAACTCCAGGCCTCGGCCGACACCTTCAGCTTGCGCGGCATGGTCGAGGCACTGCGCACGCAGTTCGAGGGCAACGCTTCGAGCAAGTCGCTGGACTTCAAGGTCGACATCGCATCCGGCGTGCCGGATCGCGTGCACGGCGACAACACCAAGATCGCGCAATGCCTGGAGTGCCTGCTGGACAACGCCATCAAGTTCACCCGGATCGGCGGCCTGGCCTTGCGGGTGACCGGCAAGGCCATTGAGCCCGACCGATTGGCGTTGAGCTTTGCGGTGATCGACACGGGCATTGGCTTCACCGATCTGGGAGAGGCCACGATGTATCAACGGTTCTTCCAGGTCGATGGCTCGATGACCCGTGAATACGGTGGTCTGGGTGTTGGCCTGGCGATTTGCCGACAGTTGGTCGAATTGCTCGGTGGACGCCTGACGCATCGCTCCGAGCCAGGACGCGGCAGCCGGTTTCAGCTGGATGTGGAAGTCGGGCTGCCGGTGGCCGAACGTCCGGTGACGCCGTTGATGACCCGGGATTTTCCGCGCCTGCGCCTGCCTCAGGATTGTGCCGTGTTGTTGGTGGATGACAACAGCATCAGCCAGTTGGTGATGCGCGGCATGTTGCTCAAGCTGGGTTTCCGCGTGCGTACGGCCGACGGAGCCGATGTCGCGCTCGATCTTCTGCAACGCGAAGTGTTTGACGCGGTGCTGGTCGATTGCCAGTTGCCGCGTCAGGACGGTGAGTCGCTGTGCTGCCGGATCCGTGCGTTGCCGGGCTATGGCGAGCTGCCGTTGTTCATGATCGCCCTGGGGGGTGACCGTGAACGCTGCCCGACCGGCGCATTGATTGATTACCTGAGCAAACCGGTGAAATTCGAAGACTTGCAGGCCGCGCTCTACCGTCGGGTGCTCTGCTCGCAACAGGGCGAAAGCGCCGACAGTTAGGCGGATATGACACTTTGTTCGGCTGAGGGGCGGTGCTTAACTGAAGTCCCTTGGCCGACCAAAGGAGCCCAGTCATGAACCTGCATCAGTTTGCCGAAACCCACGAAGTCACCAACCAGCCACCGTCACTGGACGGCGCCAACCTGTACCGCATCGACTTGCCGTTGCAGGAATGGTCGCGGCGGTTCGGGGCCGGTTGGGCCGAATCGCGGATCGACGCTTACGGCGCACTGGCCGGTGGCCCGTTGATGGAAGCCGGGTTCCTCGCCAATCAGAACAAGCCGGTATTCAATAGTCATGACCGTTTTGGTCATCGCATCGATCTGGTGGAGTTTCATCCGGCCTATCACCAACTGATGCGCACGGCAGTCGAACACGGCCTGACGTCGTTGCCCTGGGCGCACCCGCAGGACGGCGCTCATGTGGCCCGCGCCAGCATGTCGTATCTGCACAGCCAGGCCGAAGCCGGCAGCGGCTGCCCGCTGACCATGACCTTCGCCAGCGTTCCGGCCATGCGTCTGCAACCGGACCTGGCGCAAAAGTGGTTGCCGAAAATCCTCGCCACCGAATACGACCCGCGCAACGTCGGCATGGCCCACAAGGCCGGGGTCACCATTGGCATGGCCATGACCGAGAAACAGGGTGGCACCGATGTGCGGGCCAATACCACCAAGGCGTATCCGGTTGGAGCCAGCGGTCCGGGCCAGGCCTATGAGTTGGTGGGGCACAAATGGTTTTGCTCGGCGCCGATGTGCGACGCCTTCCTGACACTGGCGCAGACCGACAAGGGCCTGACCTGTTTCCTGCTGCCGCGCCATCGCCCGGACGACACACGCAATCAGTTCTACATCCAGCGCCTGAAGAACAAGCTCGGCAATTGTTCCAACGCTTCCAGCGAAGTGGAGTTCCGCGGCGCACTGGCGTGGATGGTCGGTGAAGAGGGGCGTGGCGTTCCGACGATCATCGAGATGGTCGCCATGACCCGCTTCGATTGCATGGTCGGTTCCAGTTCGCTGATGCGTCAGGCGCTGACCCAGGCCAGCCATCACTGCGCCCACCGTTCGGTCGGCGGCAAGCTGCTCAGCGAACAGCCGTTGATGCAGAACGTGCTGGCGGATCTGGCGCTGGAAAGCGAAGCCGCCCTGGCCTTGAGCCTGCGTATGGGCCAGGCGCTGGATCATCTGGACGACTCGCAGGAAGCCCGGTTCGCCCGGTTGGTAACGGCGGTGGGCAAGTACTGGATCTGCAAGCGCGCGCCGGCGATGATCAATGAAGCCGCCGAATGCATGGGCGGCACGGGTTATGTCGAAGACAGCATTCTGCCGCGGCTTTACCGCGAGGCGCCGGTGAATTCGACGTGGGAAGGTTCCGGCAACGTGCAGTGCCTGGACGTGTTGCGTGCCCTGTCGAAAGAACCGGGCGTGCTCGATGCACTGTTCAGCGAGTTGGGCGATGGCCATGGCGACAAGCGCCTTGCCGCGCACATCCAGCAATTGCAGGCAGCCTTCAAGGACACCAGCGACATCCAGTACCGCGCCCGGCAACTGACTGAAGACATCGCCTTGGGATTGCAGGCCAAGTTGCTGCTGGAAGCCGGGAATTCGGTGGTCAGTGATGCCTTCATCGCCAGTCGCCTGGACGGTGGCGGCCGAGTGTACGGCGCGTTGCCACGCGGCCTGGACGTGGAAGCGATTGTTGCCCGATCGACCCCGCAAGGTTTCTGATCCCAGGTGCGAGGTCACCACTGGGCCAATGTGGGAGCGGGCTTGCTCGCGAATACGGTTTCACATTCAACCTTGATGTGACTGACTGGCCGCTTTCGCGAGCAAGCCCGCTCCCACATTTGATCTGCGGTGCGCCCCGGGGTTTGTGTAGCAATCACTGTTCCCGTGAAGCGACGATGCAGGCAAGATGAAGGTCTGCAAGTCAGAACACAGGATGCTGATCGTGACCGAAGCTTTTATTGTCGTTCAAACCGCCGAGCAAGCCGTGGATCGGCTCGCACTCTTGCACAATCGTGCAACCACCGCGCTGAGTCAGGCGCTCAAGCGTTACCTCAAGGATCGCGTCGAGCCTGATGCCGAGCAGCGGGCGTTGTTCCGTTATCCCGAGCTGCGCCTGACCTACCACTGTCAGGGCGAAGTCCCGCAGACCACGCGTGCCTATGCCAAGGTCCAGCTGCCGGGCACCTACAGCGTCACCGTCACCCATCCGTCGGCTTTCCGTAAGTACCTGCTGGAACAACTGGTTCCGTTGATGCACGACTTCACCGTCACGGTGGAAGTCGGTGTCAGCCAGCAGAACATCCCGTATCCGTATGTGGTCGAGCAGGGCGATGAGCTGGGAGGTTCCGGCGTCACCGCCGCCGTGCTGGCGCGGGTGTTCCCGAGTACCGACCTGTCGGCCGCGACCGACGGCATTGCCGACGGTTTGTACGACTGGGAAAACACCGATCCGCTGCCCCTGGCGCTGTTCGATGCCGCACGGGTGGATTTCTCCCTGCGCCGACTGGTGCATTACACCGGCAGCGACTGGCGCCATGTGCAGCCGTGGATTCTGCTGACCAACTACCACCGCTATGTCGACCAGTTCATCGTCCACGGCCTGGAACAATTGCGCCAGGACCCGCGCTTCGTGCGCATGGTGCTGCCGGGTAACGTGATCATCGAAAAGAGCATGGATCACGGCGAAGCGTCGGCGATTGCCGCCGGCGTGGTCTGGCACCGTTACCAGATGCCGGCCTATCACCTGATCGCCAGTGACGGCCACGGCGTGACCCTGGTCAACATCGGTGTCGGCCCGTCCAACGCCAAGAACATCACCGACCATCTCGCCGTTCTGCGTCCGCATTGCTGGCTGATGATCGGCCACTGCGGCGGCCTGCGTCAGTCGCAGACGATTGGCGACTACGTGCTGGCCCACGCCTACATGCGCCGCGACGGCATTCTCGACCGGGTCGTGCCGCCGAACATTCCGATTCCGGCCCTGGCCGAAGTGCAGCTTGCGCTTCAGCAGGCGGCGGCCAACATCACCGGCGAGAAGGGTGACGAGCTGAAAAAGCGCCTGCGCACCGGCACCGTGCTGACCTACGACGACCGTAACTGGGAGCTGCGCTGGGCGCAGGAACGGCCGCTGATCAACCTGTCCCGCGCTGTGGCGGTGGACATGGAAAGTGGCACCATCGCTGCCCAGGGTTATCGTTTGCGGGTGCCGTACGGCACGCTGCTCTGCGTCTCGGACAAACCGCTGCACAGCGAAATCAAGTTGCCGGGCTCGGCCAACGCCTTCTATGAGCGCGCGGTCAGCCAGCACTTGAAAATCGGTATCGAGGCGGTGGATCTGTTGCGCACCGAGCTCAACTCACTGCACTCGCGCAAACTGCGCAGCTTCGACGAGCCACCGTTCCGCTAACGGTTGTCATGGTCATTTGACGGTTGGGGCACTAGCATTGGCAGCCCTGACCGTTAGATGTTTCCTTTCTCATGTCTCGTCCTCCTCAACGTCCCGTTTCCCGCCGCCCTGGCACGAAACCGTCGCCTGCAGCCCCGCGCCGTGTCGCCAAGGCACCACCGGCCGAGCCGAAGCTGATCCTGTTCAACAAACCCTTCGATGTGCTGACGCAATTCAGCGACGGCGAAGGGCGCGCGACGCTCAAGGACTACATCGATGTACCGGGAATCTATCCGGCGGGACGGCTGGACCGTGACAGCGAAGGCTTGTTGCTGCTGACCAACGACGGTCAGCTTCAGGCACGGATCGCCGACCCGAAGCACAAACTGGCCAAGACCTATTGGGTGCAGGTCGAGGGCGAGCCGAGCGCCGAGCAGTTGCAGCGTCTGCGTGACGGCGTTGAATTGAACGATGGCATGACCTTGCCCGCCGAGGCGCGGCAACTGGACGAGCCCGAGCTATGGCCGCGCAATCCGCCGGTGCGCTTTCGCAAAAGCGTGCCGACCAGTTGGCTGGAGTTGGTGATTCGCGAAGGGCGCAACCGGCAGGTGCGGCGCATGACCGCTGCGGTCGGTTTGCCGACCTTGCGTCTGGTGCGGGTCAGAATCGGTGACTGGACGATCGAAGGGCTCGATCAGGGCCAGTGGAAAGAAGTACCGGCGCGCTTATAAGGCGCCGGATTCGATCAGGCCGATCACCACGCTCTTGATGATGAACGCGGCCACGCCCAGGCCCAGGACGAAGAACAGGATGAACGAGCCAAAGCGCCCGGCCTTGGACTTCTTCGCCAGATCCCAGACGATGAAACCCATGAAAATGATCAGGATCGTGACCAGGCCGGTCATCATCCACTCTTCAAAGACTGCAGGATCCATCGAACATCTCCAGCGCGGGCGAGGCTAAAAGGGCGCGGGGAGTATACGCCTCGCTGGCTGCGTGCAGTATTGACCTGCGTCGGTGTGTCGCAGTCATTCGTCGCCTGTGCAGGCCTCTTCGCGGGCAAGCCACGCTCCCACAGGTTTTGAGTCGCTCACAAAATTGAGGTCAACACAAAACCTGTGGGAGCTGGCTTGCCAGCGATGGCGTATTTAGCTGCGCAGATGAGTCAGCGGCAGTTCGGTGCTGTTGAGCACCTGGTTCAGCACAAAACTCGAACGCACGCTGGTCACGCCTTCAATCCGGGTCAGATGCCCGAGCAGCAGTTTCTGGTAGTGATCCATGTCCGGCACCACGACCTTGAGTTGATAGTCGGCATCCATCCCGGTCACCAGGCTGCATTCGAGCACTTGGGGCAAGGTGCGGATGGCTGCTTCGAAGTTCTCGAAACGTTCCGGCGTATGACGGTCCATACCGATCAGCACGTAGGCCGTCAGGCTCAGGCCGAGCATTTTGCGGTCGAGCAGGGCGACCTGACGGGAAATGTAGCCGTCGTCTTCCAGTTGCTTGACCCGCCGCGAGCACGGCGAAGGCGACAGACCGATGCGCTCGGCCAACTCCTGGTTGGAGATGCGTGCGTCGCGCTGCAATTCCGCCAAAATACTCAGGTCGTAACGATCGAGCTTGCTCATCAATCAGTCCTTTGTCGTAACTATTGCGGCAGATTATGTATCCGGGGTTAAAAATTGCGCAAGTGATGTTTAATTGAGCAATCTTCGCAATCCTCTGTCGGCGCTTGCGGCCTATTCTTATCACCAGAATCACTGCTCGGACAAACAGTCCAGTGCGGCTCGCCCAATCAGGCCCGCCGCGGTCGCCACCCCCACCGGGGATGTGCCGGCCCCCGAGCTACACACTGTCCAGAAGACGGCGTGAGGTGAGCCGGCGCCACAAGCGTTGAGCCAGGACGAAGTTCTCCAAGGGGAGGCCGACGGGTCTCCCCTTTTTCTTGCGTGGAATTTGACCCTCCTGGCCTCAATAAATAAGTTTCGTGACTGATAACCTGTCGCAGAACCGGCCACTGCTTTCCCAGTCTTACGTACAGGCCCTGACCCGCAATGAGGATAAGCATGAAATCGCGCTTCTGGCGTTTGGCCGGTGTTGGTTTGCTGTGTGTCAGTGTCACTGCGCAAACGCTGGCCGATGAGCAGCAAAACCGTGGCCATGATGGCGGGCAGCACGGTCAGGATGGGCATCAGGGTGGTAACCAGGGGGGTAGTCAGGGCCATGGTGGCAACAACCAGCCACGCCCGCAGAACGGCCCGCCACAGAACCCGCCGCGTGCGCAGAACAACGACAACCGCCAGTACGAGCACAACGGCCAGAATCAACATCAGAACAATAGCCAGCGGCAGCCCCGTCCAGCGCCGGATTTCAACAGCCCGGTTCGCTCACCGCCGCCACCGCCGCAGGCACCGGCCACTGACATGCCGATCCAGCCGCGCCCGGACACCGTGCGCCAGACCCAGCCGCCGCGGCGCGGTGACTATCAGGATCAGCCGCATCGCAACGATTACAATCAGCGCTGGAAGGGCTATGTCGGTGCGCCGACCAATGACAATCACTGGGACGGACGCCCGAGCGGACACGGTAACGGCTGGGGGCCAGGTCCCAGGTATCGCCCCGGCCAGCTGATCGACCGCTTCCCCGAGCGTAACTTCCGCGTGCCTTACCGTGGCATGGATTACTACTATTCCGGTGGCTACTGGTATCGCCCGCTGGGCCCGCGTTATGAGGTGGTAGTGCCACCCCGCGGGATTCGCGTCAGCTACCTTCCTGATTATGCCGAGCAGGTGTGGATCGGCGGGGCGCTGCTGTTCCTCGCGGCCGGTTCGTATTACGCCTATCAGGAGAGCACCCGGGATTACGTCGTGGTCGAGCCGCCGGTTGGCCAACCACAGTCGCCACCACTGGCCGCCAGCAATGGTTATGACGTGGAGGCGTACCCGGCCAACGGCCAGTCGCCGGAGCAGGTCAATCGCGATGGCTACGAGTGTTATCAATACGCGGTGCAGCAGAGTGGTTTCGATCCACGTACCGCCACCTACCAGCCAGACCCGTCGGTGGTGCAAGCCTACCGGCAGGCCCAGGGCAGTTGCCTGAGCAGTCGTGGTTATCAGGTGAACTACTGAGTCCGAGCGTTTTTCACCACTTCCTGCGGGTCGGCGTGCACCAGCACTTCGGCTCGCGGGTAGGCGTCGTGAATGGCCGCGGCAGCCTGATCGCTGATGCCATGGGCCACTGACAGCGTCAATTCCCCCGGCAGCTCCAGATGCAATTGCACAAACCACTGGTTGCCGGAGATCCGCGTGCGCAGGTCATGGGCACCCAGCACGCCGGGCACGCTGCACGCCAATTCCAGCATGTGCTGGCTGACCTCCTGCGGCAGTTCTTCATCCATCAACACCGCAAAGCTCTCCCGGGCGATCTGCACTGCGCTCCACAGAATGTAGGCAGCGATTCCCAGACCGAACCAGGGGTCGACCTGATGCAGTCCAAACCCGGCCAGCACCAGCGCGATCAGAATGCTGCCGTTGAGCAGCAGGTCCGAACGGTAGTGCAGGGAGTCGGCGCGCACCGCGTTGGAGCCGGTGGCCTTGACCACCCGATGTTGAAACATCAACAACCCCAGGGTCAGTACGAGGGAGAACACAATCACGCCGATACTGATCCACGGCGCGCCGACCGGTTCGGGGTGTTTGAGCCGATCATAGGCCTGCAACGCAATCAGTACCGCACTGCCGCCAATGAACAACGCCTGGGCCATGCCCGCCAACGACTCGGCCTTGCCGTGCCCGTAGCGATGATCATTGTCGGCGGGGCGCAGGGCGTAATGCACCGCCAGCAGGTTGAGCAATGAGGTGACGCCGTCGAGTGCCGAGTCGGTGAGTCCGGCGAGCATGCTCACCGAGCCGCTCAGCCACCAGGCGATGGCTTTGGCGATGATCAACGTGCACGCCACCGCCACCGAGGCACGGGTCGCCAGCCGCAGCAGGCGGGCGTGTTCGGAGCTGGAGGTCATAGTGGTCATCGTTCCTTGAAGAGTCCTTCGTGCGCAGGGATTACGCGGCCGGTTGCAGGCCGAACATCGCCAGTTGTTGGGCGCTGCCTTTGCTCTGGATCAGGCGTGGATCGTCCAGCGGGAAGCTGCGGCCCAGCTCGCTTTCCAGAATAGTCTGCAACTTGCGGTTATCGACCTGGCCGTCGGGGCCGATGGCGTCCTTGAGTTTTTGCGGATCGACCTGGGCGGTCTTGCCCGGCTCGAAATAAATCGCGCCGGTGGCGAAGTCCACGGCAAACGCGATCAGGCCGGGGATGATGTAGAACAGCAGGCCCACGGCATCGAGCGCGGCGATGGCCGGGTCGATCTTGCCTTCGATCTGGCCACGGCGATCGGGATAGAAAATCGACCCGCAGGCGGTCACTTGAGTCAGCAGGGTTGCGACCAGAACACCGCCAATCAGGCGAAAGGGAGCACGCATATGAAATCTCCTGGGTAATCTCGAAACGAAACGTCGTCGGTATGAATTAAGACCCTGACGAACGCCTGGCAGTTCGCCGTTATACTCGGCCCTCTGTTTTGGAGCCAGCATGATTTCTTTGCCGATCGATGAAGTTTTACCCGCCCTGCGTGAAGCCCTCGCTACACGCCACGAAGCCGTGCTCGAAGCACCGCCCGGTGCCGGTAAAACCACCCGCGTACCCTTGGCCTTGCTCAACGAGCCGTGGCTCGCCGGGCAGACCATCCTGATGCTCGAACCCCGCCGCTTGGCCGCACGCGCAGCGGCGGAGCGGCTGGCCAGTGAGCTGGGGGAAAAGGTCGGCGAAACCGTGGGCTATCGCATTCGACTCGACAGCAAGGTCGGCCCCAATACCCGAATCGAAGTGGTCACCGAAGGCATCCTCACCCGGCGCCTGCAGGATGACCCGGCGCTGGAAGGCGTGGGCCTGCTGATCTTCGACGAATTCCACGAGCGCAGCCTCGATGCTGACCTGGCCTTGGCCCTGAGCCTCAATGGCCGCGAACTGTTCCGTGACGATCAGCCGCTGAAAATCCTCTTGATGTCCGCCACGCTTGAAGGCGAACGTCTGGCCGGGTTGCTCGACGACGCGCCGATCCTGCGCAGCGAAGGGCGCATGTACCCGGTGGCGATGCGCTGGGGTCGGCCGTTCCAGGCCGGTGAATTCATCGAGCCGCGCCTGGTGCAGACCATCCTCGAAGCCTTGAACGACGAGACCGGCAGCGTGCTGGTGTTTCTGCCGGGGCAAGCGGAAATCCGCCGCGTGCATCAGCAATTGGCCGATGCCTTGGGTGACAACCCACAGGTTCTGCTGTGTCCGTTGCACGGTGAACTGGACCTGACGGCGCAACGGGCGGCGATCGATCCGGCGCCGCCGGGCAAGCGCAAAGTGGTGCTGGCCACCAACATCGCCGAAACCAGTTTGACCATTGACGGCGTGCGCGTGGTGATCGATGCCGGGCTGGCGCGGGTGCCGCGTTTCGACCCGGGCAGCGGCATGACCCGTCTCGACACCCAGCGCATTTCCAAGGCCAGTGCGACCCAGCGCGCGGGCCGGGCCGGGCGTCTGGAGCCCGGTGTTTGTTATCGCCTGTGGTCCCAGGACCAGCACGAGCAACTGGCGGCTTATGGCAGCGCGGAAATCCTCTCGGCGGACCTTGCCGGGCTGGCCCTGCAATTGGCGCGCTGGGGTGTGGCACCCGGACAACTGGTGTGGCTTGACGTGCCACCGGCCGCCGCTTTTGCACAGGCTCAGGATCTGCTCGAACGCCTGGGCGCACTGGACGGCGAAGCGCTGACCCGTCACGGCCAGGCCATGGCCGAACTGCCGGCCCATCCGCGTATCGCGCATTTGCTGTTGCGCGGCCAGGCGCTGGGACTGGCGGATATGGCTTGCGACGTCGCCGCACTGCTCGGCGAGCGCGATATCTTGCGTGGCGGCGGGGCGGACTTGCACAGTCGCCTGGTATTGCTGTCTGGCGAAGAACGCGCCGCACGTGGCGCGCAGGGTGGCGTGCAACGCGCACGGCAACTGGCGCGGCAATACCGTGGTTACTTGCGCGGCAAAGCCTCGGAGCCGGTCAGCGATCCTGATCACCCGCGCTGGCTCGGTGCATTGCTGGCGTTGGCCTATCCCGACCGCGTCGCCCAACAACGGCGCGCCGGTGGTGCGGAATATCGCTTGGCCAACGGACGTGCCGCGCTGTTCGCCGAGGCCGACAGCCTGATGAAGCAACCGTGGCTGGTGATCGCCGATCTAGGCAGTCGTCAGGGGCAGCGTGAGGAGCGGATTTATCTGGCGACGGACTTCGACCCGGCGCTGTTCGACTCAGTGTTGGCCGAGCAGGTTCGCTGTGTCGATCAACTGGATTGGGACGAGCGCGAAGGCGTGCTGCGGGCCGAGCGTCAGCGCAAGGTTGGCGAATTGATCCTCAGCCGTGAGCCGCTGACAGGCCTCGACGAAACTGCCCGCAGCCAGGCACTGGTGAACCTGGTGCGACGCAAAGGCCTGGAGCTGTTGCCGTGGACCCCGGAACTGCGTCAGTGGCAGGCGCGGGTCGCGTTGTTGCGGCAACTGGACCTCGCCGGCAAGGGCGAGAGCGAGTGGCCGGATGTCAGCGATGCAGCGTTGCTCAAAAGCCTGGAACACTGGCTGATGCCGTATCTGGGCAAAGTCTCGCGGCTCAGTCACTTCGCCAATCTGGACCTGTCGAGCATCGTCCACAACCTGCTCCCGTGGCCGTTGCCGCAGCGGCTGGACGAGTTGGCGCCGCATCATTTGAGTGTGCCGTCGGGCTCATCGATTCGCCTGGACTACAGCGAACAGCCGCCGATTCTGGCGGTGCGGCTGCAGGAGTTGTTCGGCCTGGCCGAAACCCCGCGCATCGCCGGAGGGCGGCAAGTGGTCAAGCTGCATCTGTTGTCCCCGGCGCGGCGGCCGGTGCAGGTGACGCAGGACCTGGCGAACTTCTGGCGCAGCACCTACGCCGAAGTGAAGAAGGATCTGAAGGGACGTTATCCCAAGCATTACTGGCCGGATGATCCGCTGGTGGCCGAAGCGACTGCGCGGATCAAGCCGAGGAAGTAATCGCATCGCGATTACGTAGGAGCTGCCGCAGGCTGCGATCTTTTGATTTTGATTTTTTCAAGAGCAAAAGATCGCAGCCTGCGGCAGCTCCTACAGAGGGCGGTGTGATCGTTCGGATTTCGCAGTGAGTTGTTCGCGGCAATAGTCGGCAAACAACTGCGCCGGTTTGGTCAGTTGCCCGCGCTTGAGCCAGGCCGCCACCAGTCCTGAGCCAGTGACGTCTTCGGCGATGTCGACGCACACCACTTTCTGCCCGTCGTAGGTGCACTCCGAATGCGGCTTGGTCACCAGGATCGAGAAGCCGAATCCTTGTCCGACCATGCCCCGCACCATCTCGATCGATGGCGAGCTGAAGGCAATGCGCGGGGTCAGGTCCAGCTCTTCGAACAGGCTGACGAAATAGGTCCGGCTCGGCTGCACGTCCAAAAGAATCATCGGCTCCAGGCACAGGTCCCGCAGTGAGACTTGTGCCTGCTGGGCAAAACGGTGATCGGCCGGCAGCAGCGCGTAAGGCCGTTGCGCCGGCATCAAGGGTTCGGTTGCAATGGTGCCGTCGAGATCGTGCTCATAGAGGATCGCCAGATCGAAGGCGCCGGAGGTCAGGCCCTGCACCAGTTCTTGCTGCTCGCCGTCGCGGATGCGGATTTCCACCCCCGGGTACAACGCCGAAAACCCGGCGATCAATTGCGGCAGGTACAGCGGCGCGACGGTTTCGAAGCAGCCGATATCGATCTGCCCGGACACCACATCGTTGTCGGCCAGGGCGTTCTGCTCGAACTCCTTGGCCATGCGCAGCAGTTCCTGGGCCTTGCGGTAGAAGCGTGCACCGCTGGGCGTCAATGACACGCCCTGGGCGTGATGGCGAATCAGCAATTGCACACCGAAGCTGTCTTCCAGCCCTTTGATGGCCGTGGAGATCGACGGCTGGGCGATGTACAGCTTGCGCGAGGCCTCGGCGACGCTGCCGCACTCGACGGTGGTGATGAAGTATTTCAGTTGACGCAGATTGTAGGCAGCCACAGCAAACCTCGGGGGAGAACGAATCAGGCATCCAGGCAATTTGCGCGCCACCCCTATCCGCTCGGGTAGCGATTTGTTGTGGTTGAACAATAACCACATGCTGCGCCAGAAGGGAGATTGGCTACGTAGTTTTTTCTTGGCCTGCGAACACATTTTTACTGGTTTTCCACCGCTCGGGCCTGAGCGACTATCCAATACACAAGAATGTCCTCTGGAGCATCCGAACGTGTTCGAGCTTGAGTATTGGCAACGCAAAGCCGCTTCCCTGCGGTTTCCCGACCGGGCCGTGATCGATGGCCAGCGCCGAGCGGCGCAATCGGGGCAGACTTTCGCCGCGATCAACCCCGCCACCGGGCAATGCCTGGCCAATGTCGCAGCCTGTGGCGAGGAAGATGTGAACGCGGCGGTGCGCAATGCGCGGCAAGTGTTTGAAGCCGGCACCTGGTCGGCACGTTCGCCGACTGAACGTAAACAAGTGCTGTTGCGCCTGGCCGACTTGATCCTCGAAAACCGTGAAGAACTGGCCCTGCTCGATTCGCTGAACATGGGCAAGCCCGTCACGGACGCCTACAACATCGATGTACCGGGTGCCGCCGGGGTGTTCCGCTGGTACGCCGAGAGCCTCGACAAACTCTACGATCAGGTCGCACCGAGTGCGCAGAACGTGCTGGCGACCATCACCCGCGAAGCCCTCGGCGTGGTGGCTGCCGTGGTGCCGTGGAATTTTCCGCTGGACATGGCTGCGTGGAAACTCGCCCCGGCCCTGGCCGCTGGCAACTCGGTGATTCTCAAGCCGGCCGAGCAGTCACCGTTTTCGGCCTTGCGTCTGGCGGAGCTGGCGCTTGAAGCCGGTGTGCCTGCGGGTGTGTTGAACGTACTGCCGGGCCTGGGCGAGCAAACCGGCAAGGCCCTCGGCCTGCACCAAGACGTCGATTGCCTGGTGTTCACCGGCTCCACCGAAGTCGGCAAATATTTCATGCAGTACTCGGCACAATCGAACCTGAAACAGGTGTGGCTGGAGTGCGGCGGCAAGAGCGCCAACCTGGTGTTCGCCGATTGTCAGGACCTGGATCTGGCTGCCGAAAAAGCCGCGTTCGGCATCTTTTTCAATCAGGGCGAAGTCTGCTCGGCCAACTCGCGGTTGCTGGTGCAGCGCTCGATTCATGACGCGTTCGTCGAACGCCTCAAGGCCCAGGCCGAACGCTGGTTGCCGGGCGATCCGCTGGACCCGTCGAGCGCCGCCGGTGCCATCGTCGACAGCCGTCAGACCGCGCACATCATGAAGTTCATCCAGCAGGCCGAGCAGCAAGGTGCGACCAGGATCTGTGGCGGTCGACAGTCGATCTTCAACGGCTCCGACAACTTCATCCAGCCGACGATCTTTACCGGCGTGACGCCAGACATGCCGCTGTTTCGCGACGAAGTATTCGGCCCGGTTCTGGCTGTCACGGCGTTCGACGACGAGGCCCATGCATTGCAATTGGCCAACGACAGCGTCTACGGTCTGGCGGCTTCGCTGTGGACCGATGACCTCAACCGCGCCCACCGCGTGGCGCGACAATTGCGAGCGGGCACGGTGTCGGTCAACAGCGTCGATGCACTGGACGTGACCGTACCTTTTGGCGGCGGCAAGCAGTCCGGTTTCGGCCGCGACCTGTCCCTGCATTCATTCGATAAATACACCCAGTTGAAGACCACCTGGTTTCAATTGCGCTGATAACAAAACGGAGAACAGGCGATGACCACACCACGTGAAACCCGCGACTACCAGGCCGCCGACGCTGCGCACCACATCCATGCGTTCGTCGATCAGAAAGCCCTCAACGACGAGGGACCACGGGTGATGGTCCGTGGCGAGCGCCTGCACCTGTGGGACAACGATGGCCGCCGTTACCTCGACGGCATGTCCGGGCTGTGGTGCACCAACCTCGGTTACGGGCGCAAGGACCTGGCGGCCGCGGCGAGCCAGCAGTTGGAACAGCTGCCGTACTACAACATGTTTTTCCACACCACCCACCCGCAGGTGATCGAGCTGTCCGAGCTGCTGTTCAGCCTGCTGCCGGGTCACTACAGCCACGCGATCTACACCAACTCCGGCTCCGAGGCCAACGAGGTGTTGATCCGCACGGTGCGGCGTTACTGGCAGGTGCTCGGCAAGCCCGAGAAGAAAATCATGATCGGGCGCTGGAACGGTTACCACGGTTCGACCCTGGCCGCGACGGCACTGGGCGGCATGAAGTTCATGCACGAAATGGGCGGCATGATTCCGGACATCGAGCACATCGACGAGCCGTACTTCTTCGCTCACGAAGGCAACCTGACGCCGGCGGAATTCGGTCTGCGCGCGGCCCGGCAACTGGAAGCGAAGATTCTCGAACTGGGTGCGGACAAGGTCGCAGGCTTCATCGCCGAGCCGTTCCAGGGTGCCGGCGGGATGATCTTCCCGCCGGAAAGCTACTGGCCGGAAATCCAGCGCATCTGCCGCAAATACGATGTGCTGCTGTGCGCCGATGAGGTTATCGGTGGCTTTGGTCGTACCGGCGAATGGTTCGCCCACGAGTACTTCGGTTTCGAACCGGACACCCTGTCCATCGCCAAGGGCCTGACCTCGGGTTACATCCCCATGGGCGGCCTGATCCTGTCGAAGAAAATGGCCTCGGTGCTGGTGGAGCAGGGCGGTGTGTTTGCCCACGGCCTGACCTATTCCGGGCACCCGGTGGCGGCGGCGGTAGCGATTGCCAACCTCAAGGCCCTGCGCGATGAAGGCGTGGTGACGCGGGTCAAGGACGACATCGGCCCGTACCTGCAACAGTGCCTGCGCGAGGTGTTCGGCAAGCACCCGTTGGTGGGCGATATCCAGGGCACCGGCATGGTCGCGGCGCTGCAACTGGCCGAAGATAAATCCACTCGCAAGCGCTTCGCCAATGAGAACGACATCGCCTGGCGTTGCCGTACGATTGGTTTCGAGGAGGGGGTGATCATTCGCTCGACCTTGGGCCGGATGATCATGGCGCCGGCGTTGATTGCCAGCCGTGAAGAGATTGACGAACTGATCGCCAAGACCTTGAAAGCGGTGGATCGAACGGCGCAGGAATACGGCCGGCTCTGATCGTGTAGCGTTCTCTCGGACCTCTTCGCGAGCAAGCCCGCTCCCACATTGGATTTGTGTCTGACACGGATCCCCTGTGGGAGCGGGCTTGCTCGCGAATGCTATGGCCCATTCAACATAATTTCAGCACCTTGCACCCACCTCGGGCATCCCCGCCCACAACGCCCTTTTGCAGTGCGCGCTAGCGAGTTTTTTCATCGTTCGCATCCACATATTTCCTCATTTTCCTAATCCCGCCCTTGGGCCAACATCGATCTCGCCAGCCCGCCGAATGCTGCCCGCCGAAGGGGCCCTCAGAGACCACAGGTTGCAGCTCATTCAGGGCTCGCCGTACTGCCCATGACAAAACTAAATCAACAGCTTTGGGAGTGCTCCATGATCAAGTCCTTGCTTACGCGCGTTGTCCATCCACTGGCGGTCACCGCCATCGCCGCGACGGTCGCTACCAGCGCCCAGGCCGGCACCCTGTCCATCGGCCATACCACCTGGGTCGGCTACGGCACCCTGTACCTGGCCCAGGACCTGGGCTACTTCAAGGAAAACGGTTTGACCGTCGAATTGCCGGTGGTCGAAGAAGCGGCGATGTACATGGCCGCACAAGCGTCCGGCGAGTTGTCCGGCTCGGCGTCGACCATCGACGAGGTGCTCAAGTACCGTCCGCAATTCTGCTTCAAGGCCGTGGCCGCGCTGGACGACAGCCATGGTGGTGACGGCGTGCTGGTGGGCAAGGACGTCAAGAGTCTGCAAGAGCTCAAAGGCAAGGCCGTTGCGGTCAACGAAGGTTCGACCTCGCAGTTCTGGTTGTCGTATCTGCTGAAAAAGAACGGCATGAAAATGAGCGACATCACCGTGCAGAACATGACGGCCGACGATGCCGCCACCGCGTTCATCGCCGGTCGCGTACCCGCTGCCGTGACCTGGGAGCCGCACCTGTCGATGGTGCGCGACAAGCAGCAGGGCAAGGTACTGATCGACAGCAGCAGCACGCCGGGCGTGATCGTCGACGTGGTGGCGCTGAACTGCAGCGTCATCGAGAAACAGCCGGAAGACGTCAAGGCACTGGTGGCCGGTTTGTACAAAGCCGTGCAGTACACCAAGGATCATCCGCAGGAAGCCTACAAAATCATGGCCAAGGGTGTCGGCGGTTACCTGGCCGATCCGAAGGAAATGGAAGCGGCCGCCCAGGGCGTGCGCTTCTACGATCAGGCCATGAGCGAAAAGCTGCTGGGTTCGCCGGGCAAGCCGGGTGACAGCGCACCGCTGATCAAACTGGCCAACGAGACCGCCAGCGAGCTGCAAGGCAAACCCTACAACGTCAGCAATGACGACCTGATCGACAACCGCTTCGTCACCCCGCTCTAGGAGGCTGCATGTTCAAGCGCAATTCGTGGCTGAGCCGCTGCATCACGCCCAAGACCGGTTTGCCGGTCTCGGTGATCTGGAGCGCGAGCGGCCTGGCCTGGGTGCTGTTGGTCGGCCTGTGGGCCGGGTTGTCCTACGGCGGTGTGGTGCCGGGCATGTTCCTGCCGACCCCGGGCGCGGTGGTCGAGGCCGCCGTGCGCCTCGGTCGCGACGGCACCCTCGGCCAGCACGTGTGGGCCAGCGTTGAAGTGGTGATGGTCGGTTTCATTGTCTCGTCCCTGGTGGCGGTGCCGCTGGGGCTGTTGATGGGCAGCTTCCGCATCGTCCAGGCGTTCCTGGAGCCGATGGTCAACTTCATTCGCTACCTGCCGGTGACTTCGTTCGTACCGCTGTTCATCCTGTGGATCGGCATCGGTCTGGAGCAGCGGGTCTCGGTGATCATTTTCGGCGTGTTCTTCCAGCAACTGGTGATGATCGCGGACGTGTCCAAAGGCATCTCCAAGGACCTGATCAACGCCTCCTATACCCTCGGCTCGAACCGTCGTGATGCGGTGCTACACGTGATCGCTCCAGCTTCGCTACCCGGCGTGCTCGATACCCTGCGCGTCACCATGGGCTGGGCCTGGACTTACCTGGTGGTGGCTGAACTGGTCGCCGCCTCCAGTGGCCTGGGTTACCTGAGCCTCAAGGCCATGCGCGGCTTCCAGGTGGATGTGATTTTCCTCGCCATCGCGATCATCGGCCTGCTGGGCCTGGTCACCGATCAACTGTTCCGTTTCCTTCGTCTGAGGATTACCGCATGGGCTCAGTAACCGCCGCCACTCATCGTTTTGTCGCCCCTCAGGCTGCCCCGGTGAACGCGCCTCGGCTGCAGGTGGACAAGGTCAGCCTGCGTTACAAGAAGCCGGATGGCGGGACCTTTACCGCGTTGGAAGAAGTGTCGTTCGAGGTCCCGGACCAGCAGTTCGCCGTACTGGTAGGCCCTTCGGGCTGCGGCAAGTCGAGCCTGCTGTACCTCACCGCCGGCCTGGCCGAACCTACGTCGGGGGCGATCTACGTCGGCGGCCAACAGGTGGAGGGCCCCGGCGCGGATCGCGGCATGGTGTTCCAGAGCTACACGCTGTTCCCGTGGCTGACCGTGCGGCAGAACGTCGAATTCGGCCTCAAGCGGCGCGGCATGCCGGCGGCGCAGCGCAAGGATATTGTCGACTACTACGTCAATGAAGTGGGCCTGAGCGGCTTTGCCGACAACTACGCCAAGCAGCTGTCCGGCGGGATGATGCAGCGCGTCGCCATCGCCCGCGCGCTGGCCAACGACCCGCAGATCCTGCTGATGGACGAACCCTTCGGCGCCCTCGACAGCCAGACGCGCCTGCAAATGCAGCAGTTGTTGCTGCGGGTTTGGGGCAACAGCAAGAAGACCGTGTTGTTCGTGACCCACGACATCGACGAGGCGATTCTGCTCGGCGACCGGGTCTATGTCATGGGCGCCAGGCCGGGGCGGATCAAGCAGATCCTCGATGTGCCGATCGATCGTCCGCGTAACCTGGACATGGTCATGGAGCGCTCGTTCATCGAGATGAAGCGCGAGATCTTCGGGCTGCTGCATGATGATCTGGAAGAGGTGCATTAAGCCTGATTCCAGCCCATGCACCATCCCTGTGGGAGCGAGCTTGCTCGCGATAGCGATTTGTCATTCAACAATGATGTCGACTGACACGACGCCATCGCGAGCAAGCTCGCTCCCACAGGTTTTGCATCTGACTTGAATGAGGGGCTAGGGTGTTGCGGGTAGAAGGAACCGCGCAATCACCGGCAAGTGATCGGAGATACGCAACGTATCGTCCTGCCGCACCATGGCCTCCACCCGTTTGATCCGCGGACTGTAGAACAGGTAGTCGACGGTCCGGTCCGGGCCGTTCAGCCCGGGGTCGTTCGGGTAGTGGGTCAGCCAGCGCTCGCGGTCGATCCCGCTGGCTTCGTTGTTGGTCGGGATCATCGGGTATTTGTCCCACAGCAGGTGCAACGGGCTGTCGGCGGAGTAGGGTGCGCGTTGTGCATCGGACAGGCGTCGATATTGACCCAGCGGCAACAGGTTGAAATCCCCGCCGATCAACCACGGTGTGCCACGGCTTTCGAGTTTATCGAGGGTCCTGGCCACGGCGTTCACCTGGTTTTGCAAGGTGTTGTCGGCATGTGTCGCACGTTCCAGATGGGTATTGAGCACCGCCATCTGCCCACCGTCACTCAACGGCAAGTAGCTCACCAGCAAGGCGTTTCTGGGGTTGAATTGGCGGCTGAGCGGATTGCCCGAGGCGACGGGCAGTTGCAGGCGTTGGGCATGTTCGATCCGGTAACGGCTCAGGGTTGCCAGTTGCCGGCCGACGCTGCCGAAGATATGCGGGTCCGGTACGAAGTCGGCCTTCCAGTCGAAGGCGCTGACACTGCATGGGTACAAATCGGCGAGCCGTTCCTGCAGCAGTTTGAACTGGTGCTGGTAATCGCTGGTCTTGGCGCCGTCGTCCAGCTCCTGCAACAGCACGACATCCGGTTGTTCGTCGCGAATCACCCGCGCCACTTCGTCGAGGCTGAAGGCCATGTCTTCCGTTGTGGGGCGTTCGTCGGTACCGGCGGCCAGGTCATTCCAGAACACGTAACGCTTGCCGGCCAGGAACTGGACGTTCCAGGTCATCACTTTCAGTGCCTGGCCGGGGACCAGGGTGGGTGCCTGGGGACTGCAACTGACGGGCAACTCTTCTTTGGCGTCGGGGCGCCAGGTCAGGCTGTAGGTCATCACGGCGATCAGGCCGATCACGATCAGCAGGCCCAGCAGGGTGTGGCGCAGTAGACGGGTCATGGCTCGGCTTATTGGCGTTGCAAAATTGTTCCCGAGCATACCCGAGAGCGATGGGCGCGCCTAACGTCAGAGCGAGCTGTCATTGCTCTCAGGTAACGGGTTGATCAGCATGAACAGACGGAACAGCACCACGCTGGTAAACAGCTGCAGGAAACTGTGGGCGCTGTCGATCAGCAGCGAGATCACCGGGTTCTGCGGTTCGGGGTACACCGCCAGGGTCGCCCCCTTGAGCAGCCACAGCGGCCCCATCACACACAGAATGCACAGCAGGATGCGCAGGAAGTGACCTTGGGTCATGCGCAGGCTTTCCTTCATGGCCGCCAGCGGCGCCATGCCGCGCAGCACCAGCAGGTATTCGCCAAACGCCAGGGTCACCATCAGATAGATACCCGGCAGGAAATACAGCGACAGGCCCAGCAGAATCAGCACGGTATTGAGCGCCGTCAGCAGGGCGAAACGCGGCCACAGGCTCGCCGCCATCGCCAGCAGGTCGCGGTTGCGCGGCGACTCGCCCCGGCTGCGAGCATCGAGAAACAGAATCAGCGCGGCGGTGTACAACGGGTACACCAGCAAGCCGACAATCACGCTGATGCCGGGGAAACTGTCCGGCTCGGTGGAGTGGTCGACCACTTGTTGCAGCAACGCCTCCAGGATCACCAGCGGCAGGCACAGCTGCGCGATCTGGCCCAGATTGCGCTTGAAGAAATACAGGGAGTCACGCAGCACATCTAACGGATTCATCGATTGGTATCGCAGGTTGAAAGCAGTGGCCCACTTTAACCGATCAAGTGCCGGGAGACGC
The DNA here is from genome assembly GCF_019219205.1 of Pseudomonas sp. PDM27. Classification (NCBI taxonomy): domain Bacteria; kingdom Pseudomonadati; phylum Pseudomonadota; class Gammaproteobacteria; order Pseudomonadales; family Pseudomonadaceae; genus Pseudomonas; species Pseudomonas sp. PDM27. The sequence continues at coordinate 140,330 of NZ_JAHUWF010000009.1, read as the reverse complement.
AAACGTAAACGTTCAGTAAAGGTCATTGAAACAGTTTGTTTCAGCCTCCATTAAGGTCGGGCACCTTATCCTCATTGGATAAAGGCAACGATTTTCCCGGCAATCTACGAGGTCGCCATGAACAGCGAAGAACAAACCCTGATCGATGGACTGTTTTCCCGGCTGCAACAGGCCGAAACGGACTCAGCCCCGCGCGACGCCCAGGCCGAGGCGCGGATCAAGGAACACCTGACGCGCCAGCCTGCGGCAGGATATTTCATGACCCAGGCGATTCTGGTGCAAGAGGCAGCGATCAAGAGCCTCGATGAGCAGAACCAGCAACTGACCCGGCAAGTCCAGCAATTGCAGGCCGAACTGCAACAGGCCAAGGCCCAGGCGACCCCGGCTCCGGCGTCGGGCAGCGGTGGCTTTTTGTCGAGTATCTTTGGCGGCGCTTCCCGTGATCCACAACCGGCACCGACCCAGAGCTCGACGCCATCGAGCGGTGGCTGGCGTGAACCGGGACGCTCGTCGTTCGGCTCGCAAGCGCCACAGCAGAACTTCGGTGCCCCGCAACAGAATTTTCCACAACAGGGCTATGCCCCGCAGCAGCAAGCACCGGCAGCGGCCGGCAGCAGTTTCCTCGGTGGTGCGCTGAAAACCGCCGCTGGCGTGGCGGGTGGCGTGATGCTGGCACAAGGCATCAGCAGCCTGTTCCATCACAATCAGCAACCGGAAGTCGTCGAAGTGATCAAGGAAGAGCCGGCCCAGGTCAACGACCAGGGCAACAATGGCTGGGGCGATGACCAGCGCATGGCCGGCAATGATTCCTGGAGCAACGATCAGGGCGGCTTCAGCGACGCTGACTACAGCGATGACTCGCTGTTCGGCGGCGACGACGATTCCTTCGTCTGACACCCAGTGGCGAGGGAGCTTGCTCCCGTTGGACTGCGTAGCAGGCCCCCTCGGACTCCAAAGTAACGGGGCTGCTTCGCACCCCAACGGGAGCAAGCTCCCTCGCCACATAGCCGATTATTCGCGGAACAATCCTCTGGGCTGGCATACTGGGCGACCTTTCGGGCCTGGTGCCTGATTCAGCCTTGAGGAAAGCCGGTGAAAAAAATCGCAGTGTTCGCCGATGTCCAGAACCTCTACTACACCGTGCGTCAGGCTTATGGTTGCCACTTCAACTATGCCGCGCTGTGGGCTGACATCAGCCAGCAGGGCGAGATCGTCGAAGCCTACGCCTACGCCATCGACCGTGGCGACAGCAAACAGCAGCAGTTCCAGCAGATCCTGCGCAACCTCGGTTTCACCGTGAAGCTCAAGCCGTACATCCAGCGCAGCGATGGTTCGGCCAAGGGTGACTGGGACGTGGGCATCACGCTCGACATCATGGATGCCGCCGACCATGTCGATGAAATCGTCCTGGCCTCTGGCGATGGCGATTTCGACATGCTGCTCGAGCGGATCATCAGCAAGCATGGCGTGCAAGCCGTGGCCTACGGCGTACCGGGGCTGACCGCCAACTCGCTGATCCGCGCCGCCAGCCGCTACGTGCCGATCGAAGGCGCGTTGCTGCTCAAGAATTGATTTTTACGGAGTTGAACCAGGTTTGGAACGCATCGCAGTCATCGACTTTGAAACCACCGGGATCTCCCCGAGCAGCAGCTGCCGGGCCACGGAAATTGCCGTGGTGATCCTTGAACAGGGGCGCATCGTCGAGCGTTACCAAAGCCTGATGAATGCCGGCGTGCGCGTCCCGGCTTTCATCGAGCAGCTCACCGGCATCAGCAACGCCATGCTGCGCACCGCGCCGTCGGCGGAGCAGGTGATGAACGAAGTGAATGAGTTCGTCGGCACCACACCCTTGCTCGCGCACAACGCCGCGTTCGACCAGAAATTCTGGGACTTCGAACTCGGGCGAATCAAGCGCACCCGCTTGCAGAACTTTGCCTGCTCGCTGCTGTTGGCCCGCCGCCTGATGCCCGCCGCGCCGAACCACAAACTCGGCACCCTCACCACGTTTGCCAACCTGCCGCACACCGGCAAGGCCCACCGGGCCATGGCCGATGCCGAGATGGCGGCCAACCTGACGGCGCACCTGGAGGAAGAGTTGCTGCAGAAGCATGGCCTGCGCGAGCTGTCCCATGACTTGCTGTGCAAGTTGCAGAAGGTGCCGGCGGCGAAGGTGGGTGAACATCTCAAGCGCTATCGCTGATCCCGAATTCACCACAAGTCCCCTGTAGGAGCGAGCCTGCTCGCGACGGGGTGTCAGGTTTCCCGCGTTATCGTTGGCGACCATCGCGAGCAGGCTCGCTCCTACAGGTTCCGCGTTCGATCAAAGCTTGCCATTCCCTTCGATATGCCCCAACGGCACTCGCTTCTCTATCGCACTCGACAACACGATCGACGTCTTGCTGAACCCGAACGTGGCGATCCGGTTGATCAGTTCTTCCAGCTCCGGCATCGAGCCCACCGCGGCTTGCATGATCACGCACGGATCGCCGGTCACCCGATGGCATTCGGTCAATTGCGGGATTTTGATCAGGTCGTCGTAGGCCTTCTGGTTGCCGTGCTGGTTCAGGCGCAGTTCGATCACGCACTGGATCGGCAGGCCGAGCTTGGCCATGTCGACCTTTGCCTGATAGCCGGTGATCACGCCACTGGCTTCGAGCTTGGCCACGCGCTCGGCCACGGCGGGGGCCGACAGATTGACCTTGCGTGCCAGGTCCGCGTAGGACGCGCGACCGTTTTCCAGCAGGGCGCTGAGCAGCATGCGGTCGTATTTGTCCATGGGGCGACTCCTGAAAGTGGTCGACTTTCGAAAACACGGTTTATAGCGCTGAACTCCGTGTTTTGAAAAGTGTACTGGCGCTTTAAACAGGTTTTGTAACTTATTTTCCGTCGCCAGCCTTTCTAGAATAGCCGTTCACTTGTCCTTGCCTGTGAGCTGCCCCCCATGTCCGGCCTTCGTCGCTTTCCCTTACCTTTGATCGCTGCCTTTTTCGCCTTGTACGTGATTTGGGGCTCGACTTACCTGGTGATCCGCATCGGTGTGGAATATTGGCCACCGCTGCTGCTCGCCGGGATCCGCTTCGTCATTGCCGGGACCTTGATGTACGCCTTCCTGCGCTGGCGCGGGGCGCCGGCACCGACCTGGGCACAGTGGAAAGCCGCCGGGGTCATTGGCGTGTTGCTGCTTGCCTGTGGCAATGGCGCAGTCAGTGTCGCCGAGCACACCGGGGTGGCTTCTGGCGTCGCCGCATTGGCGGTGGCGACGGTGCCGCTGTTTACCTTGCTGTGCGGATATTTCTGGGGCGCACGTAATACCCGTCTCGAATGGGCCGGGATTGTGCTCGGGCTGATCGGCATTGCCATGCTCAACCTGGGTTCCAACCTGCAATCGAGTCCATTGGGGGCGGCGTTGCTGATCTTTGCGGCGGCGACCTGGGCGTTCGGCTCTGTTTGGAGCAAACACCTGCCGTTGCCTCAGGGCGCGATGGCCAGCGCTGTGGAAATGCTGGTGGGCGGCGTCGTGTTGCTGTTTGCCAGCGCAGTCAGCGGTGAACACCTGGAAAAGGTGCCGCCCATCGAAGGGTGGGCAGCCCTGGCGTACTTGACCGTGTTCGGCTCGATCATCGCCTTCAACGCCTACATGTACCTGTTGAAACACGTGCGCCCGGCGGCGGCTACCAGTTATGCCTACGTCAATCCTGCGGTGGCGGTGTTGCTGGGGATCGTGTTTGTCGGCGAGACCATCGGCATCGAAGAAGCACTGGCGATGGCGGTGATCATCAGCGCCGTGGTCTTGATTGGCCTGCCGCAGTGGCGTCGCGCGCCAGAGCGGCCGGTGGTGACGTCGGCAGTACCGACAGAATCCCGAGTGAATTAGGGTAAACTGCGCGGCATTGCATCTTGTTTTGCACACTTGTTTTGAACAACCCGCGCTGAATTTTCCTACGGTACTCCCATGACTTTCGCCACCCTTGGCCTGATCGAACCCTTGCTGCGCTCCCTTGAGACGCTCGGCTACCAGACTCCGACGCCGGTTCAGGCGCAAGCCATTCCGGCGGTGCTGGCCGGTCGAGACCTGATGGCCGCCGCCCAGACCGGCACCGGCAAGACGGCCGGTTTCGCCCTGCCGCTGTTGCAACTGCTGGCCATGGAAGGGCCGAAAGTCACCGCCAACTCGGTCCGCGCGTTGATCCTGGTACCGACCCGCGAGCTGGCCGAGCAGGTTCACGAAGCCGTGCGCCAGTACGCCGAAAACCTGCCGCTGCGTACTTACGCGGTGTACGGCGGCGTCAGCATCAACCCGCAAATGATGAAGCTGCGCAGCGGTGTCGATCTGCTGGTGGCAACCCCGGGCCGCTTGCTCGACCTGTTCCGCCAGAACGCGCTGAAGTTCAACCAGCTACAAACCCTGGTGCTGGACGAAGCCGACCGCATGCTCGACCTGGGCTTTTCCGAGGAGCTGGCGAACATTTACCGCGCGCTGCCGAAGAAACGTCAGACACTGCTGTTCTCCGCGACCTTCTCCGATGACATCCGCCTGCTGGCCGGGCAGATGCTCAACGACCCGCTGAGCATTGAAGTCAGCCCGCGCAACGTGGCGGCCAATACGGTCAAGCAATGGATCGTAACGGTGGACAAGAAGCGCAAGCCGGAACTGTTCGTGCACCTGATGCGCAAGGGTAAGTGGAAGCAGGTGCTGGTGTTCGCCAAGACCCGCAACGGCGTGGATGCGCTGGTGGAAAAACTCCAGGGCCTGGGCATCAACGCCGACGGCATCCACGGCGACAAACCCCAGGCGACCCGCCAGCGCGCGCTCGACCGCTTCAAGGCGAGTGAAGTGCAGATTCTGGTCGCTACCGACGTGGCGGCCCGCGGCCTGGACATCGAAGACCTGCCGCTGGTGGTCAACTTCGACTTGCCGATCGTCGCCGAGGATTACATCCACCGCATCGGTCGTACCGGCCGCGCGGGCTCGACCGGCGAGGCGATTTCCCTGGTGTGCGCCGATGAAGTGAATCTGCTGTCGGCCATCGAGATGCTGACCCGCCAGACCTTGAAGCGGCAGAACGAGCCGGACTTCGAACCGGAGCACCGCGTACCGGACACCGATGCCAGCGGTCAGGTCGTCAAGAAGCCGAAGAAACCGAAGAAGCCCAAGGCTTCCGGTGGTGGCGGTGGTAAACGCAATCTTGGCAAGTGGGTGGATAGCGGAGAGGTTGCACCGGCGGAGCCTTCGATCAAACCGGTGCGCAAGGTACCGGTGTTCAATACCGGGCCGCGTAAGCGCAAACCTTAATAATCGCGGCGCCTGTTAATCCGCCATCGCGAGCAAGCTCGCTCCCACAGGATCCATGTCGTACACAAATTATGTGTTCACTGAAGATCAATGTGGGAGCGAGCCTGCTCGCGAAGGGGACGCCTCGGTCTTCAGTCCTCGCGCCGCAACCACTCCACCATCCCCAACCCAGCCGCTCGCCCACTGGCGAAACACGCGGTCAGCAGATAACCGCCTGTCGGCGCTTCCCAATCAAGCATTTCCCCGGCGCAAAACACGCCAGGCATTTGCTTGAGCATCAATCGCTCATCCATCGCCTCGAACAACACACCGCCAGCGCTGCTGATGGCCTCGTCCAGTGGACGGGTTTTCACCAGTGACAGTGGCAATGCCTTGATCGCCTTGGCCAGCAAGGCCATATCGGCAAAGCAATCGGCGCTGGTCAGTTCACGCAGCAGCGCCGCTTTCACCCCATCGATGCCGAGCTGACTGTGCAGATGCTTGGCCATCGAGCGTGAACCTCGTGGTTTGCTCAACGCCGCCAGAACTTTATCCACAGGCCGGCCGGGCAGCAGGTCCAGATGAATCGTCGCCGTACCGTGCTGATTGATCGCTTCGCGAATAGGCGCCGACAGGGCGTAGATCAAACTGCCCTCGATCCCGGTGGCAGTGATCACACATTCGCCGAGCCGGGGCACATCATCATTGAGACCGATGGCGATATTTTTCAGCGGCGCGCCGGCGAATTTGCTGACCATCAATTCGCTCCAGGCCTGCACCTCGAAGCCGCAATTGCTCGGTTGCAACGGCGCCAGTCCTACGCCGTGCTGCTCCAGTGCCAGCATCCAGGCGCCGTCCGAACCCAATCGTGACCAACTGCCGCCACCGAGGGCGAGCAGGGTGGCATTGGCTTGAACGGACTTTTCGCCTTCCGGGCTGTCGATGCGCAAACCGCCATGCTCGTTCCAGCCGAGCCAGCGATGGCGGGTGTGGATAACTACGCCGCTGTCGCGCAGGCGCTTGAGCCAGGCGCGCAGCAGCGGTGCGGCTTTCATGTCGGTGGGGAATACCCGGCCGGAGCTGCCGACGAAGGTCTCGATGCCTAGCCCGTGAATCCACTGGCACAGCGCTTCGGCGCCGAAGCCGCGCAACAGTGGGGCGATTTGCGGGGCGCGTTCGGCGTAGCGCGAGAGAAATGCCGGGTAGGCTTCGGAGTGAGTGATGTTCATGCCGCCGACACCAGCCAGGAGGAATTTTCGTCCAACCGAAGGCATGCCGTCGTACAGGTCGACCTTGATCCCGGCCTGGCTCAACACTTCAGCGGCCATCAAACCGGCAGGACCGCCGCCGATGATGGCGACGCGGGAAGGGGAGGCGGTTGAGGGCTGGGTCATGATGAGAGCTGCGGCCTGGCTGGATAAGCCGCGCATTCTAGCAGCCCGGATCCCTGTGGGAGCGGGCTTGCTCGCGAAAGCGGAGTGTCAGTCGAAATCCATGAATCTGATACACCGCCTTCGCGGGCAAGCCCGCTCCCACAGGGTTCGGTGGTGTTTGTCAGTGCTGGTTAAAAAACAACCACCGTTCTGTACCCTATACGCCGTGTGGGCTGCAGACCCTTTCACTCAGGTTATCCACAGGCAGTTCCACAGGCATTGTGGGTAAAGCATCCACAACTCAGTGACAGCCTGATGACTGCCAGACACGCTGCGCGCTGTGATGGAGGATGCCGTGGCGCCGGGCCAGGGCCTGGCGGTCCTTGCTGTAGCCGCCGCCGATCACCCCGACCAGCGGGATGTCGCGGCCCAGGCAATGGCGCATCACGCTTTCATCGCGGGCGGCGACGCCTTCGTCTGTCAGCTTCAGATAACCCAGGGCGTCGTCCTTATGCACATCGACCCCGGCGTCATACAGCACCAGGTCCGGTTGGTAGAGCGGCAGCAGGTAGTTAAGCGCATCGTCTACTACCTTCAGGTAGTCGGCATCGCCCATGCCGTTGGGCAGCGGAATGTCCCAGTCACTTTCGGCTTTGCGTGCAGGAAAGTTCTTTTCGCAGTGCAGGGAAACGGTTACCGCTTCCGGGGTGTGGTGCAGGATTCGTGCGGTCCCGTCGCCTTGATGCACGTCGCAATCGAAGATCAGCACCCGGTTCACCCGACCACTTTCCAGCAGGTAGTGGCTGATCACCGCCAGGTCATTGAAGATGCAGAACCCGGCCGGGTAGTCGTAGTGCGCATGGTGGGTGCCGCCCGCCAGGTGACAGGCCAGGCCATGCTCCAGCGCCTGCTCGGCCGCCAGCAGCGAGCCGCCGACTGCCCGCACCGTGCGCCGGGCCAGGGCTTCGCTCCAGGGCAGGCCGAGGCGGCGCTGGTCTTCGCGGGACAATTCGCCACTCATGTAGCGTTCGATATACGAAGGGTCATGGGCGAGGGCGAGAATGTCTGCCGGACACAGATCCGGGCGCAGCAGGTCGGCGTCGCGGGTCAGGCCGCTGTCCACCAGGTGATCGCGCAGCAGGCGGAACTTGTCCATGGGGAAGCGGTGATCCGCCGGAAACTCGGGACTGTAGTCTTCGTGATAAATCAGCGGCAGTGGCATGGTCATTTCATGTAGGAATGAGAGAAGGATCCTACCAGCGTTGTAGACTGGCGACATTGTAATGGAGGGGCGGGGCACGATGGAGCCAATACTGGAGCTTGAAAGCGCTCGGCTGCTGTTGCGCCAGTGGCGCGATGAAGATTTGGCGGACTTTGCGGCGATGTGTGCCGATCCGCAGGTGATGCGCTATTTTCCAGGCACCTTGAGCCGCCTGGAAAGTGCGTCATTGATCGGGCGAATCCGTGGTCATTTCGCCGAGCATGGTTATGGGCTCTGGGCCTTGCAGCGAAAGGATTCTGGCCAGTTCATCGGGTTTACCGGGCTCAATGTGGTCGGATTCGACGCGCCATTCACTCCCGCGACGGAAATCGGCTGGCGCCTGGCCCGCGAGCACTGGGGCCTCGGATATGCCAGTGAAGCGGCGTGGACCGCTCTGCGCTGCGGGTTCGACCGCTTGCCGCTGAAAGAGGTGGTGGCCTTCACGACACAAACCAACCTGCCGTCAGAGAAAGTCATGCAGGCCATCGGCATGCACCATGACCCGGCGGATGACTTCGATCACCCGCGACTCGAGGCCGATCATCCGTTGCGTCGGCACGTTCTGTATCGCATCAGCCGCGAACAATGGCTGCAAACCTTGCATGGATAAGCTGGCACGGACGTTTACAATGGCCCCATGCTGGCCCGGGCCGGAAACTGAATCGACCGTTGCAGCCAAGACTGCGCGGCAATGTTTTGCGTGAGGAGAGTCTGAATGAGCCAAGTGTTGGAAGATCTGGTCGACTTGCTGACCCTGGAACCGATCGAGGAAAACCTGTTCCGCGGCCGTAGCCAGGACCTGGGTTTTCGTCAGCTGTTCGGTGGCCAGGTACTCGGCCAGTCGCTGTCGGCGGCGAGTCAGACGGTAGAAGAGGCGCGCCATGTGCATTCGATGCACGGCTATTTCCTGCGTCCGGGTGATGCCGGGTTGCCGGTGGTGTATCAGGTTGACCGGGTGCGTGACGGCGGCAGTTTCAGCACGCGCCGGGTGACGGCGATCCAGAAGGGCCACCCGATCTTCACGTGCAGTGCATCATTCCAGTACGACGAGGAAGGCTTTGAGCACCAGAGCAAAATGCCGGTTGTGGTTGGCCCGGAAAATCTGCCCTCGGAGCTGGAACTGACCCAGCAGCGCGCGCACCTGATTCCCGAGAAAATGCGCGAAAAGCTGTTGTGCCCCAAGCCGATCGAATTCCGCCCGGTGACTGAAAAAGATCCCTACAACCCGCTGCCGTCCGATCCGGTCAAGTACGTCTGGTTCCGCGCCGACGGGGCTTTGGCCGATTCGCCGGCGCTGCATAAATACCTGCTGGCCTATGCATCGGATTTCGGTCTGCTGGTCACTTCGATGCAGCCCCATGGCAAATCGGTCTGGCACAAGGACATGCAAGTCGCCAGCCTCGATCACGCACTGTGGTTCCACCAGAATCTGCGTGCCGATGACTGGCTGCTCTACGCGATGGACAGTCCGTGGGCCGGCAACTCGCGCGGATTCTCCCGAGGCAGCGTGTTTAATCGCGCCGGGCAACTGGTGGCCTCGGTCACCCAGGAAGGCTTGATCCGTCACCGCAAGGATTGGGCGTGAGCCTGGCTGACGTGCGTCACTGGGTGTTCGACATGGACGGCACCCTGACCGTGGCCGTGCACGACTTCGCAGCGATTCGCGTAGCCTTGGCGATTCCTGCCGAAGCCGACATCCTGACCCACCTCGCCGCACTGCCGGCCGATGAAGCCGCTGCCAAGCATGCGTGGCTGCTGGAGCACGAACGGGACCTGGCCCTCGGTTCGAAACCGGCGCCGGGCGCGGTGGAGTTGGTGCGTGAGCTGGCCGGGCGCGGTTATCGCCTGGGCATTCTCACGCGCAATGCCCGGGAGCTGGCGCATGTCACGCTGGAGGCCATTGGCCTGGCCGACTGCTTTGCGCTGGAAGATGTATTGGGCCGCGATGATGCACCGCCCAAACCGCATCCGGGCGGGCTGCTGAAATTGGCCGAAGCGTGGAAGGTGCCGGCGAGCGAGATGGTGATGGTCGGCGATTACCGCTTTGATCTGGATTGCGGGCGAGCGGCGGGTACGCGGACGGTGCTGGTGAACCTGCCGGATAATCCTTGGCCTGAATTGACCGATTGGCATGCGGCGGATTGTGTCGAGTTGCGGCAGATGCTGTCGGCTTGAGTGCTTCGTTGCCAGGTCAACCGCTTTCGCGAGCAAGCCCGCTCCCACAAGGGATTTGTGAACGACACAGATCCAATGTGGGAGCGGGCTTGCTCGCGAAGAGGCAGGCCCAGGCACTACAAGAGTCATTCCCCAAACAACGCCTTCTGCCCCTCCGGCGACGTAAACATCCCGTCCCCGTCATGCCCGACTCCGGGCACTTCTATCAATTGCTGCTTCAACCCTTGCGGTTGCAGCCGCTTCAGATAATCAAAGTAAAAACGCCCGCGCGCCAACCGATACGGCCCTTGCGCCTTGGCCTCACAGCTCTTGTCCAGCGCCGGATGATTCGGGTCGGTGTCCTGCTGGCCCAGAAGGTAAACGATGTCACGCTTAAGGTACTTTTCCTGCAGTTGTGTGGGCGTTTGTCCTTCGGCGTAGGCGGGCAAATCCGCTAGCCCATATTTCCAGCGATTGAATTGCGGGCAACCGGCGTGGCTGAACGCCACGGGCCGGCGCTCATCGAAATAGGCGTAGGACGACGGGTTGGCAATCACGTATCGAACCTGTACGCCGGCCGCCTCGAGGGCCGGCTGATCATGACCGAGCACTGCATAGCGCTGAACCACCTGCGCGCCACCGGAGTGACCGGCGATGACAATTTGCTTCACATCCGGAAACTGCTGGCGGTCACCCAAGCGAGCGATGATTTCGTCGAGCGCGGCATAGGAACTCAGCCGAAACGGTGCCGTGGATTCGCCCCCGGCCATCCATTCATTGCCTTGCCAGCGCAAAACGGTGTCGGCCACCGGATGAACCGCAACATCGGTTTCATTGAGGAATTGCGGGGCGATCACCAGGGTCGTTGCACTTTGCCCGGCCAGTTCGGCCGCGTGCTCACCGCTCTGCAGATAGGTTTGCGCGTTGCGCAAGCGACCGTGGAGGATGATCAGCACCCGTTCGATTTTTGCCGGGGCGGGGCTGATGCCCACCGCGATTTCACCTGATTTCAACAGCAGGCGTCCGGGACTGAGCTCCTTGACCTCATGCTCGGCAGCCTGGGACGTTGCGCAAGTAAACAGAACAACCAACAACCATTTCTTCATTTACAGATTTTTCGTCGCAAAGGTATCGCACTGGCTTACCTGGCCTTGGGCGAAACCGGTTTTGAACCAGCGCACCCGTTGCGCCGACGTACCGTGGGTGAACGAGTCCGGGACCACGCGGCCCTGACCCTGTTGCTGCAAACGATCGTCACCGATAGCGTTCGCTGCGTTCAGTGCTTCTTCGATGTCACCCGGCTCCAGCCAGTTCAGACGCTTCTGCGCATTGTTGGCCCAGACACCGGCCAGGCAATCGGCTTGCAGTTCCTGACGAACCAGCAAACCGCCGTCGCCTTCCATCTGCCGGCCTTGTTGGCGGGCTGCCTGGATTTTTGCGGACACCCCAAGCAGGGTCTGCACATGGTGTCCGACTTCGTGAGCGATTACGTAAGCCTGGGCGAAGTCGCCCGCGGCAGAAAAACGTTGGGACATTTCCTGGAAAAACGCCATGTCCAGATAGACCTTCTGGTCCGCCGGGCAATAGAACGGCCCGGTGGCCGAGGTGGCCAGACCGCAGGCCGAATTCACGCGGTTGCTGAACAGCACCAGGGTCGGTTCTTTGTACTGACGGCCGGCCTGCTGGAATATCGTGCCCCAGGTGTCTTCGGTGTCGCCGAGGATCGAGCGCACGAACTCCGCGCCTTCGTCATTGGCCGGTGGTGCCTTGCGGCTCTGGTTGGTGGCGGGCGCCGATTGCTGGTCCATTTGCCCGGTCAGTTGTCCGAGGATTTGCAGCGGATCCTGGCCGGTGATCCAGCCGATGCCGACGATCAGCAGGATCGCCGTCAGGCTCAGGCCCTTGCCACCGCCGAAGCGCATCCCGCCGCCGCCACTGCCGACATCATCACCACGGGCATCGACCACGTTGTCGCTGCGTCGGCCTTTTTTCCATAGCATGTGGGAATCCTCTTCTGTTCCGGGTAACGAGCCGTGCGATGAGTGTTGCTGCCAAGTGGGAGCCGCGCCAGTCCGGTCGTCAGACTGCCGGTTGCGCGACTGGTTCCACATTTTGCTTCGTGGGGCTTCTCTTCTAGAATCAGCCAAATTTTGTTTGGGACATACCATGGCTGGCAGTCAGATCGAACGTGTTTTCAGCGTGCTGGAAAGCCTGACCGGTGAACCGCAGGGTTTGCCGATGCAGACGTTGGCCGAGCAACTGGAGATCCCTAAAAGCGCGACTCATCGTTTGCTCGCTGAACTGATTCGCCTGGGGTACGTGCGGCAGAATCCGGACAACCTGCGCTATCACCTGTCGACCAAGCTGGTGGCCATGGGCTTTCGATACTTGTCCGGCAGCGGTGCGGATATCATCCAGCCGGTGCTCGATCGTCTGGCCGGGGAAACTGGCGAACTGGTGCGTCTGGGGGTGATCCAGGGGGAACGCCAGGTGTGGATCGCCAAGTCCCAGGGAGCCCGTTCCGGCTTGCGCTACGACCCGGACATGGGGCGCGATGCGCCTTTGTTCTACACGGCTTCCGGGCACGCGTGGCTGGCGTGCATGAGCGATGCCGAGGCGCTGTCGCTGGTCGAACGGCAAGGGGCGAAATTGCCTCGGGACGTCGGGCCTAATGCGCCGCGTTCGAATATTGAACTGCTGGAGCGCTTGCGTCTGGCGCGGGAGCAAGGTTATGCCTGGGTCGAGGAAAGTTCGGCGGTGGGCACCTCGGCGATTGCCGGCGTGGTGCGTCATCCACTGGATGGCCGGGTCATCGGCGTGCTCAGTATTGCCGGGCCAAGTGCGCGAATGCCCGGAGCGCGATTGCATGAGCTGGCGCCGACCTTGTTGAAATACGCCGATGAGCTTTCACTGGCGAGCCAGGCATCAGAGTTGTTCAGTTGAACCTGAAGTCTGCTTGAATAAACAGTGTGCGGTATTCGCCCACTTTATTGAGTCGTCGATATCATAAAGTGGAACCAGGTTCTAAATTATTCATGTCTCGCCTCAATCGATAAAAGGACTTTGTCTTGACGTCGCCCAGCAGTACCCCGCTTTCCGGCGTCAATCAGCCCTTCAAAGGGATCCTGCTGATCGTTGTCGCGACTTTCCTGTTTTCCAGCCATGACGCCTTTTCCAAATACCTCTCCGGTTTCTATCCCATTGTCATGGTGGTCTGGGCGCGTTACGTGGTTCACACCTTGCTGATGGCCGGGATTTTCCTGCCGCAATCCGGGCTGCGAGTGCTGCGTACCAAGCGGCCTTTTCTGCAACTGACCCGGGCATTGTGCCTGCTGGGCACCAGTCTGTTTTTCACCACGGGGCTGATGTACATCCCGTTGGCCGAGGCCACGTCGGTCAACTTCCTCGCTCCGGTGCTGGTCACCGCGTTGTCGGTACCGCTGCTTGGCGAGCGGGTGACGCGAGGGCAATGGTTGGCGGTGATTTTCGGTTTCGGCGGGGTGCTGATCATCGTTCACCCCGGTGGTGATCTGTTTACCCCGGCGGTGTTGCTGCCGTTCTGCTCGGCGCTGTTTTTCTGCTTTTATCAACTGCTGACGCGCAAGCTCAGCGAGATCGACAGCCCGACCACCAGCAACTTCTTCGCAGGCTTGTGCAACACGCTGGTGATGAGTGCGCTGGTGCCGTTCTTCTGGCAGACGCCGAACCTGGTGCATGGCGCGATGATGCTGGCGCTGGGGGCCTGCGGGATGACGGCGCACCTGTTCCTGACCCAGGCGTTTCGACTCGCCGCACCGGCATTGCTGGCGCCGTTCAGCTATTGCCAGATCATCTTCGCTGGCCTGCTGGGCTGGCTGCTGTTTTCCCATACGCCGACACTGACCACCGTGCTCGGTATTGCCGTGATCTGTTGCAGCGGATTGGCGGCCGCGTGGCAGCAAAGCCGCCGGTAGGAGGGCAACGATCAGAGACCTGTGGGAGCGAGCCTGCTCGCGAAGACGGACTGTCATTCAACATTGACGTTGGCTGACGTACCGCTTTCGCGAGCAGGCTCGCTCCCACAGGGACTGATGACTTCTTTAGTCGGTGATGGCTGGAATCTTGCGCGGTGCCATGAAGTACATCCAGGTCAGCGCAATGAAGTACATCGCCGGTATCAGCGTGAACAGCACGGTGTAGTTGTTGTTGGTGACGGTCAGGATATGGCCGACCAACTGGGTCATGAACATCCCGCCAATCGCCGCACACATACCGCCGAAGCCGAACACCGTACTCATCATGTGCTTGGGCGTGTAGTCCATCACCAGGCTCCAGATGTTTGCGGTCCAGGCCTGGTGCGCGCCGATGGCCAGGGAGATGGCGGCTACGGCGACCCACAGATTGCTGGAGCCGGCCGCCATGACCACGCCGATGATGCAGCAGGCGAACAGCAGCATCGACACTAGCCGCGCCTTGATCGGGTTGACGCCGCGACCGATCAGGAACGAGGAGAGGATGCCGCCGCCAACGCTGCCGAAGTCGGCGGTGAGGTAAATGATGATCAGCGGAATGCCCATCTGGGTCACGTTGATGCCCAGGTTGTATTGCTGATTGAGGAACGGCGGCAGCCAGTACAGGTAGAACCAGAACACCGGCGCGGTCATCGAGTAGGCGAGGGCGAAGGCCCATGTGCCGCGCATGCGCAGGATCTTCGAGAACGGCACGCGGGTTTGTTCCGGCTCGACTTCCTTCTGGATGTAGTCCAGTTCCGATTGTTTGACGCTCGGATGCTCTTCCGGGTTGAAGTATTTCAGGCCCCAGAACAGCAACCAGATCCCGCCCAGTGCCGACATGCACAGGAACGCGGCTTGCCAGCCCCAGACGTGCAGGATCAGTGGCAGCAGCATAGGGGTGAACATCGCACCGACGTTGGTCCCGGCATTGAATATCCCGGTGGCCACGGCGCGCTCGCCGGCCGGGAACCACAGGCGCGTGGTTTTCACGCAGGCCGGGTAGTTGGCGGCTTCGGTAAGGCCGAGGATGAATCGGCAGACCATGAAGCCGACCGCCGAAGTGGCCAGGCCGTGGGCGCCGGTCGCCAGACTCCAGAGCAACACAGCGCAGAAGAACACGCGCTTGACGCCGACCCGGTCGATCAACCGGCCCTGCAGCACGAAACCAATGGCATAGCCGACCTGGAACCAGAAGTTGATGTTGGCGTAATCCATCGCCGTCCAGCTCATTTCCTTGGCCAGGATGGGCTGCATCACGCCCAGTGCGGCGCGGTCGATGTAGTTCAGGGTAGTGGCGAAAAACACCAGCGCCAGCATGCCCCAACGGGTTTTGCCGACAGCCATGGCGCCGCGGATCTTGTCGCCGATACCACCGGCAGTGACGCTAATGGCCGGAGCCATGCGTGAGCTTTGGGAAGGAAGCATATGTACCACCCGTTTTTTTGAATTTGTTATTTGGTGTTTTGGACATCGCGGCCGGTGCTGCGAGTCCGGACTCAATGTGGGGTCGATGTTGGGCAGTGGACAAAAAATCGTCAATTCGCCAACCACCATTGTGTTCGATAATCGAACACAAAACTAACCGGATAGTACACTTTGAATTGCTGTGCGGGATCGCCAAGCCAATAATTTACCCAAGACAAACGCTACCCCCTGTAGGAGCTGCTGGAGGCTGCGATCGTTTGATCTTGAAAAGCAAAATCAAAGGATCGCAGCCTCCGGCAGCTCCTACAAGGATCCGTGCGTGCGATGCCCCCTAACAAGATGGTCCCCATTACCGGGAGTCGAAATATGCAGCGTTCCATTGCCACCGTATCCTTGAGCGGTACCCTGCCGGAAAAACTCGAAGCCATTGCCGCCGCCGGGTTCGACGGTGTGGAGATTTTCGAGAACGACCTTCTCTACTACGACGGCAGCCCACGGGAAATTAAACAGATGTGCGCCGATCTCGGGATCGCCATCACCCTGTTTCAACCTTTCCGTGATTTCGAAGGCTGCCGGCGTGATCGGTTGTCGCGCAACCTGGAACGCGCCGAGCGCAAATTCGACCTGATGCAGGAACTGGGTACCGACCTGGTGCTGGTGTGCAGCAACGCCTCGGCCGACTCCATCGGTGATGAACAGATTCTGGTCGACGATTTGCGACTGCTGGCAGAACATGCCGGGGCCCGTGGTCTACGCATCGGTTATGAAGCGCTGGCCTGGGGCCGGCACGTGAATACGTATCAACAGGTGTGGAACATCGTGCGTCAGGCCGATCATCCAAGCCTTGGCGTGTTGCTGGACAGCTTTCACACCCTGTCGCTCAAGGGCGATCCCAGTGCCATCGCCGAGATTCCCGGCGACAAGATCTTCTTCGTGCAAATGGCCGACGCACCGATCCTGGCCATGGACGTGCTGGAGTGGAGCCGGCATTTTCGCTGCTTCCCGGGGCAGGGGGAGTTCGACTTGCCGGGGTTCCTCGCGCCGATCATCCAGAGCGGCTACACCGGGCCATTGTCGCTGGAAATCTTCAACGACGGCTTCCGCGCCGCGCCGCCAAGGGCCAATGCCGCCGACGGCTTGCGTTCGTTGTTGTATCTGGAAGAGAAGACCCGCGAGCGTCTGGCGCAGGAAACCAGACCTGCGGCCAACCCCGGGATTCTGTTCGAAACACCCAAGGCCAGCGAGTACAACGGCATCGAATTTCTCGAATTCGCCGTGGATGAAAGCCTCGGCGCCAAGCTCTCCCATTGGCTGGAGCGACTGGGTTTCGTCAAGGCCGGGCAACATCGCTCCAAGAGCGTCAGCCTGCTGCGCCAGGGCGATATCAACCTGATCCTGAACTCGGAGCCTTACTCATTCGGCCACAGCTTTTTCGAAGCCCACGGCCCTTCGCTGTGCGCTACGGCCGTGCGGGTCAAGGACAGCGCCAGCGCACTGGCCCGCGCCGTGGCCTACAAGGGCCAGCCCTATCGCGGGTTGGTCGGCCCCAACGAACTGGAGCTGGCGGCGGTGCGTGCGCCGGATGGCAGCCTGATTTATCTGGTGGATCAACACGCCGATGTTTATGGCACGGACTTCAATCTGTACCCGCAAGCGCCGGCCAGCGGCGGCCTCAAGCGCATTGACCACATGGCCATGGCACTGCCGGCCGACAGCCTCGACAGCTGGGTGCTGTTCTACAAGAGCCTGCTGGATTTCGAGGCGGACGATGAAGTGGTGCTGCCAGATCCTTATGGTCTGGTGAAGAGCCGTGCCTTGCGCAGTCGCGACAGTTCGATCCGCTTGCCGCTGAACATTTCCGAAAACCGCAACACCGCGATCTCACATGCGCTGTCGAGTTATCGCGGGTCCGGAGTGCATCACATCGCCTTTGATTGTGATGACATCTTTGCCCAGGTCAGCCGTGCAAAAGAGGCGGGCGTGCCGCTGCTGGATATCCCGCTCAACTACTACGATGACCTGGCGGCGCGCTTCGATTTCAACGATGAGTTCCTCAGTGAGCTGGCCTATTTCAACGTGCTGTATGACCGTGACGCCCAAGGTGGCGAGTTGTTTCACGTGTATACCGAGCCGTTCGAGGGGCGGTTCTTCTTTGAGATCATCCAGCGCAAAAACGGGTATGCCGGCTACGGCGCGGCCAACGTGGCGGTGCGGCTGGCGGCCATGGCCAAATCCCGAAGCGGAGCCATCCGTCAGGCCAAGTTGTAGGAAATTCGTAAACGCGGGATTAAACACGGGCCGCGCGGCTTCCTTCACCGTGCCGCGCAGCCCATAATCGCCAGCCTGTGCAGTGATGGCCGTGAGCCCGCAATGACAATGACTTCAGAACTCCCCGCAGCCTCCGTAGAACCCGGGACCGAGCCGCGCAAGAGTCGCAAGAACAACCCGGAAAAGACCCGCGAAAACATCCTGCAGGAGGCGATTGTCGAATTCGTCCAGCAGGGGCTTTCCGGGGCCCGCGTCGATGCCATCGCCGAGCGCATCCACACCTCCAAGCGCATGATCTACTACTACTTCGGCAGCAAGGAACAGCTCTACGTCGAGGTGCTGGAGAAGCTTTACGGCGATATCCGCAACACTGAAAGCCGTTTGCACCTGACCGAACTGGCACCGGTGGACGCGATTCGGCGGCTGGTTGAATTCACATTCGATCACCACGATCGCAACGTCGATTTCGTGCGCATCGTCAGCATCGAAAACATTCACAACGCCGAGTACGTGAAGCGCTCCGAAGCGATCCGGGCGATGAACAACACCGTTCTCGATTCCCTCGATGTGATCCTGCGTCGGGGTGTTGAAGAGGGTGTATTCCGCGCCGGCCTGGTGCCGCTGGATGTGCATCTGCTGATCAGTTCGTTCTGCTTTTATCGCGTATCGAACCGCCATACCGTGGGTGAGATTTTCCAGATCGACTTGCCGGATGAGCGCATCAAGCAGCGTCATCGGGAGATGATTTGCGAGTCGGTGCTGCGTTATTTGCAGGCTTGAAAAGATCGCAGCCTTCGGCAGCTCCTACAGATCAATGCGATTGACGTAGGCGCTGCCGAAGGCTGCGATCCTTTGATCTTCAGTCATTCATGCCCTGGAAATGTTCAAGCATTCTCTGGGCATCCGGCACCACGCCGCTGAACAACTCGAATGCCTTCACCGCCTGAAACACGGCCATGTTGCCGCCGTCCAGCGTCCGGCAACCGAGGGCGCGGGCGTTGCGCAGCAGTTCGGTTTCCAGCGGGAAGTAAACGATCTCCGCCACCCACAACTCGGCTCGAAGCAACTCGACCGGCACCGGCATGCCGGGCAGTTTTTTCATGCCCATCGGCGTCGTGTTCACCAGGCCGTCAGCCTGGGCCAAGGCGCTTGGCAGGTCATACCCGGCCACCGCCAGAGCGACCCCGAAATGCTGATTGAGGTTGTCGGCCAGATCCTGGGCGCGACGGATGTCCACGTCAAAAATGCTCAGTTGTTGTACGCCTTCGCTCAACAGGGCGTGGGCCACCGCCGCCCCTGCGCCGCCAGCGCCCATCTGGACGACACGTTCAACGGCAACGCCTTTCAGACCCCGTCGAAAGCCCTCGGCAAAGCCCAGGCAATCGGTGTTGTGGCCGATGCGTTTGCCATTCTTGAGCACCACCGTGTTGACCGCACCGATACCGCGGGCCTCCGGCGAGAGTTCGTCCAGCAGCGGGATGATTGCCTGCTTGCAGGGAAAGGTGATGTTCAAACCGGTGAAGTTCATGCGCTCGGCGGCCATCAACAGGTCAGGCAGGGCGTTGCTGTCGAGTTTCAACTGATCAAGATCAATCAGGCGATAGAGGTAGCGCAGCCCTTGGGCATCGCCTTCATGCTCGTGCAGGGCCGGTGTGCGGGAAGCCTGGATGCCGGCGCCGATCAGCCCGGCCAGTACCACGTTGTTCTGAGTCACGGCGATCACCCCTTCAAACGATGACTGAAGTGTTCCAGCGCCAGGCGATAGCCGTGACTGCCGAAGCCGGCCATCACCGCCGTTGCAATAGCGGATACGAACGAGTGGTGGCGGAAGGGTTCGCGGGCGTGCACGTTGGACAGGTGGACTTCGATGACCGGTAGCTCGCTGGCGACCAGGGCGTCGCGGATGGCGACCGAGGTGTGAGTCCACGCGGCGGGGTTGATGACGATCCCGGCGCAGCGACCGCGGGCGGCGTGAATCCAGTCGAGCAATTCGCCTTCATGGTTGGTCTGGCGAAACTCCAACGCCAGGCCGAACTCTTCGGCGGCGCGTCCGCACAGGGCCGAAATGTCTGCCAGGGTTTCGTGGCCGTAAGTCGCCGGTTCACGGGTGCCGAGCAGGTTCAGGTTCGGGCCGTTTAGCACCAGAACGATAGGGGACATCGGAATCTCTCCACTTTTTATTGTTGGAATCGGCCATGGTTCTCAGCCTGTGGAGGTAAATTGTACTAACTAGTTAATTCGGTCAATTGAAGAGAGGGCACACTGGCGGTTTGTGGGCGATGATCGGACACTTTCTGTGTTCAGCGCGGCAAATGCTCCACCAGAAAATCAATGAATGCCCTCAAGCGCAGCGGTACATGTCGACTTTGCGGGTACAGCAGGGTGAAGGGTCGCGAGCGCCCGCCATAGGGCTTGAGCACCTCCACCAGTGAGCCGTCGGCCAGTTCCTTTTCCACGATAAAACGATAAGTCTGAAACAACCCTGCCCCGTGTTTGGCCAGTGTCACCCCACCCAGTACATCATCGGAACAACTGAGGTTGCCCTCGGCCAGAATCTCCCGGGGCACGCCTTCATCGTTGAACAACCAGGCAATGCGCCGGCCGCTGCTGGGCAATTCATACTGAATGCATTCGTGGTTTTCGAGGTCGTCGAGGGATTGCGGAATGCCGGCCTGTTTCAGGTAATCAGGGCTGGCAATCAGTACCAGGGCGGCATCTTCCAACTGGCGGGCGATCAGACCGGAATCCGGGATGGCTCGCACGCGAATCGCCATGTCGTAGCCTTCGCCGACGAAATCGATGTTGCGATTGCTGATATGCGACTCGACTTTCACCGCGGGATAGCGCGCCCGGAATTCGGGCAGCAGCGGCAGGATTCGATGATGCGCGTAGGTGGTCGGAATACTGATGCGCAAAGTACCGGACGGCACTTGCTGCTGGCCCATGACCTCGCGCTGGGCCTCGACCAGTTGCGCAAGGGCCTGGCGACATTCTTCGTAATAACGGCGACCACTGTCAGTGAGCTTCACGCTACGCGTGGTGCGCGCGAACAGCCGCACGCCCAGGCGTTCTTCCATGCGCGACACCGATCGGCTCACGGCAGCGGGTGTGACACCTGCCACCAGCGCCGCGGCAGTAAAACTGCCAGCCTCGGCGGCCAGGCAAAACAGCTCAATGCTGCCCAACTGAAGATCGTCGAATTGTCGCTGCATGATTGATTACACCGGGGATCAGATGAAGAAGCTGGATCAGTAATTATCAGGTGCCAGCGCTGTAAAGAAAGGATTTCTTACCAATTCGCGTGGTGTTCCGCAGGTCCGGGAATTGCCGGGACGCTAGCCTGAGGACAGAAGAAATGATTCGGCTGCCAATGCCAGCGGTCGGATTCTCCAGGGAATGCCGGATTCTGGGATTCAAAAACCTAACGGATGGGTTAGCATGAAGGTATGCAGTTTCAAAGGACTGTCGGTAGTGATCATGTTGCGAGACGAGCATTGTCCGCCTCATGCGCATGTGGAAGCGGGTACGTGGAGCGCGAGATTCAGGTTCAGCTTTTGGCACAACGGTGTCGAGCTCTGGGATGTCGTTCCGCTATCGCGTCGGCCACCATTGGCGGTGCTTGAGGGTTTGCGCCAATCGCTCAAGCAACCTGCCCATTTGCGACGTGCCCGCGGCATCTGGTGGCGAAAACTACAAACGGCCTGTCTTGATAATCAACTGTGGGACTGGCAAAGCAACGAAGTCGTTGTGGTGAAAAGGGTTGTCAGCACGACCAATATGATTGGATCGGCTTGCTACGTACCTGAATCGAACAAGACATTGCTGTCCCTGATCGGTGCACAGGAAAGTGTGGAGATCGAGTTATGAAAACGATAAAAGCCAAGGTTCAGGCCGATAATCCCGTAACGGAAAGTAGCCTGGACAAGGCCATTGAACGTGGTGAGTTACGTAGAAAAAATAGCCTGCAAGCGACAGCGGTTACCTACCTGGCTCCCAGGCTGGCAGTGCTCTTCGAAGACGGCAGCGGCGTATTGTTGCCCGTGGCCAACTATCCGGAGTTCGATGGTTTTGAGCTGGAGGACTACGCCAGCCTGACTGTCGGCTATGCGGGGACTGCGCTGTGCCATGAAGGCAAGGACCTGCATGTGTCTATCGCCGGGATGATTTCAGCGAGCAAGCCGCTGATGGCCATGGCGGCCTCGGTCGTCGCTTCGCGCAATGGTCGCCAGAGCAGTGCCGCAAAGTCTGAAGCCGCGCGGGCGAACGGCAGGAAAGGCGGGCGCCCGCGCAAGGTCGATGTTGTCGTGTAAGTGCCTACAAAAAAGCCGTCGTGAAGACGGCTTTTTTGTGCGTGGCAGCTGACATCAACGCCGGGTCAACATCACCCCGGATTCCATGTGATGGGTCCACGGGAACTGGTCGAACATCGCACACCGGCTGATCCGGTGAGTGTCGTGCAGTTGGGCGATGTTGGCTGCCAGAGTCTCCGGATTGCAGGAGATGTACAGGATGTTATCGAAGCGCCGGGTCAGCTCGCAGGTGTCCGGGTCCATGCCGGCGCGGGGCGGGTCGACGAACACGCTGCCGAACTCGTAGCTCTTGAGGTCGATGCCGTGCAGGCGGCGGAACGGACGCACTTCGTTCAGGGCTTCGGTCAGCTCTTCGGCGGACAAGCGCACCAAGGTGACGTTATCCACCGCGTTTTCGCTGAGATTGCTCAGCGCCGCGTTGACCGAGGTCTTGCTGATTTCGGTGGCCAGCACTTTACGCACGCGGGTGGCGAGCGGCAGGGTGAAGTTGCCGTTGCCGCAATACAGCTCCAGCAAATCATCGGAGCGATCCCCGAGCGCATCGTACGCCCAGTTGAGCATCTTCTGGTTCACCGTACCGTTGGGCTGGGTGAACGCGCCTTCCGGCTGGCGGTAGCTGAAGGTGCGACCGCCGACGTCCAGTCGCTCGACCACGTAATCGTGACCGATGACTTCGCGCTTGCCCTTGGAGCGGCCGATGATGCTGACGTTCAGGTCCGTCGCCAGTTTCGCAGCCGCCGCGTGCCAGTGCTCGTCCAGCGGGCGGTGATAGCACAGGGTGATCATCGCGTCGCCGGCCAGCGTGGTCAGGAATTCCACCTGGAACAGCTTGTGGCTCAGGGCCGCACTGGCTTGCCACGCTGCCTTGAGCTGCGGCATCAACTGGTTGATGCGCAGGCTGGCGATCGGGAACTCTTCGATCAGGATGGGCGTGCGTTTGTCTTCCTGGGAAAACATCGCGTAATGCCGCTCGCCGGCCTCGCGCCACAGGCGGAACTCGGCGCGCAGGCGGAAGTTTTTCAGCGGTGAATCGAAAACGGCCGGCTCGGGTGCATCGAACGGGGCCAGCAGGTCACGCAAACGCGTGACCTTTTCTTCGAGTTGAACGGCATAGGCCTGGGAATCAAAAGTCATGCGTTGAACCAACCCAGCTTGATCACGAACAGAATCGACAGGATCACCAGCGCCGGATTCAGCTCACGGCCACGACCGGACATCAGCTTGATGGCGGTCCAGGAAATGAAACCGAAGGCGATGCCATTGGCGATGGAGTAAGTGAACGGCATTGCCAGCGCGGTGATCACCACAGGCGCGGCGACGGTAATGTCGTCCCAGTCTATTTCGGCCAGGCCGGATGTCATCAGCACGGCGACGAATAGCAGGGCCGGTGCCGTGGCGAAGGCTGGAACGCTGGCGGCCAGTGGCGAGAAGAACAGCGCCAGCAGGAACAGGAACGCCACCACGATGGCGGTCAAGCCAGTGCGGCCACCGGCACTCACGCCAGCGGCGGATTCGATGTAGCTGGTGGTGGTCGAGGTGCCCAGCAGGGAACCGGCCATGGCGGCGGTACTGTCGGCGATCAGGGCACGGCCCATTTTCGGCATGTGACCGTCCTTGCGCATCAGGCCGGCGCGCTTGGCGACGCCGATCAAAGTGCCGGAGTTATCGAACAGGTCGACGAACAGGAAGGCGAAAATCACGCTGACCAGACCGATGTCCAGTGCGCCCTTGATATCCAGTTGCAGGAAGGTCGGGGCCAGGGACGGTGGCATCGACATCACGCCGCCGAACGGGGTGAAGCCCATCACGATGGAAATGATGGTCACCACCAGAATGCCGATCAGCACCGCACCGCGCACGGCAAGGGCTTCGAGGGCAACGATCAGGGCAAAACCGAGGGTGGCGAGGATCGGAGCCGGTTGTTTCAGGTCGCCGAGGCCGACCATGGTCGCCGGGTTGCTGACCACGATGCCGGCGTTGTGCAGGGCGATCAGCGCCAGGAACAGGCCGATACCGGCAGCGATCGCCGAACGCAGTGGCAGGGGGATGCTGTTGATGATCCATTCACGGATGCGGAAGATCGACAGCAGGAAGAAACACACGGCCGAGATGAACACCGCGCCGAGCGCCACTTGCCAGGTATGGCCCATGTGCAGGACCACGGTGTAGGTAAAGAAGGCGTTCAGGCCCATGCCTGGTGCGAGGGCGATCGGGTAGTTGGCGATCAGGCCCATGGTCGTCGAGCCGATGGCAGCTGCCAGACAGGTGGCGACAAACACCGCGCCCTTGTCCATGCCGGTCTCGCCGAGGATACTCGGGTTGACGAACAGAATGTAGGCCATGGCCAAAAAGGTCGTGACGCCCGCCAGAATCTCGGTCCGCACGTTGGTGTTGTGTGCCTTGAGTTGAAACAGCCTTTCCAGCATGTCTGCTCCCCGTGGCGCGCCGGGCGCCGTGAATGTATCGACCTCAACAGCAAAGCACAGGCAGCAGAACGCGCCTGGAAATTACTGTGGGCCGGAAAAAGCCGCGCATCATACCAGTAGCTTGGGCATATGGCTGCTTATGGCGGTGATCGTCGTCGATGTTTTGCGACAAAGCCAAGTGCGCCATACTGCGCGCTGGTTTTTCGGGGTGGAAAGCACTGCATGAAAAGGCGTCTGGTTAGCGTGTTCGGCGTATTGATGGCGTTGCTTCTCGGGGCCCAAACGGCCACGGCGGCATCGGCCCCGCCATTGAGTCAATTGAAAGTGCTCAAAGTCGCGTCGCCTTCCTGTGGCGTTGAAAATATCGACGAAGGGCAAACCCGCACGCGCTGCGATCACAATGGCCCGAACATCACGGTGTACGTGCTGGAGGTGGGTTACGGGCGTGAGGCCCATGTCGCCATCGACGGTTTTGAGGTGAACGGAACACGGACGCCGGTCTGCGCGTTCAAGAATGGCAACCTGACCAGTTGCACCCCCGGAGAAAAAACCGTCGGCTATTTGTATGTACTCGATCTGGCTGGCAAGCAGGAAGGCACTCTGACCTTCAGCAATACCTCGATCAATGCGCCCGGCAATACGATGTCGACGCAGCTTTACATCCAGTAGCCACATGTCTCGAACAAGGCGCGGGAAAGCTGACTACGCTTAAAAGATCATTCCGTGGACAGTGCCCGATGACTTTTAGAGCCTTGATTGCCCTCGCCGAGGGTACCGATGACCTGCAGACCGTGACCCTGATCGACGTACTGCGCCGCGCCAAAATTGAAGTGGTGGTGGCCAGTATCGAAGGGCGGCGCATGCTCACTTGCGCCCGCGGCACTCGGCTGACGTCCGATGCCATGCTGGTGGACTTGCTGGCGCAGCCTTTCGACCTGATCGCCTTGCCGGGGGGCGCGGTGGGGGCGCAGCACTTGGCCGCCCACCAACCCCTGCAACAATTGATCAAGGATCAGGCGGCAGCCGGTCGCCTGTTCGCCGGCATCGCCGAAGCGCCCGCCGTGGCACTGCAGGCCTTTGGCGTTTTGCGTCAACGGCGCATGACCTGTCTGCCATCGGCCAGCCATCAACTGTTGGGCTGTAACTTCGTCGATCAACCGGTGGTGGTCGATGGCAACTGCATCACCGCCCAGGGCTCGGCTGGCGCATTGGCATTTGCCCTGGCGCTGGTGGAGCAACTCTGCGGCAAAGCCACACGTGCGGCGGTGGCAGGGGAGTTGTTGGTTTAGCCTGCTTAGGCTTTCGCTACTTCCTTCTCTTCATCTTTAGCCACGTGCATGCGATCGCGGCTGGCCAGGGTCGGGAATAGTTTGACCCACACCCCAGTCACCACCAGCGTGCCGATCCCGCCCATGACCACGGCTGGCACGGTGCCGAACCAGTGGGCCGTCAGGCCCGATTCGAATTCGCCCAACTGGTTCGAGGCACCGATGAACAGACCATTCACGGCACTGACCCGGCCGCGCATTTCGTCCGGGGTTTCCAGTTGCACGAACGAGGCGCGGATCACCATGCTGATCATGTCTGCCGCGCCCAACACCACCAACACCGCCAGGGAAAACCAGAATGAGGTCGACAGGCCGAAGGCGATGGTTGCTACGCCGAAGATGCCCACGGCGGTGAACATGACCCGCCCGACATTGCGCTCCACGGCAAACCGCGCCAGGAACAGCGACATCAGCAGCGCACCCACTGCCGGTGCCGAGCGCAACAGGCCCAGTCCCCATGGGCCGGTGAGCAGAATGTCCTTGGCGAACACCGGCAACAGTGCCGTGGCTCCCCCCAATAGCACCGCAAACAGATCGAGGGAGATCGCCCCGAGAATGTCCGGACGACTGCGGATGAAGCGGATGCCCGCGAGCAGTGAATCCAGCGTGGCCTTGCCTTTGTTCAGCGGCGTCTGCCGGGCTGGCAGGTTGAGCATCAGCGAACAGGCGATGACATACAGCAGCACCGTCGGGCCATACACCCAGACACTGCCGAAGGCGTAGAGCAAACCACCGAGGGCCGGGGCAACGATGGTGGCTGATTGCTGGGCCGATTGTGCGGCGGCCACTGCCCGGGGAAACAGCGCGCTGGGCACGATGCTTGGCAACAGGGCCTGGGTGGTCGGCATTTCAAAGGAACGCGCGGCACCGAGCAGGAAGGCCAGGATAAAGATCATTTCCCGGGTGACATGGTCGGTGGCGCTGCCGATGGCCAGCGACAGGGCGATCAATGCCTGCAGGGACTGGCAGATCGCCGCGACCTTGCGCCGGTCATAGCGGTCGGCGACGTGACCTGTGTGCAGCATGAACAGCACGCGCGGGGCGAACTCGACCAGGCCGACCAGACCCAGGTCGAGCACGTTGCCGGTCAATTGATACAGGTTCCAGCCGATGGCCACGGTGAGCATCTGGAAGCCGCTGGCGGTAAAGATCCGGGCCAGCCAGAACGCGAGAAAAGGGCGGTGGTGACGTAACAGCAAGGTCTCTTGGCTGGGCATCTGCGGGGAAATCTGGGGAGAGGGGAACCGCGAGATTATCACCAACCTGTAACAAGAAGTTGCCATGACAAAAAATTTAGTTAGCCAGACATCGATATCGAGAACACTGCCATTAACTGTGGGAGCGAGCCTGCTCGCGATAGCGGTGTGACATTCAGCGTTGATGTTGACTGACAGGTTGCTATCGCGAGCAGGCTCGCTCCCACAGGAAATGTATTGCAGCTCATGACAGAGCCCATGAGGCAACTTGTCACGCGGCAATAGACCACGCGGTTCATCCCCGAAATTGGGACTACTCTTTCAACGTTGATTGATCCAGATCAAAACCCACAAAAGGAATTGATCCGGCGGCCGCAAGGCCAGACTCCCTGCGTTGTGATGCGTGCAGAAAAAGAACAAACAGAGATTCGCCACACTCCATATCCGTGGGGGCCGTGGGTGCAGGCTTCCGGCCAGCAGCCGTACTACCTGACAGAGGAAGACTTATGTTCGGTTTAGAGGCACTTGATCTCGCCCGAATTCAGTTCGCGTTCACCATCTCGTTCCACATCCTGTTTCCGGCCATCACCATCGGCCTGGCGAGTTACCTGGCGGTACTCGAAGGCCTGTGGTTGAAAACCCATAACGACACCTACCGTGACCTCTACCATTTCTGGTCGAAGATCTTTGCCGTCAACTTCGGCATGGGCGTGGTGTCCGGCCTGGTCATGGCCTATCAGTTCGGCACCAACTGGAGCCGCTTCTCGGACTTCGCCGGATCGGTGACCGGGCCGTTGCTGACCTATGAAGTGCTCACGGCGTTCTTCCTCGAGGCGGGGTTCCTGGGGGTCATGCTGTTTGGCTGGAACAAGGTCGGGCGTGGCCTGCACTTCTTCGCCACCGTGATGGTCGCCATCGGTACGTTGATCTCGACCTTCTGGATTCTCGCGTCCAACAGCTGGATGCAGACCCCGCAGGGCTTCGAGATCGTCAACGGGCAGGTCATCCCCACCGACTGGTTGGCAGTGATCTTCAACCCGTCGTTCCCGTATCGCCTGATGCACATGGCCACGGCGGCGTTCGTGGCCACGGCCTTCTTCGTGGGGGCCTCTGCGGCCTGGCATTTGCTGCGCGGCAAGGACAACCCGGCGATCCGCAAAATGCTCTCGATGGCCATGTGGATGGCGTTGATCGTTGCGCCGATCCAGGCGGTCATCGGTGACTTCCACGGCCTCAATACACTTGAGCATCAGCCGGCGAAAATCGCCGCGATCGAGGGCCACTGGGAAAACAAGGGTAACGAAGCGACTCCGCTGATCCTGTTCGGCTGGCCGGACATGAAGGAGGAGAAAACCAAGTTCGCTGTCGAGATCCCGTACCTGGGCAGCCTGATCCTGACTCACTCACTGGACAAGCAAGTCCCGGCGCTCAAGGAGTTCCCGCCTGAAGACCGGCCAAATTCGACCATTGTGTTCTGGTCGTTCCGGATCATGGTGGGCCTGGGCATGCTGATGATCTTCACCGGTTTGTGGAGCCTGTGGCTGCGCAAGCGCGACACCCTCTACACCTCGCGGCCGTTCCTGTACCTGGCGTTGTGGATGGGGCCGTCAGGCCTGATCGCGATCCTCGCCGGCTGGTTCACCACCGAAATCGGCCGTCAGCCGTGGGTGGTCTACGGTCTGATGCGCACGGCGGATGCGTCGTCCAACCATAGCGTCATGCAGATGAGCATCACCCTGATCCTGTTCGTCGTGGTGTATTTCGCGCTGTTTGGCGCCGGTCTTGGCTACATGATGCGCCTGGTGCGCAAGGGGCCGAAGATCGACGAAGGCAAGGAAACCAACGACGGTGGCCCCGGGCAGAAACGCACACCGGCCCGTCCGCTGTCCGCCGCCGACGACGATCACGCCGATGCCGGCCACAGCCTGACCAAGGAGATTTGAATCATGGGTATTGATCTTCCGCTGATCTGGGCCGTGATCATCATCTTCGGCATCATGATGTACGTGGTCATGGACGGCTTCGACCTGGGCATCGGCATTCTCTTCCCGTTCATTCCGGGCAAGACCGATCGCGATGTGATGATGAACACCGTCGCCCCGGTCTGGGACGGCAACGAGACCTGGCTGGTGTTGGGGGGCGCGGCGTTGTTCGGCGCGTTTCCACTGGCCTATTCGGTGGTGCTCTCGGCGTTGTACCTGCCGCTGATCCTGATGTTGATCGGGCTGATCTTCCGCGGCGTAGCCTTCGAGTTCCGCTTCAAGGCCAGGGACGACAAGCGCCACCTGTGGGACAAGGCGTTCATCGGCGGCTCGGTCACCGCGACGTTCTTCCAGGGCGTTGCGCTCGGCGCCTTCATCGATGGGCTGCCGGTGGTCAACCGGCAGTTCGCCGGTGGTTCACTGGACTGGCTGACACCGTTCACGATGTTCTGTGGCGCGGCGCTGGTGGTGGCCTATGCGTTGCTCGGTTGCACCTGGCTGATCATGAAGACCGAAGGCAAGTTGCAGGAGCAGATGCATGACCTGGCACGGCCCTTGGCCTTCGTACTGCTGGCGGTGATCGGCATCGTCAGCATCTGGACCCCGTTGGCCCACACGGATATCGCCGCACGCTGGTTCACCATGCCGAATCTGTTCTGGTTCATGCCGGTGCCGATTCTGGTGCTGGTGACGATGTACGGCCTGATCCGCGCGGTGGCCCGCAACGCGCACTACACGCCGTTCCTGTTGACCCTGGTATTGATCTTCCTCGGTTACAGCGGTTTGGGCATCAGCCTGTGGCCGAACATCATCCCGCCGTCGATCTCGATCTGGGACGCCGCCGCGCCGCCGCAAAGCCAGGGTTTCATGCTGGTGGGCACGCTGTTCATCATCCCGTTCATCCTGGGCTACACCTTCTGGAGCTACTACGTGTTCCGCGGCAAGGTCACCCATGAAGACGGTTACCACTAGCCCTGTTGTGGGAGCGAGCTTGCTCGCGATGGCGTCGGATGCGACGCCATCAATCTTGAAGAGGATTGACGTTATGGCTGCCAAACATTCCCTGCACGACATTGAAGAAGCCGAAAAAAAACCGCTGTGGCAGCGGCTCGGCTGGTTGGCCCTGATCTGGGTCGGCAGCGTGGGCGCCTTGTTCATCGTCGCCAGCCTGATGCGCCTGTTCATGAACGCGGCCGGCCTGACGACCCACTGACATCTCCCCCGCAGCCTCAAGGCGCGGATTTACAACCCTCCGACCGGAGGGTTTTTTTTGCCTGTTACTTACGCGCCTTGAGGATCACGAATTTCGGATTGGCTGCCACTTGCTCGACGCCACGGAACAATCGCGCCAGCTTGCTGTGGTAACCCAGGTGACGATTGCCGACGATGTACAGCGCGCCGCCCACAACCAGCGCTTCGCGCGCTTGCTGGAACATCCGCCAGGCCAGGAAGTCGCCCACGACCTGTTGCTGGTGAAACGGCGGATTGCACAGCACCACGTCAAGCGATTGCGGTTCCTGGCCGGCCAGGCCATCGCCGGCACGTACGGTCACTTCCCGTTCACCCAACGCTGCGCGCCAGTTTTCGGCGGCCGATTGCACGGCCATGAACGATTCGTCCACCAGCGTGTAGTGGGCCTCGGGGTTTTGCAGGGCGCTGGCGATGGCCAGGACGCCGTTGCCGCAGCCGAGGTCGGCGACCCGCGCCGAGCCAAGGTTTTTCGGCAGGTGTGGCAAAAACGCCCGGGTGCCGATGTCCAGGCCTTCGCGGCAAAACACATTGGCGTGGTTGAGCAGTTCGATAGCGGGTTCGTCGAGCCTGTACCGCGTCGGGTAAGGCGACACGACCGGGGTTTTGTCTTCTGCCGTGGCAATCAATAACCGCGCCTTCTTCACCGCCAGCGAGGCTTGCACGGGGCCGATGTAACGCTCCAGCAAGTCGCCCGCCGCCCGGGGCAGGTGCTTGATCATGGCCGCGGCGACCACTTGGGCGCCGGGTGCCAGTTGGCCTTGCAGGCGGATCAGTTGCTCTTCCAGCAATGCCAGGGTTTTCGGTACGCGGATCAGCACGCAGTCGAATGGCCCGACGGGGGCCTCGCTGGCGGGGACGCTCGGTACCGCATCAAACGCCAGGCCGTTGCGCACCAGGTTCTTTTCCAGGCCCTGCAAGGCCAGGAACGAATCACCGCTGCTGACCACCCGCACCTTGCCCGCCAGGCTGGCCGCCAACGCGCCGAAACTGTCGTTGAGCACCAATACCCGGGTGTCGGCCGTCGGATGCTGTTCGGCCAGATGGTTAAGCAGGTATTCATCAGCCGCATCGAAAGCTTGCAACGGTTCATTCTGCTGTTCAGGCTGGCGGATCAGGTCGAGGCTGGCGAAGGGTGTTTCGAGCAAAGGCATGGGGCGGGGCTCTGGGTAATCAACGGATGTCCCGCTGCCCTAAGGCGTTGGTGCGGGCGGAGCCGTCCGAGTGTACTGCGTCGTGAAGGTCTACACGCCATCACTCAGGAGGGACCGCAAATGGTACGTTTTTTTTGTCTGGATTGCCCGCAGGTTTTCCCGCAGTCGGGCGCTTTCAGATGGATCCGGACCGGGCCAAGGCCATGACTGCCGCCATCTTGTTGTTGACGCCGAGCTTTTCGATAGCCCTGTGCACATGAAAGTTGACCGTGCGTTCACTCAAATTGAGGATCCTGGCAATTTCATAGGCCGTCTTGCCATCGGCCGACAGTTTCAGGACTTCGAGCTCCCGCCGTGACAAGGAGGTAGCCTGAAGGTGAGTCGGTTTTTTCGGTTGCATTCCGATCGCCAACGCGTGCAGATGGCGACTGATGAACACCGAGAATCCAAGATTCTCGTACAGCTCATAGGCTGAAATCGGGCAATGACTTCGGGCCAGGCTGAGAATGCTGCGCAGGCCGCTTTCTTCATCGTGGATTGCTTGCGACCAGCCATGCGCCAAGCCTTGCTGTTGCAGCAGTTGCCATAACCACGGAGTTGCACAGAAGAGCTCTTTGCTCCAGAGCACGGGTAGCATGGAGTGATTGCAATAGGCCGCTACTGGGTCAATCTCGCTGGCCTTGCTTAGTTCATACTGTGTGTTCCAGTCGTGTGGATAGTTGTTCAGGTTGATGGGGCAGCAATCAGCGCGACTGTTGGCTGAAATGGTTGAAAAGGCACAAAATTTATATCCAAGGTTCCTGACGAAGTTCAGTGATATTCGATAGGCCGTATTAATGTCCTGTGTTTGGGAAAGCAGTTGAAGCTGTGACTCCTTCCAGATTTCCATATACGGGGTCTCCAACAGTATGTTTCCGGAGGGTGCTGACTTTGGATCCGAGATCCGGCACGTGACGCAGTGTAGGACAAATCCGATAACTGTAGTTCGACGATTTTGCTCTTTTAACAGCTGAGAAAGTGTATGCCAGGTTCTTAAGCCGCGTGTGAAAGATTAGATGCCATATGGCATTTTAAGTGGGTTGGTGTTTCTCGCGTCGAATAATCAATAAGTTGCAAATTCAATAACACTACAAAATGTCTGTGGTTACGCTGCCGTCTTTGCGGGACACTGGGGTATCTTTTGATTGGAGCCTTCCATGTCCGTCAGCGAAGAAAAATTTACCCGTCAGACCTTGCTCGAGGTTCATCCGTTGACCCCGAACCTGTTTACCCTGCGTGCCACGCGGGATGCGGGGTTTCGTTTTCGGGCGGGGCAGTTTGCCCGGTTGGGCGTCACCAGGGCTGATGGCAGCACGGTATGGCGCGCCTACTCCATGGTGTCCTCGCCCTATGACGAGTTCCTCGAGTTCTTTTCCATTGTCGTGCCGGGCGGTGAGTTCACCAGCGAGCTCAGCCGGCTGGTCGTTGGCGACAAATTGCTGGTCGACCGCCAGGCCTTTGGCTACCTGACGCCGGACCGTTTTGTCGATGGGCGCGATCTATGGCTGTTAT
This sequence comes from Pseudomonas sp. PDM27, assembly GCF_019219205.1. Taxonomy (NCBI): domain Bacteria; kingdom Pseudomonadati; phylum Pseudomonadota; class Gammaproteobacteria; order Pseudomonadales; family Pseudomonadaceae; genus Pseudomonas; species Pseudomonas sp. PDM27. The sequence continues at coordinate 107,390 of NZ_JAHUWF010000009.1, read as the reverse complement.
CCACCGGGACCGGCGTGGCGCCGTTCCTGTCGATACTGCAGGACTTCGAAGTCTGGGAGCGATTCGAGCGGATTATCCTGGTCTACAGCGTTCGTGAAGCCCGGGAACTGGCTTATCAGGAACTGATCGCGGGGCTGACGCAACGTGACTATCTGGCCGAGTATGCGCACAAACTGCAATTCATCACTACGGTCACTCGTGAACAGCATCCTGGCTCATTGAACGGGCGGATCACCACACTGATTGAAAGCGGCGAACTGGAGCGCACCTCAGGTGTTGCGCTGACGCCTGAGCACTCACGGGTCATGTTGTGCGGCAATCCGCAGATGATCGATGACACGCGCAAGCTGCTTAAACAGCGGGACATGCACTTGAGCCTCAGCCGGCGACCCGGTCAGGTGGCGGTGGAAAACTTCTGGTAAAAAAAACGGCGCCTCGAAGGCGCCGTTTTTATGCTAGTGCGGTCAAGGCCGGTTGTTCTGGACCTTGAGCAAGTCGCGGATCTCGCCCAGCAACTCCTCTTCCTTGGTTGGAACCGGTGGCAGGCTAGGGGCCACGGCCTCTTCGCGCTTCAGGCGGTTGATGGCCTTGACGCCCACGAAGATCGCGAGGGCGACGATGATGAAGTCGATGATGGTCTGGATGAATTTGCCGTAGGCCAGCACCACCGGCGGAGTAGCGCCCTCGGCTGCCTTGAGCGTAATGGCCAGATCACTGAAGTCCACGCCACCGATCAGCATACCGATTGGCGGCATGACCAGATCACCGACAAACGATGTGACGATCTTGCCGAAGGCCGCACCGATGATGATGCCGACGGCCATGTCGACCACGTTACCTTTGACCGCGAAGGCCTTGAACTCGTTTAGCACGCCCATAGGTTATTTCCTTGTTACAGATGAGGTTGATGAACGCAGTGTAAATCAGCCAATCGCATTCTGCTCGAATCAACGGCCTGCCGTGCTTGCCAGCAATCGATCCGGGTGGTCATGGAGAACTCGCCGATTGATCTCATTTGTGGGCCGGCCAGCCCTTCTGCGGCGGTTCGCTTTCGGCTTTTTTTCAGCGATATGACTTCACTGTGTGAGCGAACCAGGTTGAAGGGCCATCCTTGAGTTTGGATGTTGAAATTGTTCGAGTTGTTGTTAAACAAAAAGCCGGTATTGAAAATTGTTTGCGGCTGTAGTGCTGTTAACTGTTTCGTTAGTTTGGAATTGGCTATGTTTGAGTGTTTTTGACGTTATGCATCAGGTGTGTAAATGAATAAAGCTTGTATAAGTTTTTAAGGCGGTAGTCAGACGCGTATCAAAAGTTTGTTGAGTGTGTCGGGTTAAAACTTATACAAGGGTTTTGTATAGCGGTCGTATTTTAAAAAAGCACGAATGTAACAAGGCAATTTGACATCATTCAGGGGATTACAAAATATCTGGCCGCACTCGCGTGCCTCAGCTGAGCTATCATCGCGTTTTTTTCCGGGAGTTCCGATGGCCAAGGCCAAGCGCATGTACGGCTGCACCGAGTGCGGCTCAACCTTCCCAAAATGGGCTGGCCAGTGTGGTGAATGCGGGGCCTGGAACACGCTCACCGAAACCATGGTGGAAAGCGGCGGGGCAGCCGCTCCCAGCGGTCGTACCGGCTGGGCCGGCCAGCAGGCGCAGATCAAGACGCTGGCTGAAGTCAGTGTCGAAGAAGTTCCGCGCTTCTCCACCGCTTCCAGCGAGCTCGACAGGGTTCTGGGTGGTGGTTTGGTGGATGGCTCCGTGGTACTGATCGGTGGCGATCCGGGCATCGGCAAGTCGACCATTCTGTTGCAAACGTTGTGCAACCTCGCCAAGAGCATGCCGGCGCTGTACGTCACCGGTGAAGAATCCCAGCAGCAAGTGGCCATGCGTGCGCGCCGCCTGGGTTTGCCTCAGGATCAACTGCGGGTCATGACCGAAACCTGCATCGAAGCCATCATCGCCACGGCCCGTCAGGAAAAGCCCAGGGTGATGGTGATCGACTCGATCCAGACGATCTTTACCGAGCAACTGCAATCGGCACCGGGGGGTGTATCCCAGGTGCGTGAGAGTGCGGCGTTGCTGGTGCGCTATGCCAAACAAAGCGGTACGGCGATTTTCCTGGTGGGCCACGTCACCAAGGAAGGCGCGCTGGCGGGCCCTCGGGTTCTGGAGCACATGGTCGACACTGTGCTGTATTTCGAAGGCGAGTCCGACGGGCGCCTGCGTCTGTTGCGAGCGGTGAAGAACCGTTTCGGTGCAGTCAATGAACTGGGCGTGTTCGGCATGACCGACAAGGGCCTGAAAGAAGTCTCCAACCCTTCGGCGATTTTTCTGACCCGCGCCCAGGAAGAAGTCCCGGGCAGTGTGGTCATGGCGACGTGGGAAGGTACGAGGCCGATGTTGGTTGAGGTACAGGCACTGGTGGACGACAGTCATTTGGCCAACCCGCGGCGGGTCACGCTGGGGCTGGATCAAAACCGGCTGGCGATGTTGCTGGCGGTGCTGCACCGTCATGGTGGCATTCCGACCCACGATCAGGACGTGTTTCTCAACGTGGTCGGCGGGGTCAAGGTGCTCGAAACGGCGTCCGATCTGGCGTTGATGGCAGCGGTGATGTCCAGTTTGCGCAATCGGCCGCTGCCTCACGATCTGCTGGTGTTCGGTGAAGTGGGGCTTTCCGGTGAGGTGCGACCGGTGCCGAGCGGTCAGGAGCGTTTGAAAGAGGCCGCCAAGCACGGCTTCAAGCGGGCCATCGTGCCCAAGGGCAATGCGCCAAAGGAGGCGCCACCAGGGTTGCAGATTATTGCAGTAACCCGTCTGGAGCAGGCCCTCGACGCCCTGTTCGAGTGACTTGCAGGTGGAACACAAACCTGTGGGAGCGAGCTTGCTCGCGAAAGCATTGGTTCAGACAATCTCTTTATTGACTGAACAGCCGCCATCGCGAGCAAGCTCGCTCCCACAATGATTTTCGCTGATGGCTAGATCTCGATCAGCGCCCCCAATTCTCGTTCCAGCTCCTGTGGATCAGCGAGGTTGAGTTCGATCAGCCGTCGCAGCCGTTCGATGGACTCCAGACTGATGTGCAGGCAGACAAAGCCGAGTTGGCCATGGTCATCGTGGGCCAGTTGCGCATCCATGGTGATATCGGCGTCTTCACTCAGATGAATGTCGACCAGAAAATCCTGCTGCGGATTGCCCAACCACGGATCGGGCCGCTCAATGAGCAACCCCTTGAGCGACAGATCAATCAACTTCACCGGCCAGGTGGACTCGCCCTGGCTCAGCTCGGTTCGGGCATCGAACGCAATACGTTTGAAGCGGCGACGTTCGGCAGGGTGCTCGCTCATGGCACGATCCTCGTAGATGTACGCTGACTATAGACCTGCATTCTTCAAGGCTGCCAGCGCTGGCAAGTGTCCAGACCTATGTCGGGGTATGGCCTTTGTCGTCAGGAGCGCTAAACTCGGGGTGGCTGTCTTTCTTGTCCACTCTGGCTGGAATAATAAAATGAAAAATAATAATAGCCCGCTACGCCATCTGCCCTGGCTGGTGCTGGCAATCGTAGGTGCATGCGCCCTGGGTGTCGTGGCATTGCGCCGAGGGGAGGCAATCAATGCCTTGTGGATTGTGGTCGCTGCCGTGGCCATCTATCTGGTCGCCTACCGCTACTACAGTCTGTTCATCGCCAACAGCGTCATGCAACTCGATGCGCGACGGGCCACTCCCGCTGTGATCAACAATGACGGTCTGGATTACGTTCCGACCAATAAACACATTCTCTTCGGTCACCACTTCGCGGCCATCGCTGGCGCGGGGCCGTTGGTCGGTCCGGTGCTGGCGGCGCAGATGGGCTACCTGCCCGGCACCCTGTGGCTGATCGCCGGCGTGGTGCTGGCCGGTTCGGTGCAGGACTTCATGGTCCTGTTCATGTCCACCCGCCGAAACGGCCGCTCCCTGGGCGATATGGTCCGCGAGGAAATGGGCCGCATCCCCGGCACCATCGCGCTGTTCGGCTGCTTCCTGATCATGATCATCATCCTCGCGGTGCTGGCGCTGATCGTGGTGAAAGCTTTGGCCGAGAGCCCCTGGGGCATTTTCACGGTGATGGCGACCATCCCGATCGCGATGTTCATGGGCATCTACATGCGCTACATCCGCCCGGGCCGCATCGGCGAGATCTCGGTGATCGGCGTGCTGTTGCTGCTGGGCTCGATCTGGCTCGGCGGGCAGATTGCCGCGGATCCGGTGTGGGCCAAGGCGTTCAGCTTTACTGGCGTACAAATCACCTGGATGCTGATCGGTTACGGTTTTGTCGCGGCGGTGTTGCCGGTGTGGCTGATCCTGGCGCCGCGTGACTACCTGTCGACCTTCCTCAAAATCGGCACCATCGTCGCCCTGGCCATTGGCATCCTGGTGACCATGCCCGAGCTGAAAATGCCGGCCCTGACCCAATTCATCGACGGCACCGGCCCGGTCTGGAAGGGCGGTCTGTTCCCGTTCCTGTTCATCACCATCGCCTGTGGCGCGGTCTCGGGTTTCCACGCGCTGATCTCTTCCGGTACCACGCCGAAGCTGCTGGATAACGAAACCAATGCCCGCTACATCGGTTACGGCGGCATGCTGATGGAATCGTTCGTAGCCATCATGGCGATGGTCGCCGCCTCGGTAATCGAGCCTGGCGTGTATTTCGCCATGAACAGCCCGCCGGCCGTGGTCGGCGGTGATGTGGTGGCCGTTGCGACAGCCGTCAGTAACTGGGGCTTTGCGATCACGCCGGAAGCCCTGCAAGCAGTGGCCCATGACATTGGTGAAACCACCATCCTGGCCCGTGCCGGTGGTGCGCCGACCCTGGCGGTGGGGATCGCGCAGATCCTGCACAGTGTTCTGCCGGGCGAGAACACCATGGCATTCTGGTACCACTTCGCGATCCTGTTCGAAGCATTGTTCATCCTGACCGCAGTCGACGCCGGTACCCGTGCCGGGCGCTTCATGCTCCAGGACCTGCTCGGCTCGTTCGTGCCGGCCCTGCGCCGCACCGAGTCCTGGACCGCCAACCTGATCGCCACCGCCGGTTGCGTGGCCATGTGGGGTTATCTGCTGTACCAGGGCGTGATCGACCCACTGGGCGGCATCAACACCTTGTGGCCGCTGTTCGGTATCTCCAACCAGATGCTGGCCGGTATTGCGCTGATGCTCGGCACCGTGGTGCTGATCAAGATGAAACGCCAGCGCTACATTTGGGTGACCCTGGTGCCAGCCATGTGGTTGCTGGTTTGCACCACCACCGCCGGCTTCATCAAGCTGTTCGACGCCAACCCGGCGATCGGCTTCCTGTCCCTGGCGAAAAAATACAGCGATGCATTGGCTAACGGCCAGATCCTCGCCCCGGCCAAGGACATCACGCAGATGCAGCACGTGATCTTCAACGCCTATACCAACGCGACGCTGACCGCGCTGTTCCTGTGCGTGGTGTTCAGTATCCTGTTCTATGCGCTCAAGATCGGTATTTCCGCCTGGGGCAGCAAAGAGCGTACGGATAAAGAAGCACCATTCCAGGCTCTGCCGGAAGCGTGATCGAGGATTTGCATCATGTTCAATGACCTGAGTCGCCTCGGTAAATACCTCGGTCAGGCCGCTCGCCTGATGGTCGGCATGCCCGACTACGACAACTACGTCGAGCACATGCAGACCAAGCACCCGGACAAACCGGTGATGAGCTACGAGATGTTCTTCCGCGAACGTCAGGAAGCCCGTTACGGTGGCAAGGGCGGGCCGAAGTGCTGTTGATTCGGCTTTTGGATTAACGGCAATCCCTGTGGGAGCGGGCTTGCTCGCGAAAGCGGTGTGTCATTCAACATTCATGTCGACTGACACGACCCGTTCGCGAGCAAGCCCGCTCCCACATTTGTTCTGTGTTGTGTTTTCATCTTGTGAAAAGGAGATCCAGTTTGTCCTCCCCCATCCCGGTCACGATCCTCAGCGGCTTCCTCGGCGCCGGCAAGACCACCCTGTTGCGCCACCTGCTCAAGGCCGAGCACGGCCTGAAAATCGCCGTGATCGAGAACGAATTCAGCGACGCCGGTATCGATACCCAATTGTTGGGTGATGAACCGGTCCAGGTGATGACACTCTCCAACGGCTGCGTCTGCTGCACCATCCATACCGACCTGACCAAAGCGCTTTATCTGCTGCTCGAACGTCTGGACCAGGGCGACATTGCCTTCGACCGCCTGGTAATCGAATGCACCGGACTGGCCGATCCTGCACCCGTGGCGCAAACCTTCTTCATCGATGAAGAACTGCGTGAGCGCTACATCCTCGACGGCATCATCACGCTGGTCGACGCGGCACATGCCGACTCGCACCTGACCCAGACCATCGCCCAGGCGCAGATCGGTTTCGCCGACCGCTTGCTGGTGAGCAAGCGCGATCTGGTAGACGAGCCGACCTTCAGCGCGTTGAGCGAGCGCCTGACCCGCATCAACCGTCGTGCCCCGATCCGCGTGGTCGACCACGGCAAGATCGACCTGGCCGAATTGCTGGATGTGCGCGGTTTCAATCTCAACGCCGACCTCGGTGGCGGTGTGAGTTTGCGACCGGTCAGCCAGGCACCGTCCATCGATCGCATTTCCAGCCTGGTCCTGCGCACTGAAAAGCCGCTGGATATCGACAAGCTCAGCGAGTTCATGAACGAACTGCTGGAGGCGCATGGCAAGCAGTTACTGCGCTACAAAGGCGTATTGAGCATCCTCGGTGAACCACGGCGCATGGTGTTTCAGGGAGTGCTGAAGCTTTATGGTTTCGACTGGGATACCGAGTGGGCTGAAGACGAAGTGCGCGAGAGCGTGATCGTGTTCATTGCCGATGATTTGCCGGAGGAAAAGATTCGTGAGGGTTTTGCGCGTGTGGCGGCGCAGTAAAGTCAGAAATTGCAGCGAGCCTTGAGCCGCCATCGCGAGCAGGCTCGCTCCCACATTTAGAGTGCAGTGGCCTGTGGGGGAGTGAGCCTGTTCGCGAACGCGATCTAGCCTGCGGCACAGTTTTGACCCAGTGCCGATGCAGGACTCAGCAACAAATCTTCCAGATAATCCAGATGCCGGTTGAGCGCGATTTGCGCCGTCGCAGCATCTCCTCGCTCCAGCGCATCCAGAATCTCGAGGTGCGCTTGCCCTGCGCAATAATCCTTCTGCTGCAGGTCAAAATGAGCAATCGCCAACGAAGTCAGTGGCACAAGGCTCTCAAGAAAATGCGCTAGCGGTGCATTTCCCGCCATTTGTGCCAACTGCAAATGAAACTCGCCCGACAAACGAATCGCCCGGCCACGCTCGGTGCATTGACGCTCGTTTCCGACCAGCGTCCGCAGGCGCTTCAAGTCTTGCGCGCACGCTCGCTGAGCCGCCAGGCGCAATAGCATGATTTCGGCCAGTCGCCGGGCATGCAGTGTCTGCCGGGTCTGCTCGGCATCGGGCTCGGTGACGCGGGGACGATGGTTGGCGCGAAGGAGGATGATGTGCTGATGGGACAGTCGCATCAGCACCTCACGCATGTCGCTGCGCCTTGCACCGAACATCTGTGCAAGGCTTTCTTCCGTAAAGCGACTGGCCGAATGGATGCGCTGTTCGAAAATGGCCTCGAGGACCCGCGAATACAGATCATCCACTGAAGGACGGACGGGCAGGGTGGCGAGTGTTTGTGGCGAGGCGAAGCTGTTCATGGCCGATCTCCAGTTCGAAGAGGTTTCAACTGCCGAGGTTGTCTTCCGGGATGTTCAGTTCGATACCCATGCGTTGGCCTTCGCGCAGAATGTGCCGGCGCATCTCGGCGCTGGCCTGGGCGCTGTTTTTGCTGCGGATGGCCCGCACCACGGCTTCGTTTTCTTCAAGTCGCTCGGCCAGATGTTCTGGGGAGTTGCGCAACACTTCGGCGCTTTGCTTGAGGGCATTGCTGGTTTGCTGCACCACGCTCTGGAAGATCGGGTTCGACGTCAGCGTGAACAGTTCTTCGTGGAACGCAATGTAGGCGTTTACGCCGGCTTCACTGTCATTGGCCTCCAGGGCTTCGCGCATGTCCATCAGGGTCAGGCGCAGTTGCCCGAGCTCCTTGCTGCTGATGGACTGCGCGACGAGGCCGACGATGAATGGCTCCAGGGTGTAGCGCAGTTGCAGCACGTCTTCCAGGCTCGCAGCGGCCACAGCGTTGTCATGGGCCTGGCTGTCGGCGAGATTGGCTTCGAGCACCACCACGCCTTTGCCCGGCATCGAGCGCACCAGTCCGAGGGTTTCCAGAACGATGACGGCTTCACGCAGGCTCGGACGGCTGATCCCCAGTTGTTCGGCCAGTTCACGTTGCCCAGGCAGCATTTCGCCGGAGCGCCACTGACCTCGGGCCAAAGCGGCCCGAAGTTTTTCTACCACTGAGTTGACGACGGTTGATGAGGTAATCACTTGTTCGCTCCATGAGCCGTGCCTGCGGTCGGCAGGCACGGCGATCATTCAGAATTCTTTGGCTGCCGCTTGAGCAACCGGTTTTCTCGGCTGAAAGGTGTACCCGGCCTGGCCGGAAAGTACCTTGTTCGCCCGCTGCACATCGATGTCCTTTTCCCACCGCGCGATGGCCACGGTCGCCACACAGTTGCCAATCAGGTTGGTCAGCGCCCGGCCGATGCCCATGAACCAGTCCACGGCCAGCACCAGCACCAGACCCACCACCGGAATTGCCGGAATGGCTGTCAGGGTGGCCGCCAGAATCACCAGCGCCGAGCCGGGAATACCGTGGGCGCCTTTGGATGTGATCAGCGACACCAGCAAAATGGTCAGCAGGTCAGTCATGGCCAGCGGCGTGCCGGTGGCGTTGGCGATGAACACGATGGCCAGGGTCAGGTAGATCGAGAAACCGTCGAGGTTGAACGAGTAACCCGTTGGAATCACCAACCCGACCGTCGAACTGCCGATGCCCAGGTGCTCAAGCTTGCGCATGATTTGTGGCAGCACCGCGTCGGACGAAGCGGTGCCCATGACGATCAGCAGTTCTTCGCGCAGGTACTTGAGCAACGGCCACATCTTCAAGCCGGAAAGGCGCATCACCAGGCCGAGAATCAGGGCCACGAAGGCAACACAGGTCAGGTAGAAGAGGCCGACCAGGCTACCCAGGTGCTGCAGCGAGTCCAGGCCATATTTGCTGGTGGTGAAGGCGATCGCACCGAATACACCGATCGGTGCCAGTCGCACGATCATGCCCATGATGCGGAAGATTACGTGGCTGAGTTCATTGATCAGCCGCGAAATACCCGATGCCGCCTCGCCTACCAGGTTCAGTGCACTGCCGAACAACACTGAAAACAGCAGGACCTGCAGGATATTGTTATCGGCAAAGGCACCGATCACTGAAGTCGGAATCAGGTCCATCAAGAACTGAGTAGTGGTATGCATGTGCTGACTGCGCTGGGCAATATCGCCCATGTCGGCTGCGGAAAGCTGCTCCAGGTGAATGTTCGCGCCGCTGCCGATACCGGTGCTGAAGGCGAACACCAGGCCAATCACCAGGGCGATGGTGGTCAGCACTTCGAAGTAGATCACCGATTTCAGACCGATGCGCCCGACCTTTTTCAGGTCGCCGGCACCGCTGATGCCGCTGACCACCACGCAGAACACGATCAGGCCGATGAGCATCTTGATCAGCTTGATGAAGCCGTCGCCGAGGGGTTTGAGTTGGGCGGAGTATTCGGGAAGGGTCAGCCCGCAGACGATGCCGAGCACCAGTCCGAGAACCACTTGGAGGAAGATTGAACGCGAGCACCATCTGAGCATGGGAGGAATCCTGGTCGGTGTCCTGGCTGCCGTGTGCGGGGCACATCAGATTCAGGACTTAATTATTGTGGTCTTACCGGTATGTCCAGTGCAGGCGCAGTCTAGGCGCTGTTTTTGGGTATTCGCAAGTAAAAATTAAAAAATTGGCATGACCGGTCTTACCAGTTGTGTTGGTTCTGTAGGCGATGTCAATTCGCGGGCGAAAAAAAACCGGCCAATCACTTGGCCGGTTTTTCATGCTGCGGATTTAACGTCGCAATTAAGCGCCGTACACCGGCAGCTTCTTGCAGATGGCCTTGACCTTCTCACGAACGGCGTCGATCACCGCTTCGTTGTTCAGGTCAGCCAGGATGTCGCAGATCCAGCCGGCCAGTTCCTTGCACTCTGCTTCCTTGAAGCCACGAGTGGTCACAGCCGGAGTGCCGAAGCGCAGGCCGGAGGTGACGAACGGGGAGCGTGGATCGTTTGGCACGGAGTTCTTGTTCACGGTGATGAACGCTTTGCCCAGAGCGGCGTCGGCGTCTTTACCGGAGATTTCCTGCTTGATCAGCGACAGCAGGAACAGGTGGTTTTCAGTACCGCCGGAAACCACGTCGAAACCGCGCTCGATGAATACGCCGGCCATGGCCTTGGCGTTTTTCACCACTTGTTGCTGGTAAGCCTTGAACTCAGGCTGCAGCGCTTCCTTGAAGCAGATCGCCTTGGCTGCGATCACGTGCTCCAGCGGGCCGCCCTGGGCACCCGGGAATACTGCGGAGTTCAGCTTCTTCTCGATGTCGGCGTTGGCGCGAGCCAGGATCAGGCCACCACGTGGACCGCGCAGGGTCTTGTGGGTGGTGGTGGTCACGACGTCAGCGAATGGAACCGGGTTCGGGTAGACGCCAGCGGCGACCAGACCGGCCACGTGGGCCATGTCGACGAACAGGTAAGCGCCAACCTTGTCGGCGATTGCACGGAAGCGCGGGAAGTCGAGGATCTGCGAGTAGGCAGAGAAACCGGCCACGATCATTTTCGGCTTGTGCTCAACGGCCAGGCGCTCGACTTCGTCGTAGTCGATCAGGCCGTTGGCGTCGATGCCGTACTGGATGGCGTTGTACAGCTTGCCCGAGGACGAGACGCTGGCACCGTGGGTCAGGTGACCGCCGTGGGCCAGGCTCATGCCCAGGATGGTATCGCCAGCCGACAGCAGGGCCAGGTAAACGGCGCTGTTGGCTTGCGAGCCGGCGTGCGGCTGAACGTTGGCGTAGTCGGCGCCGAACAGCTCTTTGGCGCGGTCGATAGCCAGTTGCTCGACGATGTCGACATACTCGCAGCCACCGTAGTAGCGCTTGCCCGGGTAGCCTTCGGCGTACTTGTTGGTCAGTACCGAGCCTTGAGCTTCCATCACAGCAGGGCTGGTGTAGTTTTCCGAAGCGATCAGCTCAATGTGCTCTTCCTGGCGCTGAGCTTCTTGCTCCATGGCGGCAAAGAGATCGGCGTCGTACTTGGCAATAGTCAAATCACGGCTGAACATGGCGGTCCTCAAGGATCGGGGGCGGAAAAGGGGGGCATTCTAACCCAATGGGTTTTAGATGGCATATGAAACGGCATCATGTCGCAGACAAGTGGGCTTCATGACGGGATCAGCGGTGATCGTGCCGGCCTCATCGCGAGCAAGCTCGCTCCCACAGTAGATCTTTGGTATTCACACATGGTGCGTACACCCCAAAAACCTGTGGGAGCGAGCTTGCTCGCGATGAGGCCAATTGCCGCGCCGCAAACCTCAGTCGAACATGAAGAGGGCATCATTGCTGAACTGCCCTTCGAACCGCCCCGCCGGCATCGGCCGGCCGAACAGGTAACCCTGCACCTCGTCGCAACCGTGTTCCCTCAGAAAATCAAGCTGCTCGTGGGTTTCCACACCCTCGGCGATCACCGCCAGGTTAAGACTGTGGGCCATGGCGATGATCGCCCGGGCGATCTGCGCATCCTGTTCGCCCGACGGCAATCCGTCGACGAAGGTACGGTCGATTTTCAGTACGTCGATCGGGAACTGCTTGAGGTAGTTGAGCGATGAGTAACCGGTACCGAAATCGTCGACCGCAATGCTCAGGCCGAGATTCTTCAGGCCGTCGAGGATCTGCATCGCCTCGCTGACTTCGCGCATCAGGATGCTTTCGGTGAGTTCCAGTTCCAGGCATGCCGGCGGCAGGCCGGTTTCCTTGAGGATGGTGGCGATTCGCGTACCGAGCTGGCCGTCGGAGAACTGCCGCGCCGAGATGTTCACCGACACCTTCGGCACCCGTACCCTGGCCTGATGCCAGGCCTTGAGTTGACGGCAGGCTTCGCTGATCACCCAGTCGCCGACATCCACCACCAGCCCGAGCTCTTCGAGCACCGGAATGAAATCCCCCGGCGGCACCAGCCCGCGGCGGGGATGACGCCAGCGCAGCAGCGCCTCGGCGCCGGTCAGGCGCTTGCCGTCGCCGCTGAACTGCGGCTGGTAGTACAGCACGAATTCGTTCTGTTCCAGGGCATGGCGCAAATCGCTTTCCAGTTCCAGTCGCTCCAGGGCGCTGGCGTTCATGTCCGCCTGATAGAACTGGAAGTTGTTCTTGCCACGCTCCTTGGCGTGGTACATCGCCGTGTCGGCGTTCTTCATCAGCTGGCTGAGCTCGTTGCCGTCCTGCGGGCTCAGGGCGATGCCGATACTGGCCGTGACGAAGAACTCGCGGCCCTCGAGCACAAAGGGTTTCACCAGGCTGGCGAGTATCTGTTCTGCCACATGAATGGCCCGGTTCAGGGCGATCTCACGGTTGGCGCGCGGTTGCAGGAGCAAGGTGAATTCGTCACCGCCCATGCGCGCCACCGTGTCGTCATCGTCGACGCAACCAAGCAGGCGCGTGGCCATCTCCTTGAGCATGCGGTCGCCGGCGGCGTGGCCCAGGGAGTCGTTGATCGGCTTGAAGCGATCGAGATCGAGGAACATCAGCACCACCCACGACTTCTGCCGTTCGGCCGATTGCAGTGCCGTGTGCAGGCGATCCTGGAACAGCGTGCGGTTGGGCAGGTGGGTCAGGGCGTCGTAGTAGGCGAGGCGATGAATCCGCTGCTCGCTGGCCTTGCGCTCGCTGATGTCGCTGAAGAAACACACATAACTGGCCAGGTCGCCTTCGTCGTCGAGTACGGCGGTAATCCCGACCCAGGCCGGGTAATGCTCGCCGTTACGGCGCTTGAGCCAGACTTCGCCTTCCCAGGTACTGTGCTGGCCCAATTGCTTGAGCACATAACGCAGATGCGCTTCCTGCTGCTCGTCGACGGTCAGCATGTTCGGCAGTTGGTCGAGCACCTGTTCCACGGCATAGCCGCTGACACGGCTGAAGGCTTCGTTGGCCTGGACGATGTAGCCGGCCGGGTCGGTGATCAGGATCGCCGAGGTCGAGTGCTCGAATACCGTGGCGGCCATGCGCAGGTCTTTTTCGGCCCGGCGTTGCTGGCTGATGTCGCGGCCGACGCCGAGCACGCCTTCGAACGTCCCGTGTTCGTCCCAGACCAACACCAGGCGCAGTTCGATCGGGATCTTGCGTCCGTCGGCCCGCAGGCAATCGAACAGGAACAGTTGGGTTTGTACCTGGCTGCGTAGCACCGCCAGTTGGTCCGGCTGATCCAGCGCCTTGCTGACCCGGTCCATCAGGTGGTAGATGCCGGTCAGTTGTTGCGGGTTGGCGATGGTCGATTGCCAGCCGTTCTGGAAAATCCACTCGGCGTCATAGCCCAGCACGGCTTGCACCGAAGGGCTGACATAATTGAGGTTAAGGCGGCTGTCAGTGGAGAAAATCACGTCGCTGATGCTTTCGGCGAGCATGCGGTAGCGCTGCTCGCTGTCGCGCAGGGATTCGCTGGCTTCGATCTGGTCGGTGATGTCCTTGGCCACGCCGATGATCCGCGTGACCTGGTCCTCGTTGTCCCGCGCCAGTGCCTGCTCGCGAATCTCGAAGCGTCGCCACTGGCCGTCCCGATGGCGGAAGCGCAACTGACACTGCATCAACTGGTGATAACCGGCCTGGCGCTGGACTTGGCGGGAGCGGTGGTAATAGTCGGCGTCTTCGGGGTGCAGGAGGATTTCCCAGAAGTATTCGCCCATCTGGTGCAGTTCGGTGCGGTTGTAACCCAGCGTCTGGCCCAGATGGTGGTTGCTGTAGATCATGCGCTGGCTGATCACATCCTGCACATACAGATGATCCGGTACGGTGCGCACCACGTCCGACCAAAACCCTTCGCGCTCCTGCAACGACAGTTCGATGAGCTTGCGGCTGGTGATGTCGGTGATGCTCAAAATCACCGATTTATAATCGTCCTGGGTTTGCGGCAGACGCAGTACCAGCCACAGGTGCTGGTCGCGACCGCCGGCATCCTGCAATTTGATTTCCAGCTCAAGCTGTTGCTGCTGATTGAGCACCGCGTCGAGTACCTGGTTGCCGATGGCGGTGCCGTCCAGCGGATGGCCGTCGATCAGCAGCTTCCAGGCTTTATTGGCGTTATCGACATTGAGCAACTGCAGTGCGACCTGGTTGACCTCGGTGATCCGCAGTTCCTGCAGCAGTTGTCGGCGTTTTTCCGGGATCGCCAACCACGCTTGCAGTTGTTCGCTGTCCTGCAGTTGTGCCTTGTCGAAAAAGCTCTTCAGCCCGGACATGTCGAGGACGCACAAGGCCACACCGGTGCCTTCGAAAATATCCTGATAACGCCGGCGGCCTTCATTCAATTGGCGTTGACGCCGGCGCATGTTCAGCAAAGCGATGAACGGCAGCATGGAAAACGCCAGGCCCAGCAGGCATTTGCCGATGAACGCCGGCAGCAGCTCTTCCAGTACGCGCTGACGGTCAAACAAGCCGCGCAATTGCCAATCGCTGCTACTCAGCGGAACCGTCAGCACACTGTTGGCGACATCGTCCTCGGTCAGTGTGCCCGGATTGACCGAGGGCAGCCCTTCGTCACGGCTGATGATCTGATGATTGATGCGATTTTCCACCAGCCACAGCGGACGGCTGCCCATCTCGCTTTGCTTGGTCAAAGTGGAAAAGAAGGTCGGTGTCAGGCGCAAGGCCCAGTAGCCCCGGGAACTGCCGCTGGCCTGATGCAACAATAAATGCACCACGGAACCATCGGTGGCGTTGCTGAAGTAGTGCGCCTGGGCATGGCTGCGGCGTACCAGTTCACCCAGGTAGTCGCTGTCTTCGCTGTCGGGAGCGCTGTCACTGATGACTTTTCCCGAGGGGCTGAGCAAGGCCAGGCTGCGCAGTTCCGGCAGCGACTGTTGCAGCTTGCGCAGCAGGGCCTGCAGCTCATTGGCATCCTGCGGTTGCTCGACGATGGGCAACAGGTTGAGGGCGATCTGCGCGTTGAGTGCCATGTTCAGGCTGACCTGCGCGGCCAGGTCGGCGGTGTAGTCGATGGTGTACTGACGCTGGTTTTTCTGGGTTTCGCGCAACTGATCGAGCAACTGCCAGAACAACAATGCCAGCAACAACAATGCAAGTGTCGCCAAGGTGCCCTTCAAGGTCCCGCGCAGGGGGGAGCCGGGCGCTATGGTCGGCGCACTGGAAGTCAGGGGCGGAGGGACATTGGACAAGCTGTAATCCTGCGGTTTGGCTGGACTGGCGCGACGTGCACTATAAGCCGGACGCCCGAAGGGCGGCTAGCATGCCTTGAGTTGTGGCGAAGTGCCAGCCCCAGCCCGTCGGCTGGACTGCCATCGGTCATTAAGGTAGCTTTGCCGGTTACGCGGGAGCGTTCCAGCTCCTAGACTCAGGCTTTTTCAGCGCGCCTATATTGAAAGCTCTCAATCGGGTGACGCGCACAGCCTGGCCAGGCTTCGCCTGTGCCCTAATCATTCATCAGTCACTGACCCTAGGTTCTCCATGGCTCAATACGTATTCACCATGCATCGGCTGGGCAAAGTTGTTCCGCCGAAGCGGGAAATCCTGAAAAACATTTCTCTGTCGTTCTTCCCCGGCGCCAAGATCGGTGTCCTCGGCCTCAACGGTTCGGGTAAGTCCACGCTGCTGAAAATCATGGCTGGCGTCGACACCGAATTCGAGGGCGAAGCCCGTCCGATGCCGGAGCTGAACATCGGCTACCTGCCGCAGGAACCACAACTGGATCCGACCAAGACCGTGCGTGAAGTGGTCGAGGAAGCGGTCAGCGTGATCAAGGACGCCCAGGCGCGCCTGGACGAGGTCTACGCGGCCTACGCCGATCCGGATGCCGACTTTGACAAGCTGGCCGCCGAACAGGCCAAGCTCGAAGCCATCCTGCAAGCCAGCGACGGCCACAACCTGGAGCGTCAGCTGGAAGTCGCTGCCGATGCGTTGCGTCTGCCGGCCTGGGATGCCAAGGTCGAACACCTGTCCGGTGGTGAAAAACGTCGTGTGGCCCTGTGCCGCCTGCTGCTGTCCGCCCCGGACATGCTGCTGCTCGACGAACCGACCAACCACCTGGATGCCGACTCCGTTGCATGGCTCGAGCATTTCCTGCACGACTTCCCGGGCACTGTGGTCGCGATCACGCACGACCGTTACTTCCTGGACAACGTTGCCGGCTGGATTCTGGAACTCGACCGCGGCGCTGGCATTCCGTACGAGGGCAACTATTCGGGTTGGCTGGAAGCCAAGTCCGATCGTCTGGCTGCCGAATCCAAGCAGCAGTCGGCTCATGAAAAGGCCATGAAGGAAGAACTGGAGTGGGTGCGCAAAGGCGCCAAGGCCCGCCAGTCGAAATCCAAGGCTCGTCTGCAACGCTTCGAAGAAATGCAATCGCAGGAATTCCAGAAGCGCAGCGAAACCAACGAGATCTACATCCCGGCCGGTCCGCGCCTGGGTGACAAGGTCATCGAATTCAAGAACGTCACCAAGGGCTACGGCGACCGCGTGCTGATCGACAACCTGTCGTTCTCCATGCCTAAAGGCGCCATCGTCGGCGTGATCGGCGGTAACGGTGCCGGTAAGTCGACCCTGTTCCGCATGCTGATGGGCAAGGAAACGCCGGATTCGGGCAGCATCGAAGTCGGCGAAACCGTGCAACTGGCTTGCGTGGATCAGAGCCGCGAAGACCTGGACGGCAGCAAGACGGTGTTCCAGCAGATTTCCGACGGTTCCGACCAGATCCGCATCGGCAACTACGAGATCCCGTCGCGCACCTACGTCGGTCGCTTCAACTTCAAGGGCGGCGATCAGCAGAAGTTCGTCAAGGACCTGTCCGGTGGTGAGCGTGGTCGCTTGCACCTGGCCCTGACCCTGAAAGAGGGCGGCAACGTCCTGCTGCTCGACGAACCGTCCAACGACCTCGACGTTGAAACCCTGCGTTCCCTGGAAGAAGCCCTGCTGGACTTCCCGGGCGCCGCCATTGTGATCTCCCACGACCGGTGGTTCCTTGACCGCGTCGCGACGCACATCCTGGCGTACGAAGACGACTCGCAAGCGGTGTTCTTCGAAGGCAACTACACCGAGTACGAAGCCGACCGTAAAAAGCGCCTCGGCGAAGCGGCTGCCCAGCCGCATCGTGTACGGCACAAGAAACTGGCCTGATTTCGGGTTGGTTGCATAAAGAGCGGAGCCTTCGGGCTCCGTTTTTTTGCCTGTGTTTTTTCAATGACACCGAGTCGCGCCATTCGCGAGCAGGCTCGCTCCCACATTTGAATGCGTTTCCCTGTGGGAGCGGGCTTGCTCGCGAAGGCGGTATTCCTGATGGTGCAGGAATTGAATGGTGAATCCCCATTCGGGTGCAATATCAGGCAGAAAAGCAGTCTGTTTTATATCCTGTGCACCATTTAATTTCATTAATGCGACATTTTGCTCTATTCCTGTGCGCGAATCGTTTGTTACAGTCCGGCTCAATCTCCTCCAACGACAATAAATTTGCCGAGACTTTTCCATGATCGAATCCGTCGAATCCTTCCTTGCGCGCCTGAAAAAACGCGACCCGGATCAACCCGAATTTCACCAGGCTGTCGAAGAAGTCCTGCGTACCCTGTGGCCCTTTCTTGAAGTCAATCCGCATTACCTGACCTCCGGCATCCTGGAGCGCATCTGCGAGCCGGAGCGGGCGGTGGTGTTTCGCGTGTCGTGGGTCGACGATCAGGGCAAGGTCCAGGTCAATCGCGGGTTCCGCATCCAGATGAACAGCGCGATCGGCCCGTACAAGGGGGGGCTGCGTTTTCACCCGTCGGTGAACATGGGCGTCCTGAAATTCCTCGCCTTCGAACAGACCTTCAAAAACTCCCTGACTTCATTGCCCATGGGCGGCGGCAAGGGTGGTTCTGACTTCGACCCCAAAGGCAAAAGCGACGCGGAAGTCATGCGCTTCTGCCAGGCCTTCATGAGCGAGCTGTACCGCCACATTGGCGCGGACGTTGACGTGCCGGCCGGGGATATCGGTGTCGGCGCGCGGGAAATCGGCTTCCTGTTCGGTCAGTACAAGCGCCTGAGCAACCAGTTCACCAGCGTGCTGACCGGCAAAGGCCCAAGCTACGGCGGCAGCCTGATTCGTCCGGAAGCCACCGGTTTCGGTTGCGTGTACTTCGCCGAGGAAATGCTCAAGCGCCGCGGCCTGGCCGTGGAAGGTAAACGCGTAGCGATCTCCGGCTCCGGCAACGTCGCGCAATACGCAGCGCGCAAGGTCATGGACCTGGGCGGCAAAGTGATTTCGCTTTCCGACTCCGAAGGCACCTTGTATTGCGAAAGCGGTTTGACCGAGGAGCAATGGCTGGCGGTGCTGGAACTGAAAAACGTACAGCGCGGGCGCATCCGTGAACTGGCCGGCCGTTTTGGCCTGGAGTTCCGCGCCGGTGAGCTTCCGTGGAGCCTGAGCTGCGATATCGCGCTGCCGTGCGCGACGCAGAACGAACTGGACGCCGAAGCCGCTCGCACCTTGCTGCGCAACGGCTGCATCTGTGTGGCCGAGGGCGCGAACATGCCGACCACCCTGGAGGCGGTGGACCTGTTCATCGAGGCCGACATCCTGTTCGCGCCGGGCAAGGCGTCCAATGCCGGTGGCGTGGCGGTGAGCGGGTTGGAGATGTCGCAGAACGCCATGCGCCTGGCGTGGACCGGTGGTGAAGTGGACAGCAAGCTGCACGCGATCATGCAGTCGATCCACCACGCCTGCGTGCATTACGGCGAAGAGAATGGTCGGGTCAACTACGTCAAGGGTGCGAACATCGCCGGCTTCGTCAAAGTTGCCGATGCCATGCTGGCCCAGGGCGTGGTCTAAGTCGGCTCGATACGGATCACTTCAATCAGTTGATCCCCGGCAGGGCGCTGCCACAGCACTTCATCGTTGAGTCGTGCACCGAGCAGTGCCCGACCCAGCGGTGAACCCCAATTGATCAGGCCGTGGGCGGCATCGGCCTGATCTTCGCCCACCAGTTGTACCCGACGTTCGGTGGCGTGCTCATCGGCGTAGGTTACCCAACTGCCGATCTGCACTTTTTCGGTTGAAGTCGCGGCGGGTACCACCTGAGCGCTACTCAGGCGCTGTTTGAAGTAACGCAGATCACGTTCGAGATCGGCCAGGCGCTGCTTGTCCGCCTGCTCGCCTTTTGCCGACTGTTCGGCGTGCAGGCTTTGCAGCTCAGCGACTTTACCCTGCAACAGGCTCAGGCCTTGCGGCGTGACGTAATTGGGCTGCGCGCTGACCTGGCGTTCGACTGGCTGATCGGCCTGCGCGGCGGCGTTATCTTCATTGACGAAGGCACGGCTCATGAAAATCTCCCGATATAGGATTTGGGCCATGGTCGCAGGCATTTGGTTTCACTGAATGTCTGAAAGCGACTTACGGCGAGTGATAGGCCCGGGCGGCGTTCTGATCCTTCTGCTGCCAGGCCGATACGCGGCTGATAAGGAAAGTCTAGAAGCGGATAAGTCGGGTGTTTGTGAAAGGTGTGTATGCATTTTGTCGAACGCCACATACCCCCTGTGGGAGCGGGCTTGCTCGCGAATGCGATCTGTCATTCAAAATTAATGCTGACTGACACACCGCTTTCGCGAGCAAGCCCGCTCCCACAGGGATGTGTGGTGCGTTCGGGTTAGTAGTGGTACCACTTCACCTCAAGCATCACTTCGTTCTCGGCCGACGCCAGATGGCTGAACTCCCGTTGTGCGCTCAAGCGCAGTCCGAGATTGCGGGAGATTTCCCATTGCTGATTCAGGCTCAGGCTGCGGCGCACTTCACCATTGGTGAAAAAGTCGCCCTTGGTTTCGAGGCTCAAATTGCCCAGCGGGTTTTTCCACAGCACCCCAGTGTTGAAACCGGCGGCCGGCGCGATGAATTCGGCGAAGTCGTTGTTGTGCTCGATACGCACAGTGCCCAGGACAAATCCGAGCATGTCCTCGCCCAGTTGCCAGGTTCCACCACCACCGCCGTTGACATGGCTGACCAGGGTTTGGTCATCGTGCTTGCCCGGCACCCGTTCCAGGCCCCCCGTGACTTGCCATGACAGTGGTTGCAGCAATTCGTTACGCGGGGTCAGGGAGCGAATGGTTGCCAGGTCCAGTTGCTGCACCTGCCAGTCGTTGCCTTCGTACTGGCGAAGTTTCAATTGCAGGATTTCGATCTGCGCGCCAAGGGGAAAGCTTTCGCTGTTGTCATTGAGGTCGTGATAGGCCATGCGCAAGCCGTACTCGCCAAAGGCCTTGTCTCCACGGGTGCCGAGACCGAGCTGCCAGGTGCGCGACTCGTGACCGTCTTCAGGCAGGCCGGGTTGCGGGATATTCAGCTCCGGCGCCGGGTTCTGGTTGATCGCCCGCAGCAGTTCGAAGCTGCGCTGGGCGCGCGCCGGATCGCGTTCCTGGCCGTTGGCGCGATAACGCTCCAGACGATAGGCAGCATCGATGATCAGCGCCTGGCGGTCGCGGGGTTGTGCCTTGAACGCCGGGTCGTGCATTTGTTTCTGGTCGGCACTGACTTTCAGCACCCATTGCTGTTCTTCAGGGTTCAACGGCTCGGCGCGACTGAGCAACTCGCGCTCCCGGGACGGACGATACTGGATCGATTCCACCAGCCCGGCCGCTTTCACGGCCTTGACGGTGTCGGTGGGGATGGCCGTGAGCGGGAATTGCTCGGTCAGGCGCAGGCTCGGGCGAGCCACTTGCAGCAGTTCCAGCAAGCGGTATGAGCAGTTTTCGTCGAAGAAGAAATAGTCGAATTTGACCTGCTTCAGCTCCCAGACGTGCTCGACCATGCGCGCGGTTTCCTGTGGGGTCAGGTTAAGGCGGTACTCCCACAGGTCGCGGTTTTCCAGGCTGCGGTATTCCGAGAGCTTTTCCTGGTAGGGCACCATCGCGAACAGGCCGGGATAACCGCCCATCAGGCCTTTCCAGGCATAGATGATGCTGTTGTCCGAGCCCTCGATGTAGGCGCCGAAGTTGATCGCGTAACTGAGCAGCGAAGTCTTGTCGCTCTTCACTTCGGCCTGGTCGATGCGCAGCAGGGTATGGCCGAACATCGAGGAAGGGCTGTTCAGGTAAGCCGCCGGGAAGATCATCACCGCGCTGTCGGGCGAGACGTCCTTGAACCATTGCTTGAACGCTGCGCAGTCCGGCGTTGGCAGACCGGTCAGGCCGAGTTGTTCCTTCAGCCAGCGGGTGCGGGCCGGGTAGACGCATTGCGCGTGTTGTTCACCGGCACTGGCCGGGGCGTACAAGGCTTGTACAGTCGCCGCCAGTTCATGGTCCGGATGTTCATTGCCATCGGCGGCGAGGAAGAATTTCCGGTCGCTGACATAGCTGCGCCAGCCGCCGAGCTTGGCGGTTTCGTAATGGCCCAGGGATATCCAGAAAGGGTCGTTGGCCAGTTGCTGCAAACGTTGTGGATCGATGTGGGGCGCGGCGGACAGCGGGGCGCAGACACACAGCGCCAGCCAGGCAAGGCGTTTGAACATAAATGGCAACTTAATCGATAGAAACTGAGCCCCGACCAGGATAGTGCCAGTCAGTCAAACCCATTCCATGTGGGAGCGGGCTTGCTCGCGAAAGCGGTGGGTCAGTCAACATCATCGTCAATTGATACACCGCATACGCGAGCAAGCCCGCTCCCACAGGTTTTGCGCGTTGACTTACCGACGCTCCCAAAGAGGGGCAGGTCCAAAAAACAAAACCCGCTTCCCGAAAGAAGCGGGGCGGGTCGAGCTTAAGCTTGAGTGGCGTACTTGGCCAGACGAGGGTCGGCCTTGAGCACGGCCAGGGTGTTGGTATGCACATCTTCGGCCGTCACGTCAGCCTTGCTGAAGATCTGCTGGAAGTGCTCGTGAGTGACGGCGGCGAAGTGCGCACGGTCTTCCGGCGCTACGCCCAGTACCACGGCATAGGTGGTCAGCGCTTCGCCCTGACCCTTGGCCATGTCTTCGGACAGCTCGTTCATCATGCCGTTCATGGCAAACCAGGATTTGCCGCCATAGGTCAGCGACGCATTGGTTGCGCAACCGTTGGTGCCGGATGTCATGCCGAAGGTTGCGTTGCCGGAAGTGCCGTTGGTGGTGGATGCCAGGAAGTGAGCCGGAGTACCACGCTGGCCTTCGAACAGCATGTTGCCCCAACCGCAATCCGGGCCGCCTGGCGCCTGAGCCATGGCGTTGATGGATACAGCGGTGAAGAGAGTACCAAGAAGAATCCGTTTCATAGCTTTGTTCTCTTTATGTGCATACCAATTTGACAGGGGGTTCTGGCCCGTCTGGTGCCAGTGGGCCGGTCATTAGTCCAGCCGCGCAGTTTGGAGTTTAGGCACGATCGCGGGGTTCCGTGATTTTTTGTAAAAACAATCGTCGCAAACAGTGATTTGGCGCGGCTCTACGACGGGGTTTGTGCTTGTCTATGCTTTGGCCTGCGGCGCTCCTTGCCAGTCGGGCATGGGCAGCGCCAGAATGCTGCCATCTGCCCCGCCTGATTGTTAAGGAAGCCCGATGCCTGATCCTGTTGCTGCCAGCTTGCGTCTAGCGCCCGAAGCGCTGACCCGTCCGTTTTCCGCTGAACAGTTCAGCTTCTCTACCACCAATGATCTGGAGCCCTTTCGCGGTGTGCTTGGCCAGGAACGTGCGGTCGAAGCCTTGCAGTTCGGTGTGGCCATGCCACGCCCCGGTTACAACGTATTTGTCATGGGCGAGCCGGGGACTGGCCGGTTCTCGTTCGTCAAACGCTACCTCAAGGCCGAAGGCAAGCGCCTGCAGACTCCGGCGGACTGGGTCTACGTCAACAATTTCGATGAGCCGCGGGAGCCGCGCGCGCTGGAACTGCCGTCGGGCACTGCCGGTGCCTTCATCGGTGACATCAACGGCTTGATCGACAACCTGCTGGCGACGTTTCCGGCTGTCTTCGAGCATCCGTCCTACCAACAGAAGAAAAGTGGCATCGACCGCGCCTTCAACCAGCGCTACGACAAGGCCCTGGACGTCATCGAGCGTCTGGCGCTGGAAAAGGACGTCGCACTCTACCGCGACGCCAGCAATATCGCCTTCACCCCGATGGGCGACGGCAAGGCGTTGGACGAAGCTGAATTCGCCCAGTTGCCGGAAGCCGAACGCGAGCGCTTTCACGAGGATATTTCGGCACTGGAAGAGCGCTTGAACGAAGAGCTCGCCAGCCTGCCGCAATGGAAGCGTGAGTCGAGCAACCAGTTGCGTCACTTGAACGAAGAAACCATCACCCTGGCCTTGCAGCCCTTGTTGTCGCCATTGTCGGAGAAGTACGCCGAGAACGCGGCGGTTTGCGGTTATCTGCAAGCCATGCAGGTGTATTTGCTCAAGACCGTGGTCGAGCAACTGGTGGACGACAGCAAGACCGACGCTGTCGCCCGCAAGTTGCTGGAAGAACAATACGCACCGAGCCTGGTGGTCGGTCACTCGGCCAGCGGCGGTGCGCCAGTGGTGTTCGAGCCGCACCCAACCTACGAAAATCTCTTCGGTCGTATCGAGTACAGCACCGACCAGGGCGCGCTGTACACCACCTACCGCCAATTGCGGCCGGGGGCCTTGCACCGGGCCAACGGTGGTTTCCTGATCCTTGAAGCGGACAAAATGCTCAGCGAGCCATTCGTGTGGGACGCACTGAAACGCGCCCTGCAATCGCGCAAGCTGAAAATGGAATCACCGCTGGGTGAACTGGGCCGTCTGGCCACTGTGACCCTGACACCGCAACACATTCCGCTGCAGGTCAAAGTCGTCATCATCGGTGCCCGTCAGCTGTATTACACGCTGCAAGACCTCGATCCGGATTTCCAGGAGATGTTCCGCGTCCTGGTGGATTTCGACGAGGACATCCCGATGGTCGACGAGAGCCTGGAGCAGTTCGCCCAGTTGCTCAAAACCCGTACTTCCGAAGAAGGCATGGCACCGCTGACCGCCGATGCGGTGGCGCGTCTGGCGACTTACAGCGCCCGCCTGGCCGAACATCAGGGGCGCTTGTCGGCGCGTATCGGTGACTTGTTCCAGCTGGTCAGCGAGGCCGATTTCATCCGCCACCTGGCCGGTGATGAAATGACCGACGCCGGGCACATCGAACGGGCACTCAAGGCCAAGGCCACGCGAACCGGGCGGGTTTCGGCGCGGATTCTCGACGACATGCTGGCCGGGATCATCCTGATCGACACCGACGGCGCAGCGGTCGGCAAGTGCAACGGCTTGACCGTGCTGGAGGTCGGCGACTCGGCTTTCGGTGTGCCGGCGCGGATTTCCGCCACGGTGTACCCGGGTGGCAGCGGTATTGTCGACATCGAGCGCGAGGTCAACCTCGGCCAGCCGATCCACTCCAAGGGCGTGATGATCCTCACGGGGTATCTGGGCAGTCGCTACGCCCAGGAATTCCCGCTGGCGATTTCCGCGAGCATCGCCCTGGAGCAATCCTACGGTTATGTCGATGGCGACAGTGCGTCCCTGGGCGAGGCCTGCACTCTGATCTCGGCCTTGTCGAAAACCCCGCTCAAACAGTGTTTTGCCATCACCGGTTCGATCAACCAGTTCGGCGAAGTGCAGGCGGTGGGCGGGGTCAACGAGAAGATCGAGGGCTTCTTCCGTCTGTGCGAAGCCCGCGGGTTGACTGGCGAGCAGGGGGCAATCATTCCGCACGCCAACGTCGCCACGCTGATGCTCGACGAGAAGGTGCTGGCGGCGGTGCGTGCGGGGCAGTTCCATGTCTACGCGGTCCGTCAGGCCGACGAAGCCTTGAGCTTGCTGGTTGGCGAGCCGGCCGGCGAACCGGACGAGAATGGCGAGTTCCCTGAAGGCAGCGTGAACGCGCGGGTAGTGGAGCGCTTACGGGTTATCGCGGAAATGATCAGCGAGGATGATCTGAAGGAAGCCGAGAAGGAGTTGGCGCAGGAGGCGTTGGCGGAAACCAAGCCGGCTTGATGCATCGTTGATCTGAAACTGTGTAATCCCTTGTGGGAGCGAGCTTGCTCGCGATAGCGGAATTTCATTCGACCGATATGTTGAATGTTCGACCGCTATCGCGAGCAAGCTCGCTCCCACAAGTTTTTTTGTGGTGGGCATCGAAAAGCGTCGTCGAAATGACGTCAATATTCACACTATGACCATTCGGCGCCTTTCGGTCTTGCCTCGGCCTGCAAGCCGGACTTTTCTTCTATTCTCTGCTCAGGGATATCGACAGTAATCACAGGATCGAAACAGCCTTCACATGGGGGCTGAATACCGGATCTACCGAGGGTCGCCGCCATGTCGCGCAACCTCTGCCTCACCCGTCAATGCCTGGGCCTTGTGACCCGTATCGAGTGTGCCATCCGTCCGTTGGCAGGAGACACGGGCATGTGGACTCTGTTGTTCGCCGCCGGAATGGCCGGTGAGCAACCTTCGGCCATCAAGGCCCAAGGCCCGTTTCATGGGCCAATCGCCGCTGAATCAATCCTCGACACCATCGTTGAAAGCCTGACCCTGCACGGCTACGAGTTGGCCGACGATCCGCAAATCTGGTGCCTGCACCTGCAAGCCCAATTGCGGGAAATCAACGGTGGTCGCTGCCGTAACCTGGGCGGCTTCGAGTTTCACCCCGAGCACTGAGTCGCACTATTGATCAAGGCGTGTCATGTCGGCCTTGTCGAGTTTGACCTCGAAACCATATTGCACGGTGGCGAGGTCAGTGCGCTGATAGGTTTCCAGGCGCGTAGGCTGCCCGTAGAAGTAATGCACGGCAAATTGCGCCCGACCTTGTGCGTTCGCGCCATGGCTGACCGATAGAATTTCCTTCAAGTAATTGCCGCTGTCGTCTTTGGCGAAAAAGCGCCAGTCCTGGGCGGGAAATGCCTTCAGATTCACCACCAGGGCATTGTCCTTGAGCTCAAGGCCTTTGGGCAGTTGACGGGTATCGACGGTTTTTTGCTCGATCGTGGCCAGGAACAGTGGCATCGAGCCCACTGCGTAGGCCGGCGTTTCCGGAAACAGATTCAGATCGTAGGTGATGGTGCCGCGCAGTGGATCGATCTGGTAAGCCTCGGGGGGCAGCTCGATCGGTTCGTCGCGCTTACCACGCGTGTCTTCGGTAAAGAAACTCACCGGGCTTTCACCGGGGTTGAGCGATGTGCCCAGCAGTTCATCGTTGAAGCTGCGCAAATGGGTGAATTCGATTCGAGCAGCGCTGGGGTCGTCGACCGACTGGCTGATGCTGACGTTCTTTTTCAGTTGCTCCTCGCTCAGCGTTGCCCCTTTTAGCCAGGTTGCCGCCTGGTCGTCATAGACCACCACGGGCAGGTTCAAGGGCTGAATGCCCTTGTCCGGGGTCTCGGCATCGAAGCGCCGGACCGGCAGGTCCAGGTCTTTGCGGGTGACCGTGGCGGCGGAAAAATCCAGCATGCTGACTTCGAGGGTTTCGATCGTCCCGTTGAAATACACCTTCGAATAGCGTCGGGCCTGCTGTTTCTCAAAGGTGCGTTGTTCTTCGTCGAGTTGCTTTTCCAGCGTCTCGCTCCAGCTCTTTTGTTGCTGCATCTTGGCCAGTTGCTGCCGATAGAAGGCAATTTGTGTCGCGGTTTCGTTGATCGAACCTGCGCGCGTGATGTATTGCCCGGTGCTGTCCCTGGCCTGGACGATCAAGGGGTTCAGTGGTGTTTCACTGACTTCAGGTGCCAGCGGCGCGCTGTTGTTGTATTCGATTTCCGCGTAGTTGTTCGTCAGTGTGAGCAAGGTGACGCTCAGGTTGTCATTGGTGCGGGTCTGGCCAATGTCCTTTTTCGTCAGGTCGAAACTGTAGAGCCGGCGGGGCGCGATGACTTCGACCTTACCCTGCAGGCTCACGGGCTGCGGCTGATTTTTTTTGTCGATGTCGAGGCCTTCGATGAAGGGGTAGGCCACTGTCAGGTCGTCGGGGTTGGTCAGGTTGGAACTCGATGGGCTGAGTTGAATGCCGGGGTCGGTTTCCGACCATTCCGGCTGGAAGGCAATCACCCGTTTATTGCTCAGGGTGACGGACTGCCATTCCAGGCCGTGGGGAAACAAAAACGCGGCAGGAACGCTGAACGTGAAGGGAAACACCGGTTGCAGATCGGTCAGGTAGTCGGAACTCGAATCCTTTTGCAGCACGAACAACCCGTTGATGTAGGTGTCGACCAGGGCCTGCGGGGTCGGGTAGTGCTTGAGCATGGCAAGGGCGTCTTCGCCGTATTCGGTTTCCACCGGTTTGCTGTCGAGCTTGAGTTGCGCGCGCTCGAGCAGCAGCAGTGAGCCGCCCAGCTCCGACACGGCATCCTTGAGCTTCGGATCCTGGATGGTGTCCAGCGACTTTTCGAACTGCGCGGTTTTTTCTTCGAGGCTGACCTGGCGTTTTTCATCGCTGGGTGAGCAGCCACTTAGCAGCAGCGCCAGGCAAATGCCGGCACTCGTCAAAGGCAATCGCACATCCATTTCCAGTCTTCCTGTCCAATATCACTGAGCGTTCAATGATTTGGACACTAGCAGAAAAACCTTGATACACAGGCGCAGGTGGCGGATTTTTCGACGTTTTCTGGCAGCTTCTGGATAGGGGCGGGCGACTGATATACTCGCCGCCATTTCCAGTCCACATGTGAGATTCAATGGAACGCTTTATCGAAAATGCAATGTACGCCTCGCGCTGGCTGCTGGCGCCGATCTATTTCGGCCTGTCCCTCGGGCTGTTGGCGCTGGCACTGAAATTCTTCCAGGAAGTCTTCCACGTCATCCCGAACGTGTTCTCGATGGCCGAATCGGACTTGATCCTGGTGCTGCTGTCGTTGATCGACATGGCGCTGGTGGGCGGTTTGCTGGTGATGGTGATGATTTCCGGATACGAGAACTTCGTCTCGCAACTGGACATCGACGACAGCAAGGAAAAGCTCAACTGGCTCGGCACCATGGACTCTTCGTCGCTGAAGATGAAGGTGGCCGCGTCGATCGTGGCAATCTCGTCCATTCACCTGCTGCGCATCTTCATGGACGCCAAGAACGTCGACCCCGAACATCTGCAGTGGTACGTGATCATCCACATGACCTTCGTGGTCTCGGCATTCGCCATGGGTTACCTGGATAAAGTCACCAAGCACTGATTTCAACTTCCATTGTGGGAGCGTGGCTTGCCCGCGATGGCATCACCTCGGTCTGTCGATGAACCGCAGTGATGCCATCGCGGGCAAGCCACGCTCCCACAGGGTTGCAAAACAGACGGGCGGCGACGTCTGTGGCTTGTGCTTTGATGCACCGAAGCCTATCCCTGTAAGTATGTTGGCTCGCCATTGCGTGAGGTGCGTACATGAACCTGCAAGAGTTGAATGCCTATGCCGTCGCCGGGAAGGTCGATGAGCTGAACCTGATCTCCATGGAAGGTGGCATCTACCTGCTTGAGGCGCGGATGCATGGCGCGGCGTATCCATTGAGCGATGCGCACGGGCACATGATGAGCCTGCGTTCGGTGGAGCATGCCCGCGATGTGCTGCGCTCCTTTCCCAAGCTGCACTTCAACCTTGTGCACACCGTCGTGCATGACGAGATGTGCGGGCTGGTTGCCGATGTGCAGGATACCCTGAAGGTGCCGATCGCCTGACGTCCCTCATCAATGGCATGTCATCTGTGCTAGTCTGCTGGCCCTTTTGGTTCCGGGCGCTCCGGGACGCGCTGTGCACGCACGGCAAGTTCCAGGCCGTCCGCACAGCGGAGCAGTGTCATGTCCGAAGTAAATCTGTCCACCGACGAAACCCGCGTCAGCTACGGCATTGGCCGTCAGCTGGGCGACCAACTGCGTGACAACCCGCCACCGGGTGTCAGCCTGGACGCGATCCTGGCGGGTCTGACCGACGCATTCGCCGGCAAGCCAAGCCGCGTGGGTCAGGAAGAAATGTCCGCCAGCTTCAAAGTCATTCGTGAAATCATGCAGGCCGAAGCTGCAGCCAAGGCTGAAGCGGCCGCTGGCGAAGGCCTGGCTTTCCTGGCTGAAAACGCCAAGCGTGAAGGCATCACCACTCTGGCTTCCGGCCTGCAGTTCGAAGTTCTGACTGCTGGCGAAGGCGCCAAGCCATCCCGTGAAGACACCGTGCGTACTCACTACCACGGCACCCTGATCGACGGCACTGTGTTCGACAGCTCCTACGAGCGCGGCCAGCCTGCAGAATTCCCGGTTGGCGGCGTGATCGCCGGCTGGACCGAAGCCCTGCAACTGATGAACGCCGGTAGCAAATGGCGTCTGTACGTGCCGAGCGAACTGGCTTACGGCGCTCAAGGCGTTGGCGGCATCCCGCCGCACAGCGTACTGGTGTTCGACGTCGAGCTGCTTGACGTTCTGTAAGACCTGGCCCGATATGGCGTCGGGCTAATAATGTGGGAGCGAGCTTGCTCGCGATGGCGTTTATTCAGTCGACAAACAGGTTGCCTGACACACCGCTTTCGCGAGCAAGCTCGCTCCCACAGTTTTTTACGGTGATTCATAGTTCGATCTTGTGGTGCAGTTCACTGTGCGGGCGCAATGCCCGGGCATAGCAGAACAGAAACAGATTGCGCACCAGTTCCTTGAGCACCACCGGCTCGCTTGAGCTCAGGCCGTTGACGTCCAGGTCACCCTGGTCCTGCAGCTCGTTCAAGGCTTCTTCTTCCAGTACGGCACAGACTTCCCCGGTTTCCCGATGCAGGATCCTGAGGTAAGGGTGTGGGCGGTCCAGCCAGGCATCGATCAAATAAGTCATGGTTCTCATCTCCACTGAGGGTTTGATGAGAATAATTCTTATTCATCAAATAGCAAGGGCCTATTGGCGGTTTGCGCTTTTTTCCGGGTAAAGATTGCGTCAGGTCAAAAGGACTGGCGTCTGGCTATTACGTGGATTTACCGGGTGAGGGGGGGAGGGAGTTCCATCCCGCGTCGGGCGCAGGATGGATGCAGCAGAATCAGACTTTTCTGACGAATTCGGACTTGAGTTTCATCGGGCCGATGCCGTCGATCTTGCAATCGATGTCGTGATCGCCATCGCACAGGCGGATGTTCTTGACCTTGGTGCCGACCTTGACCACCAGGGACGTACCCTTGACCTTGAGGTCCTTGATCACGGTGATGGTATCGCCGTCCTGCAGGACATTGCCGACCGAATCCTTTTTCACTGAGTCATCGGACGCCGCTTCGGCTTCACCGCTGGCGGACCATTCGTGGGCGCACTCGGGGCAGATCAGTTGGGAGCCGTCTTCGTAGGTGTATTCGGAATTGCATTTTGGGCAGGGTGGCAGCGTGCTCACTAAGGCTCCTTGGATTCAGGATCGCTAAAAAGCGCACATTATATAGGGTTTTAGGTGGGAGAGGGCACGGCGCAGGAAAACCTGTGGGGAACATACCTGTGGGAGCGAGCTTGCTCGCGATGGCGTCCTTTCAGTCAACAACAATGTTGAATGTAAGTGCCTAATCGCGAGCAAGCTCGCTCCCACAGGGTTTTGCAGTATTGTCAGTGCGTGCGGGCTACCGCGAACTCACTCAATTCAACCAGCGCATCGCGGTATTCGCTGGCGGGCAGCGCTTCGAGGCACTTGATCGCGCGGGCCACATAATCGCGGGCCAGTTGTGCGGTGTACTCCAGCGAACCCGAGGCTTCCACGGCTTCGCGGATGCTTTCCAGATCTTCGATTCCGCCTTTCTGGATCGCCTTGCGCACCAGGGCGGCCTGTTCCGGCGTACCTTCGCGCATGGTGTAGATCAGCGGCAGGGTCGGCTTGCCTTCGGCCAGATCGTCACCGACGTTCTTGCCCAGGGTCTCGGCGTCGCCTTTGTAGTCAAGCAGGTCGTCGACCAGCTGGAAGGCCACCCCCAGGTGATCCCCGAATGTACGCAGGGCTTCGGCCTGTTCCGGCGTGGCTTCGCACAGGGCGGCGGCACTGTGGGTCGAGGCTTCGAAGAGCATCGCGGTCTTGCCGCGGATGACTTCCATGTAGGTTTCTTCGGTGGTGCTGGCGTCCCGCACCTTCGACAGCTGCAACACTTCGCCTTCGGCGATGATGCGCGTGGCTTGCGAAAGGATCTTCATCACTGGCATGGAACCCAGTTCGACCATCATTTCGAAGGAACGCGAATACAGGAAGTCACCGACCAGCACGCTTGGCGCGTTGCCCCACATGGCGTTGGCGGTCGAGCGGCCACGACGCATGCCGGACATGTCGACCACGTCGTCATGCAGCAGGGTGGCGGTGTGCAGGAACTCGATGGTGGCGGCCAACAGGCGCAGTTCGTCGCCTTCACGGCCCAGGGCCTTGCCACACAGCAGCACTAATAAGGGGCGCAGGCGTTTACCGCCGGCCGAGGTGATGTAATCGCCGATTTTCGATACAAGCGGCACCCGCGAAGTCAGCTGCTTCTTGATGATGCCGTCGACGGCGCTAAAATCGTCCGCCACCGCGCGGTAGAAAGCTTGGGGTTGCATCAGCGACAGTCGCTCCAGAAGGGTTGCGCGGCATGCTAGGACCCACGCCAGCAGGTGTCAAGGCGCGATGGACGGCCCCTTGCAAGGCTGGCGTGGCTTGCGTACAATCGCGCACCCTGAACTTCCTGGGCAGCACCTGCCTTACGCAATTGCAAGCGGGCCTTCCAGCCCCATGCAGCCATGCCAGCCAATACCTCTTCTTATAAAGAGCTGGGTGAGCAGGATTATCGGAGAAATACCATGTCTTATGCAGTAATCGTTACTGGCGGCAAGCAGTACAAAGTCGCCCCAGGTGAATACCTGAAGATCGAAAAACTGGAAATCGCTACCGGCGAATCCGTTACCTTTGATCGCGTTCTGTTGGTTGCCAACGGTGACGACGTGAATATCGGCGCTCCAGTTGTTGCTGGCGCTACCGTTGTGGCTGAAGTGATCTCCCAAGGTCGTCACGATAAAGTCCGCATCATCAAGTTCCGTCGCCGTAAGCACCACATGAAGCGTATGGGCCACCGCCAGTGGTACACCGAGATCAAAATCACCGGTATTCAGGCTTAATTTCAGCCTAATTCCTCACTAGGAGAATTGAACTCATGGCACACAAAAAAGCTGGTGGTAGTACCCGTAACGGTCGCGACTCAGAAGCCAAACGCCTTGGCGTGAAGATGTATGGCGGCCAGGCTATCAAAGCAGGCAACATCATCGTGCGTCAGCGCGGTACCCAATTCCACGCTGGCTACGGCGTTGGCATGGGTAAAGATCACACCCTCTTCGCTAAAGTCGAAGGCGTGATCAAGTTCGAAGTAAAAGGCGCCTTCGGTCGTCGTTACGTGAGCGTAGTCGCAGCTTAATTGCGCGATCGCTGGAAAAGCCCTGTCTCGCGACGGGGCTTTTTCGTTTGTGGGGTGAGTCTCTTGCAAAGCTGTTTGTATGGGCTGTCGGCGTACGATGTAGGTGTCGTGGTTTGGGGTCGCTGCGCTCATTTTTGCAAGAGTCTTATGTCTTGATTGTTTTTCGGCTCGTCCGTATGGCGAGAGGCGTTTGTTATGAAGTTTGTTGATGAAGTATCGATTCGAGTAAAGGCCGGTGATGGCGGCAATGGCGCCATGAGTTTCCGTCGGGAAAAATTCATCGAAAACGGTGGTCCGAACGGTGGTGATGGTGGTGATGGCGGTTCCATCTACATGATGGCCGACGAAAACCTCAATACCCTGGTGGACTACCGTTACACCCGGCACTTCGATGCCGAGCGTGGCTCCAACGGCGGCAGCACCGACTGCACCGGCAAGAAGGGTGAAGACCTGATCCTGCGCGTTCCGGTCGGCACCACGGTGATCGACTCCGCAACTCAGGAGGTCATCGGCGACCTGACCAAGGCCGGTCAGAAATTGATGGTAGTGCAGGGCGGCTGGCATGGTCTGGGCAATACCCGTTTCAAATCCAGTACCAACCGTGCGCCGCGCCAGACCACTCCGGGCAAGCCGGGTGAGCAGCGCGACCTGAAGCTGGAAATGAAAGTACTGGCTGACGTCGGTCTGCTGGGTTTGCCGAACGCCGGTAAAAGTACCTTTATCCGCTCGGTTTCGGCTGCCAAGCCGAAAGTTGCCGACTATCCGTTCACCACGCTGGTGCCGAACCTGGGTGTGGTCAGCGTCGATCGCTGGAAGAGCTTCGTCATTGCCGATATTCCGGGTTTGATCGAAGGCGCTTCCGAAGGTGCTGGTTTGGGCATTCGCTTCCTCAAGCACTTGGCGCGTACGCGTCTGCTGCTGCACCTCGTGGACATGGCGCCGCTGGATGACGCCAGCGCACCGGATGCCGCTGAAGTGATCGTCAACGAGCTGATCAAGTTCAGCCCGTCCCTGGCGGAGCGTGATCGCTGGCTGGTCCTGAACAAGTGCGACCAGATCCTTGACGAGGAGCACGATGCTCGCGTCAAGGAGATCGTCGATCGCCTGGAGTGGACCGGTCCGGTCTACGTAATCTCGGCCATCTCCAAGCTCGGTACCGAGCGTCTGTGCCACGACATCATGCGTTACATGGAAGATCGTGCTGATCGCCTGGCCAATGACCCGGCCTACAAGGAAGAGCTGGCCGATCTCGATCAGCGCATCGAAGACGAAGCTCGCGCGCAGCTGCAGGCGCTGGATGACAAGCGTGCCCTGCGTCGCAGCGGCGTGAAGTCGGTCCACGACATCGGCGACGATGATTGGGACGAAGAAGATGTGGATGACGAAGACGGTCCGGAAATCATTTACGTGCGTGACTGATTCGTTGCGATAAACTTAAGCGCCGCTCAATCGAGCGGCGTTTTAGTATCTGTAAATCGTTGGTCGCGAATAGCCACGAATAACGTCACGGGCAGTGCCAGGTCGCGCTGTCCTCAAGCTAAGGTTGAAGATGATGCGGAGCAAGGTGACAGGTGCGCAGCGTTGGGTCGTGAAGATCGGCAGCGCTTTGCTGACGGCGGACGGCAAGGGCCTGGATCGCGCGGCAATGGGTGTCTGGGTTGAGCAGATGGTGGCCTTGCATGAGGCGGGTGTCGAACTGGTGCTGGTGTCCTCCGGGGCGGTGGCGGCCGGTATGAGCCGCTTGGGCTGGACTTCGCGACCCAGTGCGATGCACGAGCTTCAGGCTGCTGCTGCAATCGGCCAGATGGGGCTGGTGCAGGCCTGGGAGTCGAGCTTTGCCGAGCATGGTCGGCATACTGCGCAGATTCTCCTGACCCACGACGACCTGTCCGACCGCAAGCGCTACCTGAACGCCCGCAGCACCTTGCGCGCATTGGTCGAGCTCAAAGTCATTCCGGTCATCAACGAGAATGACACCGTGGTCACCGACGAAATCCGTTTCGGCGACAACGACACCCTGGCGGCGCTGGTGGCGAACCTGGTCGAGGCGGACTTGCTGGTGATCCTGACGGATCGCGATGGCATGTTCGATGCCGATCCGCGCAACAATCCGGATGCCCAACTGATTTACGAAGCGCGTGCCGATGATCCGGCGCTCGATGCGGTAGCGGGCGGTACGGGTGGGGCGCTGGGGCGTGGCGGTATGCAGACCAAGCTGCGCGCGGCGCGTCTGGCGGCCCGTTCCGGTGCTCACACCATCATCGTCGGTGGGCGGCTTGAGCGTGTGCTGGATCGCCTCAAGGCGGGCGAGCGCATTGGCACCCTGCTGTCGCCGGAGCGCGGCATGCTGGCGGCACGCAAGCAGTGGCTGGCCGGTCATCTGCAAACCCGTGGCACCCTGGTGCTGGATGCCGGCGCGGTGACCGCGTTGTCCCAGGGCAACAAGAGCTTGCTGCCGGTCGGGGTCAAATTGGTGCAGGGCAGCTTCCGTCGCGGCGAGATGGTGGTCTGCGTGGCGCCGGACGGTCGTGAGATTGCCCGCGGCCTGGCCAACTACAGTGCGCTGGAAGCGCAAAAAATCATCGGTCAGTCGTCCGAGGCGATTGTCGGTCTGCTGGGTTACATGGCGGAGCCGGAACTGGTTCACCGCGATAACCTGATCCTGGTCTGAAGGAATACCTGAATGCGCGTGGCAAAAGGATTGTTGGGATTGCTGTTGGCGATGCCGCTGCTGGCTTCGGCCGAGGAAATCGGTCAGGTGTCGACGGTGTTCAAGTTCGTCGGGCCAAATGACCGGATCGTGGTCGAGGCCTTTGATGATCCCAAGGTCGAGGGTGTGACCTGCTACCTGTCGCGCGCCAAGACGGGCGGGGTCAAGGGTGGTCTTGGGTTGGCCGAAGACCGTGCCGAGGCGTCTATCGCCTGCCGGCAGGTCGGGCCGATCAGCTTCAAGGGTGAGCTCAAGGATGGCGACGAGGTGTTCAAGGAGCGCACGTCCCTGGTGTTCAAGACCATGCAGGTGGTGCGCTTCCTCGACAAGAAGCGCAATACGCTGGTGTACCTGGTGTACAGCGATCGCTTGATCGAGGGCAGTCCGCAGAATGCGGTGACGGCGATTCCGATCTTGCCGTGGGCGCACGCCCAGTAATTTCACGCAAATCAAACTGTGGGAGCGAGCCTGCTCGCGAAGGCGGCGTGACAGTCGGTGATGATGCTGAATGTGATGGCCTCTTCGCGAGCAAGCCCGCTCCCACATTTTTTTGCGGTGCCTGCTAAATCGCAGGCAATAAAAAACCGACCCTGAGGTCGGTTTTTTAATGAGCGTGTCGCTTAGGCAGCAGCGGCAACGTTCAGGGCCTTCACGTGGCCATTCAGGCGGCTCTTATGACGAGCGGCCTTGTTCTTGTGGATGATGCCTTTATCGGCCATACGGTCGATAACTGGCACAGCCAGAACGTAAGCGGCTTGAGCTTTGGCAGCGTCTTTTGCGTCGATGGCCTTAACTACATTCTTGATGTAGGTACGAACCATGGAACGCAGGCTGGCGTTGTGGCTGCGACGCTTCTCAGCCTGTTTTGCACGTTTTTTGGCGGAAGGTGAGTTGGCCACCGTCGAGCTCCTCGAAAGACTTTTTAGGAAATAGCAAACAAAATAGGCCGCGAATCATGCCGATGAGTTGAAGTCTTGTCAAGGGCGCTTGAAACGTTCCGCTAAGTGGTAGGCGTGGTGCGACGGGATATTTCTTTCCGGCGTGTGACCTGTAAACTCGCGAGCTTTGGCTCTGTGCTGTTGCGGCGCGGAGTATCGCACAAGTAGGCGCGTAGTTCGCCTGCTGTTTATCGACAGGCACAAACTCTTTCCATGAATCTGCTCAAATCGTTGGCCGCCGTTAGCTCTATCACGATGCTTTCCCGGATTCTGGGGTTTGTCCGAGACACCCTCATCGCGCGTACATTTGGCGCAGGAATGGCGACTGACGCCTTCTTTATCGCCTTCAAATTGCCCAATCTGCTGCGGCGAATCTTTGCCGAGGGGGCGTTTTCCCAGGCGTTCGTGCCGATTCTTGCCGAATATAAAAGCCAGCAGGGTGAAGAGGCGACGCGTACCTTCATCGCTTACGTCTCGGGCCTGCTGACGCTGGTACTGGCGCTGGTCACGGCGTTGGGCATGATCGCCGCGCCGTGGGTCATCTGGGTCACCGCGCCGGGTTTCACCGACACGCCGGAAAAATTCGAACTGACCTCCAGTCTGTTGCGGGTGACCTTTCCCTACATCCTGCTGATTTCCCTGTCGTCGTTGGCCGGCGCGATCCTCAATACCTGGAACCGCTTTTCGGTGCCGGCCTTCGTGCCGACCCTGCTGAACGTCAGCATGATCATCTTTTCGGTGTTTTTGACGCCGTACTTCGATCCGCCCGTCATGGCGCTCGGCTGGGCGGTACTGGTCGGCGGCCTGGCGCAGTTGCTCTATCAGCTACCGCACCTGAAAAAGATCGGCATGCTCGTACTGCCGCGCCTGAACCTGCGTGACAGCGGTGTGTGGCGCGTCATGAAGCAAATGTTGCCGGCCATTCTCGGTGTCTCGGTGAGCCAGATTTCGCTGATCATCAACACCATCTTCGCGTCTTTCCTGGTGGCCGGTTCCGTGTCGTGGATGTATTACGCCGACCGTTTGATGGAGCTGCCGTCCGGGGTGTTGGGCGTGGCGCTGGGGACGATTCTGCTGCCGACCCTGGCCAAGACCTACGCCAGCAAGGATCGCCACGAATACTCGCGCATCCTCGACTGGGGCCTGCGACTGTGCTTCGTGCTGGTATTGCCTTGCGCCCTGGCGCTGGGGATTCTGGCCGAACCGCTGACGGTTTCCCTGTTCCAGTATGGTCAGTTCGATGCCCATGATGCGGCCATGACCCAGCGTGCGTTGATCGCCTATTCCGTGGGGTTGCTCGGGATTATCGTGATTAAAGTGCTGGCGCCGGGCTTTTATGCGCAACAAAACATCCGCACGCCGGTGAAAATCGCAATTTTCACGCTGGTCGTCACTCAGTTGTTTAACCTGTTGCTGATTGGTCCTTTGGCTCACGCGGGCCTGGCGCTTGCCATCAGCGCTGGCGCCTGTCTCAATGCGGGGTTGCTCTTCTATCAGCTGCGTAAACAGCAGATGTACCAGCCGCAACCGGGCTGGGCAAAGTTCGGCTTCAAGCTGGTGATTGCGGTGTCGGTGATGTCTGGCGTGTTGCTGGCAGGGATGCATTTCATGCCGGCCTGGGGTGAGGGGCAGATGCTTGAGCGTTTCCTGCGTCTGGGTGCCTTGGTCGTTGCCGGTGTGGTGGCCTATTTCGGCATGTTAGTGTTGATGGGCTTCCGTTTGCGCGACTTCAATCGCAAGACGCTGGGCTGAGGTTCCGGCCTCGATAAACACGGGCGGGCCGGCGGTTTTGT
The DNA here is from genome assembly GCF_019219205.1 of Pseudomonas sp. PDM27. Lineage (NCBI taxonomy): Bacteria > Pseudomonadati > Pseudomonadota > Gammaproteobacteria > Pseudomonadales > Pseudomonadaceae > Pseudomonas > Pseudomonas sp. PDM27. The sequence goes on along the minus strand of NZ_JAHUWF010000009.1, from coordinate 69,420 downwards.
CGGCTCGATCACTTTGGGTTACGGTGTTGCCTGTCGTCGGCCGCCGGGTGTGGTTATAATCGACCACTTTATGAGCAAGAAGCGCGTTATGCAGCTGGTTCGAGGCCTCCACAATCTGCGCCCCCAGCATCGGGGCTGTGTCGCCACTATTGGCAACTTTGACGGTGTACACCGTGGCCACCAGGCTATCCTGGCGCGGCTGCGTGAGCGTGCGCTCGAGTTGGGCGTGCCCAGTTGCGTGGTGATTTTCGAGCCGCAACCGCGCGAGTTCTTCGCTCCGGAGACCGCACCGGCCCGTCTGGCCCGTCTGCGGGACAAGCTGCAATTGTTGGCCGCTGAAGGCGTCGATCGCGTTTTGTGCCTGGCTTTCAACCAGCGCCTGAGCAAACTCAGCGCCAGCGAGTTCGTCGATACCATTCTGGTCGATGGCCTGGGTGTCCAGCACCTGGAGGTCGGTGATGACTTCCGTTTCGGTTGTGACCGCGCGGGAGATTTCGATTTCCTGCAACAGGCCGGCATCCTTCAGGGATTTACCGTCGAAGCGGCGCAAACCGTCGAGCTGGATGGCATCCGGGTCAGCAGCACGCAGGTCCGCAATGCCCTGGCCGCCGCGGATTTCGCCCTGGCCGAACGCCTCCTCGGGCGGCCGTACCGGATCGCCGGTCGCGTATTGCATGGCCAGAAGCTTGCTCGGCAGTTGGGTACGCCCACGGCCAACATACAACTCAAGCGCCGTCGCGTACCGTTCACCGGGGTTTACCTGGTGGACGTCGAGATCGATGGCAAGACCTGGCCCGGCGTCGCCAATATCGGCGTGCGGCCCACGGTTCAAGGTGATGGCAAAGCCCACCTGGAAGTGCATCTTTTAGATTTTGCCGGCGATCTGTATGACCGGCGTTTAACGGTGGTATTCCACCACAAGCTGCGTGAAGAGCAGCGTTTCGCCTCTCTGGAGGCACTGAAAACGGCGATCAGCGCGGATGTCGCCGCCGCCCGTGCACTAGCCGCACCTAGCGCCCATCGCTAATGAAGAGCCTTAAATGACCGACTATAAAGCCACGCTAAACCTTCCGGACACCGCCTTCCCAATGAAGGCCGGCCTGCCACAGCGCGAACCGCAGATCCTGCAGCGCTGGGACAGTATTGGCCTGTACGGAAAGTTGCGCGAAATTGGCAAGGATCGTCCGAAGTTCGTTTTGCACGACGGCCCTCCGTACGCCAACGGCACGATTCACATCGGTCATGCGCTGAACAAGATTCTCAAGGACATGATCATCCGCTCGAAGACCCTGTCGGGCTTCGACGCGCCTTATGTCCCGGGCTGGGACTGCCACGGCCTGCCGATCGAGCACAAGGTCGAAGTGACCCACGGCAAGAACCTGGGCGCGGACAAGACCCGCGAACTGTGCCGCGCCTATGCCACCGAACAGATCGAAGGGCAGAAATCCGAGTTCATCCGTCTGGGCGTGCTGGGCGACTTCGCCAACCCGTACAAGACCATGGACTTCAAGAACGAGGCCGGGGAAATCCGTGCCCTGGCTGAAATCGTCAAGGGCGGTTTCGTGTTCAAGGGCTTGAAGCCCGTGAACTGGTGCTTCGACTGCGGTTCGGCCCTGGCTGAAGCGGAAGTCGAGTACGAGAACAAAAAGTCCTCGACCATCGACGTGGCCTTCCCGATTGCCGACGAAGCCAAACTGGCTGCCGCCTTCGGTCTGCCTGCCCTGGGCAAACCGGCCTCGATCGTGATCTGGACCACCACCCCGTGGACCATCCCGGCCAACCAGGCGTTGAACGTCCACCCGGAATTCAACTACGCCCTGGTCGACGTCGGCGATAAGCTGCTGGTGCTGGCTGAAGAGCTGGTCGAGTCGTGCCTGGCGCGCTACTCGCTGGAAGGTTCGGTGATCGCTACCGCTGCTGGTTCGGCGCTGGAACTGATCAACTTCCGCCACCCGTTCTACGACCGCCTGTCACCGGTATACCTGGCCGACTACGTCGAGCTGGGCGCCGGTACTGGCGTGGTTCACTCCGCACCAGCTTATGGCGTGGACGACTTCGTGACCTGCAAGAAGTACGGCATGGTCAACGACGACATCCTCAACCCGGTACAAAGCAACGGCGTGTACGTGCCTTCGCTGGAGTTCTTCGGCGGCCAGTTCATCTGGAAGGCCAACCCGGCCATCGTCGACAAATTGACCGAAGTCGGTGCGCTGCTGCATACCACCATCATCGAACACAGCTACATGCACTGCTGGCGCCACAAGACCCCGCTGATCTACCGCGCCACCGCGCAGTGGTTCATCGGCATGGACAAGCAGCCGACCACCGGCGACACCCTGCGCCAGCGCTCGCTCAAGGCCATTGAAGACACCCAGTTCGTCCCGGCATGGGGCCAGGCACGCCTGCACTCGATGATCGCCAACCGTCCGGACTGGTGCATCTCCCGTCAGCGCAACTGGGGCGTGCCGATCCCGTTCTTCCTGAACAAGGAAAGCGGCGAGCTGCACCCACGTACCGTCGAACTGATGGAAGAAGTTGCCAAGCGCGTCGAAGTCGAAGGCATCGAAGCCTGGTTCAAGCTGGACGCCGCCGAGCTGCTGGGCGCCGAAGCGCCGCAGTACGACAAGATCAGCGACACCCTGGACGTCTGGTTCGATTCGGGCACCACGCACTGGCACGTCCTGCGCGGTTCCCACCCAATGGGCCACGAAACCGGCCCGCGCGCCGACCTGTACCTGGAAGGTTCGGACCAACACCGCGGCTGGTTCCACTCGTCGCTGCTGACCGGTTGCGCCATCGACAACCACGCGCCGTACCGCGAACTGCTGACCCACGGTTTCACCGTCGACGAGTCCGGCCGCAAGATGTCCAAGTCCCTGGGCAACGTGATCGCGCCGCAGAAAGTCAACGACACCCTGGGCGCCGACATCATGCGCCTGTGGGTCGCATCTACCGACTACTCCGGCGAAATGGCCGTTTCCGAGCAGATCCTGCAACGCAGTGCGGACGCCTACCGGCGTATCCGTAACACCGCGCGCTTCCTGCTGTCGAACCTGACTGGTTTCAACCCGGCCACCGACCTGCTGCCGGCCGAAGAAATGCTGGCGCTGGACCGTTGGGCCGTGGATCGCACCCTGCTGCTGCAGCGTGAGCTGCAAGAGCACTACAGTGAATACCGCTTCTGGAACGTGTACTCGAAGATCCACAACTTCTGCGTGCAGGAGCTGGGTGGCTTCTATCTCGACATCATCAAGGATCGCCAGTACACCACTGGCGCCGACAGCAAGGCCCGCCGTTCGTGCCAGACCGCGCTGTTCCACATCTCCGAGGCGCTGGTGCGCTGGATCGCGCCGATCCTGGCGTTCACCGCCGACGAACTGTGGCAGTACCTGCCGGGCGAGCGTAACGAGTCCGTCATGCTCAACACCTGGTACGAAGGCCTGAGCGAGCTGCCGGAAGGCTTCGAGCTGGGTCGCGCCTACTGGGACCGCATCATGGAAGTGAAGGTCGCGGTCAACAAAGAAATGGAAATCCAGCGTGCAGCCAAGGCTGTCGGTGGCAACCTGCAAGCCGAAGTGACGTTGTTCGCCGAAGACGCGCTGACTGCCGACCTGGCCAAGCTGAGCAACGAACTGCGTTTCGTGCTGATCACCTCGACTGCCAGCGTTGCCCCGTTTGTGAAGGCACCCGAGGACGCGGTCGTTACTGAAGTCAGCGGCCTGAAGCTGAAGATCGTCAAGTCGGCCCACGCCAAATGCGCCCGTTGCTGGCACTGCCGCGAAGACGTCGGCGTGAACCCGGAACATCCGGAAATCTGCGGTCGTTGCGTGGATAACATCAGCGGCGCTGGCGAGGTCCGTCACTATGCCTAATGCCGTTGGCCGTTTCGGACGGCTGAGCTGGCTCTGGTTGAGTTTGCTGGTCCTGGTCATCGACCAGGCCAGCAAGTTCTACTTCGAAGGCAAGCTCCAGATGTACCAGCAGATCGTGATCATCCCCGATTACTTCAGCTGGACCCTGGCCTACAACACTGGCGCGGCGTTCAGCTTCCTGGCTGACAGCTCCGGCTGGCAGCGCTGGCTGTTCGCCTTGATCGCGGTGGTGGTCAGTGCGGTGCTGGTGGTGTGGCTCAAGCGTCTGGGGCGCAACGAGACCTGGCTGGCGGTCGCGCTGGCGCTGGTGCTCGGCGGCGCGCTGGGCAATCTGTATGACCGCATTGCCTTGGGCCATGTGATCGATTTCATTCTGGTGCATTGGCAGAACCGCTGGTATTTCCCGGCGTTCAACTTTGCCGACAGCGCAATTACCGTTGGTGCGGTGATGCTGGCACTGGATATGTTCAAAAGTAAAAAGACCGGAGAAACCGTTCATGACTGAACAGGTATTGGCTGAGCAACGCATCGGCCAGAACACGGAAGTCACCTTGCATTTCGCATTGCGCCTGGAGAATGGCGACACGGTGGACAGCACCTTCGACAAAGCCCCGGCGACCTTCAAGGTCGGTGACGGCAACCTGTTGCCAGGTTTCGAAGCAGCCCTGTTCGGTTTCAAGGCCGGTGACAAGCGTACACTGAGCATCGAGCCGGAAAATGCGTTCGGCCAGCCGAACCCGCAAAACGTGCAGATCATTCCGCGCTCGCAGTTTGCAGACATGGAACTGTCGCCGGGTTTGCTGGTGATCTTCAACGATGCGGCCAATACTGAACTGCCGGGCGTGGTGAAAGAGTTCGACGACGCGCAAGTGACCATCGACTTCAACCACCCGCTGGCGGGCAAGACGCTGACCTTTGACGTGGAAATCATTTCCGTCAAAGCGCTGTAACTGACCGGACAGGGTCAAAGTGTGGGAGCGAGCCTGCTCGCGAAGGCTGACTGACATTCAATATTGATGTCGTCTGACACACCGCTTTCGCGAGCAGGCTCGCTCCCACAGTGTTTTTCATTGTTTTCGCGCGCAAGACACGAGGCACAGCATGCAAATCAAACTCGCCAACCCCCGTGGCTTCTGCGCCGGTGTGGACCGGGCGATCGAAATCGTCAACCGCGCCCTGGAAGTTTTCGGGCCGCCGATCTATGTGCGCCACGAAGTGGTCCACAACAAATTTGTCGTCGAAGACCTGCGCTCCCGTGGCGCGATCTTCGTTGAAGAGCTGGATCAGGTGCCGGACGACGTCATTGTGATCTTCAGTGCGCACGGCGTTTCCCAGGCCGTGCGCAGCGAAGCGGCTGGCCGCGGGCTGAAAGTGTTCGATGCAACGTGCCCGCTGGTGACCAAAGTCCACATCGAAGTGGCGCGTTACAGCCGTGACGGCCGAGAGTGCATTCTCATCGGCCACGCCGGTCACCCGGAAGTCGAAGGCACCATGGGCCAGTACGATGGCAGCAATGGTGGCGCGATCTACCTGGTCGAAGACGAGAAAGATGTCGCGGCGTTGCAAGTGAACAACCCTGAAAAGCTCGCCTTCGTGACCCAGACCACCTTGTCGATGGACGATACCAGTCGCGTTATCGATGCCCTGCGTTCGCGCTTCCCGGCCATCGGCGGACCGCGCAAGGACGACATTTGCTACGCCACGCAAAACCGTCAGGACGCGGTCAAGCAACTGGCCGACGAGTGCGACGTGGTGCTGGTGGTCGGCAGCCCGAACAGTTCCAACTCCAATCGCTTGCGCGAGCTGGCAGAGCGCATGTCCACTCCGGCCTACCTGATCGATGGTGCCGAAGACCTGCAAAAGAGCTGGTTCGACGGCGTCGAGCGTATCGGCATCACCGCTGGCGCATCCGCCCCGGAAGTCCTGGTGCGCGGCGTGATCCAGCAGTTGCAGGCCTGGGGTGCCACCGGTGCCGATGAGCTGGCCGGTCGCGAGGAGAACATCACGTTCTCGATGCCTAAAGAACTGCGTGTTCGCTCGTTGCTCTGAATCCAGTCCTTTTCTCGCATAACGCCTGCTCAACCTTGTCGTTGCGCAGGCTGACGCGGCCGGTCCGTGCCAACACCACTTGATGTCGGCTTACCGGCTCGCGAGCGGCGCAAATGTGTAACGTTCCTCCAATCAGTGCTTCGCCCTGACCTTTGAATCGTATTGAGCTTTCAACCGAACCGTTCCCCGCAATCGACACGCGTTTGCCGCTCTGGCGTTCGGCCAACAGTGGATTGTCGCTGTCCATCTCCCCCTTGCCGCTGATATCCAGGATCATCCGCCAGCCTTGGCTCCAGTCGCCATTGATGCCGTGAATCACCACAGCCTGGTTGCGGACGATGGCTTCGCTGCGGGCGGTGCGAATGCCACTGAAAAGAGCCTGCGCCGCTTGCTGTCTTTGGTTCGACTCGATCAGCGTTGCGAACGCCGGAGTCACCAGAAGCAGAACAATTCCTGTAATTGCCAGTCCCATGAGCAGTTCGATCAGGCTGAAGCCGTGTTGTCGCATGATATTTCCCTCCGTGGCGTGCTGTGGCTCGCGCAATCCGTGCGCGAGAAATGGCAACGCACAGCATCGTTCGAACGTTGTGCTGCGCAACAGCAGGTATAGCCGAAGGAAACAGAAGGGCCCGATGGAGCATCGTACAAAAGGTTTCACGCTGATCGAGTTGCTGATCGCGCTGGCGATTCTTCTGATCCTGATGACTATGGCCGTCCCGGCGTTTACCCGCTCGACGCAAACAACCAGGGCTGATACCGAAATCGCGGACCTGCAGCGAGCGTTGAATGTTGCCCGGCTCGAAGCCATCGAACGGGGCACTACCACACGGGTACGGCCGACAGCCGGCGGGGATGTCTGGAGTGGGGAGCTGGCGATTTACGACGGTACTGGCGCTTTGGCCAATGTATTGCGGGTTGTTCCGGCGATGAGCAACGGCGCAACTCTGGCGCTAACCTCTGGCGTCACTGCCATCGATTTCAACAGTCTGGGCGGATTGTCATCACCGTCCTCGGAGGTGGTGATCAGCTATGGGCGGGGAGTACAAAGCAGGACGCTGACAGTGTGTTTGAACGGACGAATTCTATTGGGTGGACGTTGCGGATGAGGGCAGGGATGCAAGGCTCGCAGGAGGGCATGACGCTGGTCGAAGTCTTGGTGGCGTTAGTCATTCTGGGAGTGGGGTTGCTGGGCGCAGCGGCGTTTCAGCTCAATGCGCTGAAGTACACGGACAGCGCGCGCATGACCAGTCAGGCCAGTTTTATCGCCTACGACATGCTGGACCGCATTCGCGCCAATGCCGCTGCGGACTACACCATTGCGCCTCCGGCTTCGGGCAATCCGGACGTTGCCCGGGATCAGGACCTGTTTGACTTCAACGCCAACATTGTCAGCTCACTCGGCGCCACCGCGACCGGCAGGGTCACCGTCAACCAGCAGCTGTACACCATCACGATCAACTGGGACGACTCACGGGCCGCGAATACTGCCGACTCGCGGCGCAGCTTCGTCCTGACCAGCCGCACAGCCGTCGATCCGGGGGCGACCCCATGACTCGTTGCAGCAAAGGCTTCGGCCTGGTCGAGTTGCTGATCGCCCTGGCATTGAGCCTGATCGTGGTGCTCGGCGTGGTGCAGGTTTTCATCGCGGCCAAGAACACCTATCTCAGTCAGAATGCGGCCGCGAACATGCAGGAGGATGCACGTTTTGTGTTGAGCAAAATGATTAAGGAAATCCGCATGGTCGGGATGTTCGGTTGTCTGGAAACGATCACTGATTCAAGTAAGGAGGGTGATTTCCATTCCAGTCGTACAACGCCGATTCGTTGGGACAACGGCGGCCGCCAGTTGACGCTGGTGATGTCGGATGTCGGCAGCAATGGCGACAAGCCGGACTGGACTGTGCTTTCCGATTGTAAAACCCATTCGACGGCCTACAGTGAAGGCCGGACGCCAGCGGCAGGGCAGCAGGCATTTCCGATCCGGCGGCTGACTTACAGGTTCAGTAACAACCAATTGCTCATGAAGGGCGGGGCCGCTGCAGACCAGGTACTGGTGGACAATGTCGGCGCTTTCGACGTGAGCTTCGGCTTGGCCAGCACGGCCACTGATCTGGCTGCATCGCGCTACAGCAGCAACCCGCCGGACCCCGCGCTGATTCGTAGCGTTCGCCTGAGCCTGACCCTCACCGATCCGAGCCGCCGGGTGAGCGATCAAACCTTCAACGTGGTTGCCGCGCTGCGCAACCGCTTGCCATGAGGGGATGCCATTGAATCGTTCTCCCATGACATATTTCACCCAGCGCGGCATGGCGCTGCTGGTCAGTCTGGTGTTCTTGCTCTTGCTGACGCTGATTGGTCTCTCCTCGATGCAGAGCTCGACCCTGCAGGAAAAGATGGCCGGTAGCGTCGCCTTGCACAACCAGTCGTTTCAGAGCGCCGAGGCAGCATTGCGGGTGGGCGAGAGTGGCGTGCAACGGGACAGTTATGCGCTACCTGTTTGCAGCGGCATCGTTCAATGTGCACCACCGTCCGAGTCCTCGACTATTACCGCAGCCGGCTTCAACGCCACTTCCGGAGTGACCTGGATTGCATCGGGCAAGGGCTTTTACGGCGTGCAAAACATCGGTGTCAGCCAGGATGCGGTGAATGTGCCAATCAATACCCCGGCGACCTTGTATCGGGTAACGGCAGTCGGCATCGCGGGGCATTCGCGCAGTGTGGTGGAGAGTATCTATGCGAAGTACTGAGCGAGCTGTCAGGTTATGGTCACACCTGCTCGGCGTCGTGGTCGCGCTTGACCTGTCGATGTCGGCGCATGCAGCCACGCCAGCGGATTCGCCAGCGCTGAACCGGCCAACCTGTCTGGCGAATGGCAACTGGTACGGTTTCTATCATGGCAATCAGGGCTTGAAAGCCGTCTGCCTGAAGCTGCCAGAAGCGATCAGCGTTAAGATGCTCGACAGCAACACCGATGGAGTGGTCGACAACATCGACACGCTGTCCGAGGGTGTGATCTTCGTCGGAGAGCATTCGACCCAGGATACCGGTGACAATGGCGGGGCCGTAAACGATTCCACTGGCGACGATACGCCGGGGATGGAAAAATCCGGCGGCAGCCGTCGCATCATGTGGCGACAAATACAGTAAGTGAGAGTTGAGGCATGCGTAGTTCCAACCGCGGTTTTACCCTGATCGAAATCATGATCGTGATTGCGATCATCGGGATTGTCATGACCATTGCCGCCCCGAGTTTCACCGAGTACCTGAACAAGGGCCGTCGCGCGGAAGTGGCGGGTCTGCTTTCGGAGCAGGCGCAGCTCCTGGAGCGCTTCTACTCGCAGAAAAATGTCTACACCGATGCGACGGGCCTCAGCGCCGGCAATGACTACTACAGCATCACTCCAACCCTGACCGACCAGACCTTTCTGCTGACGGCGGTACGCAAGGCCGGCTCAAGCATGGCCACTGACAAATGCGGTGATCTGACTATCACCAACACCGGTGTGCTGGGAATGGTCAATGCGAAGTCCGACCTGACCAGCAAAGACTGCTGGGGGCGCTGAGTTTCCTTTTCGGGTGCTTTTTGCACCCTCTGTCTATTTAACGATTGGATCAGAACATGACCAGGCAACAGCAAGTGGTGATTGTCGGCGGTGGGGTGATTGGCTTGCTGACGGCCTTCAATCTCGCCTCCGAAGTGCAAAGCGTTGTGCTGCTGGATCGCTCGAACGTCGGTCAGGAGTCGTCCTGGGCCGGTGGCGGCATCGTTTCGCCGCTTTACCCGTGGCGCTACAGTCCGGCGGTCACCGCGTTGGCTCACTGGTCCCAGGATTTTTATCCACAACTGGGCGAGCGCTTGTTCGCCGCCACCGGTGTTGATCCTGAAGTGCATACCACCGGTCTGTATTGGCTGGATCTGGATGACGAGGCTGAAGCGCTGGCATGGGCCGCCCGGGAACATCGTCCATTGAGTGCCGTTGATATCTCGGCGGCACACGACGCGGTGCCAGTGCTGGGCAGCGGTTTTTCCCGGGCGATCTACATGGCCGACGTCGCCAACGTGCGTAACCCGCGTCTGGTGAAGTCGCTCAAGGCCGCGTTGCTGGCGCTGCCGAACGTGACGATCCATGAGCAGTGCGAAGTCAGCGGGTTTGTTCGTGACGGCAACAAAGTGGTCGGCGTGCAGACCGCCACAGGTGCTGTTCTCGGCGATCAAGTCGTCCTGACGGCGGGAGCCTGGAGCGGCGATTTGCTCAAGCTTCTTGATCTGACGCTGCCGGTCGAGCCGGTGAAAGGGCAGATGATTCTCTACAAGTGCGCGGCGGATTTCCTGCCAAGCATGGTCCTGGCCAAGGGCCGTTATGCGATTCCCCGGCGCGACGGACACATACTGATCGGCAGTACGCTGGAGCATGAAGGTTTTGACAAGACGCCGACCGGGGCGGCACTGGAAAGCCTGAAAGCGTCGGCGGTGGAATTGATCCCGGCACTGGCCGATGCCGAAGTGGTGGGGCACTGGGCCGGATTGCGCCCGGGATCACCCGAGGGCATTCCCTATATCGGCCCGGTGCCGGGGTTTGACGGGCTCTGGCTCAACTGTGGGCATTACCGTAACGGACTGGTGTTGGCGCCGGCGTCATGTCAGTTGTTTGCCGATGTGATGCTGGGTCGTACGCCGATTATCGATCCGGCGCCTTATGCGCCTGCTGGAAGAATTTGAGCAAAACACAAAAGATCGCAGCCTTCGGCAGCTCCTACATGGGGAGCGCACCTCCTGTAGGAGCTGCCGCAGGCTGCGATCTTTTTAAAGCCTCAATCCAGTCCCAATTTCTTGAGCCTGTAACGCATAGACCTGAATGACAGATTCAACCGCTGAGCCGCCGCCGTGCGGTTCCAGCGGGTTTCCTCCAGGGCCTGGAGCAGCAGTTGGCGTTCGACGTTTTCCAGATAGGTGTCCAGATTGTCTATCCGGGTCAGGTCCGGCATTCCACCTTCAGCTGTGCAATTGCCTTCAGCCAGACGCAGGTCACCGGCTTCGATCTGATTGTCCTCGCGCAAGGTGTGAGCCCGTTCGAGCATATTTTCCAGTTCCCGCACGTTGCCCGGGAAGCGATAGCTTTTCAGTGCATCGAGGGCCTGGGGGTGGAGTCTGGCTGCCGGTTGACCCGTATCGGCGGCCAGGCGCTTGAGTATGTGGCTGGCCAGCACCTCGATGTCATCACGACGCTCGCGCAGGGGCGGCACCCGGAGTTCTATCACATTCAAACGGTAGTAAAGATCATGCCGAAATCGCCCGGCGGCGACTTCGGCGCCAAGGTCCTTGTGTGTGGCGCAGAGAATGCGCACATCCACCGCCACTTCCTGCTGCCCGCCAACACTGCGTACGGCTTTCTCCTGAATGGCGCGTAGCAGTTTGACTTGCATTGTCAGCGGCAGGTCGGCCACTTCGTCGAGGAGCAGGGTGCCGCCGTGAGCTGTCTGGAACAGACCGGGTTTATCTTCGATGGCGCCGCTGAAGCTGCCTTTGCGATGGCCGAAAAACTCGCTCTCCAGCAGTTCCGAGGGAATCGCCGCGCAGTTGATCGCAATGAACGGCTGCTTGGCGCGAGGGCTTTGATCATGGATCAGGCGCGCGACCAATTCCTTGCCACTGCCGGATTCTCCGCTGATGTATACCGTCGCATGACTGTTGGCCAGTTTGGTGATGTGTTTACGCAGGTTGCGCATGGGCAAAGAGTCGCCCAGCAACCGGCGATCGATGTCGACCCCGCGGGCAGGAAGCAGCAGGGCGCTGGTGACCAGTTCACGCAGGCGCGTAAGGTCTACCGGCTTGGTGAGGAAGTCGAATGCTCCGGCCTTGAGCACATTGATTGCGGTTTCGAGACTGGCATAGGCGGTGATCATCGCCACCTGGACCTGAGGGTGACGTTGCTGGATGTGCTGCACCAGTTCCAGGCCGGTGCCATCGGGCAATTGCATGTCGGTCAGGCAAAGATCGAATGTTTCGCTTTTCAGCAGCGATTGCGCTTCGACGACATTACGGGCGTTGAACGTCTCCAGTTTCATCCTTCCCAGGGTGATTTCCAGGAGTTCGCGTATGTCTGGTTCGTCATCGACGATCAAGACTTTTTGTCGTGGTCTCGTGTTCAAACTAGGTTCCGTCCGTGAGCAAGGGTCATGCAAAAGCAGCCGCTTTCCTGGCGTGCCTTGAAGTCTAGGCGGGACGGAGTGCTTTCGCCCGGCTGGCCGGACAGATAAAGCCCCGGGCCCGTGATAGACGGGGCGGGGGCTTCGGGATGGAGTATTTCCAGTGATTTCAGGTCAAGCCATGGCGGCGACATTTGCGCGCGGCGCTGCAGGTACAGGACGTTTTCGATTACCCGGTTCATTCGCAGAGAGAGGTCTTGAATAATCTGCGTCAGACGTCACTCGATGCCTTTCAGTTCCTTGGGTGCCAGCGATAGTCCTCGATCGGCCGCCAATTCGGGGGAGTGTCAGCGGCCGCTGGCGTCCTTGTCCTGCTCGAGATGAGCCTGGCTGCAATACCACCGTTGGTCGAGGCTCAGCGCGCGGTCACGGGGCAGGTGAACGCCGCAATGGGCGCAGCGGACCATGGGCGCCGCTTCCCGTTCGGCAGGGGACCTGGGGGTGGATGCCTGCCCCTTGAATTTGCGCCAGAACCATACGGCAGCGGCAATCAGGGCAATCCAGAACAATAAACGAAGCATGGTGAGCTGCTTTTTGACTGATGATCCGGCAGTTTAGCCAAGGACCTGACAGGCGCACAGTGTAATAAAGCACTGAAATAAAAAAGGGAGACCCGAGAGTCTCCCTTTTGCACAGCCCGAGGTGTCAGTCGAACACGCCGAGGGTCATGTAGCTGAACCACGAGCGGTCGCTGTTATTGCCTTCCGCTTCGTGATTTTCTTCTTCGATCACGTCGCCATTGTCGTCTTTAGGCTTGAGCTCGGACGGAATCGCGTCCTTGGCGTCCTGGAACTGCTTCTGTACGTCCTGGTTGGCGCGGGTTTCGCCCGGCGGCAGCGGCGGACGGGACTCGATCAGGCCCAGGGTCGCCTTGCTCAGCCACGAACGGTTGTCGGCTTCGGCCACGGTCGGCACGAACTGGCCGTCTACCAGCGTCGGGTGGTTCGGGTAGTTGAGTTTCAGGGTTTCCAGGCTGGTGGCAGCCAGTTCGTCCAGGTGCAGGCGCTGATAGGCCTCGGTCATCACCGCCAGGCCGTCGCCGACCGAAGGGGTTTCCTGGAAGTTTTCCACCACGTAACGACCGCGGTTTGCCGCCGCGACATAGGCCTGGCGGGTCAGGTAGTAGTCGGCCACGTGAATTTCGTAGGCGGCCAGCAGGTTGCGCAGGTAAATCATGCGCTGCTTGGCATCCGGCGCGTAACGGCTGTTCGGGAAACGGCTGGTCAGCTGGGCGAACTCGTTATAGGAGTCGCGGGCGGCGCCCGGGTCACGCTTGGTCATGTCCAGCGGCAGGAAACGCGCCAGCAGGCCGACGTCCTGGTCGAAAGAAGTCAGGCCCTTGAGGTAGTAGGCATAATCGACGTTCGGATGCTGTGGGTGCAGACGAATGAAGCGCTCAGCCGCGGACTTGGCCGCTTCTGGCTCGGTGTTCTTGTAGTTGGCGTAGATGAGTTCGAGTTGCGCCTGGTCGGCATAGCGACCGAACGGATAACGCGACTCCAGAGCCTTCAGCTTGGCGATGGCGCTGGTGTAGCTACTGTTGTCCAGGTCATTTTGAGCCTGTTGGTACAGCTCGACTTCACTGAGGTTTTCGTCTACGACTTCCTTCGATGAGCAAGCAGCGGTCAATGCGAGGATGGCGATCAGCAGCAGGTGTTTCACTTGCATGGCGGCTTGCGTCCCTATGACGGCCGCTGTCTTGGGCGTGGCCGTCCTGTTATGATGAGCGCCCCGTTGAAAAGCCTCGGGGCAAAAGACGCCGTATTTAACCACAAGCGCGCAGCCGAAACCAAAGGCTGTGCCGACGCCTAGTCTGAGCATGTCCGATAAAATTGAACTTCGCGCAGAGGTGCCGTCCGAATTGGGCGGCCAACGCCTCGATCAAGTCGCCGCACAATTATTCGCTGAGCACTCGCGCTCGCGCCTTTCCGCCTGGATCAAAGACGGCCGCCTGACTGTGGATGGGGCGGTTATCCGCCCGCGAGACATCGTCCATGGCGGCGCCATCCTTGAGTTGACTGCCGAGCAGGAAGCTCAGGGCGAATGGGTCGCTCAAGACATAGCCCTGGACATCGTCTACGAAGACGACGACATCCTGGTGATCAACAAGCCTGCGGGCCTGGTGGTGCATCCGGCTGCCGGTCATGCCGACGGCACCTTGCTCAACGCCTTGCTGCACCACGTGCCGGACATCATCAATGTGCCCCGCGCCGGTATCGTGCATCGCCTGGACAAGGACACCACCGGTCTGATGGTGGTGGCCAAGACCATACAAGCGCAGACGCAGCTGGTGACACAGTTGCAGAGCCGCAGCGTCAGCCGGATCTACGAGTGCATCGTGATCGGTGTGGTGACGGCCGGTGGCAAGATCAATGCGCCTATCGGTCGTCACGGCCAGCAACGCCAGCGCATGGCCGTAATGGAAGGTGGCAAGCAAGCCGTCAGCCATTACCGCGTGCTCGAGCGCTTCCGCTCCCACACTCACGTGCGGGTGAAGCTGGAAACCGGTCGTACGCACCAGATTCGCGTGCACATGGCGCACATCAACTACCCGTTGGTCGGAGATCCTGCCTACGGCGGTCGTTTCCGTATTCCGCCGGCCGCCAACCCGACCATGGTCGAGTCGCTGAAGAACTTCCCGCGTCAGGCGCTGCATGCACGTTTCCTGGAGCTGGATCATCCGACCACCGGTAAGCGCATGAGCTGGGAATCGCCGTTGCCGGAAGACTTCGTCTGGCTGCTGACCCTGCTCAAGCAAGACCGCGAGGCGTTCATCGGATGAGTGACTGGCTGATTCCTGACTGGCCCGCGCCGGCCGGGGTCAAAGCCTGTGTGACCACCCGTGCGGGCGGCGTCAGTGTGGCGCCGTTCGACAGCCTCAACCTCGGTGATCACGTCGACGACAACCCTGAAGCGGTTGCCGAGAATCGCCGTCGTCTTACCGATCATTTCTCTATTCAGCCGGCCTGGCTGCAGCAGGTCCACGGCATTGTCGTGGCTCATGCCGATCCGGGCCGGGTGGACACGGCTGATGCCAGCTGGACATCAACGCCGGGTGTCGCCTGCGCAGCGATGACTGCGGACTGCCTGCCCGCGCTGTTTTGCGACCGTGCCGGGACGCGTGTCGCGGCAGCCCATGCCGGTTGGCGCGGGTTGGCGGCAGGAGTGCTGGAAGCGACTCTCGACAGCCTAAATGTGCCATCCGCCGAAGTACTGGTCTGGCTCGGCCCGGCCATCGGCCCGCAAGCCTTTGAAGTGGGCCCGGAAGTGCGCGAGACCTTCGTTCAGCAGTTGCCGCAAACCGCTGAGGCTTTTGTGCCGAGTCAGAACCCCGGCAAGTTTATGGCCGACATCTATAGGCTGGCCCGCTTGCGCCTGGCAGCTTGTGGTGTAACCGCGGTCTACGGCGGCGGTTTCTGCACCGTGACCGACTCACGCTTCTTTTCTTACCGCCGCAGTCCACGCACTGGTCGGTTTGCCTCCCTTATCTGGCTCGAACGCTAGACTTGTCTGATCTGCATCAACGTCACGACGCTTGAAACTCCCAGAATCGACCGCATCTATTGTGGTATCTGGCAGGTTTCTTCATTCAGGATGTTTTATAGGTCCGGCCTGCTCAAAAGGAAGGTGACCCATGCGTATAGACCGTTTAACCAGCAAATTGCAGTTAGCGTTGTCCGATGCCCAATCCCTGGCTGTCGGCCACGATCATCCGGCCATTGAGCCGGCGCACTTGATGCAAGCCTTGCTCGAGCAGCAGGGCGGCTCGATCAAGCCCCTGTTGATGCAGGTGGGCTTCGATGTCAACAGCCTGCGTAAAGAGCTGACCAAAGAGCTCGACCAGCTACCGAAAATCCAGAACCCGACCGGCGATGTGAATATGTCGCAGGATCTGGCGCGCCTGCTCAACCAGGCTGACCGTCTGGCCCAGCAGAAGGGCGACCAGTTCATCTCCAGCGAACTGGTGCTGCTCGCCGCCATGGACGAGAACAGCAAGCTCGGCAAGCTGCTGCTCGGCCAGGGCGTGAGCAAGAAAGCCCTGGAAAACGCGATCAACAACCTGCGTGGTGGTGAGGCCGTCAACGACCCGAACCACGAGGAAGCACGCCAGGCCCTGGACAAGTACACCGTCGACCTGACCAAGCGCGCCGAAGACGGCAAGCTCGATCCGGTGATCGGTCGTGACGATGAAATTCGCCGGACCATCCAGGTGCTGCAACGTCGTACCAAGAACAACCCGGTGCTGATCGGTGAGCCTGGCGTGGGTAAAACCGCCATCGCCGAAGGCCTGGCCCAGCGCATCATCAATGGCGAAGTGCCGGATGGCCTCAAGGGCAAGCGTCTGTTGTCCCTGGACATGGGGGCGCTGATTGCCGGTGCCAAGTATCGTGGTGAGTTCGAAGAGCGCCTGAAATCCCTGCTCAATGAACTGTCGAAGCAGGAAGGGCAGATCATCCTGTTCATCGACGAACTGCACACCATGGTCGGCGCCGGTAAAGGCGAAGGCTCGATGGATGCGGGCAACATGCTCAAGCCGGCCCTGGCCCGCGGTGAACTGCACTGCGTGGGCGCCACCACGCTGAACGAATACCGCCAATATATAGAGAAGGACGCCGCTCTCGAGCGACGTTTCCAGAAAGTGCTGGTGGACGAGCCGAGCGAAGAAGACACCATCGCCATCCTGCGTGGCCTCAAAGAGCGTTATGAGGTTCACCACAAGGTGGCCATCACTGACGGCGCGATCATTGCAGCGGCCAAGCTCAGTCATCGCTACATCACTGACCGGCAGTTACCGGACAAGGCCATCGACCTGATCGATGAAGCCGCCAGCCGCATCCGCATGGAGATCGACTCCAAGCCTGAAGTGCTGGACCGTCTGGAGCGTCGCCTGATTCAGCTGAAGGTGGAATCCCAGGCGCTGAAGAAAGAAAGCGACGACGCAGCGAAGAAGCGTCTGGAAAAACTGCAGGAGGAAATCGCTCGTCACGAGCGTGAGTACTCGGATCTCGAAGAAATCTGGAACTCGGAGAAAGCCGAAGTCCAGGGTTCTGCGCAGATCCAGCAGAAAATCGAGCAGTCCCGTCAGGAACTGGAAGCGGCCCGCCGCAAAGGCGACCTGAACCGCATGGCCGAGTTGCAGTACGGTGTAATCCCGGACCTCGAGCGCAGCCTGCAAATGGTCGATCAGCATGGCAAAGCCGAAAACCAGTTGCTGCGCAGCAAGGTGACTGAAGAAGAGATCGCCGAAGTCGTGTCGAAGTGGACCGGTATTCCGGTGTCGAAAATGCTCGAAGGCGAGCGCGACAAGCTGATGAAGATGGAAAGCCTGTTGCACCAGCGTGTGATCGGCCAGGATGAAGCGGTGGTGGCTGTTTCCAACGCGGTGCGGCGTTCCCGTGCCGGGTTGTCCGACCCGAATCGCCCGAGCGGCTCGTTCATGTTCCTCGGCCCGACCGGTGTCGGTAAAACCGAGCTGTGCAAGGCGTTGGCCGAATTCCTCTTTGATACCGAAGAGGCGATGGTGCGGATCGACATGTCCGAGTTCATGGAGAAACACTCCGTGGCTCGCCTGATCGGTGCGCCACCGGGCTACGTGGGGTATGAAGAGGGCGGTTACCTGACCGAGGCCGTACGTCGCAAGCCGTATTCGGTGATCCTCATGGACGAAGTCGAGAAGGCGCACCCGGATGTGTTCAACATCTTGCTGCAAGTGCTCGAAGACGGCCGTCTGACCGACAGCCATGGCCGCACGGTGGATTTCAAGAACACCGTGATTGTCATGACCTCCAACCTGGGGTCGGTACAGATCCAGGAACTGGTCGGTGACCGTGAGGCGCAGCGCGCAGCGGTGATGGATGCGATTTCCAGCCACTTCCGGCCGGAGTTCATCAACCGGGTCGACGAAGTGGTGATCTTCGAGCCGTTGGCGCGGGATCAGATCGCCGGCATTACCGAGATCCAGTTGGGTCGTCTGCGTAGCCGCCTGACCGAGCGCGAGCTGAAGCTTGAGCTCAGCCCTGAGGCCATGGACAAGCTGATAGCGGTCGGTTACGACCCGGTGTACGGCGCACGGCCGCTCAAGCGCGCTATCCAGCGCTGGATCGAGAACCCGCTGGCGCAGCTGATTCTGTCCGGACGGTTCATGCCGGGCGATACCGCTCACGGTGTGGTGGAAAACGACGAAATCGTCTTCGTCTGATCCATAACGGCAACAAAATCGAAAAGGCCTCGCAATGCGAGGCCTTTTTTTCGTTAGGCTGTTGAACTCAAAGGAAAAGGCTTGTAAAGTGCGCCCCGCAGTCAGTCACCCGCCAGGGTTTCCGCTCCCCAAGCTGGAATCCAAAATAAGTTGCAAATCATTAACTTGAAAGCAATTTAGGGGGTTGACAGAGGTGCTGAAGATTGTAGAATAGCGCGCCTCAGACACACGAACGCAGCGATGCGAACGGGTCGAAGAGAACGCAGTAAAGCTTCAAAGTTGTAAATTGAAATATGTAGTTCCGTGATAGCTCAGTCGGTAGAGCAAATGACTGTTAATCATTGGGTCCCAGGTTCGAGTCCTGGTCACGGAGCCAATTTCAAACCGGGGTATAGCGCAGTCCGGTAGCGCGCCTGCTTTGGGAGCAGGATGTCAGGAGTTCGAATCCCCTTACCCCGACCATATTTGGGTCGTTAGCTCAGTTGGTAGAGCAGTTGGCTTTTAACCAATTGGTCGTAGGTTCGAATCCCACACGACCCACCATTTTTGAAACCAGTTAACGCTGGAATCGAATCTTAAGATCAGACGCCAAAAGCTCTGTTCGCAGAAGGCGCCTTTCGAAGGTGCCTTTTTTTTACCGGGGTATAGCGCAGTCCGGTAGCGCGCCTGCTTTGGGAGCAGGATGTCAGGAGTTCGAATCCCCTTACCCCGACCATATTAAAAATCCTCGTATCGAAAGATACGGGGATTTTTTTTGCCTTCGATAATACTGGGCGTGCCGAAAAACCCTGTGGGAGCGAGCTTGCTCGCGATGACGGTGTATCAGGCGACATTGATATCGACAGAAAGGACGCCATCGCGAGCAAGCTCGCTCCCACAGGTTTACATCAGTGCAGCTTCAGCCTTGGCTCAGTACCGCGCCCGATCTTGCTGCCCAGCATCAGCATCGCCGTGCGGAACGGGCCATACAGCGCCATCTGGTGCATGCGGTACAGCGACACGTAGAACATCCGCGCCAACCAGCCTTCGAGCATCACGCTGCCGGTGAGGTTGCCCATCAGGTTACCCACAGCCGAAAAACGCGACAGTGAGATCAGCGAGCCGTAGTCGGTGTACTTGTACTCCGGCAGGGGCTTGCCTTCGATGCGCAGTTTCAGCGATTTGGCCAGCAACGAAGCCTGTTGGTGAGCGGCCTGGGCGCGTGGTGGCACATTGCGGTCGCTGCCTGGTTGCGGGCAGGCGGCGCAGTCGCCGAAGGCGAAGATGTTCTCGTCGCGAGTGGTTTGCAGCGTCGGCAGCACCTGCAGTTGATTGATGCGGTTGGTTTCCAGGCCATCGATGTCCTTGAGGAAACCCGGCGCGCGAATCCCCGCGGCCCAGACTTTCAGGCTGGCCTTGATTTCGTTGCCGTCGGCGGTGATCAGGCTGTCGGCCGTCACTTCGCTGACTGCGGCATTGGTCATGACGTTGACCCCGAGTTTCTCCAGGGTTTTATGCACAGGCCCGCCAATTCGCTCCGGCAGCGCCGGCAGCACCCGTGGACCGGCTTCGATCAGGGTGATGTGCATGTTTTCCGGTTTGATCCGGTCCAGGCCATAGGCTGCCAGTTCGTGGGCGGCGTTGTGCAGCTCGGCGGCCAGCTCGACCCCGGTGGCACCGGCGCCGACGATGGCCACGCTGATTTGTTCGACTGCGTCGGTCTGGCCGGCGTGAGCGCGCAGATAGTGATTGAGCAGTTTCTGGTGGAAGCGCTCGGCCTGTTTTCGGGTATCGAGGAACAGGCAGTGTTGCGCTGCGCCCTGGGTGCCGAAATCGTTGGTGGTACTGCCGACGGAGATCACCAGCGAGTCGTAAGGCACTTCTCGGGCCGGCACCAGTTCCAGACCGGCTTCGTCATAGGTGGCGGCCAACTGGATTTTTTTCTTCGCGCGATCCAGCCCGCTCATGCGCCCCAGCTGGAACTCGAAGTGGTTCCATTTGGCCTGGGCGACATAGTTGAGTTCGTCTTCGGAAGAGTTCAGGGACCCGGCTGCCACTTCGTGCAACAAGGGTTTCCAGATGTGAGTCAGGTTCGCGTCGACCAGCATCACGCTGGCCGTACCGCGCTTGCCCAGAGTCTTACCCAGACGGGTAGCCAACTCCAGACCGCCGGCGCCGCCGCCGACAATGACAATACGATGGGACATAAGGATAACTCGCAAGGCTAAAAGAAATCGGTGCAATTACCCGAGCGAGCGCAAGGCAGCTCATAGCGTCAGGTAACTGATAAGTCGGCTCAACAGGCCCAGACCAATGGTCACTGCCAATACCAGTACAAGGAGCATCCACGGCCGGAAAGGTCGGCGCTCGACTTGGTGCTGGGACAACTGCAGGTACTCTTCGACATGCTTTTGGTCGTCGGGGTTCAGGCGGCTGGTCATATCGGGCCTCGTCAAAGGTAGACGTTGCTGAATGTGTGGAAGCTACAGTGTTTTTACCCAGGGTTGAACGCAGCATAGCCGCTGTCTGGAACGGGTTCGACGCTGACGATATCGTCCAGGCGAATGATTCCACTTTGTAACACCCGGGCAGTGATTCCGCCATGTCCGCGCACGGCCTGAAAGGTGCCGATGCCCAGGTTGCTTTCAAGGCGCGCGCAGGGTTGGCACCAGCCGGTGGTTTCGAACGTTGCCTGGCCAATCCGGAAGCGGCGGCCCTTTAGGCTGAACAGATTGATGCCACTGATAACGAGATTGCGCCGCAGATCTTCAGGCCGGACCGGATGATCCTGTGCACGCCCCATCAGCGAACTGATCACCGCCAGATGCTCCCACTGAATCAGCGTGACCTGCCGCGCATTGCGCACGCCGGGGCGGGCGTGGTCGCCGGTCAGGCCGGCCTCCAGGCGCGCTTCCACGGCATCGAGTTCAAGCATCGCCGAACGTGATTGCGGGCGCACGCCGATCCAGCGCACACGACCTTGTTGCGGCACCTCGGCGATCAGCTCCTGCAGCGGGCTCACAGGCTGATACCGACGTCGAAGACAATGCTGCGTCCCAGGTTGCTGCGCAAGAAGTCCGGCGCATCCGGGTGAGCGAACAGCACGCGGGCAAATGTCGGCCCGACCAAGGACAGCGAACGCCAGCCCTGGCGCAGGTACTCGGTCGGCGGCGGGAAATGGCTGTTGAGGTCCAATACTTCGCGTTTGAGGCTGGCGAAGGCAATGATGTCCAGTTCACCCAGATCCATGCCGCGCTCTTTGTAGTTGTGCGCTTTTTTGCGCAAGGTCGGCGCCAATCGCAGCAAGAACTCGTTGGCGGGGATGCGTCGTGGCTTGGCCTCGCGGCGTACCAGCTGGCTCAGGGAAAACGCGCTGCGTCGGCGTTGCAGTTCGTCGCGCCATTCATCGTTGAGGCGCCGGCCCTCGTCGAGCACGAAGAACACCTCGAAACTGGCATCGCGAAACAACACATCCGGCGGCTCCCCGGCGGGGGCGAACTCATCGGCGCGATAGGGAATGTTCAAACCTTGCAACAGGCGCTGGCACACCCAACGCTCACGCTCCCATTTGCGGGCATTGGACAAAAACGCGTTGGCTTGCTCGGCCGCGATGGTCAGCAGGCGTAAATAATCTGAGTCATCCATAGGCCCAAGCTTAGCGTTCAAATGTGATCGCAAAGAAGACAATTTGTCGGAGAGGCTCATAAGCCTTCCGTTCCCATGCCCGTTTCAGGGCCCTGCACAAAACGGATAGTGATCTGCGCGCACTGGCTATTGCCACGTGGCGGGCGGCTCTACCCTCGGCTGTACGGACGTAAGCCGTGTTACCGCCGCTCTAAAAAACAACAACAAGAGATAGATGCCATGCGCAAGATCGACGTACATGAGGTTATCGACAACGCTCGTTTCAACCGCTTTCACTGGATGGTGCTGTTCTGGTGTGCCCTGATCATCATCTTCGACGGTTACGATCTGGTGATCTACGGCGTGGTCTTGCCGATGCTGATGAAAGAGTGGGGGCTCAGTCCTCTGCAAGCCGGTGCACTGGGCAGCTATGCACTGTTCGGCATGATGTTCGGCGCGCTGTTCTTCGGTCCGCTGTCGGACAGGATCGGCCGCAAAAAAGCCATCACGATCTGCGTGATGCTCTTCAGTGGCTTCACCGTGCTCAATGGTTTCGCCCGCAACCCCACGGAGTTTGGCCTCTGTCGCTTCATTGCCGGGCTCGGCATTGGCGGCGTGATGCCTAACGTCGTCGCACTGATGAACGAGTACGCGCCGAAAAAAATCCGCAGCACGCTGGTCGCGATCATGTTCAGCGGTTACTCGGTGGGCGGGATGCTGTCTGCCGGGCTGGGCATTGTGCTGATCCCGAGTTTCGGCTGGCAGTCGGTGTTTTACGTGGCGGTCCTGCCGTTGCTGTTGTTGCCGCTGATCATGTATTTCCTGCCCGAATCGGTGGGCTTCATGTTGCGTCAGGGGCGTCATGAAGAGGCGCGCAATATTCTTCAGCGCATCGATCCGGCCTACGTCGCGCAAACCTCCGATCAACTGCACATGGCCGAGGTAAAAGGCACGGGCACCCCGGTGTTGCAGCTGTTCCGTGAAGGCCGTGCGCTGCGCACGCTGATGCTGTGGCTGGCGTTTTTCTGCTGCCTGTTGATGGTGTACGCGCTGAGTTCCTGGCTGCCGAAACTGATGGCCAACGCCGGTTACAGCCTGGGTTCGAGCCTGTCGTTCCTGCTGGTGTTGAATTTCGGGGCGATCTTCGGTGCGGTCGGTGGCGGGGTGCTGGGCGACAAACTCAATCTGCCGCGGGTGCTGGCGGTGTTTTTCGCCATGGCGGCGGTGTCGATCACGCTGTTGGGCTTCAACAGCCCGATGCCGGTGTTGTACCTGCTGATCGCCATTGCGGGTGCCACCACCATTGGCTCGCAGATTCTCTTGTACGCCTGCGCCGCGCAGTTTTATTCCATGACGATTCGTTCTACCGGTCTGGGCTGGGCGTCGGGCATTGGGCGCAACGGGGCCATCGTCGGTCCGCTGCTGGGTGGTGCCTTGCTCGGGATCAGCCTGCCCCTGCAGCTGAATTTCATGGCGTTTGCCGTGCCCGGTGCGGTGGCGGCCCTGGCCATGACCGTGTTCGCCATAAGCAGCCGACGCAGCGCTGCAGGTCTCAATCCTGTGTTGTCAGCGACCGGTGCCTGAGTGATGAAAGCGTTTTTCCAGGACTTCTCGTTGTCAGCCGCGGTGGCTGGATTCATTGCCACGGTGATTTCCTATGCCGGTCCATTGGTGATCATCTTTCAGGCGGCAGAAGCGGCCCATCTTTCGCGGGAAATGCTGTCGTCCTGGATCTGGGCGATCTCAATTGGCAGTGCCGTGCTCGGTATCGGTTTGAGCCTGCGCTACCGCGTTCCGGTGATCATCGCCTGGTCGGCGCCAGGCTCGGCGTTGCTGGTGACGCTGTTGCCGGACATCTCCATGGCAGAGGCGGTGGGGGCTTATCTGGTCAGCAGCCTGGTCATTTTCGTGGTTGGCATCTCGGGGGCTTTCGACCGGATCATCAGCAGGCTGCCCGCGGCCATCGCGGCGGCGATGCTGGCGGGGATCCTGTTCAGTTTCGGCACCGGGTTGTTCGTGTCGATGCAGCACAAGCCGGTGCTGGTCCTGGCGATGTTTGCCTGCTACCTGATCTGCAAGCGCGTGATGCCGCGTTATGCGGTGATGCTGGTGCTGGTGGTGGGGTGTTCGATTGCCGCGTTCACCGGTGATTTGCATCGTGAAGCGCTGGTGATCGGCCTGGCCACGCCGGTGTGGATCACGCCCGAGTTCAGCCTGGGCGCGATCCTGAACATCGCCTTGCCGCTGGTGATGGTGGCGCTGACCGGTCAGTTCGTGCCCGGCATGGCGGTGCTGCGCGCCAGCGGTTATCCGACGCCGGCGAGCCCGATCATCGCCAGCAGCGCGCTGGGCACCGCGCTGCTGGCGCCCTTTGGTTGCCATGGGCTGAATCTGGCGGCGATCACCGCGGCGATCTGCACCGGTCGCGAAGCCCACGAAGATCCTCACAAACGCTACGTGGCCGGGGTCGTCGGCGGCCTGTGCTACCTGCTGTTGGGGATCTTCGGCGCCACGCTGGTCTCGCTGTTTTCAGCGTTCCCCAAAGAGTTGATCGCGGCGCTGGCCGGGCTGGCCCTGTTCGCCGCCATTGCCGGCGCGTTGACGGGCGCGATGGCGGTGCCGAGCGATCGTGAAGCCGCGCTGGTGACCTTTCTGGTCACGGCTTCGGGCATGTCGTTGTTCGGTTTGTCCGCGGCATTCTGGGGGCTGATTTTCGGCATGGTCACCCATGTGCTGTTGAGCGTCCGTCGTCCCGTTCCCCATCGCCAATCCACGGCTACTGAAGTCCTTCAACCAGTCGATCAATAACAATAAGAGAAAACGATGAAACAGATTCTCCCAACAACCGGTTCGGCGTTGTCCCTGGCTGTCGTCTCGAGTTTTTCCACAGGTGCGATGGCGGCGCAAACCGGCTTTGTCGAAGACACCACCGCGACGTTGCAGGCGCGCAATTACTACTTCAGCCGCGACTATTCCGACATCGTCGGCGCCAACCAGCAATCGAAGGCTGAAGAGTGGGCCCAGGGTTTCATCCTCAACGTGAAGTCCGGATACACCCAGGGCACTGTCGGGTTTGGGGTGGACGTCATCGGCTTGCTCGGTCTCAAGCTCGACAGCGCTCCGGACCGGACCAATACCGGTTTGCTGCCGGTGCAGGACGACGGCCGCGCGCCGGACAACTACAGCCGCCTGGAAGGCGCGTTGAAGATGCGCTACTCCAGAACAGAGCTGAAAGTCGGTGAGTTGCAACCCAATCTGCCGGTGTTGGCATTCAGCGATATCCGCCTGCTGCCACCGAGTTATCAGGGTGCAAGTATCACTTCCAGCGAGATCAATGGCCTGACGCTGCAGGGTGGTCACTTGAGTTCAACCAGCCTGCGCAACGAGGCTGGCGACGAAAAGATGCAAGCGATGCTGGGGCACGTGCCGCAGCGCCAGGTCAGCAGTGACGGTTTCAATTTTGCCGGCGCTGATTATGTCTTCAACGACAAGCGCAGCTCGGTCAGCGCCTGGTACGGACAACTGGAAGATATCTACAACCAGCGCTTTCTGGGTTTGAAGCACAGTGAACCGGTGGGCGACTGGACCCTCGGCGCCAACCTCGGTTACTACGATTCGCGCGAGGACGGCAAAAAACTGCTGGGCAACATCGACAACCAGGCGTTCTTCTCGTTGCTGTCGGCCAAGCGTGGCGGTCATACGTTTTACGTCGGCTATCAGGGCATGTTCGGCGACAGCGCGTTTCCACGGGTGTTTGC
This sequence comes from Pseudomonas sp. PDM27, assembly GCF_019219205.1. Classification (NCBI taxonomy): domain Bacteria; kingdom Pseudomonadati; phylum Pseudomonadota; class Gammaproteobacteria; order Pseudomonadales; family Pseudomonadaceae; genus Pseudomonas; species Pseudomonas sp. PDM27. The sequence goes on along the minus strand of NZ_JAHUWF010000009.1, from coordinate 43,733 downwards.
CAACATCTCGCCGCTGGGCAACGAAGTGCCGACCTACGAGTTCGCCTCCACCGATGAACGTTCCTGGCAGGCGCGCTACGACTATGACTTCGCGGCGCTCGGCGTACCGGGGCTGACCAGTACCGTGCGCTACATCAGCGGCAATAACGTCGATACCGGCAAGGGTTATGAAGGGAAGGATCGCGAGCGTGACCTGGACATCGGCTATGTGTTGCAGAGCGGCAGCCTCAAAGGCCTTGGCATCCGAGTGCGCAACGCGATGGCGCGTTCAAACTACCGCAGTGATATCGACGAGAACCGCTTGATCCTCAGCTACACCTGGACCTTGCTGTGAGCCCATTGATTACAGGTTGCTGGTGCAATCACCCATGACGTTATAGGTCACGCGGTGGGTCTGGCCCTGATGATCGACATACTCCATGGTCGCCGGTACAACCCCGCACGCGGTCGCAGTGTCGGACACAGAAACCACTTTGGCGATGTCCAGTGGCTGCGCCGGGTTGTACAGGACTGCGAGCGGCTCGTTGTCAGCGGCCATGGCCGAGGTGGCGATGACGGTCAGCAACAGGCTGATCAACGTTTTCATGTTGGCGTGCTCCGTGTTGTTGGTGATGTTTGAATTTTAGTCTTTGCCACCCACGGATAAAGGGGCGAACGGTGGATGCAGCCTTACATAAAACGTAACAGTCATCGCCCGAGGGGGGCTTATGGATGTGCTTAACAACTTGCGCGTGTTCATCCGGGTGGTGGATTGCGCCAGTTTCACCGGGGCTGCCGATGCGCTGGATCTGTCGACCGCGCAGGTATCCCGATTGGTCGCGGATCTGGAGGAACATGTACAGGCGCGCCTGCTGCAACGCACCACGCGGCGCTTGAGCCTGACCGACGCCGGCGAGCGCTTCCTGCTGCGCAGCCGGCAAATCGTCGACGCCATGGATGAGGCGACGGCCGAGGCCCGTGGCGCTCATATCAAGCCGGCCGGACGCCTGCGGGTGCACAGCATGAACGGCCTGGGGGTGCTGCTCACGCCGTTGATCGCCCGCTACAGCGAGCTTTATCCCGATGTGGTGTTCGAGCTGACCTTGTCGCAGCTCAATCCCGATCCGCTGGAGGAGGGGCACGATGTGGTGATTTCGATAGCTCCCGAACTGGCCGACTCGCAAATGGTTGCGCAGGCCGTCGGGCAGATCTACAGCGTGCCCTGTGCCTCCCCGGCTTACTTGCAACGCCGGGGTGTACCGCGGCAGCCGCTGGCGCTGAACGATCATCAATGCCTGCGCATGCTCGACCCCTTGTACAGCGATCAATGGCTTTTCCAGGACGAGCACGGCGAGCACGCCGTCAGCCCGGCCAAGACCTTTCAGTGCAACGTTGCCGAGTCGATGGTCAAGGCTTCGGAGGCGGGCATGGGCATCAGCCTGCTGCCGTTCTACACCGCGACGCGGCCCTTGAGCGATGGCACTTTGCTGCGCCTGTTACCTGCATGGCGCCTGCGCGAGCGTAATGTGTATGCGCTGTATCCTTCGCGACGCTTTCTCGATGCCAAGGTCCGCACCTGGGTGGATTTTCTCAAGTCTGAGCTGCCGAAGCTGTTTGCCGAACATGACGCGGTGACGAACGATCCGCGGCATTGGGCTTGAAGTCGAAGGGCAGGCGAGCGGCGGTGTAGACTGAGTGTCATTTGTCTTTCGCCAAGGAGTCGCGCGTAGCCATGATCGGTGCAGAGTTGCTGTCATCGCAAACCCTTGCGGTCGGCTGGCTGATCTATGTGCCCGTGTTGATCTGGGCGATCGCGCGCGCGTCGTGGGTTGAACTGTTCACCGACAGCCGTCGTCAGCATCTGCTGTTTGGAACGGTGTTTGCGCTGTTTCTGTTGTGGCTGGTGCGGCGCGACTTTGATACCGGCGTGTCTTACCACTTCATCGGCATGACAGCGGTGACGCTACTGCTGGACTGGCCGCTGGCGCTGGTTGGCGGGTTGATTGCACAAGCGGGACTGGTGCTGCTCGGCCGACAGGACCTGGCGGCGGTCGGGGTCAATGGCGCGTTGTTGATTGCGCTGCCGGTGCTGGTCACCGAGTGCTGCGCGATCCTGGTGGAGCGGGCGCAGCCACGAAATCCCTTCGTGTATATCTTCGTTTCCGGATTTTTCGCCGCCGCGCTGTCGGCATTGCTGTGTCTGCTGCTGGCGCTTTGGTTGCTATGGTTCGACGAGCGTTTTGCCATGCCGTACTGGCTGGAAGATTTTGTCGGATATCTATGGCTGATCATTTTTCCCGAAGCCTTTATCAACGGCATGATCGTCAGTGCGCTGGTCGTGTTTTGTCCGGAGTGGCTTGAGACGTTCAACCGCACCCGCTACCTCTCGGCCCCCTGGAAGGACGACGATCCCAAGCCCTGAAATCGTCGAACCGGTGGATCAGTGGCGCGGGTCGAAGTCACCGCTGAACATCTCGTCCTCGGCATCGGGAGCCACTGGAATCTTGTGTTCTTCGGACGCCCAGGCGCCCAGGTCGATCAGTTTGCAGCGGTCGGAGCAGAATGGCCGGAATTTGCTCTCGGCGGTCCATTCCACGGGGGCGCCACAGGTTGGGCATTCGACGGTTGTTGGTTGGCTCATGACTGGCCTCCACGCAAAGTAAGATAAAAGTGATGCAGGCGTTCGACCTCGCTGTGCAGCCAGGCCAGGTCGCGGTCGTTGACCACGACGTCGTCGGCATGGCTCACGCGATCCTGGCGGCTGGACTGGGCCTTGAGGATCGCCTGGACTTGTTGCTCGCTGGTCTGGTCACGTTGCAGGGTGCGTTCGATCTGCAATTGTTCCGGCGCATCGATCACCAGCACCCGTTGGGTCATGGCGTACTGGCCGGACTCGATCAGCAGCGGCGAAACCAGAATCGCATAAGGTGATTTTGCCAGCGCCAGGTGATGAGCGATTTCCTCGCCGATCAGTGGATGCAGGAGGGCCTCCAGCCAGCGGCGCTCTTCAGGCACTTCGAAGATCAATTTGCGTAGTGCGGCGCGGTCCAGTTGACCGTCGGTCTGCAACACGCCGGGGCCGAAGTGTTCGGCGATTTGTGCCAGTGCCGGGCGGCCGGGTTCAACGACCCAGCGAGCGGCATGATCGGCGTCGACCACATGCACGCCCAGATCGATGAAGTGTTGGGCGGCCGCGCTTTTACCGCTGCCGATGCCGCCGGTCAGGCCGAGAATCCAGGGTTTTTCCACAGGGGTATTCATTTCAAACCGACAAACTGCCAATAGAGGTCGGTTATTTGACCACCCCAGAGCAAGGCAATCCAGCCGGCAATGGCCAGATAGGGACCGAAAGGGATAGGTGTCGAGGTTTTTGCGTGGCGCAAGCGCAGGGTGATCAACCCGATGATTGCTCCCACCAGCGAGGACAGGAGGATGGTCAGCGGCAAAATCTGCCAGCCACCCCAGGCGCCCAGCATCGCCAGCAGCTTGAAGTCACCGTAGCCCATGCCGTCCTTGCCGGTGATCAGCTTGAACAGCCAGAACACCGACCACAGCAGGCCGTAGCCGGCGATCGCCCCCCACAGCGCCTCGTGCAACGACACGAACAGGCCGAAACTGTTGACGATCAACCCCAGCCAAATCAACGGCAGGACCAGTACGTCCGGCAATATCTGATGTTCGGCGTCGATCAGGCTCATCGCCAGTAACCCCCAGCTCAGGACCAGCACCAGGGCGGCCGGCCAACCGAAACCGAAGTGCCAGGCAACAAACGCCGACAACAACCCGCAGGCCAGTTCGGTCAACGGATAGCGCGGGCTGATCGCTGCCGCACAGGCTGAACAGCGGCCGCGCAAGAACACATAACTGAGTAGCGGGATGTTTTCCCAGGCGCGGATTCGGTGACCGCAGTGCGGGCACTGGGAGTGGGGCAGCAACAGGTTGTAGGTCGGCAGTGGCGTTTCGCCAGGTAGCCCGAGAATGTCATGGGCCTGCTCACGCCAGTCGCGTTCGAGCATTTTCGGCAGGCGCCAGATCACGACATTGAGGAAACTGCCGACCAGCAGGCCGGTGATGCCTGCGAGAAGGACAAAGGCCAGCGGAGAGTGAATCAGGATTTCATTCAAGGGCATGTCAGATCGCTGAGCCAAGTTGGAAGATGGGCAGGTACATGGCAACTACCAGTCCACCGACGATAACACCCAGCACCACCATGATGAACGGCTCCATCAGGCTGGTGAGGTTATCGACCATGTTATCGACGTTGTCTTCGTAGAATCCCGCGACTTTGTCGAGCATGGCGTCCAGGGTGCCTGACTCTTCGCCGATGGCCGTCATCTGTATCGCCATGTTCGGAAAGACGCCGGAGGTACGCATGGCGAAATTCAATTGCATGCCGGTCGAAACGTCTTGCCGGATGCGCAACACAGCGCGCTTGAACACGCTATTGCCGGTCGCGCCGGCCACTGATTGCAGGGCCTCCATCAGCGGCACGCCGGCAGCGAAAGTGGTCGACAGTGTGCGGGCGAATCGGGCCACGGCGGACTTGTGCATCAGGGTGCCCACCAGCGGCAGTTTCAGCAGCCAGGTGTCCATCCGGTCACGCAAGGCCGGGGACTTCCCGAGGGCGTGGCGCACGCCGAAGGCCATCGTGAGCAGTGCACCAAGGACCACCCACCACCAGGCCTGCATGAATTGCGACAGGCCAATGACCATCACGGTGAAGGCCGGCAGTTCGGCGCCGAAGCCTTTGAACACCGATTCGAACTGCGGCACGACATTGACCAGCAGAATCCCGGTGACAATTGCCGCGACGAACACCACCACCAGTGGGTAGGTCATGGCTTTTCGGATCCTGGCCTTGAGGGATTCGCTTTTTTCCTTGTAGGTCGCGACCCGCTCCAGAAGGGTGTCGAGGGCACCGGCCTGCTCGCCGGCATCCACCAGGTTGCAATACAGCTCATCGAAATACCGGGGCTTCTTGCGCAGGGCGGCGGCGAAGCTGCTGCCTGCTGCAACTTCCTGTTTCAGTTCGTCCACCAGCGTGCGCATGGCCGGGTTATCGAAGCCCTCGCCGATGATGTCGAAGGACTGCAACAACGGCACGCCGGCCTTCATCATCGTCGCCATTTGCCGGGTGAACAGGGCAATGTCCTGGGCCTTGATACGCTTGCCCATGCTGAACACAGATGGGTTTTTTTTGCGAACCTTGCCGGGACTGATGCCTTGCTTGCGCAGTTTCGCCTTGATCAGCGCCGGGTTTTGAGCGCTGAGTTCGCCGGTCACTTTTGTGCCTTTGCGGTCGATGCCTTCCCATGCATACACGCTGATTTTCGCTGCCTTGACCGCCATGTTCAGTCCTGGGTATTCCGATTGAGTTGCTCTTATAGCCTAGTCAAAGGATGGGGCCAAACCCGCCAGGGTGAGGTGACAAAAAACGTCAGATAGTGCGGGTTCTGGTGGGAGGAAAAGGCCTGACGGCTACCAGGTCCCCTGCCAACAGGGGCTTCCGGCCTTGGCACAGGCTGTGCTGCCAAGGGGCAGGTCATGAGCCTTCGACTCATGCATGGAGCTTGTACATGAACAATCAGAAAGGTTTTACCCTGATCGAGTTGCTCGTCGTGGTGGCGATCATCGGGATCCTGGCAACACTGGGCCTGCCGATGTATTCCAAGTACCAGGCCCGAGCCAAGGTCACGGCGGCGATGGCCGAGCTGACTGCGATGAAGGTGCCGTTCGAGGATGTGATTAATCAGGGGGAAACGCCGACAATTGCCAACGTGGCGCCCGCCGGTGAGGCATCGACCACCCATTGCACCCTGTCTGTGACGGCTACAACGCCGGAGGGAGCTGGATCAATCGTATGTACGTTGCACAATGCCCCGGGGGTGGTCCAGGGCAAAACCGTCACCCTGACACGGGACGAAGCCAAAGGCTGGTCATGCAAGAGCAGTGTTTCCCAGGATTACTTGCCTAAAGGGTGTTCCGGTTCTGCGGCATGAGTTGCTCAATCAATTCCCCGCTTTTGCGTAATGCTGTTCATCTGTGGCGAGGGAGCTTGCTCCCGCTGGACTGCGCAGCAGTCCCATTTTCAGGGCCGCTTCGCGCCCCAGCGGGAGCAAGCTCCCTCGCCACAGATACAGTGAGCACTACCGCTTTTGCGGGGTTTTTCCTGTTTGTCGACCGGTCGTCAAAAGCCGCTCATAAAGCTCAGAAATTTCAGCATCTTAGGAACTTTTCATAAACCCGCAACTTGCATGCAGTGTTTGTGCATCTCGTGCATTTTGCATGATTCCGAAAATTAGCTGATTTTATAACTTGTTGATTTATAATGTTTTATCCTTGGTCTCAAAGTTGGCACAGCGTTCGCAGTATCCTTGGTAACCCTGCCGACAAGACACCCGGCAGACTTTCCGAAAAACAGGAGTTACTCGTATGAAGAAGTTCGCTATCACTGCCGCTGCTGCTACCGCGCTGACCCTGACCATGGCCAACGCCGCGTTTGCTCAAACCACCCAGGCAACCCAGTCGCCAATGGTGCTGGCTGCCGGTGAGATGACCGAAGCGAAAGAAGCTACTTCCGATACCTGGATCACCACCAAAGTCAAAGCTGACCTGATGACCGAAAAAGGCATCCCAGGTAGCGACATCAAGGTTGAAACCAACAAAGGTGTGGTATCGCTGTCGTCGACCACCGCCGTGACCGATTCGCAAAAGGAAATGGCTGTGGCCATCACCAAGAAAATCAAAGGCGTCAAGGCGGTCTCCGCTGACGGCCTGAAAGCCGAGTAAGGCAAGACTTCTCGCCTGGACCGGGAGAAGGCGCGACAGACGAGCCGAGTCATACGTCTGTTGCAACCTGAGTGTTCATGCGAAGGGCCAAACGGATGTTGGCCACCACAGGCCCCGCGCATTTTTGCCGGGGCCTGTTTTATGTGGTTCGCCGTAAACAATTGTGGGAGCGGGCTTGCTCGCGAAGGCTGACTGACATTCAACACATGCGTTGAATGAAAAACCGCTTTCGCGAGCAAGCCCGCTCCCACTTTGAATCGTGGTTAATCAATTGCCGCGTTTGCTGGTGATCTGTTTCAGCCGATTACCTTCGAACCGCAAGTATTGATACATGCCGCCATTCGGTCCGTAGGTCCATTCCTCGACCTGAAACTCCTCGCGCCGGTCTGCACTGCGCTTGTAGCCCAGCAGGTCGCGACTCACCGGTTCACCGCATTTCTGCACCACCTCACTTGAGCGATCACCGACGCTGATCAATTGGCTGCCGCAGCGCAGGGTATCGGCGGCCCAGGCCTGACTGGCCGATAGCGCCAGGACCAGGCCTGCCAGCCGCCGCATCATCACTCGGCATCCAGATGCATCGGTGTCACCACGCGGCCGTCACTTTCCGCTTCGCCCAGATTGGCGTCGATGAAGTACACCCGCTCATCTTCCAGTTTGGCCTTGTCGACCAGGTAATCCTTGATGCTGCTGGCGCGCTCCTGGCCCAGTTGACGCAACAGTACGTCACTGGAACTCCAGAACTTGATCACCTCGGCGCGCATTTTTGCGGTGCGCTCTTCCTTGCCCAGGTCCTTCCATTCGGCAGGGGGCTGGGTTTTAAGGCGGGTGCGGTAGATACCTTCGAGCAACGGACCTTTTTCCCCATCCGGCACTTCCAGCAACGAAGCCTGGGCCGGGACCTTGTCACCGCGGCGCTGGAGCATTTTGTAGTAGTTGTACTGGTATTCCCGTTCCAGGCGTTGTTCGGCGATCAGCGGGCCATCGCTGCTCTGGGCGGCGGTGCCTTCGATTTCCAGGCGCAGGGCCGGGCGTTCCTTGAGCGCCTTGGACAGTTTGTCCAGGGCGCCTTCGGCGTCCTTGCCCAATTCGCTGGAACCCGCCGCAAATGAAACGCTGCCCAGGTCTTCCGAACCGCCACCGTTGACCAGCCCGCCAATGAGTTTGAACGGCGCCGCTGCGGCTTTGACGATCAGGTTGCGCAGGGTCTGCCAGATAATCGGCATGACGCTGAACTGAGGGTTGTTCAGATCGCCGGTGACCGGCAGCTCGATGGAGATCTTGCCGTCGACGTCCTTGAGCAAGGCAATCGCCAGTTTCAGCGGCAGGCTCACGGCATCCGGGCTGTCGACTTTTTCACCCAGCTGCAGTTGCTCGACCACCACCTTGTTTTCGGCTTTGAGCTGCCCCTTGGTGATCTGGTAATGCAGGTCGAGATTGAGCCGGCCCTTGCGGATACGGTAGCCGGCGAACTTGCCGGAGTAGGGGGTCAGCGTGGTCAGTTCCACGCGTTTGAAGCTGGTGGCGATGTCGAGGCTGGCCATCGGGTCGAACGGATTGACCGAGCCCTTGATGGTCACCGGCGCGTAGCGGTCGACCTTGCCCTTGACGTCGACACTGGCCGGTTTGGGCTGGCGGCTGTCGATGGTGCCGATCTGCCCGTTGAGTTGCTGGATGGCGGTGGCGAAGTTCGGGGTCAGGCTGAAGTCGGCGAAGTTGGCCGAACCGTCATTGATGAAAATGCCGCCGATGTGGATGCCCAGTGGTTTTTCGTTGCTTGTCGGTTTGCTCGCTGCCGTTTTTGCCCCGGAATCCGCCGGTTGCGGGATCAGCAGATCGTCGATGTTGGTGGTGCGATCATCGTTGATCATGAAACGCGCATAGGGCTGGAACAGGTTGACCTTGTCGATCGACAGGCTGTCCCCATGCTGATAGTTCAGGCCTTCGACCACGACCTGTTGCCACTTGAGGAAGTCGCGGGTTTTCAGGGTGTCCAGGGTATGCAGCTGATCGACCTGGGCGCGACCGGTGACGCCGAAGGCCAGGGGCTCGGTGCTTTTGAGGTTGACCGCCAGATCGCTGCCGAGCATGCCGCTGCGCAGTTCCAGGCGAATGAATGGCGTGATGTAGGACTGGGCAACTCGCAGGTCGATGTCCCTGGTCTGGACCTTCAGCCTGGCGCTGACCGGGGCCAGGTTGACCTCGCCGTCGGCCATGATCTTGCCTTGCTTGCCCACGCCGGTATCGAGCTTGAGGGTAAAGGGCGAGCCGTTGAGGCTGTCGAAGTTTTGCAGGTCGAGGTTCAGCGGAGCCAGGTCCAGGGCGACGGCAGGCTGCGCCTTGCGGTCAGCCAGATGCACCTTGTAGTCGCGCAGTTGCACATCCTTGATCAGTACCTGCCAGGGTTTGTCGGGTGCGCCCGGTTCGGGTTTCGGTGAGTCTGCCGCCGCCGGAGTGCTGGTCGGTTCGGCATCCGCCTTGGCTTTGGCGGTGGCTTTTGACGGTTGGCTGGCGAACAGTTTCTGCCAGTCGAGTTGGCCGTCCGGTTCCAGCGCGGCCCAGGTTTCCAGTTTGTGGCTGCGGATCTTGCCGACCACCACCTGCTGTTTGGCCAGGTCCACCGTGGTTTCGCTGACGTCCAGTCGCTCAAGCTTTACCAGCGGCCGGCCATCCGGCGCCTTGATCGCGAAGGGGGCGACAGTGACCGCTACATTGCTCAGCAGCAGCTCGGTTTCCTTGGACAGACTGAGTTTGTAGTCGGTGCTGATGCTCATGACGCCATTTTCGAGATCCAGTGGAACGGCATCGCGCACATAGGGCCAAAAGGCTTTCATCTTGCCATCAGTGATTTTCAGCTTACCTTCGGAGGCGATCGGGATCAGGCTGAAATTGCCCGTCCAGTCGATCTGTCCGCCATTGGGGCCGACGGCCACCAGGGTCATGTCGGCACTGTCATCGGGCAGGGTGCTGAGGTTCTTCAGCTCGAAATCGAGGGAGTCGTAGAGAAACTCGATGGGCTCGCTGGGGCGGGCGTCTTCAAAGTGCACGGCGCCGCCGGCCAGCTTGATCCGCTCGATGCGCAGCGGAAACGGCTTGGCATCCGGGTCGGTTGGTGTGGGTTCGCTTGCTGGCAGTTTGAACAGCCCGAGCAGATTGAGTTTGCCGTCCTTGCCGAACAGGATTTCGGTCTTGGGCTTGTCCAGTTCGACATCGGACAGGTGCACCGCCTTGGTCCACAGGCTGTCGAGTTGCAGATTGGCGTACAAGCGTTCGAAAGCGACCTGCTCCTTGCCGGGCTCGCCGATGTTCAAGCCCCAGAGGGTCAGTTCAAGGCTGAACGGATTGAACTCGATCCGCTGGATCGTGGCGGGGGTGGTGGCGTAGTTGGCCAGTTGCTGGTTGGCAATGCGCAACGCCACACCCGGTAAAATCAGAAAACCCAGCAAGCTGTAGAGAGCCAGAGCAGTCAACAAGGCGCCGATGGCGCGAATCAATCCTTTGTACATGTGCGGCTTCATCTGTCTGAATCGGAGTGCCTTGGAGTATGGCACGCGTTTCTGGTTCCGAAGTGATTGACCTGTCGAGGAAGTTTCAGATTTCTCCCACAGCTGTCAGAGCTGCAGAATCAGGGTTTTCAGCGGTGGTTGCTGATCCATCGACGGAAAGTCGGCGCCTGGTTTCATCACGCTCCATTCACGCACCGGCCGCCCGGCCTTCTCTGCGCAACGCAAAACCTGCTCGCGCCAGTCGTCCATGCTGACTTTCGCCAGGTTGTTGCAGCAGATCAGCACGCCGTTGTCGGCGGTGGTCAACAAGGCCGGCTTGAGCAGACTCTGATAGTCGCGCAGCAGGTCGACGGTACCGAATGCGCTCTTGGCCCAGGCCGGTGGGTCCAGCAGCACCAGATCGTACTGGCGCTGTTCCAGGCGCTGATAGCTCGGCAGTTTTTGCCCGCGGCGCTGGCTGATCGGCAGGCCGGCCAGTTGGCGAATGGCCGGGAAGTAGTCGGACTGGATAAATTCCATGGGCGGCAACTGCGGGTTGAGTTGGCCGTTCTCCCGACCGACCGCCAGGTTGCCTTCGGCGAAGTCCAGGTTGCACACCTCGCGCGCGCCGCCGGCGGCGGCACTGAGGCCGACGCCACAGGTGTAGGCGAACAGGTTCAGCACGCTTTTGTTCTTGCTGTGATCCTTGACCCAGCCGCGGGTGTTGCGCAGGTCGAGGAACAGCAGAGGGTCTTGTCCGGCATGGCGGCCACGCACCCGATAGTTCAGGCCCCATTCGTGGCCGACCAGGTCTTGCAGGGCGGCTTCGTCGGCGCGGTAGACGATGTCTTCGCGATCGATGCGCGAGTTACCGCGGGAGCGGTCGTTGTAGACCAACAGGGTTTCAAAACCCAGGTATTGGTTGATCGCGTCGTGCAGCTGCAGCAGCGCCTCGCGCTCCAGCGGCTGATGGAAGCTCTGCACCAGCAATTGCGGGCCGTAGCGGTCGATGGTCAAGCCACCGGCACCTTCCTGGCTGCCGTGGAACAGGCGATAGCAATCGGTGCCCTGCTGGTGCAGTTCGGCGAGCAGGTCCTGGCGTTGATCGAGGGCGGCGCGCAGCGCCTGATTCAAGGAAGACATGCTGGGCGCCTTGCAGGAGAGAATTGGGCGCGGGAGTTTAACAGTTACTGAGCTTCAAGCTTCAAGCTTCAAGCTTTGAACTTGGAGCTTGCGGCTCTGAGCGTCAGCTCAGCAACCCCATCCGTCGTTTAGCCCGATGCACCGATCCATTACGCACCGCCCAGCGCAGCATTGGCGCGCTGCGGTTGACGCTGGCGCGGATCAGTTTGCGTTGCAGCGGGTTCTGGCTGACGCCGAGCATGTCACTGGCCCAATCCGGCAGCAGATCGATCCCCGCCTGCATCATCAACCCGCCGAACGGCTTGGCCAAACGACTGGGAGAGGGCGCGTTCAACAACAGGCGCAGCACCTCGCGGCTGCGCTCGTCGCACAGCAGTTGCGGGCGCACGCGCTCAAGGTAGTCGGCAATGGCCTGCCGCGAACGGGGCACATCCCGGGCACCGAGACGCTCGGCGACCAGGGCGATCTCTGCGTAATAGCGATCCTGATCGGCTGGGGACAGTTGCGGGTTGCGATAGCGCAAATGCGCGGCGAGGAAGTTGCTGACCTCGGCGACGTGCACCCAGGTCAGCAGATCGGGATCGCTGGCGGCATAGGGGCGTCCATCCGGCGCCGTGCCGGTCACCTGCAAGTGAATGGTGCGAACCTTCTCGATCAACCAGTCGGCGTCTTGCCGCGAACCGAAGGTGGTGCCGGAGATGAACTGCCCGGTGCGGCGCAAGCGACCGAGCATGTCTTCACGAAAATTCGAATGGTCCCAGACCCCGGCCAATGCCAGCGGGTGCAGGGCCTGCAGCATCAGGGCGCTGATGCCACCGATCAGCATGCTGCTGAAATCGCCATGGACTTGCCAGCTCACCGAGTCCGGTCCGAACAGCCCGGGGTCGCCCTTGGGGTTTTCCAGATCGAGCTTGCCCAGGGACAAACCGGTCAGGCTCATGATTTGGGTTTCGATGCGGGTGCGGATGAATTCCATGGTGTCCCGGTAATTTTTTGTAGGAGCTGCCGCAGGCTGCGATCTTTTGATCCTGCAGAGCAAAGTCAAAAGATCGCAGCCTGCGGCAGCTCCTACAGAGAGCGAGCATTATTGATTCAGGCGTTTATCGATCAGCCCTTGCACCACGCTCGGGTCGGCCAGGGTCGAAGTATCTCCCAGGCTATCGAGTTCGTTGCAGGCGATCTTGCGCAGAATGCGCCGCATGATCTTGCCTGAGCGGGTTTTCGGCAAGGCCGGCGCCCACTGGATCAAGTCCGGTTTGGCGAAACTGCCGATTTCCTTGCCGACCAGAGCCAGCAATTCCTGCTTCAGTTCATCGTTGGTTTCGACGCCGTTCATGGGCGTCACGAAGACATAGATACCCTGGCCCTTGATGTCGTGGGGGTAACCGACCGCAGCGGCCTCGGCGATGCTGTCGTGCAGCACCAGCGCGCTTTCGACTTCGGCGGTGCCGATACGGTGGCCGGACACGTTGATCACATCGTCGATGCGCCCGGTGATCCAGTAGTCGCCATCTTCATCGCGCCGCGCGCCATCGCCGGTGAAGTAGTAACCCGGATACGGCTTGAAATAAGTGTCGACCATGCGCTGCGGGTCGCCATAGACGCTACGGATCTGCGCCGGCCAGCTGGATTTTATGGCCAGTACGCCGCTGCCGGCGCCTTGGATTTCCTTGCCTTGCTCGTCGAGCAGCACCGGCTGCACACCGAACATCGGTTGTGTGGCGCAACCGGGTTTGATTCGTTGGGCGCTGACCAAAGGGCTGAGCATGATGCCGCCGGTCTCGGTCTGCCACCAGGTATCGACGATCGGGCAACGCTCTTCGCCCACCTCATGGAAGTACCACTCCCACGCTTCCGGATTGATTGGTTCGCCGACCGTACCGAGTAGCCTGACGCTGGCGCGGGAGGTTCCCTTCAACGCGGCGGGCCCTTCGCGCATCAACGAACGCAGGGCCGTCGGGGCGGTGTAGAAAATGTTCACCTTGTGTTTGTCGATCACCTGCCAGAAGCGCGAGGTCGTCGGGTAGCTCGGCACGCCCTCGAAGATCAGCGTGGTCGCGCCGTTGGCCAGCGGACCGTAGACGATGTAGCTGTGGCCAGTGACCCAACCGACGTCGGCGGTGCACCAGAAGACCTCGCCATCGCGGTAATCCAGCACGTACTTGAAGGTCATCGTCGCTTGCAGCAGGTAGCCGCCGGTGGTGTGCAGCACGCCTTTGGGTTTACCGGTACTGCCGGAGGTGTAGAGGATGAACAGCGGGTCTTCGGCGTCCATCGGCTCGGGCGGGCAATCGGCGCTGGCTTCGCGCAGGGCCTGCTGGTACTTGATGTCCCGTCCTTCGACCCAGTTCACTTGCACATTTCTGCGCTCGACCACCAGCACGGTGCTGACGTTCGGGCAGCTTTGCAGCGCCTTGTCGACGTTCTGCTTGAGTGGCACGGGCCTGCCGCCGCGCACGCCTTCGTCGGCGGTGATCACGGTGCGGCAGTCAGCGTCGAGAATGCGGTCGCGCAACGAGTCCGGGGAGAAACCGCCGAACACCACCGAGTGCACCGCACCGATGCGGGTACAGGCAAGCATGGCGTAGGCCGCCTCGGGAATCATCGGCATGTAGATGCACACGCGGTCGCCTTTTTTCACGCCACGGCTTTTCAGCACGTTGGCCAGGCGGCAGACGTTTTCATGCAGTTGTTTGTAGGTGATCGATGTCGAGTCGGCAGGGTCGTCGCCTTCCCAGATGATGGCGACCTGATCGCCGCGTTTCTCCAGGTGCCGGTCGATGCAGTTGTAGCTGACATTCAATTGCGCACCGGCAAACCAGCTGGCCTCACCGGTCTTCAGGTTGTAGCGCTGGACGGTTTCCCAGGGCGCGCTCCAGTCGAGAAAACGCGTGGCCTGTTCGGCCCAGAAGGTGCTGGGGTGTTCAATGGATTCGCGGTACAGGCGCTGATAGTCGTCTTGACTCAGTTGTGCAGCCCGGCGGACGGCATCGGCTTTGGGGAACTTGCTGATATCGAACATGACGGTTCCTTATTCTTGTTTTGCGACAAAGATAAAGATGCGCCGAGTGGTCAATGGGTTCAAGCCGTACACAAAACAACTGTGGGAGCGAGCCTGCTCGCGAAAGCGTTGGGTCAGTCAACATCAAAGTCGACTGACAAACCGCATTCGCGAGCAGGCTCGCTCCCACAAGGTACAACAGGGCAGTGTCAGATTATCCGCGGTGACGACCGCGGAAGTAGTTGATCAGCCCTTGAGTCGAGGCGTCCTCGGCCGGGGTTTCTTCACTGCCGACCAGGCGGTTGTAGACGCCTTTGCCCAGCTCCTTGCCCAGCTCCACGCCCCACTGGTCGAAGGCATTGATGCCCCAGATCACGCTTTGCACGAAGACTTTGTGTTCGTACATCGCCACCAGTGCGCCGAGGCGACGCGGGCTGATGCGTTCGACCACCAGGGTGTTGCTCGGACGATTGCCCGGGATCACCTTGTGCGGCGCGAGTTTGTGTACCTCGGCTTCGCTCATGCCTTTGTCGCGCAGCTCGGTTTCGGCCTCGGCCAGGGTCTTGCCGAGCATCAGCGCCTGGCTTTGGGACAGGCAGTTGGCGTACAGCCACTGGTGGTGGTCGGACACTGGGTTGAAGCTGACGATCGGCACGATGAAGTCGGCCGGAATCAGTTGGGTGCCCTGGTGCAGCAGCTGGTGGTAGGCGTGCTGACCGTTGCAGCCAACACCGCCCCAGATCACCGGCCCGGTATCGGTGGACACCGGCTTGCCGTCCTGGCGTACGCTCTTGCCGTTGGATTCCATGTCCAGCTGTTGCAGGTGCTTGGTGATGTTACGCAGGTAGTGATCGTACGGCAGGATCGCGTGGCTTTGCGCACCCCAGAAGTTGCCGTACCACACGCCGAGCAAGGCCAGCAGCACCGGCATGTTCTGTTCGAACGGTGCGCTCTGGAAGTGCTGGTCCATGGTGTAGGCACCGGACAGCAGCTCCTTGAAGTTGGACATGCCGATGGCCAGGGCAATCGGCAAGCCGATGGCCGACCACAGCGAGTAACGGCCGCCGACCCAGTCCCACATCGGGAAGATGTTTTCTTCGCGAATGCCGAAGGCTACGGCGGCGGCGTTGTTGCTCGAGACCGCGATGAAGTGGCGATACAGCTCGGCTTCCGAACCACCCTGGGCCAGGTACCAGGCACGGGCGGCCTGGGCGTTCTTCAGGGTTTCGAGGGTGTTGAAGGATTTCGACGAGACGATGAACAGCGTGGTCTCGGCGCGCAGCTTCATGGTCAGTTCGTGGAACTCGCTGCCGTCGATGTTCGCCAGGTAATGGCAACGCACGCCTTTCTGGGCGTAGGACAGCAAGGCTTCGGACACCAGTTCCGGGCCGAGGAAGGAGCCACCGATGCCGATGTTCACCACGTCGGTGATCGGCTTCTCGGTGTAACCACGCCACAGACCATCGTGGATGCGGCCGACGAGGTCGGTGATCTGGTTCAGCACCTTGTGCACTTCGGGCATCACGTTGACGCCATTGACCGACAGCTTGTCACCGACCGGGCGGCGAAGCGCGGTGTGCAGGGCTGGACGGCCTTCGGAAGCATTGACGATTTCGCCATCGAACAGCGATTTGATCGCGCCCTTGAGGTCGACTTCGTTGGCCAGGCCCACCAGCAGATTGCGGGTCTCGGCGTTGATCAGGTTTTTCGAATAGTCGAGAAACAGGCCGCAGCTGCTGAGGGTGAATTGAGTAAAGCGCTGCGGATCGGCATTGAAGGCCTCGCGCATGCTGAAATCCTGCATGGCTTGGCGGTGGTCATTCAGCGCTTGCCAGGCGGGCAGAGCGGTAACGTCGTGAGGAGTGCGGTAATACGCCATCGCTGCGGGTTTCCTTATTACTTGAACGGCCTTTAGAACACTAAAAATCCCGGAGCGCTGTGGGTGGGCGTTCCGGTCAACTGCGTCGACACGATTTCATGGCGCAGGGCGAATACAGTAAACCCCGCGCAATGATCTGTCTTGACTTTGTCTGACCTGTTTCCGGTACTTTTTTAACATCGAAGTTAGGAATGGTCCGACAAACGGAAGAGACAGGGCTCGGATCAGGCGACCTGGACCGGAATGGCATTGCTGGTGTGGCTCAGTTCATTGCCCGGTGCCATGTAGAGCATGCGCGGCTTGAAGTTGAGCAGTTCGGCTTCGCTGTAGTGTGCGTAAGCGCAGATGATCACCCGATCGCCAACCTTGGCCTTGTGCGCGGCGGCGCCGTTGACCGAGATCATGCGCGAACCTTCTTCGCCACGGATGGCGTAGGTGGTGAAGCGCTCGCCGTTGTCGACGTTGTAGATCTGGATCTGTTCGTACTCGCGGATGCCGGACAGGTCCAGCCATTCACCGTCGATGGCGCAGGAGCCTTCGTAATCGAGTACAGCGTGGGTGACTTCGGCGCGATGCAGCTTGGCTTTGAGCATGATGGCGTGCATGAGTGTTTCCCAGGTCGGCGGGCAAGTGGCCCGAAGGGTTTGTGGGCGTCAGTAAGGTGTGTATGGGCGCAGCAGAACCCCTGTGGGAGCGAGCTTGCTCGCGATAGCGGTGGATCAGGCAAAACTGTTGTGACTGAACATCCGCCTTCGCGAGCAAGCCCGCTCCCACAGGGTTTTTTGTTGTTTAGATTGGCGCGTCGAGGTTCAGATGCAGGTTGTCGATCAACCGCGTCGTACCGAGGAACGCCGCCACCAGAATCACCAGGTCACGATCCTGCGCCGTCGCCGGGCGCAGGGTCAGGGCATGGCGGATTTCCAGATAGTCAGGACGCAGGCCAGCCGTTTCGAGCTGTTTGACCTGCGTGTCGATCAGCGCCGGGAAATCGCGTTCGCCCTGCTTGATCGCCTCGCTGATCGCATTCAGCGTGCGGTAGACCACCGGTGCCACAGCGCGTTGCTCTTCGTTGAGGAAACCGTTGCGCGACGACAGCGCCAGGCCATCGGCCGCCCGTACGGTCGGCTCACCGATGATCTGGATCGGCATGTTCAAGTCATGTACCAGCGCGCGAATCACCGCCAGTTGCTGGAAGTCTTTCTCGCCAAAGATCGCCAGGTCCGGCTGGACCATGTTGAACAGCTTGCTCACCACCGTCGCCACGCCTTCGAAATGCCCCGGCCGGCTTGCGCCACACAGGCCTTCGGACAATTGCGGGACACTGACGCGGGTCTGGCCGGCCATGCCGTCGGGATACATCTCCTCGACGGTTGGCGCGAACAGCAGATGGCAACCGGCCTGGAGCAGTTTTTCCTGGTCGGCGGCGAGGGTGCGCGGGTACTTGTCGAGGTCTTCGCCAGCACCGAATTGCAGCGGGTTGACGAAAACGCTCGCCACCACGAAGTCCGCCCGTTGGGAGGCCTTGGTCACCAGCGCAACGTGGCCGCTGTGCAGGTTGCCCATGGTTGGCACAAAGGCAATGCGCTTGCCTTCGCTACGGGCACGGGCCACGGCGGCCCGCAGTTCACGTACGGTCTTTACGGTGTTCATGCAGAGAATCCGTGTTCGATTCCAGGGAAAGTCGCCGCCTTGACTTCAGTCACGTAGGCATTCAATGCAGCTTCAATGCTGGTCTGGCCAGTCATGAAGTTCTTCACGAATTTTGGCACGCGGCCGGTAATGGACAGCCCCAGCATGTCGTGCAGAACCAGCACCTGGCCATCGGTGCGATTGCCGGCGCCAATCCCGATCACCGGAATCTTCACCGCCTGGGTGATTTCTTCTGCCAGCTCGCTCGGGACGCATTCGAGCAACAGCATGGCCGCGCCCGCCTGTTCCAGGGCGATCGCGTCAGCACGCATCTGCCGCGCCTGGTTTTCATTGCGACCCTGGACCTTGTAGCCGCCAAGGATGTTCACCGACTGCGGCGTCAGGCCCATGTGCGCGCAGACCGGGATGCCGCGCTCGGCCAGCAGGCGGATCGAATCGGCCAGCCACAACGCTCCTTCGACCTTGACCATGTGCGCGCCGGCCTGCATCAACAGGGCGCTGTTGGTCATGGCTTGTTCGGTGGTGGCGTAGGCCATGAAAGGCAGGTCGGCGAGGATCAGGGCATCGCTGTTACCGCGTTTGACGGCAGCCACGTGGTAAGCCATTTCTGCGGTGGTGACAGGCAAGGTGCTGTCGTGGCCCTGCAAAACCATGCCGAGAGAGTCGCCCACCAGCAGCACTTCGACGCCGGCCTGGTTGCAGGCGTGGGCGAAGGTTGCGTCGTAGCAGGTCAGCATGGTGATCTTTTCACCTTTTTGCTTCAGACCTTGCAGGGTGGTCAGGGTGATGGCTGGCATGAAAAGTTCCTCATTCAGGCGCTGTGGAAACTACTGCGAGTAACGCGCGTGATTCTTCGTTGAATACAGGCGCACGCTCTTTCGTCGTGCTTTTAAGGCCTGGATTGCGCCCTTGAACGCCGTGTAGGCGGCAGCGGGACGCCTATAGTCGTGAGGAGAACGAGGGAAGTCAATTGCGTGTGTTACCGCATTGTTACGGGTGGGGTGTTACCGGAGTAACTGATGCGATTCAGCAGCAGATCTTGTGCTCGACACAAAACCAATGTGGGAGCGAGCTTGCTCGCGAAGGCGGTGTTTCAGCCAACATTGATTCTGGATGACACACCGCCTTCGCGAGCAAGCCCGCTCCCACAGGGGATTTCGGTCAATTTTGGGGCAGGCGTTCCAGGCCGACGAACGGGCATGCCTTGAGCAGTTCGACCAGGGTTCGGCCATCGGCGAGTTGCAAATCCGCAGGTGCCAGTTCCGCCAGCGGATACAGCACAAAGGCCCGTTCCTGCATGTGGTAGTGGGGAACCTTGAGGCGCGGCTCGTCGATCAGGCGATCACCGAACAGCAAGATGTCGAGGTCCAGCGTACGCGGTCCCCAGCGTTCAAGGCGCTCGCGACCCTGGCCGTTTTCGATGGCCTGCAAGGCATCCAGCAATTCCAGTGGCGCCAGCATGCTGTCGAGAGCGGCCACCGCATTGGTGTAGCGCGGTTGTCCGGGAAGCAGCGAGTCGCTTTGATAAAACGCAGAAACCCCGACCAGTCGGGATTGCGGCAAGGACGCCAGCGCCTCGGCGGCGCTGCGCAATTGTTCGGCGGGGTCAGCCAGATTACTGCCCATGCCGATGTAGATGCGTTCCATGGATTACTCGCCCGAGGTGCTCGAAGCGCCAGCGGCGCGCTTGCGCTTGGAACCACCACTGCGGCGACGCTTGCGCGGGGCGCCGGTGCCTTCTTCCTTGCCGCTGAGGTCGCGGATCATGTCGCGGCGCTCGCTTTCATTGGCGTCCTGATAGTCGGTCCACCATTCGCCGAGGCCGTCAGTCTGCTCGCCTGCACTCTCGCGCAACAACAGGAAGTCATAGCCGGCGCGGAAGCGCGGATTGTCCAGCAACAGATCGGCACGCTTGCCGCTGCGGCGCGGCAGGCGTTCCTGCATGTCCCAGATCTCGCGGATCGGCATGGTGAAGCGTTTCGGAATCGCGATTCGCTGGCACTGTTCGGCAATCAGCTCATGCGCCGCTTCCTGCATCGCCGGAATCGGCGGCATGCCACGCTCCTGCAGGCGCAGGACGCGCGCGGGCAGGGCAGGCCAGAGCAGGGCCGCGAACAGGAACGCCGGGGTGACCGGTTTGTTCTGCTTGATCCGCAGGTCGGTATTGATCAGGGCTTCGCTGATCAGGGTGTGGGTGTAGGTCGGGTTGTATTCCAGTGCTTCGGCGCTGGCCGGGAACAGTGGATCGAACAACTGCAGGTCGACCAGCATTTCAAACGTATCCGCGGCGTGGCCGGAGAGGAACAGCTTGAGCACTTCTTCGAACAGGCGAGCCGACGGGATCTCGCGCAGCATCGGCGCCATGTCGCGGATCGGCAGGGCACTGTGTTTTTCGATACCGAAGTTCAGCTTGGCGGCGAAACGCACGGCCCGCAGCATGCGTACCGGGTCTTCCTGGTAGCGTTGCTTCGGATCGCCGATCAGGCGGATCAGGTGATTGCGGATGTCGTGTACGCCGTTGGCGTAGTCGAGGATGCGCTCGCTGACCGGATCGTAATACAGGGCATTGATGGTGAAGTCGCGACGTTGCGCGTCTTCTTCCAGGGTGCCATAGACGTTATCGCGCAGGATGCGCCCGCTTTCGTTGCGCGAAGACTGGTTGCTGTCTTCCTCGTCTTCGTTTTGCGGGTGATTGGCACGGAAGGTCGCGACTTCGATGATTTCGCGGCCGAAGTGGATGTGCACCAATTTGAACCGACGCCCGATGATTCGCGCGTTACGGAATTCGGCCCGCACCTGCTCGGGGGTGGCGCTGGTGGCAACGTCGAAATCTTTCGGTGTAATGCCCAGCAACATGTCGCGCACGCAGCCGCCCACCAGGTAAGCCTGATAACCGGCGCTCTGCAGGCGTTCAACGATATTCACCGCGTAGCGGCTGAATTGCGCCTTTTGCAGCGAGTGTTGGCCGCTGTTGAGCACTTCAGGCGTGCTGCGAATGTGTTGCGTAGGACGCTTGGGAGAACGGAATGACTGGAACAGCTTCTTCAGCATGGGATGCACTGTTTGAAGGAATATTCGGCCATAACAGAAGAATGACCGCATGATGGGCGGGGATTCTAGCATTTAGTCGGGGGATGGTGTAGGACACAGCAGATATGAGCTGTAAGGCGCAGGATGTAGGAGCGAGCTTGCTCGCGATGGACGTGAACGATTACGCGTACAACCAGATGCCCCGATGTGCCTGTGGGATTTTCGCGAGCAGGCTCGCTCCTACAGTGATACGCGGGTTTTTCTGAATCGCGGAAACTACAAGGGGAGCCGAAGCTCCCCAAGAAGTAGTTGCATGCTCTATTTTTATTTTTGGTTTCGGGCTTTTTGTTTTTGTTAAGTGCCCTTGTCATGAAGCTTTCCTTCATGACCCTCCCAATCGGGAGCCAAGAGCAAACGGATTGCTTTGGTCGCTGAATTGCAGTGATCTTTCGATCCAACCAGTACAGGCTCTGTCTTAGGACAGTTTTTGTTGTTCTCGGCCTGGTCGTGGGGCAAGCCCCAAATACAACGCCTCTCCAAAAGAATCAGTTAGCTGCGCCTCTCGCCGTCTTGTTTTTATTGTGCGTGAGTCGATTCGTCTTATTTTTATTGTCTTGTGCATTGCTTGTTATTGTTCTTGTACCAAACATATAGCAGGGTGCGTGCCAACTTTTGCGAAACCCAATAAAACAAGGGGTTAGGTCGGCTGCCAGGCATTTCGAAGGCAAAAAAAAGCCGGGGCTTCGTTACCGTAAGCCCCGGCTTCTGTTACGTGAAAAAACTGAGGTAACAGTTTTTTCACAAAGTCACGTGTTACCCGCACATGAGACAGGTGGGGTTCAGCTTTCGCTGGCCACCCCTGTCTTGCGCCGCGGGATGCCCAGGCGCTGACGGCGCTCCCACAGGCATTTGCGGCTGACCCCGAGTTTGCGGGCCAGCTCGGTTTCAGTCATGTGGTCCTGATGCTCGAGGACGAAATGCTGGAAGTAGTCCTCCAGGGAGAGGTCTTCGGTCGGTTCGTGGTTGCTGTTACCGGCGTTGCTGTTGCCCTGTTGGGGGGGCAGGCCAATGAATTCGTCATCTTCCAGGTCGCCCAGTTCGATGTCGATGCCCAGCAGCTCGGCGGAGATTTCCGGGCTTTCGCACAGGATAACGGCGCGCTCGACGGCGTTTTCCAGTTCACGGACGTTGCCCGGCCAGGAGTAGTGACGAATGGCTTGCTCGGCATCCGCGGCGAACTTCAGGTCGGTGCGGTTGATTCGCGCACTTTGCCGCGCCAGGAAGGCGTTGGCGATTTCGTTGACGTCCGCACCGCGTTCGCGCAGGGCTGGCAGCTTCAGCGCAATAACGTGGAGGCGGTAATACAAGTCTTCGCGGAACTGGCCGATCTTCGCCAGGCTCTTGAGGTCGCGGTGAGTCGCGGCGATCAGGCGCACATCGACTTTTTGCGACTGCACAGAACCTACGCGACGAATTTCGCCTTCCTGCAATACGCGCAGCAGGCGAGCCTGGGCTTCCAGCGGCAGTTCGCCAATTTCGTCGAGGAACAAGGTGCCGCCGTCCGCCGCTTCCACCAGGCCGGCGCGCCCGGCGCTGGCGCCGGTGAATGCGCCTTTTTCGTGGCCGAACAGTTCGGACTCGATCAGGCTTTCCGGAATGGCTGCGCAGTTCACCGAAATCATCGGTGCCTTGGCGCGTCTGGACAGGTTGTGCAGTGCGCGGGCCACCAGTTCTTTACCGGTGCCCGATTCGCCCTGAATCAGCACATTGGAATCGGTCGGCGCGACTTTGCGGATCTTGCCATACAGGTCCTGCATCGGCGGGCATGAGCCGATAATGCCGATTTCACCGTTGCTGTTGTCGGCACCGGACTTCGCCGCACCATTGGCGGCTTTGCCGGCAACCGCTTCACCACCGGTTTGTGCCGTTTGTCGGTCACGCAGGATTCGTGCGGCGGCTTGCAGCATTTCGTCGTGGTCGAATGGCTTGGCAATGTAATCCACCGCACCCATTTTCATCGAGTCGACGGCCGAGCGCAGGCTCGCGTAGCTGGTCATGATCAGCACCGGCGTACCTTGGGCGAGCTTGATCAACTCTGTGCCAGGCGCGCCCGGCAAGCGCAGGTCACTGACGATCAGATCGAACGAGGGAATGGTGAAGCGTTCTTGTGCTTCCTGCACTGAACCGGCTTCGCTGACCTGGTACTGGTTGCGTTCCAGCAGGCGGCGCAAGGCGGAGCGGATAATGGTTTCGTCTTCGACGATCAAAATGTGCGGCATTGATTCGATACTCTCGACGGTCTCAGTTCACAGCGGACGTCGCTTCGACATGACGCGGCAAGGTAACCCTGATTCGGGTGCCGCGTTGGCTTTGAACATCAGCCGGGCTGTCGATGGTGATTTGTCCATAATGCTCTTCAACGATGGAATAGACCAGTGCAAGGCCCAGACCGGTGCCTTCGCCAGGGTCCTTGGTGGTGAAGAAAGGTTCGAACAATCGGTCCATGATGCTCGACGGAATACCGCTGCCTTCGTCCTCCACGATCAGATCGACCGTGTGTTCGCCGGCTTCGCTCTTGACCCGCACCGCACTGCCGGGAGGCGATGCGTCACGGGCGTTTGAGAGCAGGTTGATCAACACCTGGGCCAGCCGTTGCGGGTCGCCTTCGACCCAGTGCTCGGGGTCGCACAGGTTGTAGAACTGCACTTCGAAATTGCGTCGGTTCAGGGCCAGCAGGCCGATGGCATCCTGAGCCACTTCGGCCAGACAGACGGGCTCGTCGCTGTGCTGATGGCTGCCGGCATGGGCAAAGCTCATCAGCGACTGGACAATGCGCGACACGCGCTTGGTCTGCTCGAGGATCTGCCCGCTGATCTCCTTCAGCTCGCCGTCTTCCTCGCGTTCTTCGCGCAGGTTCTGCGCCAGGCACGCGATACCGGTGATCGGGTTGCCGATTTCATGGGCCACGCCGGCCGCCAGGCGACCGATGCTCGCCAATCGCTCGGAGTGCACCAGTTTGTCCTCGAGCATCTGGGTTTCGGTCAGGTCTTCCACCAGCAACACCAGGCCACTGTTGCCCGGTGCCAGGGGTTCGTCGATCGCCGCTTTGTGCAGGTTCAGCCAGCGTGTCTGGCCGTCGAGGGCCAGGTGCTGCTTGTGCAAGTGCTCGTCCGGCAGATTGATGAAGCCTTGCAGCAGTTCTTTCCACGGATCGGCAATGGTGCTCAGGCGCGAACCGACCACGCGCTGCGCAGCGATGCCGGTCAGCTCCTCCATGGCCTTGTTCCACATGAGGATTTCCTGATCTTTCGCCAGCGAACACACGCCCATCGGCAATTCCTGCAGGGTCTGGCGGTGATAGCGACGCAGGGCATCGAGTTCGGCGGCCAGGCCGGTCAGGCGCGAGTGGTAGTCCTCGAGTCGGCTTTCGATGAAGTGAATGTCTTCGGTCACGTAGTTTTCGCCACCTGCCTTGTAGGGCAGGAACGTCTCGACCATGTCCTGGGCTACGCTCGGCCCCATCAGGCCGGAGAGGTTGGCTTCGATGCGGTCACGCAAGCGACGCAGGGCATAGGGTCGGCGTTCGTCGAATGGCAGATAAAGGTCGCGCAGTGCCTGTTCCACTTCTTTCTGCGCCGCTTTTGCACCCAATGGTTTGGCAAGCTGCGTGGCGAATTCCTGGGGCGAGGCGGCGTGCAGTTCGCGGCGTTGCGGGCGGCGCACGTTATCCACGGCGCAGGCTTCGGCAGCGCTGGCCTCTTCGGTGCTGGCGTTGGTGAACAGCGAGATCAGGGTAAACATCAGTACGTTGGCCGCCAGCGAGGCAATCGCCGCCATGTGCCAGCTGGTGTCGTCCAGCACGTAGATCATGTTCAGCAGCGGAATGTAGAAGCCCTGCAGGTTGCCGACCAACGGTAACAACATGGTCACCAGCCACACCAGTATCCCCGCCAGCAAGCCGGCGATGAAGCCGCGACGGTTGGCGGTCGGCCAGTACAGGACCGAGAGCACGCCCGGCAGGAACTGCAACGTGGCGACGAACGCGACGATGCCGAGGTTGGCCAGGTCCTGTTCGGCGCCGAGCATCAGGTAGAAGCCGTAGCCAGCCATAATGATCGCGACAATCAGCGCCCGGCGGGTCCACTTCAGCCAGCGGTAGATGTTGCCTTCGGCCGGTGGCTGATAAAGCGGCAGCACCAGGTGGTTCAAGGCCATCCCGGACAGCGCCAGCGTGGTGACGATGATCAGGCCGCTGGCGGCGGACAGCCCGCCGACATAGGCCAGCAATGCCAAAGCCTTGCTGTTGGCGGCGATGCCGATGCCCAGCGTGAAGTATTCCGGATTGGTGGTGGCGCCCAGTTTCAGGCCGGCCCAGAGAATCAGCGGCACCGCCAGGCTCATCAGCAGCAGGAACAGCGGCAGGCCCCAGCTCGCACTGACCAGCGAACGCGGGTTGAGGTTCTCGGTGAAGGTCATGTGATACATGTGCGGCATCACGATCGCCGAGGCGAAGAACACCAGCAACAGGGTGCGCCACGGGCCTTCCTGCAAAGGCGTGTGCAGGGCCGCGAGCGCGGTCTGGTTTTGCAGCAGCCAAAGCTCAAGCTGTTGCGGGCCGTCGAACACGCCGTAAAGCGCATACAACCCGACACCGCCGAGGGCGATCAGCTTGATCACCGACTCGAAGGCAATCGCGAACACCAGGCCTTCATGCTTTTCCCGGGTGGCGATGTGGCGGGAGCCGAAGAAAATCGTGAACAGCGTAATCAGTGCGCAGAAGCTCAGGGCCACGCGATTCTGTACGGGCTCGCGGGTGAGGATGCCGATGGAGTCGGCGACCGCCTGAATCTGCAGGGCCAGCAATGGCAATACGCCGACCAGCATGAAAATCGTGGTCAGCGCTCCGGCCCAGGTGCTGCGGAAGCGGAAGGCGAACAGGTCCGCCAGGGACGACAGTTGATAAGTGCGGGTGATCTTCAGGATCGGATACAGCAACACCGGCGCCAGCAGAAAGGCCCCGGAAACGCCCAGGTAGCTGGACAGAAAGCCGTAGCCGTACTGGTAGGCCAGGCCCACCGTGCCGTAAAACGCCCAGGCACTGGCATAGACGCCCAGTGACAGGGTGTAGGTCAGCGGGTGGCGAATGATCGCCCGGGGAATCATGCCCCGTTCACTGATCCAGGCCACACCGAACAGCACCGCCAGGTACGCGGCGCTGATCAGGATCATCTGGGTCAGGCTAAAGCTCATCGGCATCTTTTTGACTCTGCAGGATGAAGGTCACGACGATCAGAATCAGCCAGAGCAGATAAGGGCGATACCAGGCGCCAGTGGCGTCGATCCACCAATCCATGATGGCCGGGGAAAACAGGTAAATGCCCACTACCAAAAGCAGGACCAAGCGATAGATGTACATCCCGGCCTCTCTTTTTTATGTGCGTGCCCGAAAACGTGCGGCGATGGTAACGGATGGGCGCGCCACTGCAAGTGCGATCACAGCAGCTGTGCCTCGGGCAGGCTCAGTGTGCGCGGGATCAGCAAGGCATCCCAGTGGGCAATGCCCCAGTTCAGCACTTCCCGTGGCGTGGCGTAAATCAGTTCGGTTCCCGGGTTCTGTCCCAGTGCACGCAGCGCCCGCAATAACAGTGGCGTTGCCTGATCCTCGGTCAACGGCGGCGAACGGTAGGATTTACCGAGTTTATGGCCATCAGGCTGAGTAATCAGCGGGATATGCAGATAACGCGGTTGCGGCAGGCCGAGCAGTTCTTGCAGGTACAGCTGGCGGGGCGTGGAGTCCAGCAGGTCGGCACCCCGAACGATATCGGTGATGCCCTGCCAGGCATCGTCCAGGACCACGGCCAGTTGATAGGCGTAGAGCCCGTCGCGACGGCGGATCACGAAATCACCGACTTCCCGGCCCAGGTGCTGGCGGTACTCGCCCTGCACCCGGTCGAGGAAGTGGTACTCCAGCTCCGGTACGCGCAGGCGGATGGCGGCATCATCGGCGCCATGGCCGGCATTGCGGCACAGCCCCGGATAAATCCCGTGATACGGTTCCAGCTGTTTGCGCGAACAGGTGCAGGCGTAGGCCAAGCCGTGATTGAACAGGCGATTGAGCACCTCGGCGTAGGCGTCGTGCCGCTCGCTTTGGCGAACCAGATCGCCATCCCACTCGAAGCCATAGCTTTCCAGGGCCTTGAGAATGGCGGCCTGGGCGCCGGGTTCCTCACGGGGCGGGTCGAGGTCTTCCATGCGCATCAGCCAGCGTCCGCCCACCGAGCGCGCATCAAGGTAAGAAGCCAGCGCTGCGACCAGAGAACCGAAATGCAGATGGCCACTGGGCGTGGGGGCAAAGCGCCCGATGTAGGTGGATGAGGCGATGGCAGTCATAAGGGCAGTGTTACTTTTTCCAGGCTTGCGCTAACCACCTTGTGGGAGCGGGCTTGCTCGCGAAGACGCCATCAGCCTCAACATCAATATAGGCTGATGCACCGCTTTCGCGAGCAAGCCCGCTCCCACAGGTTTGCTGCTGAGGCGAATTTTAGAAACAAAAACGGAGCGTTCGCACGCTCCGTTCTTCGTTCAAGTCGCAATTACTTGCCGACTTGCTTTTCCTTGATTTCCGCCAGGGTCTTGCAGTCGATGCACAGGTCGGCAGTAGGACGCGCTTCGAGGCGCTTGACGCCGATCTCGATGCCGCAGGATTCACACCAGCCGTACTCTTCGTCTTCGATCAGCTGAAGGGTCTTGTCGATCTTCTTGATCAACTTGCGTTCACGATCGCGGGCACGCAGTTCGAGGGCGAATTCCTCTTCCTGGCTGGCACGGTCTGCCGGATCAGGAAAGTTGGCCGCTTCGTCCTTCATGTGGTCCACGGTCTTGTCGACACCTTCCATCAGCTCTTTTTTCCACTGATTCAGGACCTTGGTGAAGTGCTTGCGCATGGGCTCGCCCATGTACTCTTCGCCAGCTTTCTGAACATAGGGCTCGAAGCCGCTGATTGCCTGGTTTTGCTGCTTTGCTTGGGTGGACATGAAATAGACCGCCTCTACTCTTGTAATCCATCTGCGCAGGATTGCTCCATCACCGACACCTGCCGGCCCTGCGGCTGCAAGCGGGCGAACTTACCAGATCAACTCGGGCCGCGCTACTCCCGGATGTCGAGCTTGCGGCTCATGGTGCTTGCCAATGATGACAAACCGTTGTCTGGCGGCTCCGGAACCCTGCTCAACTATTGATTTTAGTCAAACCTTGCGCACACGCTTGAATCGTTTGTAGTCAGGGTTATAAGCCCTCTGACCGCTTTAGGTTCTCGCTCGTTCCTGCGCTTGGGTAGAATCGGTTTTTTTCCCAGTTGAAGGAAGGCCAATGGCTCAGTCCTACAGTGCCCGCAGTCGCGCGATCGAACCTTTTCATGTCATGGCGCTGTTGGCGCGGGCCAATGAATTGCAGGCGGCTGGCCACGATGTGATCCACCTGGAAATCGGCGAGCCGGACTTCACCACCGCCGAGCCGATCATCCAGGCCGGCCAGGCTGCGCTGGCAGCGGGGAAGACCCGTTACACCGCCGCGCGCGGCATTCCGGAGCTGCGTGAGGCCATTTCGGGCTTTTATCAGCAGCGTTATGGCTTGAACATCGACCCTCGACGCATCCTCATCACCCCCGGCGGCTCCGGTGCGTTGCTGCTGGCCAGCGCTTTGCTGGTCGACCCCGGCAAGCACTGGCTGCTGGCGGACCCGGGCTACCCCTGTAACCGGCACTTCCTGCGACTGGTCGAAGGCGCCGCGCAATTGGTGCCGGTCGGTCCGGAGGTGCGTTATCAATTGACGCCCGGCCTGATCGAGCGTCATTGGGATCACGACAGTGTGGGCGCATTGGTGGCGTCGCCAGCCAATCCGACCGGCACGATCCTGACCCGCGATGAGCTGGCGAAGTTGTCTGTCGCGATCAAGGAGCGCCACGGTCATCTGGTGGTCGACGAGATCTATCACGGCCTGACCTACGGCACCGATGCGGCCAGCGTGCTGGAAGTCGACGACAGTGCCTTCGTGCTGAACAGTTTTTCGAAGTACTTCGGGATGACCGGTTGGCGGTTGGGATGGCTGGTCGCCCCGGACGCGGCCGTCGGTGAGCTGGAAAAACTCGCCCAGAATCTCTACATCAGTGCTCCAAGCATGGCGCAGCACGCCGCGCTGGCCTGTTTCGAGCCGGCAACCATCAGTATTCTCGAAGAGCGTCGCGCCGAATTTGGCCGGCGTCGGGATTACCTGCTGCCGGCCTTGCGGGAATTGGGCTTTGGCATTGCCGTGGAACCGGAAGGGGCATTCTACTTGTACGCCGATATCAGCAAGTTCGGCGGCGATGCCTTCGCGTTCTGTAAACATTTTCTCGAGACCGAGCATGTGGCCTTCACCCCGGGGCTGGATTTCGGGCGTTATCAGGCCGGGCATCATGTGCGGTTCGCCTATACGCAAAATCTCGAGCGTTTGCAGGAAGCGGTCGAGCGCATTGCCCGTGGGTTGCGGAGCTGGCAAGGCTGATGCGATTTCATCCCCCCCTCGAAGAAGGTCGCCTGATTCGACGCTACAAGCGTTTTCTCGCCGATATCGAAACCGTTGACGGCGAGATGCTGACCATTCACTGCCCGAATACAGGATCGATGCTCAATTGTCAGGTCGAAGGCGGGCAGGTCTGGTTCAGCCGCTCCAACGACCCGAAACGCAAGTTGCCCGGCACCTGGGAGATCGGCGAAACCCCGCAAGGGCGGCTGTTTTGCGTGAACACCGCCCGGGCCAATGGTTTGATCGAAGAGGCGCTGCGAGCGGGCATCATCACGGAATTGAACGGCTTTACCGGGCTCAAGCGCGAAGTGGCTTATGGTCAGGAAAACAGTCGTATCGATTTCCGGCTCGATTACCCCGAAGGGCCTGCCTACGTCGAGGTCAAAAGCGTGACCCTGGGTTTCGACGGTACGGCGGTGGCGGCGTTTCCCGATGCGGTCACCCAGCGTGGCGCCAAGCATCTGCGGGAACTGGCCCACTTGGCCAGGGACGGTATTCGCGCGGTGCAGTTGTACTGTGTTTGCCTGACCGGCATCGAGGCCGTGCGTCCGGCGCAGGAAATCGATGCGGCTTATGCGCAGGCTTTGCGTGAGGCTATTGAGTGTGGGGTCGAGGTGCTGGCTTACGCTGTGAGCTTGAATCACCAGGAAATGCTGGTCGACCGGCGTCTGGACGTGTTGCCGGGCGGCTAAAGGCTGATCCAGATCCCTTGTTCGTCCTCGCGACAGGCCACTCTGGTCAAGGCTTGCCCCGCACAAGGGCCGGCGACGCATTCACCGTCTTCGATCAGGAACAGTGCGCCATGGGTGGCGCATTGGATCAGGCTGTTGCTGGGGTCGAGAAACTGGTCGGGATGCCACTCCAAGGCCACACCCCGGTGTGGGCAGCGATTGATGTAGACATGGACCTGGCCGCTGCGGCGCACCGCAAAAAGCTTTTGGCCGTCAATGTCGAAACCGCGACTGCTGTCATTGACCAGTTCGGCACCTGCACAAAGCAACTTCATCTCTATCCTCAGTCCCGCAGCTCGTGACCGGATAGGTCCGGGCTTGACGGTTAAATGCGATCAATTGGCCGTCTTGCCCGCCGGGGACAAGTGCCTATCGTCGAGGATACTTGGCCTGACCGTTCGATGCCCGGGAAACTGTCATGCGTCTGACCGCCCGCATTGTGGTGATCGGCATGGCGCATCCATCGCCGAATCCCGTCAGTACTTTTCCACAGGCAAAAAAAGACCCGGCAAGAGCCGGGTCAAATAACCGTGATTAGCCTGATGAGGAGATAATCTGAGAGTCCGAACCAAGGGCTATTCAGAATATCGACCAGTCTCGCGACCAGTTGTGATAATCATATCGATTCTCATTACCAAGTCAACCGCTGTTTTTTGATTTCATTGCGATTCGCCGAATTTACTTCTGCAGGCCCCGTAATCATTGGGTTTCAGGTTGCAAAGCTTCGGAAATATTTGTCGGCTCAGTTCTTGTGGCGTGAAGAAATGGCTTCCAGTTGTTTGTTCAGCGCTTCCTTGCGCTCGGCAGGGATGTCATTCCAGTGAACGTCCATCAGGGCACCTTCAATCGCGTACAACAACACCTTGGACGCCCGAAAACCGCGCGTACGCACGGCCCGATAAGCATCCACCGCCCCGAGGCGACGCAAGTCCGATGCGCTATGGATGCCCACGGCATGCAGCCATTGCGCTGACGTCTTGCCAAGATTCTTCAGGTGTTGCAGTTCATCATTCATCAAGCCTCCTTGCGATGGCCGAATGGAGAGCGTGGGCAATCTTCTGAGGAGTGTAGCCATCAGTAGGAAAAGCGTGATTGTTTGCTCGTTTTCGACGCAAATGCTTCTAAGAGACACGTGTTGGCAGGGTGTTGAAGGTCGGCGAACGCGCAAAAAAGGGGAAGAGGAGAGCAATCAGGGATGGCGAGTGAATGTCCCCGCAGTCCAGTGCAATGGGGGGCACTGGACCTGTCTGCCGGCAACAGTGATCAGCGTGTGCGGTAGCGCAATCGCGTGCCGAAGTTCATCGACATGAGGATTTCGTCGGCACTCAGTTCCACTGGAAAGTAGGTACCGGAGATTTGCGCGTGGGCCAGGCTCGCGCCTTCCAGGTTCGCTTTGCGAAAATCGATGCCGCGCAAGTCGGCGGAACGGAAGTAGGCGTCGCTGAAGTCCACACCGTCGGCATTCAGTTCGCGCAGGTCCAGCCCCCGGAAATCGCCACCCACCATGTCGATGGGGCCATCCTTGGGGCGCTCACTGTTAAAGCCTCTGATGTCGTCTTTGTGCAGCAGGGCATAAAGCGGAGTGTCGAGAAGTTTTGGCTGGCTCATGTCGCATCACCTGATGGTTTTATGACGCCAGTATAGTGCCACTGTTTGACAGTCGTGAGGACTGCGAGGGCCTCACGGCTGAAATAGTTTTTACAGGCCCGGCAGGCGCTGGCGAATCTGTTCCACAACGGTATCCAGAGTCCCGCTTTCATTGGTCTGGACGCGCTTGCTGCAGAGGATTTCTGCGGGGGTCAGCGCCTCACGGCTGGCTTGTTGGGCTTCGATCACGGCCAGAGTGGCGTCGGACGGGTCCTTCTTGTCGGCCTGGCGCACGGCCAGCCAGCTTTCGATCACGGCCTGTGGTGCATTGCAGTCGAGGATCAGGAAGGGTGCACCCGTGGCCTCGGCCACCTTCGCCGCATTGTCACGCTGTTCACGCTTGAGGTAAGTGGCGTCGACCACCACCGGGAAGCCCGCATGCAGAATGACGTCGGCGATTTCGTGCAGGCGGGCATAGGTCGCCGCGCTGGCGTCGGCGCTATAGATGCCGGCCTGTACATCATTCTCGACGGTCTGCTCGCCGAACAGGCGCTTGCGCTCGACATCGGAGCGCAGGCGAATCGCGCCCAGGGCTTCGACCAGGCGCATGGCGACATGGCTTTTACCGACTGCGGAAACGCCGCTGGTAATGGCCATGAAGCGCGAAGGAATGGTGCTGTAGCTTTCCGCGAGGTTGGCGTAGTTGCGGTACTGGCGCAGGGTCGTGGCGCGCTGCACCGCAGTGGCGTCGGCCGGCATGCTGAACAGGGCGACCTTGGCGCGAACCAGGGCGCGGTAGGCTTTATAGAAGTTCAGCAGCTCGAGGCCGTGATAGTCGCCGGTCAGCTCCAGGTACTGGCTGACGAAACGGCGCGCCAGGCACTTCAGGCCGCGATCTTCCAAGTCCATCGCCAGGAAGCCGGTGTCGGCATAAACGTCGGTAAAACGGAAGGGTTCGTTGAATTCGATGCAGTCGAAGATCACGACCTTGCCGTCGATCACGGTAGCGTTACCCAGATGGATGTCACCGTGGCATTCACGAATGAAGCCTTCGGCCTTGCGCTGGGCGAGCAGTGGTTTGAGGCGTTCGAAGCTGCTTTCGGCCCAGGCTTGCAGGGCGTCGAGTTGCAACAGGTCGGCTTTATCGCTGAGGAACGGACGGATCTGCTCGAAGTTCTGCCGTACCGGCGCCATGACGCTGTCCGGGGTGCCGGCTTCGTGCCCGGCCGGCACTTTTGGGGCGTTGAGGTGGAAGCGGGCGATCTGCTCGGCCATCTCGTCGATGTGCGCGGTGGTCAATTCGCCATTGGCTTGCAGGGTGCTCAATAGTCCGCTTTGCGGGAACTGGCGCATCTTCAGCAGATATTCGATGGCTGGCCCTTCGCCGCCCAATTGCGGAGCCTCGGCGCTGCCGGTGACGGGCAACACTTCCAGGTACAAATCGTCGGTCAGGCGCTGGTTCAGGCGCAGCTCTTCAGTACAAAAATGTTCGCGAGCCTCAAGGCCGGTAAAGTCGAGAAAACCGAAGTTGACCGGTTTCTTCACTTTATAAGCGAAGGGGCCGGTGAGAATGACCCAGGAGATATGGGTTTCGATGACCTGGAATCCTTCTACCGGGTGCGGGTAGAGGGCAGGGTTTTGCAGGGCAGCGATCAAGGTCTGGCTCACAGGCGATCCTTCAGAGTCTGGAAAATCAAGGCCGTCATTATGGCTGCAAGTCCGCTTGACGCAAACCTCGGAGCGCTCCTGTTGAGTATGAATAAAGTGCGTATAATCCGCCGCCATGACTCGTACTCGAACTCCCCGTACCCCAAAAAAACCACCCTCCAGGGGCCTGCGCCCGTGGCTGGGCTGGGCCATTAAACTCAGTCTGGTCGGCCTGGTAGTGCTGGCCGGATTCGCCGTTTACCTTGATGCAATTGTCCAGGAGAAGTTTTCCGGCAAGCGCTGGACGATTCCGGCCAAGGTTTACGCTCGTCCCCTCGAGCTGTTCGTCGGACAAAAGCTGAGCCGGGATGATTTCCTGACCGAACTCGATGCCCTGGGTTATCGCCGTGAAAGCGTGGCCAACGGCCCGGGCGCGGCGTCGGTGAACGGCAATACCGTTGACCTGAACACCCGTGGCTTCCAGTTCTATGAAGGCATGGAGCAGGCGCAACCGGTGCGGGTGCGTTTCTCCGGCGATTACGTGGCCGAGTTGGCGGGGGCAAAAGGCTCGAAACTGTCGGTGGTGCGCCTGGAGCCGCTGCTGATCGGTGGCCTGTACCCGAAAAACCTCGAAGACCGGATCCTGATCAAGATCGATCAGGTGCCGCCGTATCTGCTGGAAACGCTGGTGGCGGTCGAGGACCGCGATTTTTATCATCACTTCGGTGTTTCGCCGAAGTCGATCGCCCGAGCGATCTGGGTCAACGGTTCATCCGGCCGCATGCGTCAGGGCGGCAGTACCCTGACTCAGCAGTTGGTCAAGAACTTCTACCTGACCAACGAGCGCAGCCTGAGCCGCAAGCTCACCGAAGCGATGATGGCGCTGCTGCTTGAACTGCATTACGACAAACCCGAAATCCTTGAGGCTTACCTCAACGAAGTGTTTATCGGGCAGGACGGTCAGCGCGCGGTGCACGGTTTCGGTCTGGCCAGCCAGTTTTTCTTCAGCCAGCCGCTGGCCGAACTCAAGCTGCATCAAGTCGCACTGCTGGTGGGGATGGTCAAAGGGCCGTCTTCCTATAACCCTCGTCGTTATCCGGAGCGTGCCCTTGAGCGGCGCAACCTGGTACTCGATGTGCTGCAGGAGCAGGGCGTCGCGACTGCCGAGCAGGTTGAGGCGGCGAAGAAAATGCCGCTGGGCGTGACCAAGCGCGGCAGTCTGGCGGACAGCTCGTTCCCCGGCTTCCTCGATCTGGTCAAGCGTCAGTTGCGCGAAGACTATCGCGACGAAGACTTGACCGAAGAAGGCCTGCGCATCTTCACCAGTTTCGACCCGATCCTGCAGATGAAGGCTGAAGCCTCGGTCAACGACACCTTCAAGCGCCTGGCCGGGCGCAAGGGGTCCGATGACGTCGAGGCGGCCATGGTCGTGACCAACCCGGAGACCGGCGAAGTACAGGCCATGATCGGCAGTCGCCAGGCCAGTTTTGCCGGGTTCAACCGGGCGCTGGATGCTGTGCGGCCGATCGGCTCGTTGATCAAGCCGGCGGTGTACCTGACCGCGCTGGAGAAGCCGAGCCAGTACACGTTGACCAGTTGGCTGTCGGACGAATCTTTCTCGGTCAAGGGCGCCGACGGCCAGGTCTGGAAGCCGCAGAACTATGATCGTCGTTCTCACGGTACCGTCTTCCTCTATCAGGGGTTGGCGCATTCCTACAACCTGTCGACCGCGCGTCTCGGCCTGGCGGTCGGTGTGCCGAACGTCCTGAAGACGGTGGAGCGCCTGGGGGTGTCTCGTGAATTCCCGGCCTTCCCGTCGATGTTGCTCGGCGCTGGCGGGATGACGCCCATCGAAGTGGCGACCATGTATCAGACCCTCGCCAACGGTGGCTTCAATACGCCGATGCGCGGGATTCGCAGCGTGCTGACGGCCGAAGGCGAGCCGCTCAAGCGTTATCCGTTCCAGATTCAGCAGCGTTTCGATCCGGCCTCCATTTACCTGATCCAGAGCGCCATGCAGCGCGTGATGCGAGAAGGTACCGGCAGCTCGGTTTACAACGTGTTGCCAAGAACGCTGAACCTCGCGGGTAAAACCGGCACCAGTAACGACTCGCGAGACAGTTGGTTTGCCGGTTTCAGCCAGGACTTGCTGGCGGTGGTCTGGCTGGGGCGCGACGACAACGGCAAGACGCCATTCACGGGCGCCACCGGGGCCTTGCAGGTCTGGACCAGCTTCATGCGCAAGGCCGACCCGTTGCCGCTAGACATGCCGCAGCCGGATAATATCGTTCAGGCCTGGGTGGATTCGCGAACCGGGCAAGGTTCTGACGCCGGTTGCCCCGGTGCCGTGCAGATGCCGTATATTCGCGGCAGCGAACCGCCTCCCGGCGCCGCTTGCGGTGGTGAAAACCCTGCGGAGTCGGTGATGGACTGGGTCAAGGGCTGGATGAATTAAGCAAAGAGGATTTCAAGTGAACAAGTGGTTGATTCCAGCGGTTGCCGCCGTAGCTTTGCTCAGCGGTTGCTCTACCGTCCAACGTGGTTCGATTCCGGTTGTGGATTCCGGCACCGCGGTGTCCAACAGTGAGCGGATCTCGGCCAATGGCGGCTTCCGCCAGACGACCGTCAAGCGTCCTGTACAAGGTCAGTCGTCCCAGACCCAGGCGATTCCCCAAGGTGACAGCGGCGTCGTGGTGATGGTGCCAGGCGCGGCAACGACTTCAACGCCAATCAGCACCACGCCTATTACCCCGGGGCCGATCACGCCGGGGCCGATCACGCCGGGGCCGATTGACACGTCGCCGGTACAATCGGCGCCGATCAACCAGGGCAGCTATAGCATGCCGTCGTCGCCAAGCGGGATTCCGTCGGCCAGCTCGGGCGGGCTCTCTGCCGATGAGCAGCTGGACGGCCCGGTACTGGCTTTGCTGACCACCGCTCAACAGCAACAGGCGAGCGGTGATCTCAACGGTGCCTCCTCCAGCCTTGAACGCGCCCAGCGCGTTGCTCCGCGTGAACCGCAGGTGCTGTACCGTCTGGCGCAGGTGCGGATGGCTCAAGGCGATGCAGCCCAGGCCGAGCAGTTCGCGCGCCGGGGGCTGACCTTGGCCAATGGGCGTCCGGCCCTTCAGGCCAACTTGTGGGAGCTGATTGCCCAGGCACGTGAAAAGCAGGGTGACTCCCAGGGCGCGGCACTGGCGCGCCAGAAGGCCAAGGTAACGCTGTGATGGATGCGCGCTTTCTGAAAATCGCCGATCAACTGCTGTTGATCGAGCGCGAGTTGCGGGTGCAAGGCTGGTGGGATGACGTCTCGCCATCGGCCGAAGCGCTTTCCAGTGTCGAGCCGTTTTCGGTCGATACACTGGATTTCGAGCAATGGCTGCAATGGATCTTCCTGCCGCGCATGAAAATGATCCTCGAGCAGGATCTGCCGCTACCCAATGCTTCGGGCATTCAGGAAATGGCTGAGATGGTCTTTGCCGGACGCAATGTCCAGGGCAGGGATCGGCAGTTGCAGGTATTGCTCAAAGAGTTTGATCAGTTGATCACAGCCTCTCGCTGAGCCAGAAGCTGCCAGCGTCCGCTGGCAGTTGTCCACAATCTCTCTCTATTTTGTCGGCCGCTGCAGGGTAAGCGCATGCGCGTGCCAATTTTTTGCCAAAAGTTGCGCAATCGAAGCTAACACGCGGCGGATTTACGGGTTTTTTCTTGCGTTCTCATGTGCTTAGTAGAATAAAGCTCATAGACGACTTGACTTGCGAAGGGCGAAACAGAAGAATCCAAAGTCCGCTGTACAGGGACTGCCAGAAGCAGACCCTCTCAGCAGATCATGAGGCGCATATCCGCGTCGACCTGTTACACCCGCAACGCGTTACCTCGCGCTGGGTGGGAAAGGCCCGCAACACTTGGGACGATCCCAATACTTGCTCAGTCAGTGCTGACGTAGTCGGCGACCACCGTCGCTCATGCTCTGCTGAGAAGTAAACCTATTAAGACCCGTCCCATTTTTCGTGGGCGGTATTCTGGCGTTTTAGAGGTGAGCAACGTGGAGCTTTTATCTGGCGGTGAGATGCTCGTCCGCTTTTTGCGCGACGAAGGCGTCAAATATATCTACGGGTACCCGGGTGGTGCTCTTCTTCATGTTTACGATGCCCTGTTCAAAGAACCGGAAGTGACCCACATCCTGGTTCGTCACGAGCAAGCGGCTACCCATATGGCTGACGGCTACGCCCGTGCCACCGGTAAAGCCGGCGTGGTACTGGTGACTTCCGGGCCGGGCGCGACAAACGCCATCACCGGTATTGCCACGGCCTACATGGACTCCATTCCGATGGTGGTCATTTCCGGCCAGGTGCCGAGCACCATGGTTGGCACCGACGCATTCCAGGAAACCGACATGATCGGTATCTCCCGGCCGATCGTGAAACACAGCTTCATGATCAAGCACGCGTCGGAAATCCCGGAAGTCATGAAGAAAGCCTTCTACCTGGCGCAATCCGGTCGCCCTGGTCCGGTCGTTGTCGATATTCCGAAAGACATGACCAACCCGGCCGAGAAGTTCGAATACGTCTTCCCGAAAAAAGCCAAGCTGCGTTCCTACAGCCCGGCTGTTCGCGGTCACTCCGGTCAAATCCGCAAGGCGGCAGAAATGCTTCTGGCGGCCAAGCGTCCTGTGTTGTATTCGGGCGGCGGCGTGATCCTCGGCGGTGGTTCCGCACCACTGACCGAACTGGCGAAGATGCTCAACCTGCCAGTGACCAATACCCTGATGGGCCTCGGTGGCTACCCTGGCACCGACCGTCAGTTCATCGGCATGCTTGGCATGCACGGCAGCTACACCGCCAACCTGGCGATGCACCATGCTGACGTGATCCTCGCTGTCGGCGCGCGTTTCGACGACCGTGTCATCAACGGCGCGTCGAAGTTCTGCCCGAACGCCAAGATCATTCACATCGACATCGACCCGGCTTCGATCTCCAAGACCATCAAGGCCGACGTGCCTATCGTGGGTCCGGTCGAGAGTGTCCTGACCGAAATGGTCGCGATCCTCAAGGAAATCGGCGAGACCCCGAACAAGGAGTCCGTTGCCAGCTGGTGGAAGCAAGTCGATGAGTGGCGCGGTGATCGTGGCCTGTTCCCTT
Source organism: Pseudomonas sp. PDM27 (assembly GCF_019219205.1). Classification (NCBI taxonomy): domain Bacteria; kingdom Pseudomonadati; phylum Pseudomonadota; class Gammaproteobacteria; order Pseudomonadales; family Pseudomonadaceae; genus Pseudomonas; species Pseudomonas sp. PDM27. Next base: position 5,109 of record NZ_JAHUWF010000009.1, on the reverse strand, counting down.
ATGACAAGGGCGACGGCAGCGTCATCAAGCCGCAGGCCGTGATCGAAACCCTGTGCGAAGTGACCAAGGGCGATGCCTTTGTAGCCTCCGACGTGGGTCAGCACCAGATGTTCGCGGCGCAGTACTACACGTTCAACAAGCCGAACCGCTGGATCAACTCCGGTGGCCTGGGCACCATGGGCTTCGGTTTCCCGGCGGCCATGGGCATCAAGCTGAGCTTCCCGGATGACGACGTCGTTTGCGTCACCGGCGAGGGCAGCATCCAGATGAACATTCAGGAGCTGTCGACCTGTCTGCAATACGGTTTGCCGGTCAAGATCGTCATCCTGAACAACGGTGTGCTGGGCATGGTTCGCCAGTGGCAGGACATGAGCTACGGTAGCCGTCACTCTCATTCCTATATGGAATCGTTGCCTGACTTCGTCAAACTGGCAGAGGCCTACGGTCACGTTGGCGTGCGTATCACCGATTCGAAGGACTTGAAGTCGAAGATGGAAGAGGCGTTCGCCATGAAGGATCGCCTGGTGGTGATCGACATTTCGGTCGACACCAGCGAGCACGTCTATCCGATGCAGATCAAAGACGGCTCCATGCGCGATATGTGGCTGAGCAAGACGGAGCGTACTTAATCATGCGGCACATTATTTCCTTGCTTCTGGAAAACGAACCCGGCGCTCTGTCTCGCGTGGTTGGCCTGTTCTCGCAGCGCAACTACAACATCGAAAGCCTGACCGTGGCCCCAACCGAAGACCCGACCCTGTCGCGTCTGACGCTGACCACTGTCGGTCACGATGAAGTCATCGAGCAGATCACCAAGAACCTGAACAAGCTGATCGAAGTGGTAAAACTGGTCGACCTGTCGGAAAGTGCTCACATCGAGCGCGAACTGATGTTGGTCAAGGTCAAGGCCACCGGCGCCCAGCGCGCCGAGATCAAGCGCACTACCGATATTTACCGTGGGCAGATCGTAGATGTCAGCGCCAGCGTGTATACCGTTCAACTGACCGGTACCAGCGACAAGCTCGACAGCTTCATTCAGTCCATCGGCACCGCCTCGATTCTGGAAACCGTCCGTAGCGGCGTGACCGGCATTGCCCGCGGCGACAAAGTACTCAGCATCTAAACCAAATTAGCGAACGGCCTGAACGGCCTGATATAGGGGAAATTCATGAAAGTTTTCTACGATAAAGACTGCGACCTGTCGATCATCCAGGGCAAGAAAGTTGCCATCATCGGTTACGGTTCCCAAGGCCACGCTCAGGCGTGCAACCTGAAAGATTCCGGCGTTGACGTGACTGTAGGCCTGCGTAAAGGTTCGGCTACTGTTGCCAAGGCAGAAGCCCATGGCCTGAAAGTGACCGACGTTGCTTCGGCTGTTGCAGCTGCCGACCTGGTCATGATCCTGACCCCGGACGAGTTCCAGTCCTCCCTGTACAAGAACGAAATCGAGCCGAACATCAAGAAAGGCGCCACCCTGGCCTTCTCCCACGGCTTCGCGATCCACTACAACCAGGTTGTGCCGCGCGCTGACCTCGACGTGATCATGATCGCGCCGAAGGCTCCAGGCCACACCGTACGTTCCGAATTCGTGAAGGGCGGCGGTATCCCTGACCTGATCGCTATCTACCAGGACGCCTCGGGCAACGCCAAGAACGTTGCGCTGTCCTACGCTGCCGGCGTTGGCGGCGGTCGTACCGGCATCATCGAAACCACTTTCAAGGACGAGACCGAAACCGACCTGTTCGGCGAGCAAGCCGTTCTGTGTGGCGGTACCGTTGAACTGGTAAAAGCCGGTTTCGAAACCCTGGTTGAAGCTGGCTACGCGCCAGAAATGGCCTACTTCGAGTGTCTGCACGAACTGAAGCTGATCGTTGACCTCATGTACGAAGGCGGTATCGCCAACATGAACTACTCGATCTCCAACAATGCCGAATACGGCGAGTACGTGACCGGCCCGGAAGTCATCAACGCCGAATCCCGTCAGGCCATGCGCAACGCCCTGAAACGTATTCAGGACGGCGAATACGCCAAGATGTTCATCAGCGAAGGCGCTACCGGCTATCCTTCGATGACCGCCAAGCGTCGTAACAACGCCGCTCACGGTATCGAAATCATCGGTGAGCAACTGCGCTCCATGATGCCGTGGATCGGTGCCAACAAGATCGTCGACAAAGCTAAAAACTAAGTCACGCCCTTGTACGAAAAACGCGGCTTAGGCCGCGTTTTTTCGTTTGGGAGAGCGGTTCTGGTATAAAGCTGCATCGTTTGCGGCCGAACCGTCGTCCCAGACACCTGTCCAAACTTTCCACCCCGTTGCAAGGTAATGTCCATGAGCGAACGCCCCGAAGAGCCAAACCAGGCTTCTGACGCCGAAAGCCTGCTGCCCATCGATGAACATGTCGAGGAGGGCCATGACGCTGAAGGTCGTAAAGTCCGGCATCGTGGTATCTATCTTCTGCCGAACCTGTTTACCACTGCGAACCTGTTCGCAGGGTTTTACTCCATCATCAACTCGATGAGCGCCCAGGCGGCCCTGAGTGCGGGTGACTCGGCCAATGCGAGCAAGTATTTCGCGTTTGCGGCCATCGCGATCTTCGTTGCGATGGTGCTCGATGGCCTTGATGGCCGCGTGGCCCGCATGACCAATACCCAGAGCGCCTTTGGTGCCGAGTATGACTCGCTGTCGGACATGGTTGCCTTTGGTGTCGCACCGGCGTTGCTGGCCTTCGGTTGGGCGCTGGGTGACATGGGCAAGGTCGGCTGGATGGTCGCCTTCGTTTATGTCGCGGGTGCGGCGCTGCGTCTCGCACGTTTCAATACTCAGGTCGGTACGGCGGACAAGCGCTACTTTATCGGCCTGGCCAGCCCGGCGGCGGCGGGTGTTGTTGCAGGCATCGTCTGGGCGTTCAGCGATTACGGTATCCAGGGATCGAAGATGTCCTTCCTGGTTGCGCTGATGGTGGCTGCGGCCGGCATGCTGATGGTCAGCAACATCAAGTACAACAGCTTCAAGGAGCTGGACCTGAAGGGGCGCGTGCCGTTCGTGGCGATTCTCGCGGTGGTGCTGGTGTTTGCCGTGGTGTTCAGTGATCCGCCGCGCATCCTGTTGCTGGTGTTTCTCGCCTATGCAGCCTCTGGCCCGGTTCAATACCTGTTACGTCTTCGCCGTAACAAGAGCGCGTAATTTCCCTCATACTCCGCAGTCTATGGGTGCATCTGTCCTCCAGAGCTGCGGAGTAACCATGCTGATCAAAGTCACCAGAACGTCCGACTGCCATGAGTCGGACGTCACACCTGAATCCCTCTATCTTTCTCGACGCAATGTGCTCGGCGCCACGATTGCCGGTTTCGCTCTGGGCAGCCTGCCGCAATGGGCCAGCGCTGGCGATGCTGCGCGTTACCCGGATGTCGAACCCGGCAATGCGCCTTCCTGGTTCAGCGAAAAACTTCCTGCTACCCAGTGGGGTGCGGTCAACGTCAAGGATGAGGCGATCACGCCGTTCAAGGATGCGACCCACTACAACAACTTCTACGAGTTCGGCACCGACAAGGGTGATCCGGCCGCCAATGCCGGCGCGCTGAAGACTGAGCCGTGGTCGGTGGTTGTGGACGGGGAGGTGGGCAAGCCAGGGCGGTATGCGCTGGAGGATTTCATGAAGCCGTACCAGCTTGAGGAGCGAATCTACCGACTGCGTTGCGTGGAAGCCTGGTCGATGGTCATTCCCTGGATCGGCTTTCCCCTCTCGGCGTTGCTCAAGGAAGTAGAGCCGACCTCGAAAGCCAGATTCATCCGCTTCGAAACCCTGCAGGACCCCAAAAGCATGCCGGGGCAGCGCTCGGGTTTTGCCTTGATCGACTGGCCCTATATAGAAGGGCTGCGTCTGGATGAGGCGATGAACCCCTTGGCGATTCTTGCGGTAGGCATGTACGGGCGTGAGTTGCCTAATCAAAACGGCGCGCCGCTGCGTTTGGTGGTGCCCTGGAAATATGGCTTCAAGAGCATCAAGTCCATCGTGCGCATCAGTCTGGTCAGCGAGCAGCCGAAAACCACCTGGCAGAGTATTGCTCCGGATGAGTATGGCTTTTATGCGAACGTGAATCCCACGGTTGATCATCCTCGCTGGACTCAGGCTCGTGAACGCCGCTTGCCGAGCGGCTTGTTCAAGCCCAATGTGCGCGACACGCAAATGTTCAACGGCTATTCAGAGGAAGTTGCCTCTCTATATACGGGGCTCGACCTGAGGAAGAATTACTGATGCGGTATCCGTTTTGGCGTATCGGTGTCTTTGTCGTGGTACTGGTGTGGCCGCTGCTGTGGTTGTCTCAGGCCTGGGAGGATGTCCTCGGGCCGGATCCGGGCAAGGTGCTGGTCGATCGATTGGGGTTGGGGGCGCTTGTTCTGCTGCTCGTGACTTTGGGTATGACGCCTTTGCAGAGGCTCACCGGTTGGCCAGGGTGGATTGTTGTGCGGCGACAGTTGGGGTTGTGGTGTTTTGCCTATGTAGTGCTCCACCTCAGTAGCTATGCCGCATTCATTCTTGGTTTTGACTGGTCGCAATTGGGTGTCGAGTTGCGCAAGCGGCCTTACATTATTGTCGGGGCGCTGGGCTTTCTTGGTTTGCTGGCATTGGCGGTGACGTCCAATCGATACAGTCAGCGGCGATTGCGGGCGAGTTGGAAGAAGTTGCATCGCCTGGCTTACGTCATTCTCGGGCTTGGATTGCTGCATATGCTCTGGATTGTGCGTGCCGACCTCAAAGAGTGGGTGATCTATGCGTCTATAGGTGCGTTGTTGTTAGTGCTGCGGCTACCGCCCGTAGCTCGTCGAATCCCTCGTTTAGCGGCTAAAAAGGCCTCTTCTGCCAAATAGGCGTAAATAGGTGTTGACGGCAGATTCTGGAGGCCTATAATTCGCCCCACTTCCGGCGCAGTCGAAACGGAAAACTCCTTGATAAACAAAGAGTTACGCAGTTTTCGGCGGTAGGTTGCTTCAGGTCATCGAAGCGCCAAGGAAGTTGAAAAAGAGGTGTTGACAGCAGCGAGTAACGCTGTAGAATTCGCCTCCCGCTGACGAGAGATCGAAAGCGCAAGTGGTTGAAGTTGTTAAGG
>NZ_JAHUWF010000008.1:0-313140 GCF_019219205.1 Pseudomonas sp. PDM27 | reverse complement strand
AGTGTATTTGTGCAGTTACCTTTTAGGGCGTTTGAAAAGCGGTGAAAACCGCCTTTCAAACCCACAAAAACGTAAAGGATGTCCCCGGTTTCGTTTGTAAAGGATGTATCCGTTTCTACATCGCGAAAGGGCCGCCGCGGTCTATCAGATTGCCGCCGCCCCCAACGCCGCCACAATCCGCTGCAACTCAGGCGCATCCCCCTCGATCCGCACCTGCAACCCGTCGATCTCACGGCGTGAAGGATAATTCTTGCGCAGCACATCGAATGCCGCGCGCTGTTCGCTGACACTGCCGACAAGGCTGCGACGGAAATCCGCATCGTCACGACGCGGGTCATACACGCCACGGCACAGCATCGCCAAGGCCCAGGCCGGGTCGCTTTGCGCATTCAGGGTCACGTGCGACAGCCAGGGTGCCGGCAGCAAATCGCTCAGGCTGACGCGGGCCGGTTGCCCGAGGAAATCGCAATAGGCCTGATAAATCTGCGCGGTGCCCCGCTGCTTGCCGTCGAGGCTGTAACCGGCAATGTGCGGCGTGGCCAGCACGCACAACTCAGCCAGCGCCACGTCGACTTCAGGCTCGCCTTCCCAGACATCGAGCACTGCTTGCAGGTCTTCGCGTTCCAGCAGCACATCGCGCAGTGCCGCGTTGTTGACCACCGGTCCTCGACTGGCATTGATCAGCCAGGTACCGGATCTGAGCTGGTTGAGGCGTTTTTCATCGAACAGATGCCAGGTCGATTGAGGCCCCTGCTTGGTCAGCGGCGTGTGCAGGCTGATGACGTCGCACTCTTCGATGATCTGCTCGAGGCTGACGTAGTCACCGCCTTCAGTCGCCTGCCGGGGTGGATCGCACACCAGCACCTTCCAGCCCAGGCCCTGCAGGACCTTGACCAGTCGGCCACCCACCTCGCCGGCGCCGACCACGCCGTAGGTACGCCGGGTCAGGTCGACCCCTTCGATTTCGGCCAGGGTCAGCAAGCTGCCGAGCACATAGTCGACCACGCCGCGGGCATTGCAGCCCGGTGCGCTGGACCAGGTGATGCCGGCCTGCTGAAAGTAATCCAGGTCCAGATGATCGGTGCCGATGGTGCACGTACCGACAAAGCGCACCTTGCTGCCTTCGAGCAGCGCGCGATTGACGTTGGTCACTGAACGCACCAACAGCACATCGGCCTGCTCGACCGTGGCACGGTCGATGGCGCGACCCGGCACCCGGCGGATTTCACCGAAGCCTTCAAAGAAGGCATCAAGCAGGGGGATATTTTCGTCGGCAACAATCAGCATGGCAGGCTCCTTTGGCGGATCGGCAGTGTAGGCGTAGATGACGCATCGCGCCTAGACGCATCTCTCTGTAGGAGCGAGCTTGCTCGCGATGGACGCAAGGATGCCACGTTCATTCAGACATCCCGCGTCATCGTTGACGCTCATCGCGAGCAAGCTCGCTCCTACAGAGGGTTGATTACAAATCGGTAACACGAGCTTTTTCCTGACTGCCGCGTCAACGCGTAGAATGCGCGGCTGTGCATCAAAACCCTCTTGGACGTTTCGCTATTGAATCCTGTTATTGAAAGTACCGTCGCCACCGCTCCTGCGCGCACGACACCCGTTCGCCTGGAACTCAAGGGCCTGCTCGGCCTGGCCCTGCCCATCATGATCGCGCAACTGGCCACCACGGCCATGGGCTTCGTCGATGCGGTGATGGCCGGCCGCGTCAGCCCACGGGACCTGGCCTCGGTGGCCCTGGGCAACTCGATCTGGATTCCGGTCTACCTGTTGATGTCCGGCGTTCTGCTGGCAACCACACCCAAGGTCGCGCAACGCTTTGGCGCCGCGCAGTTCGACGAGATCGGCCCGCTGGTGCGCCAGGCACTGTGGCTGGCCTTGTGTGTCGGCTTGATCGGTAGCGGCCTGCTGCTCGGCGCCGAGCCGATCCTGCACTGGATGAAAGTCGATCCGCAATTGATCGAGCCGAGCATGGGTTACCTGCACGGGATCGCTTTCGGGTTTCCCGGTATGGCGTTCTATTACGTATTGCGCTGCTACAGCGATGGCATGGGGCGTACCCGCCCGAGCATGGTCATCGGCTTGTGCGGCCTGCTGCTGAACATCCCGCTGAACTATGCGTTGATCTACGGCCATTTCGGCGCACCGGCCCTGGGCGGCGTCGGTTGCGGCTGGGCCAGCGGCATCGTGATGTGGTTCATGGCGTTGAGCATGGCCGGCTGGACCTTCTGGGCCCCCTTCTATGCCCGCACCCGGGTGCTGGTGCGCTTCGACCGCCCGCAATGGGCCGTGATCAAGCGTCTGGTCGGCATTGGCCTGCCGATTGGCATTGCCGTCTTTGCCGAGTCCAGCATCTTCGCGGTCATCGCGCTATTGATCGGCAGTCTCGGCTCTACCGTAGTGGCCGGGCATCAGATCGCCCTCAATATCAGCTCGTTGCTGTTCATGATTCCTTATTCGCTGGGCATGGCGGTGACCGTGCGCGTCGGTCAGGCACTGGGGGCCGGCAATCCCTGGCAGGCGCGTTTCGCGGCGAAGGTCGGGCTCGGCGCGGCACTGGTGTTCGCGGCGTTTTCGGCGGCCCTGATCCTGCTGCTGCGCGAACCGATCGCCTCGATCTACACGCCTGACAAGGCCGTGATCCAGATTGCGTCGATGTTGATTGTGTATGCCGCGCTGTATCAGTTTTCCGATGCCATCCAGGTGATTTGCGCGGGTGCGTTGCGTGGATACCAGGACACCCGGGTGACCATGATCCTGACCTTGTTCGCCTATTGGGGCATCGGCCTGCCGGTCGGCTACGTGCTGGGACTGACCGATTGGTTCGGTCCGGCCAGTGGCCCGAGCGGGCTGTGGGAAGGGTTGATTGCCGGTTTGAGCTGCGCGGCGCTGATGTTGTCGATCCGCCTGACGCTCAGTGCGCGCCGGCGAATTCGTAACAGCCGCTCGGCGGGCTGACTGCACAAACAAAAAGACCTGCGTTTGCAGGTCTTTTTTTGGGTGTCATCAGCCGGACTTCTTGCGAATCCAGTAGAGGTAGGTGCCCTCCTCCTCGTGCTGCGCCACCAGTTCGTGGTCGAGAAACACACAGAACTTGGGAATGTCACGACGGGTCGACGGGTCTGTGGCGATGACCTTGAGCAGGCCACCGGGCACCAGGTCACGGATGTGCTGGTGCAGCATCATCACCGGCTCGGGGCAGTTGAGGCCGGTGGCATCGAGGGTGCCGTCTACCGGCGTATCAAGCATTTCACTCATGATTCACTCCTGAAACTGGCCGGCATTGTCGCGCATTGCCGGGTGTTCGGTCACCTGTGGCATTACGCCTCCCTTGTGGGATGACCACTGACCTGTGGGAGCGGGCTTGCTCGCGAAGGCGGTGTGTCAGCAGCGTTGACGTCGACTGACACGACGCCTTCGCGAGCAAGCCCGCTCCCACATTGGTCCCCGTATGTCAGCGGGACTTGGGCTTCTTCACATCAATCCGGCGCAAATGGCAGGTCACTTCCTCGCGGTCGTGGTACAGCTGTTTGCAGCCGATCTCGACCTTGATGCCCCGCGCCTTGAAACCCTCGGCAATGCGCTCGAGCAGACGCTTCACCTCGGCATAGCGCTGTTTCATCGGCAGCTTGAGGTTGACCACCGCCTCGCGGCAATGGCCGTCACCGATCCACTCTTCCAGCATCGCCGCATTGCGCGCCGGCTTCTCGACGATGTCGCAGACCATCCAGTCCACCGGCTGCTTGGGCTTGAAGGTGAAACCGTCGGCCATCAGGTGTTGCACCAGACCGGTGTCCATCAGGCTTTCGGCCATCGGGCCGTTGTCGATGGCGGTCACCAGCATGCCGCGGTTGACCAGTTGCCAGGTCCAGCCACCCGGAGCGGCCCCGAGGTCGACGCCGGTCATGTCGCTGTGCAGACGCTCGTCCCACTGGTCGCGCGGGATGAAGTGATGCCAGGCCTCTTCCAGCTTCAGGGTCGAGCGGCTCGGCGCCTCCCGAGGAAACTTCAAACGGGGAATGCCCATTGGCCACATCGCCGAGTTGTTCGACTCGGCCAGCCCCATGAACACCTCACGACCACTTTTGAAGGTCAGCAACAGCCGCGGCTTGTGAGCGTCTTCCACCAGTTTGCCGGCGGCCATCAGCGCTTTGCGCAGGTGCACTTCGAACTTTTTGCAGAAGTTCGACAGTTCCTTGCCATCATTGGTGTCGACCATTTCCAGCCACAGGCTGCCGCACAGCGGAAAGTCCGCCATATGGGCGAGGATCACGCTGATGCGGTCGGTTTCCGGCAGATCGATGAAAATCCCCCGTGCCCACTGGCGCGGGAAAATCAGCTCGGCGAAACGCTGCCCGCGCATCAGGCGCTCGGCGCCGTCTTCTTCGGTGCAGACGAATTCGGCGCAAGCGGTGGCGGCTTTGGCCTTGGCGTAGCCGGCCACGTTCAAGCGCGCGGCGAGGTCGGAAATCTCGGAACAGACTTCACCTTCGAAGCCCGGCCGGCAATGCATGAATAGGGTGTTCATTCTTACTCCTGGGCAATGGCGATGAATTTCGGCCACTGCACGATGCCCAGGCTTGCCCTGAAGCAAAGCCTGTCACGAAAACCGGCGCATGATAGCCGAGATCGGAACCTGGGGTCTGTCCATAGAGTCCAGTTATTAGCCAGCTACCGAAAACAGGGCTAGGTTTAAGGCTCTGTCCGTCCCCTCAGTCCGTAGCCGTGCGGACTTCAAGGAGTGATCGTAATGCCGTCCCTCGATAGCCTGAAGACGTTGAAAACCCTGCAAGTCGGCAACAAGACCTACCACTACTTCAGCCTGCCCGACGCCGCCAGGAGCCTGGGCGAGCTGGACAAGTTGCCGATGTCGTTGAAAGTCCTGCTGGAAAACCTGCTGCGCTGGGAGGACGAGAAAACCGTCACCGGCGCCGACCTCAAGGCACTGGCCGCGTGGCTCAAGGAGCGCCGCTCCGACCGGGAAATCCAGTACCGCCCGGCGCGGGTGCTGATGCAGGATTTCACCGGCGTTCCCGCCGTGGTCGACCTGGCCGCCATGCGCGCGGCGATGGCCAAGGCCGGCGGCGATCCACAGCGCATCAACCCGCTGTCGCCGGTGGACCTGGTGATCGACCATTCGGTGATGGTCGACAAGTTCGCCAGCAGCAGCGCCTTCGAGCAGAACGTCGACATTGAAATGCAGCGCAATGGCGAGCGCTATGCGTTCCTGCGCTGGGGCCAGAGTGCCTTCGACAACTTCAGCGTAGTGCCGCCGGGCACCGGGATCTGCCACCAGGTGAATCTTGAATACCTCGGTCGCACGGTCTGGACCAAGGACGAGGACGGCCGCACCTATGCCTTCCCCGACACCCTGGTCGGCACCGACTCCCACACCACCATGATCAACGGCCTCGGCGTGCTCGGCTGGGGCGTCGGTGGCATCGAGGCGGAAGCGGCGATGCTGGGGCAACCGGTGTCGATGCTGATTCCCGAAGTCATCGGTTTCAAACTCACCGGCAAGCTCAAGGAAGGCATCACCGCCACCGACCTGGTGCTGACCGTCACCCAGATGCTGCGCAAGAAAGGCGTGGTGGGCAAATTCGTCGAGTTCTACGGCGACGGCCTAGCCGACCTGCCGTTGGCCGACCGCGCGACCATCGCCAACATGGCGCCGGAATACGGCGCCACCTGCGGTTTCTTCCCGGTGGACGACGTCACGCTGGAGTACCTGCGCCTGTCCGGCCGCCCCCTTGAAACAGTGCAACTGGTCGAGGCCTACAGCAAGGCCCAGGGCCTGTGGCGCCTGCCCGGCCAGGAGCCGGTGTTCACCGACAGCCTGGCGCTGGACATGGGCAGCGTCGAAGCCAGCCTCGCGGGACCAAAACGCCCGCAGGACCGGGTGTCGCTGCCGAATGTCGCGCAAGCCTTCAGCGACTTCGTCGACCTGCAATTCAAACCCACCAGCAAGGAAGAGGGCCGCCTCGAAAGTGAAGGGGGTGGTGGCGTCGCCGTCGGTAATGCCGATATGGCCGGTGAAGCGGATTACGATTACGAAGGCCAGACCTATCGCCTGAAAAACGGCGCCGTGGTCATCGCCGCCATCACCTCCTGCACCAACACCTCCAACCCGAGCGTGATGATGGCGGCCGGGCTGGTGGCGAAGAAGGCCGTGGAAAAAGGCCTGAAACGCAAACCCTGGGTGAAGAGCTCGCTGGCCCCCGGCTCGAAGGTGGTCACCGACTACTATAAGGCGGCCGGCCTGACCCGCTACCTCGATGAACTGGGTTTTGCCCTGGTCGGCTACGGCTGCACCACCTGCATCGGCAACTCCGGGCCGCTGCCGGAACCCATCGAGAAAGCCATCCAGCAAGCCGACCTCACCGTGGCATCGGTACTCTCGGGCAATCGCAACTTCGAAGGCCGGGTGCATCCCCTGGTGAAAACCAACTGGCTGGCCTCTCCGCCACTGGTGGTCGCCTATGCGTTGGCGGGCACGGTACGCACCGACCTCAGCCGCGAACCGCTGGGCGAAGACAAGGACGGCAAACCGGTTTACCTGCGCGACATCTGGCCCAGCAGCCAAGAAATCGCCGAAGCGGTGAATCAGGTCAACACCGCCATGTTCCACAAGGAATACGCCGAAGTGTTTGCCGGAGACGAACAATGGCAGGCGATCGAGGTTCCGCAAGCGGCGACCTATGTCTGGCAGGACGACTCGACCTACATCCAGCACCCACCCTTCTTCGACGACATCGGCGGCCCGCCGCCCGTGGTCAAGGATGTCAGCGCAGCGAACATTCTCGCCCTGCTCGGCGACTCGGTGACCACTGATCACATCTCCCCCGCCGGCAACATCAAGGCGGACAGCCCGGCAGGGCAATACCTGCGCGACAAAGGCGTGGAACCGCGGGACTTCAACTCCTACGGTTCGCGACGCGGCAACCATGAAGTGATGATGCGCGGCACCTTCGCCAACATCCGCATTCGCAACGAAATGCTCGGCGGCGAGGAAGGCGGCAACACCCGTTACATTCCCACCGGGGAAAAAATGCCGATCTACGACGCCGCCATGCGCTATCAGGCATCGGGCACCCCGCTGGTGGTGATTGCCGGTCAGGAATATGGCACCGGATCGAGCCGCGACTGGGCGGCCAAAGGCACCAATCTGCTGGGCGTCAAAGCGGTCATCGCCGAAAGCTTCGAGCGCATCCACCGCTCCAACCTGGTGGGCATGGGCGTGCTGCCGTTGCAGTTCAAGCTGGATCAGAACCGCAAGAGCCTGAACCTCAACGGCAGTGAAACCCTGGACATCCTCGGCTTGACCGGTGTCGAGCTAACGCCACGGATGAACCTGACACTGGTCATCACTCGCGAAGACGGCAGCCGCGAGAAAATCGAGGTGCTGTGCCGCATCGATACGCTCAATGAGGTGGAGTACTTCAAGTCCGGAGGGATTCTGCATTACGTGTTGCGGCAGCTGATTGCCTCCTAGCCATGCGCTGATACAAACACCGCCTTCGGGCGGTGTTTTTGTTTGGGTCACGCTTATAATCGCAGCCCTCAGGACACTCCTCATCTGTGGCGAGGGAGCTTGCTCCCGTCGCCAGCCCTGCAGATGCATTTCATCCGGCACACCGGGTTGATTGTTATCGGGGCCGCTTCGCAGCCCAGCGGGAGCAAGCTCCCTCGCCACAAAACCCATTCATCTCTAAGGACTTCAAATGATTGCCCTGCCATGGACGTTTCTGGCCCTGCTTTCCCTCGGTTACGCTCTGGCGCTGACCTACGGCCATCTCGGCTGGCTCTCGGCAATCACGGTGTCCTTGTTGCTGGTCGCTGGCGCGGCAGTTCGCCAGCGCGAGATCCCTTTTGTCCGCTACCTCGGCCACGGTCTGTTCATCGTCCTGGCCCTGGCCTTGGCGACGCATTGGCTACCCGGTTTCTACAACGGTCGCGTTATCGATCCCCAGCGTTTTACCGACGATGCCACGTCATTCGCCATGCACCTGAACCTGGACAAACCGCTGATCGGCTTCTGGCTGTTGCTGGTTTGTCCGTGGATTGTCGGCCGCCGTTCGCTTCGATTGTCGCTGTATGCCACCGCAATGGCCCTGACCTTGAGTGCCGTGCTGGCGCTGGGCGGTGCGCTGCTGCTGGGTGTCATCGCCTGGGCGCCGAAATGGCCTGATCAGGCCTGGCTGTGGCTACTGAACAATCTGCTTCTGGTGACACTGGTCGAGGAAGCGCTGTTCCGCGGCTACATCCAGGGTGGCCTGAGCCGTTGCCTGAAAAACCTGCGCCATGGCGAAAACCTTGCCCTGCTCCTGGCTTCCTTGATCTTCGGCCTGGCCCATGCCGGGGCAGGCTGGCAATGGGTCCTGCTGGCCAGCCTGGCCGGGATCGGCTATGGCCTGGCCTACCGTTTTGGAGGACTGACAGCAGCCGTCGCTACTCACTTCGGCTTGAACCTGCTGCACTTCAGCCTGTTCACCTATCCGATGCTCGCGGGCTGACGCAAGGGTTATTTTGCGACGCATCGCTGATTTTCGAAAAATAACCTCAACAATCCGCCGGTCTTGCCGATACAGCACTTGAAAGCCTTGCGGATTAAAAAAGCCATGCGTAACAACCAGCCAATTACACAACGCGAGCGGACCTTCCCGGCCCAGCAACGGTTGATTTCCACCACCGATGCCAAGGGCATGATCACCTACTGCAACGACGCCTTTGTCGAAATCAGCGGGTTTTCCCGAGAGGAGCTGATCCGTGCACCGCACAACCTGGTCCGTCACCCCGACGTCCCGGCCGCGGTGTTCGCACACATGTGGGGCACACTGAAACAAGGCTTGCCATGGATGGGCATTGTGAAGAATCGCTGCAAGAGCGGTGACCACTACTGGGTGAACGCCTATGTGACACCGGTCTTCGAAGGCAATCAGGTGGTCGGTTACGAGTCGGTGCGGGTCAAGCCCACCGCCGAACAGATCCGCCGTGCCGAAGCGCTCTACCAACGCATCAACCAGGGCAAGTCGGCCATTCCCTCCTCGGACAAATGGCTGCCGATCCTGCAGGACTGGCTGCCGTTCATCCTGGTCAGCCAATTGAGTTTCATGATCGGTGCATCGCTGAACTCCCATTGGGGTTTTGCCCTGGCCGCTGGTCTCTCGGTGCCGCTGGGCCTGATGGGCCTGCAGTGGCAACAGCGCGGTATCAAGCGTTTGCTGCGCCTGGCCGAGCAGACCACCTCCGACCCATTGATCGCACAGATGTACACCGACAGTCGCGGCGCCCAGGCGCAGCTGGAGATGTCCATCCTCAGTCAGGAAGCACGCTTGAAAACCTGTCTGACGCGTCTGCAGGATACGGCCGAGCACTTGACCGAGCAGGCCAGGCAGTCCGATGCCCTGGCGCACAACAGCTCCAGCGGCCTGGAACGTCAACGGGTCGAGACCGAGCAGGTGGCCACCGCGGTCAACCAGATGGCCGCGACCACCCAGGAAGTCGCCAGCCACGTGCAACGCACCGCCGACGCCACCCAGGAAGCCAATCGGCTGACCGGTCGCGGTCGTGACATCGCCGGGGAAACCCGCGAAGCCATCCAGCGCCTGTCGGTGGTGGTGGGTGAAACCGGCGTGACCGTGACCCAGCTGGCCAAGGACAGCAACGAAATCGGTGGTGTGGTCGACGTGATCAAAGGCATCGCCGACCAGACCAACCTGCTGGCCCTGAACGCCGCCATCGAAGCGGCCCGCGCCGGTGAGATGGGTCGTGGTTTTGCGGTGGTGGCCGACGAAGTCCGTCAGCTGGCGCAACGCACCAGCGAGTCCACCGGGCAGATTCATGCGCTGATCGCCAAGCTCCAGCAAACCGCCGGTACTGCGGTGCAAACCATGGAAGCCGGGCATCGTCAGGCGGAAGA
The DNA here is from genome assembly GCF_019219205.1 of Pseudomonas sp. PDM27. NCBI lineage: Bacteria > Pseudomonadati > Pseudomonadota > Gammaproteobacteria > Pseudomonadales > Pseudomonadaceae > Pseudomonas > Pseudomonas sp. PDM27. Next base: position 303,215 of record NZ_JAHUWF010000008.1, on the reverse strand, counting down.
AGGCGTGGCGCGGGTACTGGAAGCGGACCAGGCGCTGGTGGGGATCAGTGAAGCGGTGGCCAACATCACCGACATGACCACCCAGATCGCCGCCGCGACCGAAGAGCAAAGTGCCGTGGCCGAAGAAATCAGCCGCAACATCAGCAACATCTCGGCGCTGGCGGACCAGACCTCGGAACAGGCGCAGAACTCGGCGTTGTTGAGTGAAGAGCTGACCAAAACCGCGAATACCCAGTATTCGCTGGTGGAGCGGTTCAACCGCTGACAGCAAAGTCAAAAGATCGCAGGCTGCGCCAGCTCCTACAGGGACCACATTCCCCCTGTAGGAGCTGCCGAAGGCTGCGATCTTTTGATCTTGCTTCTTACAAAAAACCAGCCACCCTGCCCGCCGCAGCCGCCAAATGCTGCTCATGACTAAACCCGGAAGCCTTCAACGGCTTCAAGTCATGATCCCCCGCCGCCAGCCAGAACACCTCAATGCTCGGTGACAACGTGTAAGCCTCGACCGCCTCGCGATTGCCCAACGCATCGCGCTCGCCCTGCACAATCAGGGTTCGGGTTTTCAAAGCAGCCAAATGCTCCACCCGTGGCTTCTCCGGCTTGCCCACCGCATAAAACGGATACCCCAGGCACACCAGCGCATCCGCGCCCAACTCATCGGCGAGCAAACTGGCCATGCGCCCGCCCATGGACTTGCCGCCGATGGCCAGCGGCCCAGTGACATGGCGTCGCACCTGGGCATACACCTCGCGCCAGCATTCGAGCAGTTTCGGCGCCGGATTCGGTGGGCGCTTGCCGCCGTCGAGGCGCCGCTGCGCCATGTAGGGAAATTCAAAGCGCAACACGTTGACGCCTTGTGCGGCGAGGCGTGCAGCCATGTCGCTCATCCAGTCGCTGTCCATCGGTGCGCCGGCGCCGTGGGCGAGGATCAGCGTCGCCGCTGCCTTGCCAGTGGCGGCATTCCACAACCATCCATGATCCCGCACGCACTGCGCCCATTGATCCCCGTCAATACCGGCCTTGTGCCCTTTGTCCATGCTTGCCTCGCTTTTAGTCTGCCTATAACTCCGGCCGAAGGGTGCGCTGCCTTGCGCGAGTGCGCTCACTTCGGCTGAACCGTGGATGGGGAACCATGAACACTTCTATCAGTACCGCCTACAACTACAAGGTGGTCCGCCAATTCGCCATTATGACGGTGGTGTGGGGCATCGTCGGCATGGGGCTCGGGGTTTTTCTCGCTGCCCAGTTGGTCTGGCCCGAACTCAACTTCAATTTGCCCTGGACCAGCTTCGGCCGCCTGCGCCCGCTGCACACCAACGCGGTGATCTTCGCCTTCGGCGGCTGCGCGCTGTTCGCCAGTTCGTTCTATTCGGTGCAACGCACCAGCCAGACGCAACTGTTTGCACCGAAAATCGCCGCGTTCTGCTTCTGGGGCTGGCAGCTTGTGATCCTGCTGGCGGCCATCAGCCTGCCGCTGGGCTACACCAGTTCCAAGGAATACGCCGAGCTGGAATGGCCGATCGACATCCTGATCACCATTGTCTGGGTCGCCTACGCCATCGTGTTCTTCGGCACGATCATGCAGCGCAAGACCAAGCACATCTATGTCGGCAACTGGTTCTTTGGTGCGTTCATCATCACCGTGGCGATCCTGCACATCGTCAACAATATGGAATTGCCGGTCAGTTTCACCAAGTCCTACTCGCTGTACGCCGGTGCCACCGACGCGATGGTGCAATGGTGGTACGGCCACAACGCCGTGGGCTTTTTCCTCACCGCCGGTTTCCTCGGCATGATGTATTACTTCGTGCCAAAACAGGCCGAGCGCCCGGTGTATTCCTATCGCCTGTCGATCGTGCACTTCTGGGCGCTGATCACCCTGTACATCTGGGCAGGCCCCCACCACCTGCACTACACCGCGCTGCCGGACTGGGCACAGTCGCTGGGCATGGTGATGTCGCTGATCCTGCTCGCGCCGAGCTGGGGCGGCATGATCAACGGCATGATGACCCTGTCGGGCGCCTGGCATAAGTTGCGCAGCGACCCGATCCTGCGCTTCCTCGTGGTGTCGCTGGCGTTCTACGGCATGTCGACCTTCGAAGGGCCGATGATGGCGATCAAGACGGTCAACGCCCTCTCCCACTACACCGACTGGACCATCGGCCACGTACACGCCGGCGCCCTCGGCTGGGTGGCGATGATTTCCATCGGCGCGCTGTACCACATGATCCCGAAAGTCTTCGGACGCGAGCAGATGCACAGCATCGGCCTGATCAACGCGCACTTCTGGCTCGCCACTATTGGCACCGTGCTGTACATCGCCTCGATGTGGGTCAACGGCATCGCCCAGGGCCTGATGTGGCGTGCGGTGAACGAGGACGGCACGCTGACCTACTCCTTCGTCGAGACCCTGGTGGCCAGCCACCCAGGCTTCGTCGTGCGGCTGGTGGGCGGCGCGATCTTCCTCAGCGGCATGTTCCTGATGGCCTACAACACCTGGCGCACCGTGCGGGCCTCGCAGCCTGCCGAAGTCGCCGCTGCCGCGCAGATGGCCTGAGGAGTCCGCCATGAAACACGAAACTATCGAGAAAAACGTCGGCCTGTTGCTGCTGCTGATGATCCTGGCCGTGAGCATCGGTGGCCTGACCCAGATCGTCCCGCTGTTCTTCCAGGACGTGACCAATAAGCCGGTGGAAGGCATGAAGCCCTACACCGCGCTGCAACTGGAAGGCCGCGACATCTACATCCGCGAAGGCTGCGTCGGCTGTCACTCACAGATGATCCGTCCGTTCCGTGCCGAGACCGAGCGCTACGGGCACTACTCGGTGGCCGGCGAAAGCGTTTGGGACCACCCGTTCCTGTGGGGTTCGAAACGTACCGGGCCGGACCTGGCGCGGGTCGGGGCGCGCTACTCGGATGACTGGCACCGCGCGCACTTGTACAACCCGCGCAACGTCGTGCCGGAGTCGAAGATGCCCGCCTACCCGTGGCTGGTGGCCAATCAACTCGACAGCAGCCACACCGAAACCAAGATCAAGGCCATGCGCACCCTGGGCGTGCCGTACACCGACGAAGACATTGCCGGCGCCGTCGCTTCGCTCAAGGGCAAGAGCGAGATGGATGCACTGGTCGCCTACCTGCAAGTGCTCGGCACTGCGATCAAGAGCAAGAGGTGAGCCATGTTCATTGAAATGAGCACTGGAATGATCCGCGGCCTGGGCACAGTCGTCGTGTTCGTGGCCTTCGTCGGCCTGACGCTGTGGGTATTCAACAGCAAGCGCGGCCCGGAATTCGCCGAAGCGCGCCTGCTGCCGTTCGCCGACGAACCACAACCCGACATCACCGAAGATTCAGCAACAAGGAGTACCCGGCCATGACCACCTTCTGGAGTACGTGGATCTGCGTACTGACCATCGGCAGCCTGATCGGTCTGACCTGGCTGCTGATCGGCACCCGCAAGGGCGAGACCAAGGGCAGCGTCGACCAGACCATGGGCCACAGCTTCGATGGCATCGAGGAGTACGACAACCCGCTGCCGCAATGGTGGTTCATGCTGTTCGCCAGCACGCTGGTGTTCGCCGTCGGCTACCTGATCCTCTATCCCGGCCTGGGCAACTGGAAAGGCGTCCTCCCCGGCTATGAGAACGGCTGGACCGGCGCCCACGAGTGGGAAAAGGAAATGGCCAGGGCGGATGCGAAATTCGGACCGATCTTCGCCAAATTCGCGGCCATGCCACTGGAAGAAGTGGCCAAAGACCCGCAAGCGCTGAAAATGGGCGGTCGCCTGTTTGCCTCCAACTGCTCGGTGTGCCACGGCTCGGATGCCAAGGGTGCATTCGGCTTCCCCAACCTGACCGACAGCGACTGGCGCTGGGGTGCCAGCGCAGAAACCATCAAGACCACCATCATGGGTGGCCGGATGGCGATGATGCCGGCCTGGGGTGAAGTCCTGGGGGAAGACGGTGTGAAAAACGTCGCCGCTTATGTGCGCCATGATCTGGCCGGCCTGCCGTTGCCGGAAGGCAGCAAGGCGGACCTGCAAGCCGGACAGCAAGCCTTCAGCACCACCTGCGTCGCTTGCCATGGGGCAAACGGCCAGGGCACCGAAGCCATGGGCGCGCCAAACCTGACGCACCCGGCCGGCTTCATTTACGGCACCAGCCTGACGCAGCTTGAACAGACGATTCGGCATGGTCGCCAAGGCCATATGCCGGCGCAGAACGAACTGCTCGGCAACGACAAGGTGCAACTGCTGGCCGCGTATGTGTACAGCCTGTCCCACGGTTTGAATACCGAGCGCCTGCAGGCTGAAGACAACCGCGAATAAATCCCGACCGCTCTGCTGCCGCATTCTCCCGGATGCGGCAGTTCCCTGCCCCTTTGCGACGCATTGTCGCACCCTCTTTGACTCTTCCTTTCGGTTCCCCGGATTCAGGTCTAAGCTTCCCCCGATGCGGACTGGCCGGTGCCGGTTCCAGGTCGACCCTGAACGATGTGTTCGACGAATCTGCCCGATGACAGGCCGCAAAGGCTGGTAGATACCGGCTATCGCGCCAGTTGCCTTCGGTCAGCCAAACGTTGCGTTTGAACACACCCCGTTACATCCGACCTGACCCCCTCGCCTGATCAGTCCGCCGGGACGTTTTGCCCGCGGGCAATTTTGTCCCTACGCGGCGCATGGAAAGGCCGCAGAATCAGCATTTGAAAGCATTGACCCAGGTCATGGCGCGTTGCAATGACCCCCTGCTTTCTCCATACTTGCGGCCGATTTTTAATCCTAATAAAACACCCAAACCGTGGAACCTTAGAATGAGCACAGCAATCAGTCCGACTGCTTATAACTATAAGGTAGTCCGCCAGTTCGCCATCATGACGGTGGTCTGGGGGATCCTTGGCATGGGGCTCGGTGTCTTCATCGCCTCGCAACTGGTCTGGCCGGAGTTGAACTTCGGTCTGGCATGGACGAGCTTTGGACGCCTGCGCCCGCTGCACACCAACCTGGTGATTTTCGCCTTCGGTGGATGTGCACTGTTTGCCACTTCTTATTACGTCGTGCAGCGAACCTGCCAAACGCGACTGATTTCCGACAGCCTCGCCGCCTTCACCTTCTGGGGATGGCAAGCGGTGATCGTCGGCGCGATCATTACCTTGCCGATGGGTTTCACCACCACCAAGGAATACGCGGAACTGGAATGGCCCCTGGCTATTCTGCTGGCCATTGTCTGGGTCACCTACGGTCTGGTGTTCTTCGGCACCATCGTCAAGCGCAAGACCAAGCACATCTATGTGGGTAACTGGTTCTACGGCGCCTTCATCGTCGTGACCGCGATGCTGCACATCGTCAACCACATGTCGCTGCCGGTCAGCCTGTTCAAGTCCTACTCGGCCTACTCGGGTGCGACGGACGCCATGATCCAGTGGTGGTACGGCCACAACGCCGTGGGCTTCTTCCTGACCACCGGCTTCCTGGGCATGATGTACTACTTCGTGCCGAAACAGGCCGAGCGTCCGATCTACTCCTATCGCCTGTCGATCGTGCACTTCTGGGCGCTGATCACCCTGTACATCTGGGCCGGTCCCCACCACCTGCACTACACCGCACTGCCGGACTGGGCTCAGTCGCTGGGCATGGCGATGTCGATCATCCTGCTGGCACCGAGCTGGGGCGGCATGATCAACGGCATGATGACCCTGTCGGGCGCCTGGCATAAGCTGCGCACCGACCCGATCCTGCGTTTCCTCGTGGTGTCCCTGGCGTTCTACGGCATGTCGACGTTCGAAGGCCCGATGATGGCCATCAAGACCGTCAACTCGCTGTCGCACTACACCGACTGGACCATCGGCCACGTACACGCCGGTGCCCTGGGCTGGGTTGCGATGATCTCGATCGGCGCCATCTACCACATGATTCCGAAACTGTTCGGTCGTGCGCAGATGCACAGCACCGGCCTGATCAACACGCACTTCTGGCTCGCAACCATCGGTACCGTGCTCTACATCGCCTCGATGTGGGTCAACGGCATCACCCAGGGCCTGATGTGGCGTGCAATCAACGACGACGGCACCCTCACCTACTCGTTCGTCGAAGCGCTGCAAGCCAGCCACCCGGGCTTCATCGTTCGCGCCCTGGGCGGTGCGTTCTTCGCCACCGGTATGCTGTTCATGGCCTACAACGTCTTCCGTACCGTACGCGCCTCGAACCCGGCTGAAGCCGAAGCCGCCGAACAGATCGTCGTAGTTGGAGCTCACTGATGAAGCATGAAGCAGTCGAGAAGAATATTGGCCTGCTGGCCTTCTTCATGGTCATCGCCGTCAGCGTCGGCGGCCTGACCCAGATCGTTCCGCTGTTTTTCCAGGACGTCACCAACAAGCCGGTCGAGGGCATGAAGCCCCGCACCGCCCTTGAACTGGAAGGCCGGGACGTTTATATCGCCAACGGTTGTGTCGGCTGCCACTCGCAGATGATCCGTCCGTTCCGTGCTGAAACCGAACGTTATGGCCACTACTCGGTCGCCGGTGAAAGCGTCTGGGACCACCCGTTCCTGTGGGGTTCCAAGCGTACCGGTCCGGACCTGGCCCGTGTCGGCGGTCGTTACTCCGATGACTGGCAGCGTGCGCACTTGTACAACCCGCGCAACGTCGTGCCCGAGTCGAAGATGCCGGCCTACCCGTTCCTCGTGGAAAACAAGCTCGACGGCAAAGACACCGCCAAGAAAATGGAAGTGTTGCGCACGCTCGGCGTCCCTTACACCGACGAAGACATCGCCGGCGCCAGGGATGCCGTGAAGGGCAAAACCGAAATGGACGCGCTGGTGGCCTATCTGCAAGGCCTGGGCACCATCATCAAAAGCAAACGGTGAATTAGATGGATATCGGGATGATTCGTGGCCTGGGCACCGTTGTCGTGATGGTGGCCTTCATCGGACTGGCACTGTGGGTGTTCAGTCCCAAGCGCAAGTCGGAGTTTGAAGACGCGACCTTGCTGCCTTTCGCGGATGATCCCGAAGCCATCAAGCACGTCGAGCAAGCTTCTAGGAGTAACAAAGAATGACTACATTCTGGAGTCTGTACGTCACAGTCCTCAGTCTCGGTACGATCTTTTCCCTGACCTGGCTGCTGCTGTCGACCCGCAAGGGCCAGCGCACCGAGCAGACAGACGAGACGGTCGGGCACTCCTTCGACGGGATCGAGGAGTACGACAACCCGCTGCCGAAATGGTGGTTCATGCTGTTCGTGGGCACCATCATCTTCGCACTGGGCTACCTGGCGCTGTATCCGGGCCTGGGTAACTGGAAAGGCCTGCTGCCGGGTTACGGCTACCTCGACAACGAGAAGCAGACCCCCTTCGCCAACGGCCAGACCGGCTGGACCGGCGTCCACGAGTGGGAAAAGGAAATGGCCAAGTCGGACGCGAAGTTCGGTCCGATCTTCGCCAAGTTCGCGGCCATGCCAATCGAAGAAGTGGCCAAGGACCCGCAAGCCCTGAAGATGGGTGGCCGCCTGTTCGCCTCCAACTGCTCGGTCTGCCACGGTTCCGACGCCAAGGGCGCCTATGGCTTCCCTAACCTGACCGACGCCGACTGGCGTTGGGGTGGCGAGCCGGAAACCATCAAGACCACCATCATGGGCGGCCGTCATGCGGTGATGCCGGCGTGGGCTGAAGTGATCGGCGAGCAAGGCGTGGCCGACGTGGCCGCGTTTGTCCTGACCAACCTCGATGGCCGCAAGCTGCCGGAAGGCGCCAAGGCCGACCCGGTTGCCGGGCAGAAACTGTTCGCCGCCAACTGCGTGGCGTGCCACGGTCCGGAAGGCAAAGGCACCCCAGCGATGGGCGCCCCCAACCTGACTCACCCGGCAGCGTTCATCTACGGTTCGAGCTTCGCTCAACTGCAGCAGACCATCCGCTACGGCCGTCAGGGCCAGATGCCTGCGCAAGAGCAACTGCAAGGTAACGACAAGGTTCACCTGCTGGCCGCTTACGTCTACAGCCTGTCTCACGGTGAGAAGGCAGCGGACGCCGAGTAAGGCAAAGGCTTGATGCAACAAAAAACGGCCCCGCCAAATCACATTGGCGGGGCCGTTTTCATTTCAAGTCCATGCACACTTATTTGCGCACAGCTCCGTGGACTTGCTGGCAAGCCCTCCCGGTTATTATTTTTCACGCCCCCTTCGATCAACTAATCAAAACGGCTTCGCCACTTTAGTTATCGAAGTGATTTTTTATAATCTCATGAATACACTTCGTATTCATGTGTATTAGCTGTAATCAAGGAAGGTTACCGCCACCCAAACTGTCCAGACCGCCAGTCCCTTTCTTTTTGTCTGAAGATCGTTTTGCCTGGAGTTTTTGCGCAGTCGGCTCCACCGTATCGACAGTCGTAGCGGGTGCCGGAATCGTGCAGTCTGCACCTGGCTTATGAGCTTCGACAGTAATTGGTCCAGCAGCCTGAGTTGCTCGAGTGCAATCTTTATCATTAATAGACATTTTTACTTATCCTTAAGTAGACACTTACAACGTATACGACGCGCAATAAAATTTATTACCGCCGCACTAACAACCTATTAAATCAAGAGCAAAATATCCATCTACAAATAATCACAAAGCATGACCAAAGTTAAAAATATATTCTTCACGAATAAAACCTATCCGCCTTCTTAAATCATTAGACAGAAAACAAAACATCAAACGATCAAACCAGAACAGTCAAGTTAAGATATTTCCCGCGCATCAACCCACTGATATCCGCCCCCTCGCCGATACGGACTGTTTGTTCACACTAACCGCGCGGCCTTGCTGAAAACCATCCATACTTCACAAGTCAATTGACTCAGATCACGTTTTGTTACATTCGCTACACCATTCATGATTTTTACCCAACGCGACCAAAGGTCGCACCCGCAGGCTAGAGCGACAGGCGTATCATTGCGCCACTGCAACACCCCTTTTTGACCGCGGTCGGCACGTACTGACCGAGGCACTTTTCCACTGCCGTGGGATGCAATGATGAGCAACCAGATTCCGGTACACGACGTCACTCCACCCACCAAGAACGCGAACAACAGCGTCGACCTCTACGCCGCCAGGGAAAAAATCTACACCCGCGCCTTCACCGGCCTGTTCCGCAACCTGCGGATGACCGGCGGTGCCCTGTTGTTCCTGCTGTATTTCGGTACGGTGTGGCTGGACTGGGGCGGTCATCAGGCGGTCTGGTGGAACCTGCCGGAGCGCAAGTTTTTCATTTTCGGCGCCACCTTCTGGCCCCAGGACTTCATCCTGCTGTCCGGCATGCTGATCATCGCCGCGTTCGGCCTGTTCTTCATCACGGTGTATGCCGGACGGGTCTGGTGCGGATATACCTGCCCGCAAAGCGTCTGGACCTGGATCTTCATGTGGTGCGAAAAAGTCACCGAAGGTGATCGCAACCAGCGCATCAAGCTCGACAAGGCGCCGATGAGCGCCAACAAGTTCCTGCGCAAATTCAGCAAGCACAGCCTGTGGCTGTTGATCGGTTTCGTCACCGGCATGACCTTCGTCGGTTACTTCTCGCCGATCCGCGAACTGGTGTTCGACTTCTTCAGCGGTCAGGCGGATGGCTGGTCTTACTTCTGGGTCGGTTTCTTCACCCTCGCCACTTACGGCAACGCTGGCTGGTTGCGCGAACAGGTGTGCATCTACATGTGCCCGTACGCGCGCTTCCAGAGCGTGATGTTCGACAAGGACACCCTGATCGTTTCCTACGACCCGCGCCGCGGTGAAAGCCGTGGCCCGCGCAAGAAGGGCATCGATTACAAAGCCCAGGGCCTGGGTGACTGCATCGACTGCACCATGTGCGTCCAGGTCTGCCCGACCGGTATCGACATCCGCGACGGCCTGCAAATCGAATGCATCGGCTGCGCCGCCTGCATCGATGCCTGCGACGCCATCATGGACAAAATGGAATACCCGCGCGGGCTGATCAGCTACACCACCGAACACAACCTGTCCGGGCAGAAAACCCATAAACTGCGTCCACGCCTGATCGGTTATGCCGTGGTACTGCTGGCGATGATCAGCTTGCTGGTGACCGCGTTTTTCATGCGTGCGCTGGTGGGTTTCGATGTCAGCAAGGACCGCGTGCTGTACCGCGAGAACGCCGAAGGCCGGATCGAAAACGTCTACAGCCTGAAAATCATGAACAAGGACCAGCGCGACCATACCTACCTGCTCGAAGCCTCCGGCCTGCCGGATCTCAAATTGCAGGGCCGGCGCGAGATCAAGGTCGCGGCCGGCGAGATCGTCAGCCAGCCTGCCGAGCTGTCCGTCGCGCCGGAAAAACTGCCGTCGAGCACCAACGAGGTGAAATTCATCCTCAAGGATGCCGACGACGACAGCATCCACATTGAAGCCAAGAGCCGGTTCATCGGCCCACAAATTCGTTGAGAGAACTGAACATGCCCGCAGCAACTGCCGCAAGCCCCTGGTACAAGCACCTCTGGCCGTGGATCATCATCGGGATCCTGGCCTGCTCGGTGACCCTGACCTTGTCCATGGTGACCATCGCAGTGAAGAACCCGGACAACCTGGTCAACGACAACTACTACGAGGCCGGCAAAGGCATCAACCGCTCCCTCGACCGTGAGCTGCTGGCCCAGAACCTGAAAATGCGCGCCAGTATTCATCTCGATGAAGTGACCGGCGAAGTTGACCTGCGACTGAGCGGCGACAGCCATCCGAAAACCCTGGAGCTGAACCTGATCTCGCCGACCCAGCCGGAGAAGGATCGCAAGATCACCCTGGCCCGCAGCGAAACCGAACAGGGTCGCTACATCGGCCAATTGAGCGACAAGATCGAAGGCCGACGCTTTGTCGAATTGCTCGGCACCCAGGACGAGCACATCTGGCGCATGTTCGAAGAAGAACTGGTCAACCATGACAAGGATCTGCTGCTCGGTGACGAACCGTTGCAAGGTGCCGAAGACCTGAAGAAATAAAGCAGCGCTTCGCGCATCGCGAGCAAGCTCGCTCCCACAGTTGATCACCGCCGTGCTCAGAACCTGAGTACACCTATGATCCCTGTGGGAGCGAGCTTGCTCGCGATGAGGCCCTATCAGACGCCAGAGATTCAGCAGTACTAGTGAATACTCCATGACCACCACCCCACTCCCCTGCTACCACTGCGCCCTGCCCGTCCCGGCCGGCAGTCGCTTCACCGCCGTCGTACTCGGGGAGCCCCGCGAGTTCTGCTGCCCGGGTTGCCAGGCCGTGGCCGAGGCCATAGTCGCGGGCGGCCTGGATAGCTATTACCAGCACCGCAGCGAAGCCTCGGCCAACCCCGAGGCGCTGCCGGTACAACTGGTCGACGAACTGGCGCTTTATGACCGCGCCGATGTGCAGCAGCCCTTTGTCCGTCACGATGGCGAACTGGCCGAAACCACGCTGTTGATGGAAGGCATCAGTTGCGCCGCCTGCGGCTGGTTGATCGAGAAACACCTGCGCACCTTGCCGGCGGTGGCCGAAGCGCGCCTGAACCTGTCCAACCATCGCCTGCACGTGCGCTGGAGCGACGCGCAATTACCCCTGAGCCGGGTCCTCAGCGAACTGCGCCACATCGGGTACGCCGCACACCCCTATCAGGCCGACCGCGCCAGCGAACAGCTGGCCGGCGAAAACCGCCTGGCCCTGCGCCAGCTTGGCGTGGCCGGATTGCTGTGGTTCCAGGCGATGATGGCAACCATGGCCACCTGGCCTGAATTCAACATCGACCTCAGTCCCGAACTGCACACCATCCTGCGCTGGGTCGCCCTGTTCCTCACCACCCCGATCGTGTTCTACAGCTGCGCACCGTTTTTCAAGGGCGCCATGCGCGATCTGCGCACCCGCCACCTGACCATGGACGTTTCCGTGTCGCTGGCCATCGGCAGCGCCTACGTCGCCGGGATCTGGACCTCGATCACCGGGGTGGGCGAGCTGTATTTCGATGCCGTCGGCATGTTTGCCTTGTTCCTGCTGGCCGGGCGCTACCTGGAGCGGCGCGCCCGTGAGCGCACGGCCGCCGCCACCGCGCAGCTGGTGAATCTGTTGCCCGCCTCGTGCCTGCGCTTGACCCCCGAAGGCCAGAGCGAACGCATTTTGCTCAGCGAACTGCGAATCGGTGATCAGGTACTGGTTCATCCAGGCGCCATTCTCCCGGCCGACGGCAAGATCCTCGACGGCCAGTCGAATATCGACGAATCGCTGCTGACCGGCGAATACCTGCCGCAACCTCGCACCCTCGGCGATGCGGTCACCGCCGGTACCCTGAACGTCGAAGGCGCACTGACTATCGAGGTCCAGGCCCTGGGCCAGGACACGCGCCTCTCGGCCATCGTTCGTCTGCTCGACCGTGCCCAGGCCGAAAAACCGCGTCTGGCGGAAATCGCCGACCGCGCCGCGCAATGGTTCCTGCTGTTGTCGCTGATTGCGGCTGCGGCCATTGGCCTGTTGTGGTGGGAACTGGATTCATCGCGAGCCTTCTGGATCGTGCTGGCGATGCTCGTGGCGACCTGCCCGTGCGCCTTGTCGCTGGCGACGCCGACCGCCCTCACTGCGGCCACCGGCACCTTGCACAAGCTCGGTCTGCTGCTGACCCGCGGCCATGTGCTGGAAGGCCTGAACCAGATCGACACGGTGATTTTCGACAAGACCGGCACCCTCACCGAAGGGCGTCTGGCGTTGCGCTCGATCCGCCCCCTCGGCGCCCTCGACAGCGACCAATGCCTGGGCCTCGCCGCCGCCCTGGAAAACCGTTCCGAACACCCGATCGCCCGTGCTTTCGGACGCGCGCCGATGGCGGCCGAAGAAGTCCACAGCACCCCGGGTCTTGGCCTGGAGGGGCTGGTTGAAGGGCGACGCCTGCGCATCGGTCAACCGGGATTCGTCTGCGAACTCAGTGGTGCCAAGGCGCCGCCGATGCCCGAAGAAGCCGGCCAATGGCTGCTGCTCGGCGACAGCGAAGGGCCGCTGGCCTGGCTGGTCCTCGATGATCGCTTGCGTGCCGATGCGCCGGTATTGCTGGCCGCGTGCAAGGCGCGGGGCTGGCGCACGCTGTTGTTGTCCGGCGACAGCTCGCCGATGGTCGCCAGCGTGGCGGCAGAACTGGGCATCGACGAAGCGCGCGGCGGCTTGCGCCCGGACGACAAACTGCAAGTCCTGCAACAACTGCACAAGGAAGGTCGCAAGGTGTTGATGCTGGGTGACGGCGTCAATGACGTGCCGGTGCTGGCGGCTGCGGATATCAGCGTCGCCATGGGCTCGGCCACCGACCTGGCGAAAACCAGTGCCGATGCGGTGCTGCTGTCCAACCGCCTCGACGCGCTGGTGCAAGCCTTCAGCCTGGCGCGGCGCACCCGTCGGGTCATTATCGAGAACCTGTTGTGGGCAGGGTTGTACAATGGCCTCATGTTGCCCTTCGCCGCCCTCGGCTGGATCACTCCGGTCTGGGCGGCGGTAGGCATGTCGATCAGTTCGTTGACCGTGGTGCTGAACGCGCTGCGCCTGACTCGAATGCCGAGCGAGCGCGCCCTCGACACCCCGCCAGAAACCCGCCCGCTGCCGGCCTGAGCCGCGCGGGCATGGAGTCCAGATGCCAGCTCTTTACGTGATGATTCCCGCTGCGCTGCTGATCGTGGCCATCGCCGTCTATATCTTCTTCTGGGCGGTCGACAGCGGGCAGTACGACGACCTCGACGGCCCGGCCCACAGCATCCTGTTCGACGACCAGGACCCGAACCACACCGCCGCCGTCGACGAAGCCAGCGGCCAACCGGCCAAACCACAAGACAAGGCCCCGCCCCATGCTTGAACTGGCGCCACTGCTGGTATCGGCGGTGATCCTCGGCTTGCTTGGCGGCGGTCATTGCCTGGGCATGTGCGGAGGCTTGATGGGCGCGCTGACCCTGGCGATTCCCAAAGAGCAACGCAGCCGCCGCTTTCGCCTGCTGCTGGCCTACAACCTGGGGCGGATTCTGAGTTATGCCTGCGCCGGACTGTTGATCGGCCTGGCCGGATGGGCCGTGGCCAGCAGCCCGGCGGCGATGTTCCTGAGAGTCCTCGCCGGCTTGCTGTTGATTGCCATGGGCCTGTACCTGGCCGGCTGGTGGAGCGGCCTGACCCGCATCGAAAGCCTCGGTCGAGGCTTGTGGCGGCACATCCAGCCAGTCGCCAACCGGTTGCTGCCGGTATCGAGCGTTCCGCGTGCGCTGCTGCTGGGCGCGCTCTGGGGCTGGCTGCCGTGCGGCCTGGTTTACAGCACCCTGCTATGGTCGGCCAGCCAGGGCAACGCGCTGGACAGTGCATTGTTGATGCTTGCGTTCGGGCTTGGCACCTGGCCGGTGCTGCTGGCGACCGGCCTGGCTGCCGAGCGCGTCACCGCGGTGTTGCGCAAGCGCAGCGTACGCATGGCGGGTGGGATGCTGGTGATGCTGTTTGGTCTCTGGACACTGCCGGGGCCGCATCAGCATTGGTTGATGGGGCACTAAAAGCAAAAGATCGCAGCCTTCGGCAGCTCCTACATGGATCGCGTACACCTGTAGGAGCTGCCGAAGGCTGCGATCTTTTGATCTTGATGTAAGTCAAGATGCCCCACCCCGCCCTCGCATAAAGTGGCCGACACTGCCAGCCTATCCGGGGAATGCCCGCATGATGCTCGACGCCATTCGTTGGGACACTGATCTGATCCGCCGTTATGACCTGGCGGGACCCCGCTACACCTCGTACCCCACCGCCGTGCAATTCAACAGCCAGGTCGGCACCTTCGACCTGTTTCACGCCCTGCGCGACAGCCGCAAGGCCCAACGTCCATTGTCCCTGTACGTGCACGTGCCGTTCTGCGCGAACATTTGCTACTACTGCGCCTGCAACAAGGTCATCACCAAGGATCGCGGCCGGGCGCAGCCGTATTTGCAGCGCCTGGAACAGGAAATCCAGCTGATCGCCTGCCACCTCGACCCCACACAGAAAGTCGAGCAACTGCACTTCGGTGGCGGCACGCCGACCTTTCTCAGCCACGACGAACTGCGCCAGCTGATGGCGCACTTGCGCAAACACTTCAATTTGCTGGACGACGATTCCGGCGACTACGGCATCGAGATCGACCCCCGCGAGGCCGATTGGTCGACCATGGGACTGCTGCGCGAACTGGGCTTCAATCGGGTCAGCATCGGCCTGCAGGACCTCGACCCGGCGGTGCAGCGAGCGGTCAATCGCCTGCAAAGCCTGGAGGAAACCCGCGCGGTGATCGACGCCGCCCGCACCTTGCAGTTTCGCTCGATCAACATCGACCTGATCTACGGCCTGCCTAAACAGACGCCAGAGAACTTCGCCCGCACCGTCGATGAAGTCATCCGCCTGCAACCGGACAGGTTATCGGTATTCAACTACGCCCACCTGCCGGAGCGCTTCATGCCGCAGCGGCGCATCAACAGCAATGAACTGCCGACACCCGCGCAGAAACTGGAAATGCTGCAGCGCACCATCGAGCAACTGATCAACGCCGGTTACCGTTACATCGGCATGGACCACTTCGCCCTGCCCGACGACGAGCTGGCTATAGCCCAGGAAGAATCGACCCTGCAACGCAATTTCCAGGGCTACACCACCCACGGTCATTGCGATCTGATCGGCCTGGGCGTCTCGGCAATCAGCCAGATCGGCGACCTCTACTGCCAGAACAGCAGCGACCTGAACCACTATCAGAACACCCTGGCTTCTATGCAACTGGCCACCAGCCGCGGCCTGCTGTGCAATGCCGATGACCGGTTGCGGCGCGCGGTCATTCAGCAATTGATCTGCAATTTCAGCCTGGAGTTTTCCGACATCGAACAGGCCTTCAACATCGACTTTCAGGGCTACTTCGGCGATCTCTGGCCTCAGTTGCAAGACATGGCCAAAGACGGGCTGATCGAGCTCGATCGCGACAGGATCACCATCCTGCCCGCCGGGCGACTGTTGGTGCGTTCGGTGTGCATGGTGTTCGACGCGTACCTGGAACAACACAACCGCCAGCGATTTTCACGGGTGATCTAATTCTGCAAGCTAGCGCCCCAGACTGGCCTCGATCTCCTATGGTGAGTTACCCTTACGCCTTATGTGTGAATTCCCACAAGGATTGAAGAAATGTCCGAGCCAGTAAAACAGCGCGCTCATAGCCAAGCCCATTGCAAGGATTGCAGCCTGGCCCCTCTTTGCCTGCCACTTTCGCTGAATCTGGAAGACATGGATGCGCTGGACGAAATCGTCAAGCGCGGCCGGCCGCTGAAAAAGGGCGAGTTTCTGTTTCGCCAGGGCGATACCTTCGATTCTGTCTACGCAGTCCGTTCCGGCGCCCTCAAGACCTTCAGCCTGAGCGACAGCGGTGAAGAACAGCTCACCGGTTTCCACCTGCCCAGCGAACTGGTCGGCCTGTCGGGCATGGACACCGAAAAGCACCCGGTGTCGGCACAAGCCCTGGAAACCACCTCGGTGTGTGAAATTCCTTTCGAACGCCTCGACGAACTGGCCCTGCAACTGCCGCAGTTGCGCCGTCAGTTGATGCGGGTGATGAGCCGCGAGATCCGTGACGACCAGCAGATGATGCTGCTGTTGTCGAAAAAGACCGCCGACGAACGCATCGCCACCTTCCTGGTCAACCTGTCGGCACGCTTCCGCGCCCGGGGTTTTTCCGCCAATCAGTTCCGCCTGAGCATGTCGCGCAACGAAATCGGCAACTACCTGGGCCTGGCGGTGGAAACCGTGTCCCGGGTCTTTACCCGCTTCCAGCAAAACGAGCTGATTGCGGCAGAAGGCAAGGAAATCCGGATTATCGACCCGATCCAGCTGTGCGCCCTGGCCGGTGGCTCACTGGACGGCTGAAACAAAACGTCGTGGCTGAGCGCAACGGTTCAGCCGCCGTTATACTGCGTCGTTTGCAGCCCTGCCAGGACACCTAGACGATGGTCTTCGACTCCTTCGACATCAAATCCCTCATCCGCCCTGTCATCGACTTCCCGAAACCGGGCGTGATCTTTCGCGACATCACCCCGCTGTTCCAGTCGCCCAAGGCCCTGCGCCTGGTGATGGACAGCTTCGCCCACCGTTACGTCGAGGCTGACTTCACCCACATCGGCGCGATGGACGCCCGTGGCTTCCTGATCGGTTCGGTACTGGCCTATCAGTTGAACAAGCCGCTGGTGCTGTTCCGCAAGCAAGGCAAACTGCCGGCTGACGTGCTGGCCGAGGGCTATGCGACCGAATACGGCGAAGCCTTCCTGGAAGTGCACGCCGACAGCCTGTGCGAAGGGGATTCGGTGGTGATGTTCGATGACCTGATCGCGACCGGCGGCACCCTGATTGCCGCCGCCAACCTGATCCGCCGCATGGGCGCACGGGTGCATGAAGCGGCGGCGATCATCGACCTGCCGGAGCTGGGTGGCTCGCAGCGCCTGGAGGACATGGGCATTCCGACGTTCTGCCTGACGCAGTTTGCGTTGACTGATAAGTAATCTGGCGCCTGTACTGACGCCTTCGCGAGCAAGCCCGCTCCCACAGTGAACGCATCCTTCCTGACAGAACGCAGTCAAATGTGGGAGCGGGCTTGCTCGCGAATGGCGTCAGTCGCTACACCGCAAAAAACTCAAAGCCCCATCTGCTTGCTGATGATCTCGTTCATCACTTCCCGCGTCCCGCCGCCAATCGACAAAATCCGGTTGTCGCGGTACAGCCGCTCCACCAGGCTCTCGCGCATGTATCCCAGCCCACCGAGTATCTGCACCGCATCGGTCACGATCCGGTCTGCGGTATCCGTCGCAAAATTCTTGGCCATGGAAATTTCCTTGATCACACTCTGCCCCGCCGCCATCTTTGCCGCCTGGCGATAAGTGAATTCCCGGGATACCTCCAGCGTGGTCGCCATCTCGGCGAGGCGATGCTTGATCACCTGAAACTTGCCGATCGGTTTGCCAAAGGCCTCGCGCTGGCGCGCCCACTTCAGGCTCTCTTCCAGCGCCAGCTGTGCGGTCATGTTGGCCATCAGAGCCAGGGCCAGGCGTTCGCTCTGGAAATTGCCCATGATGCAGGCAAAGCCCATGTTCTCGGCGCCGATCAGGTTTCCCACGGGCACCGGGCAATCATCGAAGAACAGCTCGGCGGTGTCTGACGCCCACCAGCCCATTTTCTTCAGTTGCCGTCCTACGGTGAATCCGGGCGTGCCCTTTTCGATCAGCAACAGGCTGATGCCGGAGAACCCCGGCTCACCGGTACGCACCGCGACGGTATAAAAGTCCGCACGCACACCGCTGGTGATAAAGGTTTTGCTGCCATTGACCCGGTAAAAATCGCCGTCACGCACGGCGCGGGTTTGCAGGTTGGCGACGTCGGAGCCGCCGCCGGGCTCGGTGATGGCCAGGGCGCTGACTTTTTCGCCGGTCAGTACTTGCGGCACCACACGATCACGGACTTCAGGCCGGGCCCACTTGAGAATGGGCGGCAAGCCGATATCCAGCGACCCCAGGCCGGCAACCAGCCCGCCTGAGCCGCAGCGCATCAACTCCTCACTGGCGGCAACCTTGGCGAACAGATCCCCTTCATGGCTGCCTCCGTAAGCCTGCGGGTAGCCGATGCCGAGAATCCCCGCTGCGCCGGCCTTGAGGTAGAGCTCGCGAGGAAAGCTTTCGGCTTCTTCCCACTGCTCGATATCAGGAAGGATCTCGCGTTCGACGAATCGTCTGACGCTGTCACGGACCAATTGGTGGCTGGGGTCGAAGTATTCCTGAAAGGCAGACATCGGCGAGCTCCACTGAAGGGGTCAGTGAAGTTAACCGAGCGCTTGCTTGGTTTACAACAGGATTGTGTGAATCAGCGACACCGAGGTGCGCCCTTCGCGAGCAAGCCCGCTCCCACAGGGGATTGCATTCCAAATGTGGGAGCGGGCTTGCTCGCGAAGGCGTCAGCATGGACGCCACATGAACTCAGAGCGAAATCGGCTTACGCCCGGCAAACGAATGCGCCAGCGTGCCGCCATCCACCAGTTCCAGCTCACCACCGAGCGGCACGCCGTGGGCGATCCGCGAGGCGATCAGGCCTTTGCTGCTGAGCAACTGGGCGATGTAATGCGCAGTGGCCTCACCTTCCACGGTCGGGTTGGTCGCCAGGATGACTTCGGCGAAGGTGCCAGCCTCTTCGATCCGCGCCATCAATTGCGGGATGCCGATGGCTTCCGGCCCCAGACCGTCGAGCGGCGACAGATGCCCCTTGAGCACGAAGTAGCGCCCGCGGAAACCGGTCTGCTCCACCGCATAGACGTCCATCGGGCCTTCCACCACGCAGAGCAAGGTGTCGTCGCGACGGGTATCGGCGCATTGCGGACAGAGATCATCTTCGGTCAGCGTACGGCACAAGCGGCAGTGACCGACCCCTTCCATGGCCTGGCTCAAGGCCAGCGCCAGGCGTGAGCCGCCGCTGCGGTCACGCTCGAGCAACTGCAACGCCATGCGCTGGGCGGTTTTCTGACCCACGCCTGGCAAAATTCGCAGGGCGTCGATCAGTTGGCGAATCAAAGGGCTGAAGCTCATGGTGGAAAAGTCCGACAAAACAACGAGACGCGGTTTATACCCGCGCCTCGGTTGAGCGTCAAATTGCAGCGTCAATTACTCAGTCCCGGGAAACCCGAACCACCAGTTTGCCGAAGTTGCGCCCCTCCAGCATGCCGATGAACGCGTCGGGAGCCTGTTCAAGGCCATCGACCACGTCTTCGCGGAATTTCACTTTGCCATCACGCACCCAGGGCGCCATGGCACTAAGGAATTCCGGCTGGCGATCACCATAGTCATCGAACACGATGAAGCCCTGGATGCGCACCCGCTTGGTCAACAGGGTGCGCTGCAACAGGGGCAGGCGATCCGGCCCGCTCGGCGCTTCATGGGCGTTGTAGGAGGCAATCAGGCCGCACAGTGGAATCCGCGCCTTGGGATTGAGCAACGGCACCACGGCGTCGAAGACCTTGCCGCCGACGTTTTCGTAGTAGATGTCGATGCCCTTGCCGCAGGCCTTGGCCAGCTCATCGGCAAAGTCCGGACTCTTGTGGTCGATGCAGGCGTCAAAGCCCAACTCGTCGACCACATAACGGCACTTGTCCGCCCCGCCGGCCACGCCAACCACACGCAGCCCCTTGATCTTCGCCACCTGGCCGACCACCGAACCCACCGCACCGGAGGCCGCTGCAACCACCAGGGTTTCGCCGGCCTTGGGCTGGCCGATGTCCATCAGGCCCATGTACGCGGTCATGCCCGGCATCCCCAGCACCCCAAGGGCCATCGACGCACTGGGCAATCCCGACGGCACCGGGATGATGCTGCGCCCGTCATTGATGCTGTGGCTTTGCCAACCAGTGGCACCGACCACCAGGTCACCTTCCTGAAACTTCGGATTGAGCGAACGCTCGACCCGGCTGACCGCGCCCCCGGTCATGACTCCGCCGATTTCCACCGGTGCGGCGTAGGACGGAGCGTCGCTCATGCGTCCGCGCATGTAGGGATCCAGCGACAGGAAAACGGTCTTGAGCAGCACCTCACCGTTGGCCAGCTCCGGCAACGCCACCCGCTCCATGCGGAAGTTTTCCGGCGTTGGCGCGCCGACGGGGCGTGAAGCCAGGACAATGCGTTGATTGAGGGTCATGGGGTCGGACATGGCAGCGTCTCCTGTGATCGATGGGGTTGGGTGATATAGGGAGCAGACCTTTGTGGCGGTATGGCGTTCGATGTGTTTTCAGTTGCACCGGGTGAATTCTTCGCGAGCAAGCCCGCTCCCACATCTGGAATGCAATCCCCTGTGGGAGCGGGCTTGCTCGCGAAGGCGACTTCACAGGCACCGCATCTCTGTCAGCCAGAAACAAAAATGCCAGGCGCAATGCCTGGCATTTTTTGTAGCTCATCTGCCGCCTGAAGGCGAATCAGAATGGCAGTTTCATGCCCGGCGGCAGTTGCATGCCGGCAGTCATGCTGCCCATCTTGTCCTGGCTGTTGGCTTCGATCTTGCGCACGGCATCGTTGACCGCGGAGGCGATAACCGCTTCCAGCATTTCCTTGTCGTCTTCGCTCATGCCTTCAACCAGGCTCGGGTCGATGGTCACGCTCTTGACGTCATGACGACCGGTCATCACCACGGTGACCATATCGCCACCGGCCTTACCGGTGACTTCGGCGTTGGCCAGCTCTTCCTGCATCTTGGCCATTTTTTCCTGCATCTGCTGCGCCTGCTTCATCAGGCCGGCCATGCCACCTTTCATCATGGTAATCACCTCTAAAGTACTTGGATCAAAACAGCGCCCGGCGGAATGTAGCCGAGCGCCTTCAGTTATTAGCCCTGAGTGACCAGGGCGTCGACAGGTTCAATAGTATCGTTACGGACCACCGCACCGAACTGCTGCATCATTTGCTGGATGAACGGATCGCCATGGATCGATTCCTCCGCCTCGCGCTGACGGTTGGCGCGGCGGCGCGAAGCCGCTTGTGCCGGGGTTTCCTGCTCGGGCTTGATCAGCTCGATGCTCAGGGTCAGCGTGCGCTGGTGATACTGGTTCAGCGCATCGTTGAGGCGACGCTGCTGAGTGGCGTTGAACAAGGCACTGTGGGCCGGGTCCAGGTGCATCAGCCAATTGTCGCCATCCACCGCGATCAGCGTGCAGTTGGCGGCGATGCTGCCGGTCATGCCGGAAATCGGCAATTTCGGGAACAGCTCCAGCCATTGCAGGGCGAGGCCAGTGGCCGGCATTGCCGCGGGCTCAGGCTCGGGCTCCGGCGCCGGGTCGGCGGCATGCTCGCTGGCCAGTTCGTCGAGGTAACTGTAGGCCGAATCCATGTCCGGCTCGATGTAATCCTCGTCCAGCGGCGGCTCGTCATCCAGGTCCATGCCCGGCGTTGCGGCATCGACGTCGGCCACCGAAGGCTCCGGTATTGGCGCGGCGGCCCACTCCGGGGCATCCGGCACCACGCTGTCCGGCGTCGGCAACGGCATCGGCGGTAATTCGGGTTGTTCGCTGGCGGTTTCCAGCACCGGCTCCACCGCCGGTTGCTGAACGGGGGCAGGCGCGACCGGGTCATTCCACGGCAAGTCGACCACCTCCTCGACCACGGCCGCTTCAACCACAGGCACAGGCGCAGCTTCCGGCACAACGACCGGCGCCACCGGTTCCGGTGCGGGCGCGGGAGCCGCCACTGGCGCAGCCGCTATCGGTGCAACAGCCGCAGCGACTACCGGCGCAACGACCTGCGCGGCAGCCACTGAGTTTGCGGAATCAACTGTGGCCTGGCTGATCCCCACTGGCTTTAGCGGTTGCCTCGGGGCATCCGCGGTATCTGCGGGCCGGAACGCCAGCATCCGCAGCAACACCATTTCAAAACCGCCCCGGGGATCCGGCGCCAGCGGCAAGTCGCGGCGACCGATCAGGCCCATCTGGTAGTAGAACTGCACGTCTTCGGCCGGCAAGGCCTGGGCCAGTGCCAGCACACGATCGCGGTCGCCGTGACCGTTATCGACACCTTCCGGCAAGGCCTGGGCAATGGCAACGCGGTGCAGCACATTGAGAATCTCCGAGAGCACGCCATTCCAGTCCGGGCCTTGTTCGGCCAGGTGGCGGACGGCTTCGAGCAGCGCCTTGGCATCGCCTTCGATCAGCGCATGCAGGACGTCGTAGACCTGCCCGTGATCGAGGGTCCCGAGCATCGCCCGCACATCGGCGGCCAGGACCTTGCCTTCACCGAAGGCAATCGCCTGGTCGGTCAGGCTCATGGCATCACGCATCGAACCGTCGGCAGCACGGCCCAGCAACCACAGTGCATCGTCTTCGAACGGCACGTTCTCGACACCCAGCACGTGGGTCAAGTGCTCGACAACCCGTTCCGGTGTCATGTTCTTCAGGGAGAACTGCAGGCACCGCGACAGAATCGTTGCCGGAAGTTTCTGCGGATCGGTGGTCGCCAGGATGAACTTGACGTAGGGTGGCGGCTCCTCGAGGGTTTTGAGCAGCGCGTTGAAGGAATGGCTGGAGAGCATGTGCACTTCGTCGATCAGGTAGACCTTGAAGCGCCCACGGCTCGGGGCGTACTGCACGTTGTCGAGCAATTCGCGGGTATCTTCGACCTTGGTGCGGCTCGCGGCATCGATCTCGATCAGGTCGACAAAGCGGCCTTCGTCGATTTCGCGACACACCGAACACTCGCCACAGGGGGACGAAGTGATACCTGTCTCACAGTTAAGGCATTTGGCAATGATCCGCGCGATGGTGGTCTTGCCGACCCCACGGGTACCGGTGAAGAGGTAGGCGTGGTGCAGCCGTTGGCTGTCCAAGGCATTGATCAGAGCCTTGAGCACATGGGTCTGGCCGACCATTTCGCGGAACGAGCGCGGACGCCATTTACGTGCAAGAACCTGATAACTCATCGAAAACCGTCGCAGCGAAGGAAGCAGAAGCGGCTAATGCTAGCGGAGCAAGGCACAAATTGCATCCGGTGCGCTCGTGTATTGTGGCTAAGCTGCACATCGGGGGCATTTAACGGAGTGTTTATGCGGTTGGCCTTGGGGACATTGCTGTTGATCAGCCTGGACAGCGCAGCGGCGCCAGCACCGCTGCGCTTCGTGATAACCGACAGCTGGAGCATGCCCATGGTGCAACTTGAACGGGGCAAACCGACCCAGGGCATCCTGTATGACATGATGCTCAGCCTCGCGACCCAGGTCGGCGTACCGGCCGAATTCCACGTATTGCCCCGCAGGCGCATACAAGACGCCATGGAGCAAGGCGAGGTCGATGTCCGCTGTTATGCCGCGCAATCGTGGCTGCCCGAGCAATCTGACGAATATCTCTGGAGCATCCCGCTCTTCACTCAACCTGACGTGTTGATCACCCGGCATGCGCCGCCCGACCCAGTCAAACCCGCCGACTTGCCGCAACAGCCCATTGGCACGGTGCTGGGCTACAGCTACCCGACCCTGCAGCCGCTGTTCGACACCGGCCAACTGCAGCGCGACGATGCACGCAATCAGGAACAAGTGCTGGAAAAACTCCTGGCCGGCCGCAATCGCTATGCCGTCAGCAATCAATGGAGCCTGGACTGGTTCAATCACCGCCTGTTGCCGGAGCAGCAACTGCAAAACGTGGCAGTGCTGCAGGAAAACAGCCTCGGTTGCTACGTTCGCAACGACCCACAGGTCCCGGTGCAGAGCATTCTGCGCACCCTGGCGCGGATGAAGATGTCCGGGGAGATCGATGAAATTGTTCGGCTGTATATCGGTGGCGAGCCGGCGCCTGTGGATAAAGCGCAAACGACGAAAAACCGCCCCGGAGAAGATCCTGGCAGCTAGCGAAAGTCTGTATTGAAGAAGATAACGCGAGAGAACACTCGCGTGGCGTTAAGGTGGTAACCCTACCAGCCACACCCCGGCACACAATGTCACCGCTGCGGCTGCTCCCTTCCAGGCCTGACCGGGTTCACGGCTGATCGTTGCGGGGGGACCGATAGGGTCACCATAACGACGCTCACCTGTCGGCGAGCCGCGCCATTGTACCTATCTGAGGCGAAGTTACAACCGTTGGTTTCGGATAAAAAACATGAGGGGCTTCAAGCACTTGCTATTGCGCCTCAAGCACCGCGTCCGCCCTGCCGCCCGCCTGCTGAATCACCAGGTGAATGAAGTGCAGCTTGGCAACGACAGCAGGCGGCAGGACGAAGGGGTAGAAATCCGGCTGCCCCATGCTGCGTGACAGCTCGTTGAGCATGCCGGCCAGCTCGATCCAGGCGTTGACGAACGACAGGAAAGCCGTGCCGCCGGGATGCTGCGGATCGTAGAGGGTTTCGGGCGGAAACGGCTGATAGTCGAAGTCCATTTCCCGGGCGCTCATGCCAAACCCTAGCGCGGTGTCCACGGCGTCCATCATGTGCAGGTAATGCGCCCAGGTTTCCGCCCAGTCTTCCCACGGGTGCATGGTCGCGTAGGCGCTGACACAGTGCTGCTGCCAGTCGAGCGGCGCGCCCTGCTGATAATGCCGTTCGAGGGCATCGGCGTAGCTCGCGCGTTCATCGCCAAACAAGCCGCGAAAAGGCTCAAGCCAATGGCTGCAGGCGATCAATCGGTCCCAGTAGTAATGCCCGACTTCGTGACGAAAATGCCCGAGCAAGGTGCGATAGGGTTCGTGCATTTGCACCCGCACCTGCTCGCGGTGCGCGTCGTCGGCCTCCTTGATATCCAGGGTGATCAGGCCGTTGGCGTGGCCCGTGGTCGGCGGCTTGCCTTCAAGGTCGACGCCGATGAAGTCGAATGCAAGGCCAGTCTCCTCATCGACTGCCTTGGGAATCACCCGCAACCCCAGGCTGACCAGTTGCGCGACCAGACGCCGCTTGGCGGTTTCCACCTTGCGCCAGCGCTCGTGGTTTTCCGTGATTGACAGGTCGGGAATGGTTCGATTGAGACTGCAGGCAATGCACAAGACCTCTTGGTCATTGGCAGGCAGCAGCCAATTGCAGGCCGCCGGAGAATCGAGGTTGGCGCAGCGTCGAAACAGTCCAGCCCCGGGATCGACATCAAGCAGCCAAGTGCCCGCTTGCACACCCGGCCGCAGTGAGGACAAGCGACTCTGCCCCGGCTGATAACCCAACGCCGCTGAACACGCCAGGCACTGGCTGTTGCGAAAGAACAGCGACTGCCCGCAACGACACGGCCACACCTTGCTGTTGCGCGAGCTTTCGCCCATGAACGGTGCAGCGATGCGCGAGCTGAGCTGCTCGAAGAAAGGGTGCATGGCGATCTCTCCCTGGGGCTTGCAGAGACTAGATCATTCTTGTGCCTGGATCGTTCCAGTTGGAATTGAGGTGTCTGTAAAAAGATCGCAGCCTTCGGCAGCTCCTACAGAGATCGGTGTAGGAGCTGCCGGAGGCTGCGACTTTTTGTTCAGACTGGGACGCCGTGCTCTTTGAGGAATACCACAAACGCCTCTTCATCCAGCACCTTCAACCCCAGCTCATTGGCCTTGGTCAACTTCGAACCGGCGCCCGGCCCTGCGACCACGCAATGGGTCTTGGCCGACACGGAGCCGGCGACCTTGGCCCCCAGGATTTCGAGTTTGTCCTTGGCCACATCGCGGCTCATCAGCTCCAGCGAGCCGGTCAGCACCCAGGTCTGCCCGGCCAGCGGCAAGCCTTCGACGACCTTTTTCTCGCTCTGCCAGTGCATGCCGAATTCAGCCAGTTGCTTCTCGGCCGCCTCGGCCAATTGGCGATTCTCTTCGAGCGCGAAGAACTCGCGCACCGAATTGGCCTGTTTCTCCGGCAGAGCCTGACGCATATCCAGCCAGTCAGCACCGATCACCGCCTGCAGCGAGCCGAACTTGTCCGCCAGTTTCTGCGCCCCGCCCGGACCGACCGATGGAATATGCAGTTTGTCGAGGAAACCGCCCAGCGTGGTGCTTGCCGAAAACTCGGCGCCCAACTCGCCCTGATCCTGGATCTGCAAACCATGCTTGAGCAGTTCAGCAATCACCTGCTGGTTATGTGCGTCTTCAAAGAAGCTGTGGATCTCATGCGCGACTTCCAGCCCGACATCCGGCAAGTAGGTCAGCACCTGCGGCAAAGCCTGCTGCACCCGCTCCAGCGACCCCAGGGAGCGGGCCAGCACCTTGGCCGTCTCTTCGCCGACATCGGGAATCCCGAGGGCGTAGATGAACCGCGCCAGGCCCGGCTTCTTGCTGTCTTCGATGGCGCCGAGCAGGTTCTTGCTCGACAGTTCGGCAAAGCCTTCCAGATCGACGATCTGCTCGAACGTCAGGGCGTACAGATCGGCCGGCGAACTCACCAGGCCTTCGTCGACCAGTTGCTCGACGCTCTTCTCGCCCAGGCCTTCGATATCCATGGCACGACGGGAGACGAAGTGAATGATGGCCTGCTTGAGTTGCGCGCCACAGGCCAGGCGACCGACGCAGCGGTACACCGCGCCTTCGCTGATCGTCTCGCGACCCTTGCTGCGCTTGATCAGTTGTGTGCGCTCGACATGGGAGCCACACACCGGGCACTTCTCCGGAATCTGCACCGGCCGGGCGTTTTCCGGACGACGCTCCATGACCACTTGCACTACTTGCGGAATCACGTCACCGGCGCGGCGAATGATCACCGTATCGCCGATCATCAGGCCCAGGCGTGCGACTTCATCCATGTTGTGCAGTGTGGCGTTGGCCACCGTGACGCCTGCGACCTTGACCGGCTTCAGCCGTGCCACCGGTGTTACCGCACCGGTGCGGCCCACCTGGAATTCCACATCGAGCAGTTCGGTGAGCTCTTCCATGGCCGGGAATTTGTGGGCGATGGCCCAACGCGGCTCACGGGCGCGAAAACCCAGTTCGCGCTGGGAGGCGATGCTGTTGACCTTGAACACCACGCCGTCGATTTCATAAGGCAGTGCGTTGCGCCGCTCACCGATGTCGCGGTAGTAATCCAGGCACTCGGCGATACCCTGCGCCAGTTTCAGCTCATGACTGATCGGCATGCCCCAGGCCTTGAGTTGCTGCAAATTGCCGATGTGCGTATCGGCAATGTCCGCCGACACCTGGCCGATGCCGTAGCAGCAGAATTCCAGTGGACGGTTGGCGGTGATCTTCGAATCCAGCTGACGCAAACTGCCCGCCGCTGCGTTGCGCGGGTTGGCGAACGTCTTGCCGCCGACTTCCAGTTGCGTGGCGTTGAGCCGTTCGAAACCGGCCTTGGACATGAACACTTCGCCGCGCACTTCCAGGGTCGCCGGCCAGCCAGTACCGTGCAGCTTGAGCGGAATGTTGCGCACGGTGCGTACGTTGACACTGATGTCTTCGCCCGTCGTGCCGTCGCCGCGGGTCGCGCCACGCACCAGGACGCCATCCTGGTACAACAGGCTGACGGCCAGGCCGTCGAGCTTGGGCTCGCAGCTGTATTCGACTGTTGCGCCGCCACCGAACAGGTCACCCGCCGGCAA
Source organism: Pseudomonas sp. PDM27 (assembly GCF_019219205.1). Taxonomy (NCBI): domain Bacteria; kingdom Pseudomonadati; phylum Pseudomonadota; class Gammaproteobacteria; order Pseudomonadales; family Pseudomonadaceae; genus Pseudomonas; species Pseudomonas sp. PDM27. The sequence continues at coordinate 275,233 of NZ_JAHUWF010000008.1, read as the reverse complement.
ATCCAGGCCTTCAGTCACCCGGCGGTCGAACTCACGCATGTCGGTTTCTTCGAAGGCGTTGCCGAGGCTGAGCATCGGCACTTCGTGACGCACCTGGGTAAACGCCGACAGCGCCGCGCTGCCCACTCGCTGGGTGGGCGAGTCGCTGGTGATCAGCTCGGGATTGGCTGCTTCCAGCGCCTTGAGCTCGTTGAACAAGCGGTCGTATTCGGCGTCCGGAATGCTCGGCTCGTCGAGCACGTGATAGCGATAGTTATGCTGATCCAGCTCAGCGCGCAGCTCTAAAATACGGTTCTTGGCGGCGGTCATGGGTGTTCTCTCATAAAGCAAAAGAGCAGCCGAGGCTGCTCAATTTTCATATTTCGGCCCGGCAAGGGGCTGCATTTGTGGCGAGGGGGCTTGCCCCCGTTCGGCTGCGAAGCAGTCGTAGATCCAGTGTTCGTATTTTATCTGACACAACGGGTTGGCTGGTTTTGGGGCCGCTTCGCAGCCCAACGGGGGTAAACCCCCTCGCCACAAACGCTCTCCTGACATAGAGAGCTCCGTTTGATTTAGCGCTTCTGGGTCAGGGCGCGGCGTTCGAACTCTACGATGCGCTGACGGTAATGCTCGATCGTCTGGGCAGTCAGTACGCTGCGCTGGTCGTCCTTCAGTTCGCCGTTGAGCTCCTGGGACAATTTGCGCGCCGCGGCCACCATCACGTCGAAAGCTTGCTTCGGATGGCGAGGGCCTGGCAGACCCAGGAAGAAGCTCACCGCCGGGGTGCTGAAGTGGTCGATGTCGTCCAGGTCGAATACGCCCGGCTTGACGGCGTTGGCCATGGAGAACAGCACCTCGCCGTTGCCCGCCATGCTTTCGTGACGGTGGAAAATATCCATCTCGCCGAAACGCAGGCCGCTTTCCAGAATGTTCTGCAACAGCGCCGGGCCCTTGAAGCCGGCAGCGTCGCGGCAGATCACGCTGATCACCAGCACTTCTTCAGCTTGCGGCTGATCTTTTTCGCCGTGCGCTGGCGAGGACTTGGTGTCATCCGGGAAATCGTCGTCGCGGCTGCTGAAGCTCGGGCCGCCATCCAGATCCAGACTGAGGTTCATGTCGCCCTGGGAAGGCTCGCTGTGGCCACGCTTGCCGCGCTTGGAGCCCGATTCACGAGGCTCGCGGGCCGGCATGCTCACCGACGGCAGGTCCTGCTCGTCCAGTTGCGGCTCTTTATGCGTGTCCAGCACGCGCGGCGGGCCCAGCAGCTCGGCGCTGCTGTCCTCGTCCGGCAGATTGGACAGACTTCGGTCAAGGCGGAATTTCAGTTTTCCCTTGCCGCCGCGCATACGGCGCCAGCCATCAAAAAGAATACCGGCAATGACAATAATGCCGATGACGATCAGCCACTCGCGCAGACCGATTTCCATGTAATCCCGTGCCTCTATAAAAAATGCTGAAAAATAAGGGGTTTACAACCTGTAAACCGCTTTAAAACGTGGCGCCAACTCTATGTTCTGACAGGCGTTTTGCCCACGTATACGAAAAATTGACATTAAACTAGCACGACCAAAGGCAACTTTACACCGTCTACCACCTTGGCTAGCGCGAATATGTCGATTGGCCAGCAAGTCGAAGCGAGGAAAAGAGTCCTACAACCCATAAACACGCCTTCCTGCAACCACGACTCAGGCATCCACCATCGCCATCGCCTCCTCGACATCCACTGCCACCAGACGTGAACAACCGGGTTCGTGCATCGTCACACCCATCAGTTGATCGGCCATTTCCATGGCGATCTTGTTGTGGGTGATATAGATGAACTGCACTGACTGCGACATTTCTTTAACCAAATTTGCGTAGCGTCCAACGTTAGCGTCATCCAGTGGCGCGTCAACTTCATCGAGCATGCAGAACGGCGCCGGATTCAACTTGAAGATCGCAAAAACCAGGGCCAATGCGGTCAGGGCTTTTTCGCCACCGGAGAGCAAATGGATGGTGCTGTTCTTCTTTCCAGGCGGCTGCGCCATGATTGTCACCCCTGTATCGAGTAGATCTTCGCCCGTCAGTTCCAAATACGCGCGGCCTCCACCGAAAACTTTTGGGAAAAGCGCCTGTAAACCGCCATTGATCTGATCAAAGGTATCCTTGAAGCGGTTGCGGGTTTCCTTGTCGATCTTGCGAATCACGTTCTCAAGGGTTTCAAGCGCTTCCACCAGATCGGCGTCCTGGGCATCCAGATAACGTTTACGCTCCGATTGTTGCTGGTACTCATCGATGGCCGCCAGGTTGATCGCGCCCAGACGCTGAATCCTCGCGGCGATGCGCTCGAGTTCTTCCTCGGCTTCCTTCTCGCTGGCCTCGGCGGTCAATGTCGCGAGTACGCCGTGGAGATCGTAGCCGTCTTCCAGCAACTGGTCCTGCAAAGTCTTGCGGCGCACGGTCAGGGCTTGCCATTCCATGCGCTGGGTTTCGAGCTGGCTGCGAATCAACTGGGATTGCTGTTCGGCCTGGCTGCGGCGCTTCTCGGCGTCGCGCAGCTCGCGGTCGGCGTCTTCGAGGGCGATCTGCGCGGTCTTGAGCTCTTCGTCAACGGTCATGCGCTTGTCGAGCAACTCCTCGAGTTTCAGGCGCAGCTCTTCCAGTGGCGCTTCGCCCTCCTCCAGGTTGAGGCTCAGTTGTTCGCGCTTTTCGGTCAGGCGTTCGGACTGCATCTCCAGACGCTCCAGCGCCTGGCGAGTCGAATCGTGCTGCGCCTTGAGCGAACCCAGGCGCACCGCCAACTGATGGGCATGATCCTTGTGTTGCCGTGCTTCCTGCCGCACCCGATCCAGGCGCTCGCGCAAACTGTCGCGCTGAGCCAGCAACAGCTCGCGCTGCTCGGTGTCCAGCGCCATGCTGTCGAGGGCTTCCTGCAACTGCAGGCGCGCTTCACCGATGTTTTCGTGCTCCAGCGCGCGCTGCTCATCCAGTTCGGTGAGCTCTTCGTCGAGGCGAGTGCGGCGCAGGGTCAATTGCTCGGCCTTGGCTTTTCCGGCCGACAACTGCGCTTTCAATTCACCTTGCTGGCGGGCTTCGTCTTGCAGCAAGCGGCGCAAATGCTCGCGGCCGTTTTCCTGCTGACGCTGCTGCGCCCTGAGATTCTGCAGTTGGGTTTCCAGGGTTTCGACCGCGGCTTCGCGCTCTTCGCGCTCAAGGCCCAATTGCTGGATTTCCTGACCCCGGGCGAGCACACCGCTTTCCGCCTCACTGGCCCGACGCACACGCAGAAAATGCCGACCGACCCAGTAACCGTCACGGCTGATCAGGCTCTGCCCGGCAGCCAATTGCCCGCGCAAGGCCAGGGCCTGCTCAAGGCTGTCCACCGGCTTGACCTGCCCCAGCCATGGCGACAGATCGATCTGCGCCTCGACCTTGTCCAGCAGGCTGCCCGGCACCCGTACGCCATCGCCGGCCGGGCTGAGCAAGCGCAAATCGCCCTGGGCAAAGCCCGACAAATCGAAATCGTTGAAATCATCCACCAGCACCGCCTGCAGGTCGGCGCCGAGCACGGTTTCCACCGCCAGCTCCCAACCGGCCTCAACCTTCAGGCCTTCGGCCAGGCGCGGGCGATCCGCCAGGTTCTGTTCGCGCAGCCATTCAGCGGTGCCGGTGCCCGGATCGAGCGCGGCTTGCTGCAAGGCTTCGAGCGAAGCCAGTCGACCGTTGAGCCGCTGCAAATCGCCCTGGGCCTGTTGTTGCGCCGTCAGCGCTTGCTGTAATTGCTGGCGCAGTTGCTCGAGCTTTTCGACCTGGGCCTCTTCACTGGTCTGCAAATCTTCGAGGGTCGCCTCGGACTCGGCGAGCTGCTCGCTGAGCTCCATAATCGCCGCGTCTTCCGGGTCCGCCGAAAGCAACGCGCGCTCTTCGCCCAGACGCTTCTGGCGATCGGCCAGGCGCTCCAGGCTGGTTTCCAGCTGCTGGATCCGCGATTGCTGCACTTCGGCCTGACGGCGCGGTTCGGCGGCGGTGAGGTTGAACGTATCCCATTGCTCCTGCCAGCCATGCATGGTGGTTTCGGAGTCTTCCAGCGCGGCGGCGGCCTCTTCGGCGGCGGCGCTGGTGACTTCCTGTTCCGGGGTCAGCATGTCCAGCTCTTCGCCCAGGGTCAGCAGCAGCGTGCGGTCATGGCCGAGGTGGGATTCGGTTTCCAGGCGTGCGCGCTCGGCTTCCTTGAGGTCGTCCTGCAATTGCCGCAAGCGTTGCTGGCCGTGCTGGATGCTCTGCTCGACCCGGGCAATGTCGCCGCCGACCGAGTAAAAGCGCCCTTGCACCAGATTGAAGCGCTCCGACAGGTCGTGGTGCCCGTCACGCAGGCGCTCGATGCTCGCGTCGGCATTGCGCTGTTCGGCCACCAGGGCTTCGAAGGAAACCTCCTGGTTGCCGATGATCGCTTCACGCTGGCCGACCTGATCGTTCAATGCCTGCCAGCGCAGGGCCGACAGTTGCGCCTTGAGTTGACGCTCCTCGCCCTTGTATTCCTGGTACTTCTTGGCGGCCTCGGCCTGGCGATGCAAGCGCTCGAGCTGACGCGCCAACTCTTCGCGCAGGTCGGTCAGGCGCTCCAGGTTCTCGTGGGTACGACGGATGCGGTTTTCGGTCTCGCGCCGGCGCTCCTTGTACTTGGAGATGCCCGCCGCTTCTTCGATGAAGTTGCGCAGGTCTTCGGGCTTGGACTCGATGAGTTTGGAGATCATCCCCTGCTCGATGATCGAGTAGCTGCGCGGGCCAAGGCCGGTGCCGAGGAAGATGTCGGTAATGTCACGACGCCGGCACTTGGTGCCGTTGAGGTAATAGGTGGTCTGGCTGTCGCGCGTTACTTTGCGGCGAATGGAAATTTCCGCGTAGGCGGCGTATTCGCCGAGCAGGGTGCCGTCGGAGTTATCGAACACCAGTTCGATGCTCGCCTGGCTCACTGGCTTGCGGCTGGTGGAGCCGTTGAAGATGACGTCGGTCATCGACTCGCCACGGAGGTTCTTCGCCGAACTCTCACCCATTACCCAGCGAACGGCGTCGATGATGTTCGATTTGCCGCAGCCATTGGGTCCGACCACCGCCGCCATGTTGCTGGGGAAGTTCACCGTCGTCGGGTCGACGAAGGACTTGAACCCCGCCAGCTTGATGCACTTGAGCCGCACGCTCAGGCGTCCGTCAGGGCGGAGATCACCAGATCGCAACTGCGCTGGCCATACGCGGTCAGCACGGTGCGGATCTGCGCAAAGTCACGGGCGATCACGGCCGCGAGCAGGCGTTCGAACAGTTCCAGGTATTCGCTCATCGACGCCTTGCGCTGGTCCAGGGCAAGGAAATAGGCACGGCTCATGGCCGGCTGCAGATTCTCGACGGTTTCCTGCAAGTACGGGTTGTTGGCAAACCCGTAGGTGGCGCGCATCACGTTGAAACTGTCGTCGACGAAGGTGTGGATGTCCTGGCGCTCGTAGCTGGCATTCAGGCGCTGCTGGATCTGCACGAACGGCGCCAGGTCGGCCTGGACTTTCCAGCCGCTGGCCACGGCGTTGGCCAGCAGGATGTACATCTCGCTCATCAGCGTGCACAGGCTCTGCACCTTGTGCGGCGTGAGCTCGGTGACGTGGGCGCCACGTCGCGGCAGGATCGCGATCAGGTGGCGACGCTCGAGGATCAGCAAGGCCTCGCGGACCGAACCGCGGCTGACATTGAGGGCCAGCGTGACCTTCTGTTCCTGGATGCGCTCCCCGGGCTTCATTTCGCCGCGAATGATGCGTTCGGCGAGGTGGTGAGCGATTTGCTCGGCGAGGCTGTCCGGCGCCTTGAACGTCATGGTTGTCCTTCAAACTCTTTGATCTGTACAAGCGGCGCAGTGTAGCGCAATTGCTGCGTCAGGGCGGAGTGCCCGCCCGGAGGTTTTTGGCACGATTCAAGCAAAAAAGCAGGCTATCGAACCAACGACAATAATTAAGGAACAAGGGGTTGATCGACAAAATGCAATTTCCTGACCTTTAAGTCAGAAAATCATTGACCGAAAAGTCAGACCTGCTAAATTCGGTTCCTATCGGTTAACAACAATAATGAGTCTGCGAGGCCTTCCGTGATCCAGTTTTTACTAAACCAGGAACTCCGTAGCGAGCACGCCCTGGACCCGAACCTGACCGTGCTCAATTATCTGCGCGACCATGTGGGCAAACCCGGCACCAAAGAAGGCTGCGCCAGCGGTGACTGCGGCGCCTGCACAGTGGTGGTCGGCGAATTGCAGACCGATGACGACGGCCGCGAACACATTCGCTATCGCAGCCTCAACTCGTGCCTGACCTTCGTGTCGTCCCTGCACGGCAAGCAACTGATCAGCGTTGAAGACCTCAAGCACAAGGGTGAGCTGCACAGCGTGCAGAAAGCCATGGTCGAGTGCCACGGCTCGCAATGCGGCTTCTGCACCCCAGGCTTCGTGATGTCGCTGTTTGCCCTGCAAAAGAACAGCGATGCACCGGATCATGCCAAGGCCCACGAAGCACTGGCCGGCAATCTCTGCCGCTGCACCGGCTACCGGCCGATCCTGGAAGCCGCCGAACAGTCCTGCTGCGGCAAGCAACCGGACCAGTTCGACGCTCGCGAGGCCGACACCATCGCGCGCCTGAAGGCCATTGCCCCGACCGATATCGGCGAACTCAACAGCGGCGACAAACGCTGCCTGGTGCCGCTGACCGTAGCCGACCTGGCCGACCTCTACGACGCTTATCCACAGGCCCGCCTGCTGGCCGGCGGCACCGACCTGGCGCTGGAAGTCACGCAGTTCCACCGCACCCTGCCGGTGATGATCTATGTCGGCAACGTTGCCGAGATGAAACGCATCGACCGCTTTGACGATCGCCTGGAAATCGGCGCCGCCACCGCCCTTTCCGATTGCTACGAAGCCCTGAACGCCGAGTACCCGGACTTCGGTGAATTGCTGCACCGTTTCGCGTCCCTGCAGATCCGCAACCAGGGCACCCTGGGCGGCAACATCGGCAACGCCTCGCCGATTGGTGACTCACCGCCCCTGCTGATCGCTCTCGGCGCGCAGATCGTCCTGTGCAAAGGCGAAACCCGCCGCACCTTGGCGCTGGAGGATTACTTCATCGATTACCGCGTCACGGCACGCCAGGAAAGCGAGTTCATCGAAAAGATCATCGTGCCCCGCGCCAGCGTCGAAAAACTGTTCCGCGCCTACAAGGTCTCCAAGCGCCTGGACGATGACATCTCGGCAGTGTGCGCGGCCTTCAACATTCGCCTGGAAAACGGCGTGGTCGCCGAGGCCCGCGTCGCCTTCGGCGGCATGGCGGCCATCCCGAAACGTGCTGCTGCCTGCGAAGCCGCGTTGCTTGGCTCGCCATTCAATAACGCCACCGTTGAACGCGCCTGCGCGGCCCTGGGCGAAGACTTCACGCCGCTCTCGGATTTCCGTGCCAGCAAGGAATATCGCCTGCTCAGCGCGCAAAACCTGCTGCGCAAATACTTCATCGAACTGCAAACACCGCACATCGAGACCCGGGTGACCGCTTATGTCTAATCATCACGCCGTAGAGAAGACCCAAGCCGAATTGGCTGAACTGTTCGCCAAGGACCTGACCACCGGTGTCGGCCGCGCCGTCAAGCACGACAGCGCCGCCAAGCATGTCGCCGGTGAAGCGCAGTACATCGACGATCGCCTGGAGTTTCCGAACCAGCTGCACGTTTATGCGCGCATGTCGGACCGTGCCCACGCCCGCATCATCAGCATCGACACCTCGCCCTGCTACGCCTTCGAAGGCGTGCGCATCGCCATTACCCACGAAGACGTGCCGGGCCTGAAGGACATCGGTCCGTTGCTGCCGGGCGATCCGCTGCTGGCGATCGACACCGTGCAATTCGTCGGTCAACCGGTGGTCGCCGTGGCGGCGAAAGACCTGGAAACCGCACGCAAGGCGGCCATGGCCGCGATCATCGAATATGAAGATCTGGAACCTGTGCTGGACGTGGTCGAAGCCCTGCGCAAGCGCCACTTCGTACTCGACAGCCACACCCACCAACGCGGCGATTCGGCCACGGCGCTGGCCACTGCCGAGCACCGCATCCAGGGCACCCTGCACATCGGCGGCCAGGAACACTTCTACCTGGAAACCCAGATCTCTTCGGTGATGCCGACCGAAGACGGCGGCATGATCGTCTACTGCTCCACGCAGAACCCCACCGAAGTGCAGAAACTGGTGGCCGAAGTCCTGGACGTGTCGATGAACAAGATCGTCGTCGACATGCGCCGCATGGGCGGCGGTTTTGGCGGCAAGGAAACCCAGGCGGCCAGCCCGGCGTGCCTGTGCGCGGTGATCGCGCACCTCACCGGCCAGCCGACCAAGATGCGCCTGCCGCGGGTCGAAGACATGCTGATGACCGGCAAGCGTCACCCCTTCTATGTCGAGTACGACGTCGGCTTCGACAGCACCGGCCGCCTGCACGGCATCAACCTGGAACTGGCCGGCAACTGCGGTTGCTCGCCTGACCTGTCGGCGTCGATCGTCGACCGCGCGATGTTCCACTCGGACAACTCGTACTACCTGGGCGATGCGACCATCAACGGTCACCGCTGCAAGACCAACACCGCGTCGAACACCGCTTACCGTGGCTTTGGCGGCCCGCAAGGCATGGTCGCCATCGAAGAAGTGATGGACGCCATCTCCCGCCATCTGGCCCTCGATCCGCTGGCTGTGCGCAAGGCCAACTACTACGGCAAGACCGAGCGCAACGTCACCCACTACTACCAGACCGTCGAGCACAACATGCTCGAGGAGATGACCGCCGAACTGGAAGAAAGCAGCCAGTACGCCGAGCGTCGCGAGGCGATCCGTCGCTACAACGCCAACAGCCCGATCCTGAAAAAAGGCCTGGCGCTGACCCCGGTGAAATTCGGTATTTCCTTCACCGCCAGCTTCCTCAACCAGGCCGGAGCCCTGGTGCATGTCTACACCGACGGCAGCATCCACCTGAACCACGGCGGCACCGAAATGGGCCAGGGCCTGAACACCAAGGTCGCGCAGGTCGTGGCCGAAGTGTTCCAGGTGGAAATGGACCGCGTACAGATCACCGCGACCAACACCGACAAGGTGCCGAACACCTCGCCGACCGCCGCGTCCAGCGGTGCCGACCTGAACGGCAAGGCCGCGCAGAACGCCGCCGAAACCATCAAGCAGCGCCTGGTGGAATTCGCCGCGCGCCAGTACAAGGTCAGCGAAGAAGACGTGGAGTTCCACAACGGCCACGTGCGGGTCCGCGATCACATCCTGACGTTCGAAGCGTTGATCCAGCAGGCGTACTTCGCCCAGGTGTCGCTGTCGAGCACCGGGTTCTACAAGACCCCGAAAATCTACTACGACCGCAGCCAGGCCCGTGGTCGGCCGTTCTACTACTTCGCCTTTGGCGCGGCGTGCTGCGAAGTGCTGGTCGACACCCTGACCGGTGAATACAAGATGCTGCGCACCGACATCCTCCACGACGTCGGCGCCTCGCTGAACCCGGCCATCGACATCGGTCAGGTCGAGGGCGGTTTCATCCAGGGCATGGGCTGGCTGACCATGGAAGAGCTGGTGTGGAACAACAAGGGCAAGCTGATGACCAACGGCCCGGCCAGCTACAAGATCCCGGCCGTGGCGGACATGCCGCTGGACCTGCGGGTGAAGCTGGTGGAAAACCGCAAGAACCCGGAAGACACGGTGTTCCATTCCAAGGCCGTGGGCGAGCCGCCGTTCATGCTCGGCATCGCTTCGTGGTGTGCGATCAAGGACGCCGTGGCGAGCCTGGGCGACTACAAACATCAACCGAAGATCGACGCACCGGCGACTCCGGAGCGGGTGTTGTGGGGCTGTGAGCAGATGCGCCAGTTGAAGGCGGCGAAGGCTGTCGAGGCGGAGACCGAGTTGGCTTCGCTTTAAGACCGAGGTGCGGCCTTCGCGAGCAGGCTCGCTCCCACATTGAAATGCATTCCAAATGTGGGAGCGGGCTTGCTCGCGAAGAGGCCGGTACAGACAACAGAGATGTTGAGGTGAAACATGTACAACTGGATCGACGCCCTCGCCGACCTGCAAAACCGGGGTGAACCCTGCGTGCTGGTGACCATCATCGAAGAGCTCGGCTCCACGCCGCGCAACGCTGGCTCGAAAATGGTCATCAGCGCGAACCAGGCCTTCGACACCATCGGTGGCGGGAACCTGGAATACAAGGCCATGAAGATCGCCCGCGAGATGCTCGTCAGCGGCAAGCAGGACACCCATCTGGAGCGTTTCAGCCTCGGCGCCAGCCTCGGCCAGTGCTGCGGCGGTGCCACCGTTTTGTTGTTCGAACCGATGGGCCAGGTGCAGGCGCAGATCGCCGTGTTCGGTGCCGGCCACGTCGGCCGCGCCCTGGTGCCGCTGTTGGCCAGCCTGCCTTGCCGGGTACGCTGGATTGATTCGCGGGAAGATGAATTCCCCGAACAGATTCCCCACGGCGTGCGCAAGATCGTCAGCGAAGAGCCGGTGGATGAAATCGATGACCTGCCCGCCGGCAGCTATTGCATCGTGATGACCCACAACCACCAGCTCGACCTCGAACTGACCGCTGCGATCCTCAAGCGCAACGACTTCGCCTACTTCGGCTTGATCGGTTCGAAGACCAAACGCGTGAAGTTCGAACATCGCCTGCGCGACCGCGGTTTCGACAACAGCGTCGTGCAACGCATGCGCTGCCCGATGGGCATCGGCGAAGTCAAAGGCAAGTTGCCTGTGGAAATCGCCATCTCCATCGCCGGTGAAATCATCGCCACCTATAACGCGAACTTCGGCCAGCAGACCTCCAGCGCCGAACCGATTGCCAAACTGCTGCCCGCGTCACGCCGCAGCCAAACCGCAAACTTGAAAGCCTCGAACTGAGAATCTCATGCCTCTGACTCGCAAAGCTTACCGCGCCGCCATCCTGCACAGCATCGCCGACCCTGCCGAAGTCGGTATCGAAGCCTCCTACGAGTATTTCGAAGACGGCTTGCTGATTGTGGATAACGGCCAGATCAGCGCCCTGGGCCACGCCAGCGAATTGCTGCCGACCCTGCCGGCGGATATCGAGATCACCCACTATCAGGATGCGCTGATCACCCCCGGCTTCATCGACACCCACATCCACCTGCCACAAACCGGCATGGTCGGCGCCTATGGCGAGCAATTGCTGGACTGGCTCAACACCTACACCTTCCCGTGCGAAAGCCAGTTCGCCGACAAGGCCCACGCTGACCAGGTCGCGGACATTTTCATCAAGGAACTGCTGCGCAACGGCACCACCACCGCGCTGGTGTTCGGCAGCGTGCACCCGCAATCGGTGAACTCGTTCTTCGAAGCGGCCGAGCAGCTCGACCTGCGGATGATCGCCGGCAAGGTGATGATGGACCGCAACGCCCCGGACTACCTGACCGACACCGCCGAATCCAGCTACGTCGACAGCAAGGCGCTGATCGAGCGCTGGCACGGCAAGGGTCGCCTGCACTACGCCGTCACCCCACGTTTCGCACCGACCAGCACCCCGGAACAGTTGACCCTGGCCGGCCAGTTACTGACCGAATACCCGGATCTGTACATGCAGACCCACATCAGCGAAAACCTCAAGGAAATCGAGTGGGTCAAGGAGCTGTTCCCCGAGCGCAAGGGCTACCTGGACGTCTACGATCACTACCAGTTGCTCGGCGAGCGCTCGGTGTTCGCCCACGGTGTGCACCTGTGCGATGACGAGTGCGCGCGCCTGGCAGAAACCGGTTCGGCCATATCGTTCTGCCCGACCTCGAACTTCTTCCTCGGCAGCGGCCTGTTCAACCTGCCGATGGCCGAGAAGCACAAGCTCAATGTCGGCATCGGCACCGATGTCGGCGGCGGCACCAGTTTCTCGCTGCTGCAAACCCTTAACGAAGCCTACAAGGTGATGCAACTGCAAGGTGCGCGCCTGAGCCCGTTCAAATCGCTGTACCTGGCCACCCTCGGCGGCGCTCGCGCGCTGCGCCTGGAAGACAAGATCGGCACCCTGCAACCGGGCACCGACGCCGACTTCCTGGTGCTGGACTACAACGCCACGCCGCTGCTGGGCTATCGCCTGAAGCAGGCCAATAACATCGCCGAGACGTTGTTTGTGTTGATGACGCTGGGGGATGACCGGACTGTGTTGCAGACGTATGCGGCGGGGAACCTGGTGCATCAGCGGTAAATTTCTTCGGGCATAAAAAATCCCCCGCCGCTTTTCAGCCCGGGGGATTTTTATTGCATGTCACACCGCCTTCGCGAGCAGGCTCGCTCCCACAATGGATCTTCAGTGATCCTGGCTTATGTATTCAACACAAAACCCTGTGGGAGCGAGCCTGCTCGCGAAAGCAGCGACGCGGTCTATCAGATTTTCGCCGGCGAACGCCCAGGCTTCTTGGTCTGCAGCAAATGCGAGAACACCGCATGCAGGTCATCCGAAGCACTTTCCTCGTCGAGGTTGAGCTTGCTGTCGATGTGATCCATGTGATGCATCATCAGGTTCACCGCCAGTTCAGCGTCGCGCTTCTCGATGGCGTCGATCAACTGGGTGTGCTCGTCGTAGGAACAGTGGGAGCGGTTGCCGCTTTCGTACTGGGCGATGATCAGCGACGTCTGGGACACCAGGCTGCGCTGGAAGCTGATCAACGGGGCGTTTTTCGCCGCTTCAGCCAGTTTCAGGTGGAATTCGCCCGACAGGCGGATGCCGGCACCACGGTCGCCGCGGGAGAAGCTGTCGCGTTCGTCGTTGACCATCTGGCGCAATTCGGCGATCTGCTCGGCGGTGGCGTGCTGCACCGCCAGCTCGGTGATCGCGCGCTCGACCAGACGCCGGGCCATGAACACCTGGCGCGCCTCTTCGACACTCGGGCTGGCAACCACGGCGCCGCGATTCGGACGTAGCAGAACCACGCCTTCATGGGCCAGGCGCGACAGGGCGCGGCGAATGATGGTACGGCTGACCCCGAAAATTTCCCCCAGCGCTTCTTCGCTCAACTTGGTGCCGGGCGCCAGACGCTGCTCGAGGATGGCCTCGAAGATATGCGCGTAGACAATATCGTCCTGGGTACCGCTGCGGCCGGCTTTGCCTGCTCGCGGTTGTTTCTTTAGGGGTTGCAACTGTTCGTTCATGGGCACTCGAGTCGGAAGAACTGCGGCGAATTGACCGTGACTGTAATACGGCACAGTGGGTCGCTGGCAAGTATCGCGTAAAAAACACTGCGATTGTACACAATGGACGGTGGCAACACGACTGTACGGCTGAATGTTGCCTCGGCTGTATCGCAACGCCTGATTACTTTTGAGTTTAGGCTTTAACGCAGAATCCGCCTTTTGTGATGCACTCCCTGTGGGAGCGAGCTTGCTCGCGATGACGGCGTCACATTCAGCATTTCTGTTGGCTGATCCACCGCTATCGCGAGCAAGCTCGCTCCCACAGGGTTCAGTGTTGCAGCGGACATTTTCATCTGTAAAAGGAACACCACCGTCATGAACGACGCCACCCACACGCAAATCCGCCCGCTGGCCGACACCTCGCCCTCGGCCATCGTCGCCGGATTCATCGCCATGATGACCGGCTACACCAGCTCCCTGGTGCTGATGTTCCAGGCCGGGCAAGCGGCGGGCCTGAGCAGCGGGCAGATTTCTTCGTGGATCTGGGCGATCTCCATCGGCATGGCGGTGTGCTCCATCGGCCTGTCCCTGCGCTATCGCACGCCGATCACCATTGCCTGGTCGACCCCCGGTGCCGCGCTGCTGATCACCAGCCTGGGCGGCGTGAGCTACGGCGAAGCCATTGGCGCCTATATGACCTGCGCAGTGCTGGTGACGATTTGCGGGCTGACCGGCAGCTTCGAACGGCTGGTGAAAAAAATCCCGGCCTCCCTGGCCGCCGCCCTGCTGGCAGGGATCCTGTTCAAGATCGGCAGCGAGATTTTCGTCGCCGCGCAACACCGCACGGCCCTGGTACTGGGGATGTTCGTCACTTATCTGTTGGTCAAGCGCCTGTCGCCGCGCTATGCGGTGCTGGCCGCCTTGCTGATCGGCACGGCATTGTCAGGCTTCATGGGGCTGCTGGACTTCAGCGGTTTCCACCTGGAGGTCGCCACGCCGGTCTGGACCACACCGCAGTTCTCCCTGGCTGCGACCATCAGCATCGGCATTCCGCTGTTTGTCGTCGCCATGACTTCACAAAACATGCCCGGCATCGCCGTATTGCGCGCCGATGGCTACACCGTGCCAGCCTCGCCGCTGATCACCACCACCGGCGTCGCCAGTTTGCTGCTGGCACCCTTCGGCTCACACGGGATCAACCTGGCGGCGATCAGCGCGGCAATCTGCACCGGTCCGCACGCCCATGAAGATCGCAACAAACGCTACACCGCCGCCGTCTGGTGCGGGATTTTCTACGGGATCGCCGGCGTGTTCGGCGCGACGCTCGCGGCATTGTTTGCCGCGCTGCCCAAGGAACTGGTGCTGTCGATTGCCGCACTGGCGCTGTTCGGCTCGATCATCAACGGCTTGAGCATCGCCATGAGCGAAGTGAAGGAACGTGAAGCGGCGCTCATCACCTTCATGGTCACGGCATCGGGGCTGACGCTGTTTTCCATCGGTTCGGCGTTCTGGGGGATTGTCGCGGGGGTGGTGACGCTGTTGATTCTGAATTGGCACAAGGCCTGACAAAGCAAAAGATCGCAGCCTTCGGCAGCTCCTACACAAGCATATGCGCACATCTGTAGGAGCTGTCGAGTGAAACGAGGCTGCGATCTTTTGATCTTCACAAATTCGCAAAAAAAAACGGCGACCCTTGGGCCGCCGTTTTTTCAGAACATCAAGCTACCGGATTGATCGGCTTTTCCGGGTACCAGACGTCCAGCAGCGGGCTGACTTCAACGCTGGTCAGCTCGGTGCGGCCTTTGAGCCAGGCTTCAACGGCAGCGCGCTGTTCAGCGCTGACCGAGCCACGCTTCTGCAGGCACACCAGACCGTAGTCGTCGCCGCCAACATAACCCAGGCCGTTGGCTTCCATGGCTTCTTTGAGGAACGCATCGAGGAAAGCATCAATGGCTTCATCAGCCAAATCTTCTTTGAAATCCAGGTTCAGTTCGAAACCCAGCTCTTGAAATTCATCGACGCACAGTTTTTTGCGCAGACGCTGGGAACGGTTAGTCGCCATTGGAACAATCCTCTTAAGTAATAACGGGCGGCACTTTAGCAGTTTAAGCCGCCGATTGCCTGACTCTCTGGGCCATCACGCCTACCGTCGGTAAAAAAATAGCCCATCGAACAGCCCTCGCACGGCACAAGTCGTGGCACCTTGGGGCATAATGCCGACACTTTCATGACCATTGAGGGAATTTATCTTCATGCCCTCATCTTTTTTCCCCTCGGCTGTAGGGTTTTATTTCAGATGATCAAGTCTTTGCGTCCATTGCTGTTGGCCGGTTTTCTTCTCCCCCTGGCCCTCCCCGTTTCTGCAGCTCCGGTCAATACTGCGCTGTCGCCCAATGTTGAAAAAGCCCTGAAAGCCAGCAAGTTGCAGGACAACGCCCTGTCGCTGGTGATGATCCCGCTCACCGGCCCCGGCAACCCGACGGTGTTCAACGCCGACGTGTCGGTCAACCCGGCGTCGACCATGAAACTGGTCACCACCTACGCAGCCCTGGAAATGCTCGGCCCGAACCACCAGTGGAAAACCGAGTTCTATACCGACGGCACCCTCAGCGGCGGCATCCTCAACGGCAACCTCTACCTCAAGGGTGGCGGCGATCCGAAGCTGAACATGGAAAAACTCTGGCTGCTGATGCGCGACCTGCGTGCCAACGGTGTCACCCAGGTCACCGGCGACCTGGTGCTGGATAAAACCTTCTTCGTGCAACCGCAACTGCCGGAGTTCAATGACGACGGCAACGACGAGAACAAGCCGTTCCTGGTCAAGCCCGACTCGCTGCTGGTCAACCTCAAGGCGCTGCGCTTCGTTGCGCGCAATGACTCGGGCAAGGTACTGGTCTCGGTGGAGCCGCCGATTGCGAGCATCCGCATCGACAACCAGGTCAAGGCCCTCAACTCCAAGCAATGCACCGGTGGCGTGCGTTACAACCCGGTGGCGCAAGCCGATGGCACCGTGACCGTTACCGTCGGCGGTCAATTGGGTGAAGGCTGCAGCTCGCAGACCTACCTGTCGCTGCTCGACCACGCGACCTACACCGCCGGCGCCGTCCGCGCGATCTGGAAGGAACTGGGTGGCAGCATCCAGGGCAGGGATGTGCTGGCGCCAACCCCTAAAGACGCCAAGGTTCTGGCCCGGGCGTTCTCGCCGGACCTGGCGGAAATCATCCGCGACATCAACAAGTACAGTAACAACACCATGGCCCAGCAGTTGTTCCTGAGCCTGGGCCAACGTTTCCGCACCGATGCCGATGGTGACGACGCCAAGGCTGCCCAGCGTGTCGTGCGTCAGTGGCTGGCGAAAAAGGGCATCACCGCGCCGCATCTGGTGATGGAGAACGGCTCCGGCCTGTCCCGCTCCGAGCGCGTCAGCGCCCGGGAATTGGCCTCGATGCTCGAAGCGGCGTGGCACAGCCCGTATGCCGCCGAGTACATCAGTTCGATGCCGATTGCCGGCACCGACGGCACCATGCGCAAGCGCCTGAAGACCACGGCGATGCGCGGCGAAGCCCACGTCAAGACCGGCACGCTGAACACCGTACGGGCGATTGCCGGCTTCAGTCGCGACGTCAACGGCAACACCTGGGCGGTGGTGGCGATCCTCAACGACAAGGCCCCGTTCGGCGCCTCGTCGGTGCTCGATCAAGTGCTGCTCGACCTGTACCGCCAACCGAAAGCGCCGCAGACGGCTTCGGTGTTGTAACCGAATCGAGAAACTGCAGAGATCCACTGTGGGAGCGAGCTTGCTCGCGATGGCGGCCTGACAGTCAACAATGATGTTGAATGTTATGGCCTCATCGCGAGCAAGCTCGCTCCCACAGGAATTGCATGCCCCCCCTAGTTCATTTCCGCCTCAACCCTATCCCTTCCTGCCTGCTTCGCCGCATAAACCCCCGAATCCGCGCGCAACAGCAAGGCATCGGCGCCCTCCCCGGCGCGCCAACTGGCAATCCCGAAACTGGCGGTGACCGTACCGACGCCTTCAATGGGTGAGCTGCGCAGGCTCTGCCACAATTGCTGGGCCAGCACAAAGGCATGTTCGCCACCGATATCCGGGCACAGCACCATGAACTCCTCGCCGCCCAGGCGGCAGAACACATCGGTGCGACGCAGCCGGTGGCCGATTCGTTCGCACACGGCCTGCAACACCCGGTCACCGATGGCGTGGCCATGCAGATCGTTGATGCGCTTGAAGTGGTCGATATCGAGCATGATCACCGACAAATCCCCACCGCCCCGCTCCACCCGGGCCATTTCGGTGGTCAGGCGTTCCTGGAAATAACGCCGGTTGTGGATGCCGGTCAGCGAATCGGTGACCGACAACGCGCGCAATTCTTCTTCCACCCGCTTCATATCGGAAATGTCCGAGATGTAGCCGTGCCAGAGCACACCGCCACCGGGCAACTCCTCCGGAGTGGCTTCGCCGCGAACCCAACGCACCCCGCGTTGCGGCAGTTGCACGCGGTACTCCTCGCGCCAGGGGCTGAGGGTTTCGGCCGAAGCGCGGATCGAGGCGCGGACACGGGTCGTGTCCTGAGGATGAATCCGGGTGAAGATCGCTTCGGCATTGAGCAGCAGCACGTCGGGTTCCAGCTCGTAGATATCGCGAATGCCATCGCTGGCATAGATCACGCTGAAGCGCCCGTCGAACTCCATCTTGAACTGGTAGATGCCACCGGGCACGTGGGCGCTGAGTTTCTTCAACAGCAGGTCCCGCGCCGCGAGCGCTTCATGGACCCGCTTGCGTTCGGTGATGTCGATGCACACCGCCAGGTGCCCGACCCACAGGCCTTGCTCGTCGAGCACCGGCGTGGCGAGCATGTTGACCATCAGATGACTGCCATCGCCGCGCACCAGGGTCCACTCCCGCGCCTCGTGGCCGCCCTCCACGTCGCCTTCGACCAGCATCGCCTGGCAGGTCGGCACCGGCTTGCCATAGCGCGCGCTCAGCTCGGCCGAACGACCGGCCAGCTCCCGGGGCAGGTGCAGGTTCTCCAGGGTCATATGGCCGACCACTTCGGCACTGCTATAGCCGAGCATCTGCTCGGCACCGGCGTTGAACGTGCTGATGACGCCGCGCAGGTCGGTGGCGATGATCGCGACCTGGGTGGCGGCATTCAGCACGCCACGCAACTGACCATGGGTGCCACGCAGCTCCTGTTCCCGATCACGCAGCTCCTGGGTACGCTGCTCGACCAGTCTCAACGCCCGCTGCCGCTGACTGACCAGCACATAGAGCAAGGCACTGAGCATCAGGCTGAGCAATCCACCCAACACGACCAGACTGGTCACGGAGGAATGGTTGGCCTGCACAAACGCGTCGGAGGGCTGGATATCGACCTGATAGTCATGGTCGGCCATGCGCAACAGGCGCGTGGCCGACAGCTCGCTGACGGCTGGCGGGTTGGGCGACTCGAACAGCACTTCGTGCTGGTCCTCGGTGGACAAATCGAGGATGCGTACCGAGAGATAGTCGCGACTCGCTTCCGGCAGTCCGTCCGCCAGCAATTGGCGCATGCTGATCACGGCCATCACATACCCGTAGGGTTTCGTGGCTGTGAGGTCCTGTCCGGTGCGCTGCGTGAGCGGCGCGACCAGCAGCACGCCGCGCGCATAAGCCGGTTCGATACTCACCAGATGCATCGGTTGCGACACCGCCATGCCGCCATGCTGATCGGCCCGTTCGAGCGTGGCACGCCGCAGCGGCTGGGCCAGCAAGTCGTAGCCGAGGGGGGAACCGAGTTTGCTTTGCGTCTGGCTATACAGCACCGCCACGTACTCATCGCGCTCGCCGGCCAGTTGCAATTGGCCGTCGGCGTTGAGTTCTCTCAGGGTGAAGCTGTTCAAGCCCTCGTCTCGCACCCGTCGCTCGAACGCCGCCCGCTCGTCACGAGTGACCCGCTGGGCATACGAATACGCCTGGGTTCGCAGCAGCAAAGGTTGGGTGTAGCCGTCGAATTCCGCTCGGGACACCGAGCCGGAATTGGCGAAAAACCGGCGCAGGCCGTCGAGGCGCTGCTCCTGATCTTCGAAACGTTCTTCGATACGGCTGTAACGCTCACTGGCCAGCAGTTGGAAGCGTTGCCGCAATTGATGGTGAAACAGATTCAGCGTCGACCACGCCAGCAACCCGGTGAGCACCCCGCCGATCAACAAAACCAGCAGCGCGACCAGCCAGGCCGAGGCATCTTCGCTGATAAAACCCAGGATCTTGGGGCGCACGGCGTGCAACGACATAAAACGCAACTCAAAACGCCAGGTGCGGGAAAGCCCTTTGGCCATGAGTTGAGTTATAGCTATTTGCCACTAATTTGACCAGCGTTGTAGGAGCGAGCCTGCTCGCGATGGACTCAAGAACACCGCGTGCTTTCAGACAGCCCGCGTTATCGTTATCGACCATCGCGAGCAGGCTCGCTCCTACACAGCTATTTAGCGTGCCATGATTTTCCAGGCGCGATGGATCTTGGCGTTGCGGGCAAAATCCGGATCGAGAGTCTGGGCGGTGATGTCCTCGACCGCATAGCGCTCGCCGAGATTGGCCTCCAGTTCGAACTTGCGGAAGTTGTTGGAGAAGTACAACACGCCACCGGGTGCCAGGCGCGCCATGGCCAGGTCGATCAGTTGCACCTGATCGCGCTGCACGTCGAACACGCCTTCCATACGCTTGGAGTTGGAGAACGTCGGCGGGTCGATGAAGATCAGGTCGTATTCGTCACGACTGGCTTCGAGCCACGCCATCACATCGCCCTGCTCCAGGCGGTTCTTGTCGGAAAAACCGTTCAGCGACAGGTTGCGACGCGCCCAGTCCAGATAAGTCTTCGACAGATCGACACTGGTGGTGCTGCGCGCCCCGCCCTTGGCCGCATGCACACTGGCCGTTGCGGTGTAGCAGAACAGATTGAGGAAGCGTTTGCCGGCCGCCTCTTTCTGGATACGCATGCGCATCGGCCGATGGTCGAGGAACAGACCGGTGTCGAGGTAATCGGTGAGGTTCACCAGCAACTTCACACCGCCTTCATTGACCTCGACAAATTTGCCCTGCGCCGCCTGGCGCTCGTACTGCTTGGTGCCGCTCTGACGCTCGCGGCGCTTGACCACTACGCGGTTCTTGTCGATGTTCAACGCCTGCGGGATGGCGGCCAGGGCATCGAACATGCGGGCCGAGGCTTTTTCCGGATCGATGGATTTCGGCGCGGCGTACTCCTGAACATGGACCCAGTCGTGATACAGGTCGATGGCCATGGAATATTCCGGCATGTCGGCATCGTACACGCGGTAGCAGTCGATACCTTCACGCTTGACCCACTTGCCCAGGGCCTTGAGGTTCTTTTGCAGGCGGTTGGCGAACATCTGCCCGCCTTCGCTCAGGCGCGGCTGCTCGACCACCGGAGCCGGTGCCGGCGTCGGTTTGATCGGGTTGCCGTTTTTGTTGAACTTGCGTTCTTGCGGTTCATTCGGCGTCTGATCGTAGGCGGCTTGCTCACGCTCGACCTGGCGCTGTTCCGGCGTACGACGCTCGCCGGTGACGAACTGATCGGGCAGCACCTTGATCAGCAGCAGCTTGCACGGCAAGGCGCCGTTCCAGAACGAATACTGCTTGTGGCTGCGGATGCCCATGCGCTTGCCCAGGTCCGGTGCGCCGGTGAACACCGCCGCTTCCCAGTTCAGGCAGGCCTGACGCAGACGTTCGCCGAGGTTCTGGTAGAGGTAGAGCAGGCTCGCCTCGTCGCCCAGACGTTCGCCGTACGGAGGGTTGCAGATCACCAGGCCTTTCTGGTTCTGGTCCGGGCGCGGCTCGAACGTCGCGACTTCACCCTGGTAGATCTTGATCCACTCGCTCAGGCCGGCCCGCTCAACGTTGTTGCGACCCGGTTGAATCAGGCGCGGATCGGCTTCGTAGCCGCGAATCCACAGCGGTGTCTTGGCCAAACCGGCCGCGGCGCGCTCGGACGCTTCTTCGTGGAGTTTTTTCCACAACGCCGGGACGTGACCGAGCCAGGCAGTGAAGCCCCACTGCTCGCGACGCAGGTTCGGCGCGATGTCGGCGGCGATCATCGCCGCTTCCACCAGGAACGTACCGACACCGCACATCGGGTCGGCCAGCGCGCCGCCTTCGGCCGCGATACGTGGCCAGCCGGAACGGATCAGGATGGCGGCCGCGAGGTTTTCCTTCAGCGGTGCCGCACCCTGCTGCAGGCGATAACCGCGCTGGTGCAGGCTGTGGCCGGACAGGTCGAGGGACAGAATCGCTTCGCCACGGTCCAGGCGCAGGTGAATGCGCAGATCCGGATTGAGCTTGTCGATGGACGGACGGTCGCCTTGCGGGGTGCGCAGTTTGTCGACGATGGCGTCCTTGACCTTCAGTGCGCCGAAGTGGGTGTTGTCGATTCCCGAGCCATGGCCGCTGAATTCGACGGCCAGGGTGCCGTCGTTGAGCATGTGGTCTTGCCACTCGATGTCCAGCACGCCGTGGTACAGGTCTTCGGCGTCCTTCATCGGGAAACGCTTGAGCACCAGCAGCACGCGGTTGGCCAGGCGTGACCACAGGCACAGGCGATAAGCGGTTTCCATGGTGGCCATGCCGCGCACGGCAGAGGTGTGCTCCCGCGCTTCCTCAAGGCCAAGCCCGACGGCTTCCTCGATGAGCAGGCCTTCAAGGCCTTTTGGGCAAGTGAGGAAGAGTTCGAAACGATCGGACATGGGAATTCCAGAACCTTTAGCTGAGTGACCGGGCAACGCATTGCCGGTCCGGTTTTCAATCAGGCGCTTTTCTCGAAGAGCGCCCGCGTGGCACGAAGGTGTGCCGTTCCACCCCTGCTGCTCGGGTTAAATGAGCTTAGATGCAAGGACAGATAAAAAAGTTGATGCAATGAAATGTCATAAGTCGACCCTTCGTCGAATAGTGCCTCCCGGCAACGGGAGCCATTCTCACTAAAGGATTAAGCCCATCATCCAGCGCAGGGCTGATCATACCGGGGTTTGGCCAATAAATACGCTACAAACACTCTGTTACTTATGGCCTTAACACATGAATGGTTACGTCCTTATGACAAAACGATCATTCCCTCGATGTGACGCATTGGTTAGAACTCAACTCAGGTTGGCGCCGCAATGACGCCAACACCTTGGCTCGTCACGCCGGCAACGAGCCCCCAACGGCAGAGTTTTTCTGCCAGACCTCAATAGAGGTCGACGCGATAAATACAGTCAACAAGTGAGGGCAACACCCTATGAGAAGACTTAAGCGTGATCCGTTGGAAAGAGCATTTTTGCGCGGATATCAATATGGCGTTGGTGGCAAATCCCGTGAGCTTTGCCCATTTACTCTACCGTCGGTACGTCAAGCCTGGATCAACGGCTGGCGAGAAGGACGCGGCGACAACTGGGACGGTATGACCGGCACTGCGGGAATCCACAGACTCAACGAACTTCACGCCGTCGGCTAATTACAGGGCACAACACTCCGACACGACAATCTGATTTTGTACTGAATTAACCACGCACGTCCCATCCGGACGGCGGGCTGCGGCCCAGGGGCTCCTTTGAAGGAGCCCTTTTTTATGAACGCAATTTTCCCGTGTAGGAGCCGGGTTTATCTCAGGGCGGCGATGGCGTCTACGGACTCGCGAATCAGCGCCGGGCCCTTGTAGATGAAGCCCGAGTAGATCTGCACCAGGCTCGCGCCTGCGGTGATTTTCTCTGCGGCGTGCTTGCCTTCTGTAATGCCGCCGGCCGCGATGATCGGCAGGCGACCACCCAGCTCAGATGCCAGCACTTTCACGGTGTGGGTGCTCTTGTCGCGAACCGGTGCGCCGGACAGGCCACCGGCCTCGTCGCCATGCTCCATGCCTTCGACGCCGACGCGGCTCAGGGTGGTGTTGGTGGCGATGACCGCATCCATTCCGGTTTCGATCAGCGCTTGTGCAACCTGTGCGGTTTCTTCGTCGCTCATGTCCGGTGCGATCTTGATCGCCAGCGGTACATGCTTGCCATGACGCAAGGCCAGCTCCGCGCGGCGCTCGGCCAGATCGGCCAGCAACTGCTTGAGCGAGTCGCCGAATTGCAGGCTGCGCAGGCCCGGCGTATTCGGCGAACTGACGTTGACCGTCACATAGCTGGCGTGGGCATAGACCTTGTCCAGGCAGATCAGGTAGTCGTCCACCGCACGCTCGACCGGCGTATCGAAGTTCTTGCCGATGTTGATGCCCAGCACGCCCTTGTATTTGGCCGCTGCCACGCGGGCCAGCAGGTGATCGACGCCTAGGTTGTTGAAGCCCATGCGATTGATGATCGCCTCGGCTTCCGGCAAACGGAACAGGCGAGGCTTGGGGTTGCCCGGCTGCGGACGCGGGGTGATGGTACCGATTTCGACAAAACCGAAACCCAGTTGGGCGAAACCGTCGATGGCCGCGCCGTTCTTGTCCAGACCGGCGGCCAGGCCCACCGGGTTCGGGAACTCCAGGCCCATGACGTTCACCGGCATTTTCGCCGGGGCCTTGCACAGCAAACCGTTGAGCCCAAGACGCCCGCCCGCGCCGATCAGGTCCAGGGACAGATCGTGGGAAGTTTCCGGGGAAAGTTTGAACAACAGCTGACGGGCCAGGGTGTACATGGGCGGGTTTGACTCAAGGCTACGAAAAGTGGGGCGATTATAGCCATGTGGAGGGTGGCGGGCGAGAAACTCTGCGATTCAACGTCGCAGACCTGATCCACCACCCGGATCGCCGCTGTCGAGCCGGGTGGTGGCGTATCAGGTTACGCCTGCAACTGCGCTGCAGGTTGAGCCTCAGGCGCGCTCTGGGAGCAACTCCAGATGAATGGGTAGTAGATGAGCATCATCATCATCCCCAGGCAGATATTCAGGATTTGAGCTTGAGTGTTTTCTCCAAGATCAGTCAACGACAGTGCAGCGGCTGCGGTCCCCAAGACAAGAACAAGGCCCATAAACGCCGAAGTTCGCGACGCCCCGTTATTGAACATTGCATTCCCCAACTGTTGTGCCGTGGGCAGGCGTGCTTCGGTGCGTACTTCAAGGACACGTTGCTGGAGTGATTCGGGGTCAATCGATACCGCCCCCAACCCCACTGATGGCGATAACAACGGCCAGCTTCGACAAAGGATAAAGACGAAATCGTCAATCACCGCGCCAAAAGCATTCACGGCTCCCGCAATGGCATCGGCCCCCAGGCTCCAACCAAGGTCCGCCGCTGCGCGCCCCGGGCCACTGGGAGGCATCAGTGGGGCCAATTGCTCCAATAGATACTGCACCGTAGCGAAGGCTACCGTGGCGGCTCCCGTCGCTCTGTCATTCACCGCTCCGGCGTTGTCATTCAAAGGAAAGAAGGCATTGCACAGGTCCCGGGCAAATGTATAAACAGTCGTATTGACCGCCGTCGAAAGCATTGAGCTGGATGCACCGGTCAGGTGCGCCGCGATCAGCGCCCCCATCGTGATGCTCGCCATGCACACTCGCCCCAGTCGAGTCTGAAGATTGGCGGTGCCTGCGCACTCATCGCGGATGGCGCCTATCAGGCTCGTCGCGGGTCCAATCATCGTTATGGCGGCCACCGCCCATGCTTGAGATGCCTCGGGTGAGTCGCCTTCCCGGATAGCTTTCTCCACGTAAAAACCGACCAGCTGACGCAACACTGTGGTCAGCGCGACGACCAGGCCTGTGCGCGCTGTGACATTAAGCAGGTTCAGCCCGGGCCCTCGGGCGCTCTCAAGCAACTCCAGACCGGCTTCAAGCACCGTGCGCATTCGACTTTCGCGAGTTTGTTCGATGTCCACTGCATTTAACGCGCGGATCCGTGTTTCAAAATCCGCAGCGACAGTCCCCCCGGGTGACACTCCCTGATCAATGAAGACCTTCGTTCGTTCCACCACAGTCTGATCTGTCTCGCCTAACTCGCTATTGATCACCTCCATCGCAATCGACACCGAACGGTCAAGGATTTCCACACCCGCACCGATTTGCCTGGGTGATCCCAAACTGGCGGGGCTAAAATCCAACGAAACAACCAGGTCTGAATGATCACCTACCGCCATGCGTTGTGACGGACCATACAGTGCGATCCAGTCCTGATAACAACTGATCGGGCCCTCGTCGGACTCCAGAAAATCCCGGTAGGTCTCGCGCAACACCCCTGCGCGCACCGCCATGCTCGCCCCGAACATCCTGGCCTTGAGGGCGGCGTTGATCCCGGCATTCATCCGCTTGGGGGAGCCTTGGGCAACCACCGTCTGTAAAAGCGTTTCAAGTCGCTGACGGGTGGTCTTTTCCAGTTTCTTGCGACGTAGCAGTTCTCGCAGCACCAACGCCAGATCACTGTCATCGGGGAACAGTTGTCGCACCCTTTGCAGCAACCAGGCGACCGGCTTGTCCGCCAGCCGCACGAGGCTGAGCACCTGCTGCACCTTGGGCAGAGTGTCGTTTTCAAGGACTCGTTCGAAGTTGTCCATCAAGGTCTCGGACTTGAGTTCGAAATGTCGCCGCCCGCGAAACTGAGCCAGTGCCGCCGACATTTCATCGCTGATCTGCACAAAGCGCTGCGCAACGGCAACCGTCGAGCTGTCGTCGAGATCAACCTGCGCATCCGCCTGGGGCTGTGGATGTTCGGCGGCCTTTTCGGCATTGAGCCGTGCCTGGGCCGCTCGCCCACCTGTGGAAACCGGCGGCAGGATCATTTTTCTGCCGCCCGGAAATAGGAGCGGCGCACCCGCTCATGCTGCTGCGGGGTCAGCAGCCGGGTGGCCGGATCAGTCGTGGCGGGCTCAAGTGTGTCGAGAATCTCCTTGGGCTGAATCAGGAACACCCGCACCGTGTTGGCCGAGCGGTTCTGGCGATAGCTGAACAGGCGCCCGATCCACGGAATCGAACCCAGTACCGGAATCCGCCCGACTTGCTCGCTGTGATCATCGCGGGTGAAACCGCCCACCAACAGACTCTTGCCCTGGGGCACACGCGCCACCGTGCTGATCCGTGTGCGCCCGACCGTCGGCAAACTGCCGGGTTGTTTGTTCTGGTCAGGGTTTTCTACTTCGTTGCCGTCTTCGATATTGAGTGACATTTCAATTTCGTCCGCCTGGGCGAAACGGGGCAGGACACTGACGAGCGTGCCATAGGTCACGTGCTGCAAATCGACACTGCGCTCCCCCACCAGCGGGGCATAAAAGGTGCGGTTGTTGTCGAAGATCGCCGGCACGTTCTCTTGTGTCAGGATCACCGGACGCGAGACCACATTCGCCCGGTTGGTGCGCTCCAGGGCCATGACCTGGGCGACGAACGAAGCGCCATCGAGGGTGGTCGCCGAGCCGGCGTTCAGCGATACGCTGAATGTCCCACTGGACTTCAATGCGCCCTGCCAGTTGATGCCCAGCTGATTGAGTTCATCCTTGTGCAAATCGATGATCCACAACGACAACTCCACGTGTCGCTTCGGCGTGTCCAGCGCACTCACCAGGTTCTCGATAAAGCGCACTTGCTCCGGCAGCCCCTTGACCAGCAGGCTGTTGGTGTCGGGATAGGCCACCACCCGTATATTTCCGGCAGCCACCTCTCGCGCAATGATTCGCGGCGCGGTCGGGTCTTGCTCCGAGGGGGCGCTCGCCAGGCCTTCCAGGGGAAACGCCGGCATCAATCCCTGCGGACGCTGCGCGGGGGCTTGTGCCACCGACGGCTCGACCTCGCGCTTTTCGCCACGCAACAACTCCTCGATCACGGTTGCCAGCCCGGGAATGGTCACCTTGTCATCACGCAGCTCATACTTGCGGTCGCTGACAAAGGTATTGCGCACCTGGATCACGCCGATCTGCTGCTTGCCCAGCAACAGTTCCGAGCGCTGGTTATCCATCAGTCCGGCGGCTTGCACCACCAGATCGACATACATCGGCGGGCCCGACACATGAAAAGTGCGCAAACCGTCGTGGCGCAATGGATAACGTGCATCGTGCAACCCGGAACGCTCAAGGAACGCCTGAAGTCGGGTGACTGTCAGGGTCTGCAGCGACATCATCGAGCTTTTGACTTCCGACGCGTCATACAGATACATCGCCTGGCCATCGCTATACCAGATAAGCCCCATCTGCGCGCTGACCCGTTCGAAGGTCCGCTGCGGCGAACGCAGATCGAAGGCACCGGAAATCCGTTTGGCGGCGGCAGTCTTGCTGACGATGACAGGTTTGCCCAAGGGTCCGGACAACTCGCTGAAGAATGTGCGCACGCTCTGTTCGCGAGCCACATAGCCGTCGGCATTGGCGCGCGCGGCAAGCGGCACCAGCGACAACAGGGCGCCTAACCAGAACGGCAAAACAAATAACGAAAGCAATCGGCGGTTCATTGGCTCACTTGCCTGGGAGGTAGGTTATGTCGGCCAGGCTACTGGGCGTGAAGCCAACAAGATCACGGATTTCCTTGGAGAAATGCGAAGAAGAGGCAAAACCCAACTCCAGCGCGATATCCGTCAGGGAGCCTTCCTGCAGGCTCATGTTCAACAGCGCCCTGGCCGCACGCCAGCCGCGCAATGCAGGCTTGGTCGCCGTGCCTAGCGCCTGCCGGCACAGTCGACGGAAGTGCGACACGGAAACGCCATAACGCTGGGCCAGGATGGTCAACTTTTCGCTGCGAGTGCCCTGCTCCAGCAGGAAGCGCACGAGTCCGTAACTCTCGGTATGACGCAGCACGCCGGCGAAGGTCTGGTAGGCCATACCCCCGACCATGGCCTGTTCGATGTACCAGCGCTCAAGTACCTGCCCGGACCACACGGTGGGGTACGCCACCGGCAACGCCGCCCAGGATGTCGGGCTGGGTCGTTGATCAAGCAGCGTGTTTCCCAGATCGATGAACACTTGCAATTTCACCAGCGCCGCCTCTGCAACCGGCCGGGTCTGTGCGCCACCGCTCAGCTCGAATGTATCGCTCGTTGCAATCAGCCCTTCCCAACCGACCGGCAGACAGACCCGCGGGCGCTGCGCCGAAGCCAGATACACAGGGGATTCGCTGACCCGCACATGCAGCACCCGTTCGCTGCAACGAGCATCAGGCAGACCGGTGGCGTGTAGTAATTGGATTTGCACGCCAACCTCCTTTGCGGCCTGACGATTAACGGCCGGCAGGATGAAAGACATGACGCGATCAATCCTGATGTAAAGCTGATGAACCGGTGATGGCATATGCCTTGCACCCTTCCGGGTACCAGCACCCCTGCCAGCGTCGGAATGGGTGCAAAGACAATGGCGTCGTCCCCGGCCTGCCCATGCACGGACCCGGGACGACGTTTTTTTTGCAAGGTGAACGTGCGATGAACGAACCGTCAGCCGGCCCTCTGGCCTGGGTCAATGGCAGCGATGCCCCGGAAAAAACCGAAATCAATCTCGGCTTCATGGCCCTGAGCGACTGCGCCTCAGTGGTGGTCGCCGCCACCCAGGGCTTCGCCCAACCCTATGGCTTGACCCTGAACCTCAAGCGCCAAACGTCCTGGGCCAACCTGCGGGACAAGCTGGTCAGCGGCGAACTCGATGCCGCCCACAGCCTCTACGGTCTGATTTACGCCGTCCACCTGGGCATCGGTGGCGTGGCCGCGACCGACATGGCGGTATTGATGGGCCTGAATCAAAACGGCCAGAGCATCAATCTGTCCCGCGGCTTGCAGGCGCTGGGGGTGACCAGTCCTGAGGCATTGGATCGGCACGTGCACCAAACTCGCGCAAAACTCACCTTCGCCCAGACGTTTCCTACCGGCACCCACGCCATGTGGTTGTATTACTGGCTGGCCAGCCAGGGCATTCACCCGCTGCTGGATGTCGACAGCGTCGTAGTGCCGCCGCCGCAAATGGTCGCCCACCTGCGGGCCGGGCGTATCGACGGGTTCTGTGTCGGCGAACCCTGGTCCGCCAGCGCCGTGCAACAGGACCTCGGTTTCACCCTGGCCACGACCCAGGCCCTCTGGCCCGATCACCCGGAAAAGGTCCTCGGTTGCACCCGTGCGTTCGTCGAGCAATACCCCAATACCGCGCGGGTGTTGGTGATGGCGGTACTGGAAGCCAGCCGCTTCATCGAACAAAGCCGTGAAAATCGTCGCAGCACCGCGCAATTGCTCAGTGCAGCGCAATACCTCGATGCACCGCTCGAATGCATCGAGCCGCGCCTGCTGGGCGACTATGTCGATGGCCTGGGCAATCGCTGGCAAGACCCGCACGCCCTGCGCTTCCATGGTGAAGGCGAGGTCAATCTGCCGTACCTGTCCGACGGCATGTGGTTCATGACCCAGTTTCGTCGCTGGGGCTTGTTGCGCGATGACCCCGATTACCTCGCCGTGGCCCGTCAAGTCCATCAACTAGACTTGTATCGTGAAGCGGCCGGCGCTGTAGGCGTCGCGGCACCGGGCAAGGAGATGCGTAGCAGTCAATTGATCGACGGCAAGATCTGGGACGGTTCGGACCCGGCCGGGTATGCCCGCAGTTTCAAACTGCACGCCATGAGCGACAGCTCCCACCGATCCGCCAGCCGCTGACAGGAGACGACGAACATGCTGCGTATCCTGCTGATCAACGACACCGCGAAAAAAGTCGGACGCCTGAAGGCCGCCCTCACCGAGGCGGGGTTCGAAGTGATTGATGAGTCCGGCCTGACCATCGACTTGCCCGAACGCGTCGAAACGGTGCGTCCGGACGTGATTCTGATCGATACCGAGTCACCAGGCCGCGATGTCATGGAACAAGTGGTGCTGGTCACTCGCGACCAGCCACGACCGATTGTGATGTTCACCGACGAACATGACCCCG
Source organism: Pseudomonas sp. PDM27 (assembly GCF_019219205.1). NCBI lineage: Bacteria > Pseudomonadati > Pseudomonadota > Gammaproteobacteria > Pseudomonadales > Pseudomonadaceae > Pseudomonas > Pseudomonas sp. PDM27. Next base: position 245,255 of record NZ_JAHUWF010000008.1, on the reverse strand, counting down.
ATGTGATGCGTCAGGCGATCAAGTCCGGGGTCAGTGCCTACATCGTCGAAGGCATTCACGCACAACGCCTTCAGCCGATTCTCGATGTGGCCATGGCACGCTTTGAAAGCGATCAGGCCTTGCGTGCCCAGTTGCAGGCCCGCGACCAGCAACTGGCCGAGCGCAAGCGCATCGAGCTGGCCAAAGGGCTGCTGATGAAAATGAAGGACTGTAACGAAGAAGAGGCCTACACACTGATGCGCCGCCAGGCGATGAGCCGCCAGCAGAAGCTGATTCAAGTGGCGGAGCAGATTATTGCCATGAGTGAGTTGCTTGGCTGAAGTGCTGTGGCGCCTTTGAGGACGCCATCGCGAGCAAGCTCGCTCCCACAGGGGAATGGCGTCGAACACAAATCACCTGTGGGAGCGAGCTTGCTCGCGATGGCAGCGACTCGATTTCGAGTGTTGGCACAGATCTGGCTAAGTAATCACCACAGGTAACCAACGGCGGTTGCCCCACCTACGACAAAGACGTCGCTCACCTCATTTGCCCTTGGCGGATCGGGTGGCGGCGTTTTTTCGTTTTGGCCCCACAGCACGGGGCCGGTGGAGCGGCCGTAGCGGCGCCCCACCTGCAAGCTCATGACTCCTTTCGAGACTCTTCACAGCTGAGGTGCGCAATGAATTCAAGCTTCTGGAAATCCGGCCACACCCCCACATTGTTCGCAGCCTTCCTCTATTTCGACCTGAGCTTCATGGTCTGGTACCTGCTCGGACCTCTGGCGGTGCAGATCGCCGCCGACCTGCACCTGACGACACAACAACGCGGGCTGGTGGTCGCCACGCCGATTCTGGCCGGGGCGGTCTTGCGTTTTGTCATGGGGATGCTGGCTGATCGCCTGTCGCCCAAAACCGCCGGCCTGATCGGCCAGGTCATCGTGATCTGCGCGCTGTTCGGCGCCTGGAAGCTCGGCATCCACAGCTACGAGCAAGCGCTGCTGCTGGGTCTGTTCCTCGGCATGGCCGGTGCGTCCTTTGCCGTTGCCCTGCCCCTGGCCTCGCAGTGGTATCCGCCGCAGCATCAAGGCAAGGCCATGGGCATCGCCGGCGCCGGCAACTCGGGTACGGTATTCGCCGCCTTGATCGCCCCGGTACTGGCGGCGGCGTTTGGCTGGAGCAACGTATTCGGCTTCGCCCTGATTCCGCTGATCCTGACCCTGATCGTCTTTGCCTGGCTGGCGAAAAACGCCCCCGAGCGACCAAAAGCCAAATCCATGGCCGACTACTTCAAGGCCCTGGGCGATCGTGACAGCTGGTGGTTCATGTTTTTCTACAGCGTGACGTTCGGCGGCTTCATCGGCCTGGCCAGCGCCCTGCCCGGCTATTTCAACGACCAGTACGGCCTGAGCCCGGTAACGGCCGGTTACTACACGGCGGCCTGCGTGTTCGGCGGCAGTCTGATGCGCCCCTTGGGCGGCGCGCTGGCTGACCGGTTCGGTGGCATTCGGACCTTGTTGGCGATGTACACCGTCGCGGCGATCTGTATTACCGCGGTCGGTTTCAACCTGCCGAACTCTTACGCCGCACTCGCACTTTTCGTCTGCACCATGCTCGGCCTGGGCGCCGGCAATGGCGCGGTATTCCAGTTGGTGCCGCAGCGGTTTCGTCGGGAGATCGGTGTGATGACCGGCCTGATCGGCATGGCTGGCGGCATCGGTGGTTTTGCCCTCGCGGCCGGCATGGGCGCGATCAAGCAAAGCACCGGCAGCTATCAACTGGCCCTGTGGTTGTTCGCCAGCCTCGGCATTCTGGCCTGGTTCGGCCTGCACGGCGTGAAACGACGCTGGAGAACCACCTGGGGTTCGGCGGCCGTGACGGCTGCGCGGGTCTGACGCCTCGATGAGCCTGCAACTGAGTTTCGCCGAAGCCAGCGCCATCGGTCCGCGCGAAGAGAACCAGGATGCCCTGCGCCTGGTCACGCCGGCCCCGGCGCTGGCGGCGAGCAAAGGCTATCTGTTCGCTATCGCCGACGGCGTCAGCCAGTGCGCCGATGGCGGCCTGGCGGCCCGTTCGACGCTGCAGGCCCTGGCGCTGGATTACTACGCCACGCCGGAAACCTGGAGCGTGGCGCAGGCACTCGATCGCCTGTTGCTGGCGCAAAACCGTTGGTTGCAGGCCAATGGCGGCGGACAACCGCTGCTGACCACCCTCAGTGCGCTGGTCCTGCGTGGCCGGCGCTTTACCCTGGCCCATGTCGGCGATTGCCGGGTGTATCGCTGGCACGCCGACCGATTGCAGCGAATCAGCGAGGATCACGTCTGGGACCAGCCGGGCATGCAGCATGTGCTGAAACGGGCGCTGGGGCTCGATCAACACCTGGTGCTGGATTTTCTCGACGGTGAATTGCGCCTCGATGAAAGCTTCGTCCTGCTCAGCGACGGCATCTGGGCCGTCCTCGGCGATACCGCCATTGCGGCGATCCTGCGTGATCAACCGGACTTGCACAGCGCTGCACAGACCCTGGTCAATGCCGCACACCTGGCTGGCAGCCAGGACAACGCCAGCGCCTTGCTGGTGCGGGTCGACGCCCTCGGTGAGGCGAACATTGGCGACGCGTTGATTCACTTGCAGCAATGGCCACTGCCGCCGGCCCTGAAACCCGGTCAGGCGTTCGAGGGCTGGCAGGTCGAAGGGATCGTCGCGCAGAGCCAACAATCGCTGCTTTATCGCGTGCGCGACTCTCAGCAACAACCCTGGCTGCTGAAAACCCTGCCTGGGCGCCTGCACGACGATCACCAGGCCGGGCAAGCCTTGCTGTCGGAAGAGTGGTTTCTCAAACGCGTGGCCGGTCGGCATTTTCCTGAAGTGCATGCCGCCAGTCAGCGTCAGCATTTGTACTACGTGATGCGCGAATATTCGGGCGCTACCCTGGCGCAACGGCATGAGCAAAGCGGACCGTTGCCGCTGCCCCAGTGGCAAGACATCGCCGAACGCTTGCTACGAGCGGTCGGCCTGTTGCATCGACGACAGATTCTGCATCGCGATATCAAACCGGAAAACCTGTTGCTGGGGGACGACGGCGAACTGCGCCTGCTGGATTTCGGCCTCGCCTACTGCCCCGGTCTCTCGCAAGATCTGCCCTGGGCTCTGCCGGGTACACCCAGCTACATCGCGCCGGAAGCCTTTCGTGGCGACGTGCCGACGCCACAGCAGGACCTGTATGCCGTTGGTGTGACCTTGTATTTCCTGCTCACCGGGCACTATCCCTATGGCGAAATCGAAGCGTTCCAGCGTCCGAGGTTTGGTCTCCCGGTCAACGCCAGCCGCTACCGGCCCGACCTGCCGGAATGGATCGCCCATCACCTGGAACGCGCCGTGGCGGCGGCCCCCGAACAGCGTTTCGAAACGGCGGAAGAATGGTTGCTGCTGATCGAGCAAGGCGAACGCCGCAGTTTGAGCGTGCGCCCCAAACCTTTGCTGGAGCGCGAGCCGCTGAAAGTCTGGCGGACATTGGCGCTGGTATCGCTGCTGCTCAACCTGGTGCTGCTGGTGGTGGCGCTCCATTAGCGGGCAACGCGCCTTGAATCGGTGCATTCCCTCGCGACCCTGCCCTTGCGAACGGGAAGAACGCCAACAAACACAGGGCCTGAGCAACTTGGCACAACCACTGCATTACCCTTTTCAACAGACATAAAGCGCAGGCTTCAACGACGAAGGCTGCACTTCCCGAGAGAACGGGACCAGGACAAAGGCGTCCTCGCTAGGCAACTAGCGGGACGCCTTTTTTTGTTTGCGCAAAATTTGTCGAGCATGGCCTGAACCCTGATGAGGCAGGCCTGGACTCCCCGGAGAACCTGATGAAAAAACTAAAACTGGTGATGATCGGCAACGGCATGGCCGGGGTCCGGACCCTGGAAGAACTGCTCAAGCTGAGCACCGAGCTGTACGACATCACGGTCTTCGGCGCCGAACCGCACACCAACTACAACCGCATCCTGTTGTCGCCGGTGCTGGCGGGCGAACAGACCTTCGAAGAGATCGTGCTCAACGACCTGGACTGGTACCTGGACAACAACATCAAACTGCTGCTCAACCGCAAAGTGGTGGAGATCGACCGGGTCAAGCGCCGGGTCATTGCCGAAGACGGCAGTGAAGCCGAATACGATCGCCTGCTGATCGCCACCGGCTCGACGCCTTTCATCCTGCCCATTCCCGGCAACACCCTCGAAGGCGTGATCGGCTACCGCGACATCGCCGATACCCAGGCCATGATCGACACCGCGAAAACCTACCGGCACGCCGTGGTGATCGGCGGCGGCCTGCTCGGCCTGGAGGCCGCCAACGGCCTGATGCTGCGGGGCATGCACGTCACCGTGGTGCATATCGGCGAGTGGCTGCTGGAGCGGCAACTGGACAAGACCAGCGGCCAGTTGCTGCAAACCGCCCTGGAGTCTCGCGGCCTGCATTTCCGTCTGTGCGAGCAAACCCAGGCTTTGCACGACGCGGGCAATGGCCGGGTCGGCTCGGTGCAATTCAAGAATGGCGACATCATCCCCGCTGACCTGGTGGTGATGGCCGCCGGCATTCGCCCCAATACCGAGCTGGCAGAGAAATCCGGCATTCCGTGCAATCGCGGGATTCTGGTCAACGACACCCTGCAAACCTATGACCCGCGGATCTACGCCATCGGCGAGTGCGCCAGTCACCGCGGCATCGCCTATGGTCTGGTGGCGCCGCTGTTCGAGCAGGCCAAAGTCTGCGCCAACCACCTCGCCCAACTGGGTTTTGCCACTTACAAGGGATCGGTGACCTCCACCAAGCTGAAGGTCACCGGCATCGACCTGTTTTCCGCTGGCGACTTCATGGGCGGTGAAGGCACCGAGACCATCACCCTCTCCGACCCGATTGGCGGGGTCTACAAGAAACTGGTGATCAAGGACGACGTGCTGGTCGGCGCCTGCCTGTACGGCGATACGGCCGATGGCGGCTGGTATTTCCGGCAGATCCGTGAAAACCACGCCATCAGTGAGATCCGCGATCATCTGATGTTTGGCGAAAACGCCTTGGGCGACGTAGGGCACCAGGGCCAGGACAAAGCCATGAGCATGGCCGACACGGCCGAAGTCTGCGGCTGCAACGGCGTGTGCAAAGGCACCATCGTCAAGGCCATTCAGGAACACGGGCTGTTCAGTGTCGACGAAGTGAAGAAACACACCAAGGCTGCCAGCTCCTGCGGTTCGTGCGCGGGTTTGGTGGAGCAGATCCTGATCAACACCGTGGGCGGCGCCGCCGACGTCAAACCGAAAAGCGAAAAGGCCATCTGCGGCTGCAGCGACCTCAACCACGGGCAAATCCGCCAGGCCATCCGCGAGCAGCACCTGCTGACGATCGCCGGCACCCTGAGCTACCTGAACTGGCGCACACCCAACGGCTGCGCCACCTGCCGGCCGGCGCTCAACTACTACCTGATTTCCACCTGGCCAGGGGAAGCCAAAGATGATCCGCAATCGCGCCTGATCAACGAACGCGCCCACGCCAACATCCAGAAAGACGGCACCTACTCGGTCGTCCCGCGGATGTGGGGCGGCGTGACCAATCCTTCGGAACTGCGGCGCATTGCCGACGTTGCCGACAAGTACAACGTGCCGATGGTCAAGGTCACCGGCGGCCAGCGCATCGACTTGCTGGGGATCAAGAAGCAGGACTTGCCGGGCGTCTGGAAAGACCTCGACATGCCGTCCGGCCATGCCTACGGCAAATCCATCCGCACCGTGAAGACCTGCGTCGGCAGCGAGTTCTGCCGCTTTGGCACGCAGAACTCCACACAACTTGGCATTGAACTGGAACATGACCTGTTCAACATGTGGTCGCCGCACAAAGTGAAACTGGCTGTCTCCGGTTGCCCGCGCAACTGTTCGGAAGCGGGCATCAAGGACGTAGGAATCATCGGCGTCGATTCCGGCTGGGAGATGTACATCGGCGGCAACGGCGGGATCAAGACCGAAGTCGCGGAGTTCTTCGTCAAACTGAAAACCGCCGAAGAAGTCCGCGAATACAACGGCGCATTCCTGCAGCTCTATCGCGAAGAAGCCTTTTACCTCGAACGCACCGTGCACTACCTGCAACGGGTCGGCATGGACCACATCAAGAAGGCCGTGCTGGAAGACCCGGAGCGGCGCAAGGCGCTCAACGATCGCCTGCAGTTCTCCCTGTCGTTCGAACAGGACCCGTGGAAAGAACGCCTGGAACAGCCGCAACTGAAAAAAGAATTCGACGTCATCCCCGTGAAAAACCTGGAGGTGCTGGCATGAACTGGCTGGATATCTGCGCACTGGATGAAATCAATGCCCTGGGCTCGCGGATCGTTGCCGGCCCTAAAGGCGACATCGCGATTTTCCGTACCAGCGACGATGAAGTGTTCGCCCTCGACGACCGTTGCCCGCACAAGGGCGGACCGCTGTCCCAAGGTTTGATCTACGGCAAGCGCGTGGCCTGCCCACTGCACAACTGGCAAATCGACCTGCAAAGCGGCGAAGCCCTGGCCCCGGACGTCGGCTGCGCCCACCACCATCCGGCGCGGGTCGAAAATGGCCGCGTGATGCTGGCCCTGCGGGACGCAGGCTGATGGACCGCCAGATCACCGCGTCCACCTGCTGCTATTGCGGGGTCGGCTGCGGCGTGCTGATCGAGCATGACGGCGAGCGCATCCTCGGCGTCAGCGGCGATCCGGCACACCCGGCCAATTTCGGCAAGTTGTGCAGCAAGGGATCAACCCTGCATTTGACCGGCGACTTGACGGCAAGGGCGCTGTACCCGGAACTGCGCCTGGGCAAAGGCCTGGCGCGCAGCCGCACCGACTGGGATACCGCGCTTGATCACGCCGCCAGCGTTTTCGCCCAAACCATTGCCGAGCATGGCCCGGACAGCGTGGCGTTCTACATTTCCGGGCAGTTGCTGACCGAGGACTACTACGCCTTCAACAAACTGGCTCGGGCGCTGGTGGGCACCAACAACATCGACAGCAATTCACGGCTGTGCATGTCGTCGGCGGTGGTCGGCTACAAGCGCAGCCTGGGCGCTGACGCTCCGCCATGCAGCTATGAAGACCTGGAATTGAGCGATTGCGTGATGATCGTCGGCAGTAACATGGCCTACGCCCACCCGGTACTGTTTCGCCGACTGGAAGAAGCCAAATCCCGACGGCCGCAGATGAAAGTCATCGTCATTGACCCACGTCGGACGGACACCTGCGATCTGGCTGACCTGCACCTGGCGATTTTGCCCGGCACCGATGTCGCCTTGTTCCATGGGATTTTGCATCTGCTGCTGTGGGAAGACTGGATCGACCGTGACTTCATCAAGGACCATACCGAAGGCTTGCCCGAGCTGAAGAAACTGGTGCGTGATTACACACCGCAGATGGTGTCGCAGCTCTGCGGAATCAGCGTCGGGCAATTGCAGCAATGTGCCGAGTGGATCGGCACATCACCGTCTTTCCTGTCGCTGTGGTGCATGGGGTTGAACCAGTCCACCGCCGGCAGCGCGAAAAACAGTGCACTGATCAATCTGCACCTGGCCACCGGGCAGATTGGCCGTCCGGGTGCAGGTCCTTTCTCGCTGACCGGTCAGCCGAATGCCATGGGCGGGCGGGAAACCGGTAGCCTGTCTAACCTGCTGCCGGGCCATCGTGACGCCGCCAACCCTGAGCACCGTGCTGACGTGGCCGCTTACTGGGGCGTTGATCAACTGCCTGAAAACCCGGGGCTGACTGCCATCGAGTTGTTTGAGCAGGTGGGCAGCGGCAAGATCAAAGCCTTGTGGATCGCCTGCACCAACCCCGCGCAGTCTCTTCCCGATCAGGCGGCCGTGCGCGCGGCACTGGAGGCCTGCCCGTTCGTGGTCTTGCAGGAGGCCTTTCGCACCACTGAAACCGCCAGGTTTGCCGACCTGTTGTTGCCCGCCGCCAGCTGGGGCGAAAAGGACGGCACGGTGACCAACTCCGAACGGCGTATTTCCCACGTCCGCCGCGCGATCGTCGCACCGGGTGAAGCACGCCCGGACTGGACGATCACGGTGGATTTCGCACAGCGCCTGGAAAAACATCTGCGCCCGGAAGCCACCAGCCTGTTTGCCTTTGACACCCCGGCGCAGGTCTTCGACGAATACAAACAGCTGACGCGGGGCCGCGATCTGGATTTGTCCGGGATCAGCCACGGCTTGATCGACACCATCGGCCCGCAGCAATGGCCCTTTCCTGCGGGGTCCAGCGCAGGCACCGCCCGCCTCTATCTCGACGGCATTTTCCCGACTTCCAGCGGACGCGCGCAGTTCGTGGCCGATCCGTATCGCGCCGCCAAGGAACAACGGGATGCGCGCTTCCCGCTGACGCTGATCACCGGTCGTCTGCGCGATCAATGGCACGGCATGAGCCGCACCGGCACTGCCGCGCAGTTGTTCGGCCATGTCAGTGAAGCCGTGTTGAGCCTGCACCCGGATGAGTTGCGCAGGCATCGCCTGCAAACGGGTGATTTGATCAGCCTGAAAAGCCGCCGCGGCGCGGTGATCGTACCGGTCGCCAGTGACGACAGCGTGCGTCCGGGCCAAGCCTTCTTGCCGATGCATTTTGGTGACCGTTTTCTCAAGGGCGGCGTGAACAGCCTCACCCTGCCCGCCTTCGACCCGTTGTCGAAACAACCGGAGCTCAAACACAGCGGCGTGCGCCTGGAACCGGTGCAATTGCCCTGGCACCTTTTCGCGCTGATAGAGGGCGATGTCCAACAACATTTTGAGACTCTACGCCCCCTCTGCGAGACGTTTTCCTACGTCAGCCTCAGTCTGACCGGTCGTGAGCGCCCTGCGCTGCTGATACGCGCTGCCAGCGCCACGGCGCCAGATCCGCAACTGCTGCGCGATATCGATCAATGCCTGGGGCTCAACGATGGACCGGTGCTGGCCTACGACGATCCACGACGCTCCATCGGTAAGCGGGTGCGGATCGAGAACGGCCGGATCACCGCGATCCGCCTGGCGGGTGAAACCCTCGCCCGGCACTGGCTGCAAAACCTCTGGCTCGAAGGTCGCGCCGATGAACAGCTACGGCGCTGGCTGCTCGCGCCACTGAGTGCCCCACCGGGCCAGGTTGACGCCGAAGCGATCGGTAACAAAACCCTGTGCAACTGCAAAAACGTCAGCCAAAACGCGGTCTGCGCCGGCATCCGCCGCGGCCTGGACTTGCCGGGGTTGAAACAAGAATTGGGTTGCGGCACGCAATGCGGCTCCTGCGTCCCGGAAATCAAGCGTTTGTTGGCCGCCACCGCGCAGCCGCAAGCCGCCATCTCGTGAGGAAAACACTATGAGCGCAAAAGTCTGGCTGGTGGGTGCAGGTCCTGGTGATCCTGAATTGCTGACCCTCAAAGCCGTTCGGGCGTTGAGAGAAGCGGATGTCGTGTTGATCGATGATCTGGTCAACGATGCGGTGCTGGAGCACTGCCCCGGCGCGCGGATAATTCCTGTGGGTAAGCGCGGTGGCTGTCGTTCAACGCCGCAAGCCTTTATCCATCGCCTGATGTTGCGTTATGCCCGTCAGGGTAAATGCGTGGTGCGCCTCAAGGGTGGCGACCCGTGCATCTTCGGGCGTGGCGGTGAAGAAGCGCAGTGGCTGCGCGAGCGTGGTGTCGAGGTTGAGCTGGTCAATGGCATCACCGCCGGCCTGGCGGGCGCAACGCAATGCGATATTCCATTGACCCTGCGCGGCGTGGCACGAGGGGTAACGCTGGTGACCGCCCACACTCAGGATGACAGCAGCCTGAACTGGCAAGCGCTGGCCCAAGGTGGCACGACACTGGTGATCTACATGGGGGTGGCGAAGCTCAGCGAGATCCGTGAGCAACTGCTGGCGGGCGCAATGGCGGCAGATACGCCGGTGGCAATGATTGAAAATGCATCGTTGCCGCATCAACGGGAATGTCGAAGCAACCTGATGGCAATGGAGGACGATGCCTGTGCCTTCGAGTTGAAAAGCCCGGCAATCCTGGTGATCGGTGCTGTGGCGGCCTGTGATGAGATCAAAAGATCACAGCCTTCGGCAGCTCCTGCACGGGTTCGGCATTTATCCCTGTAGGAGCTGGCGCAGGCTGCGATCCTTTGGAAGCAACGCAAAACCAATGCTGAAACCCAAATCGCAGACAAAGAAAAGCCCGGCCTAAGCCGGGCTTTTCTCAGAGCTGCGGGCTAATTACTTAGCTTGAGCTTCAACCTGCGCTTCTACGCGACGGTTAACAGCGCGACCAGCTTCAGTTTTGTTGTCAGCAACTGGGCGGGATTCGCCGTAGCCAACGGACTGAACGCGGGTCGATTCAACACCGTACTGGTTGGTCAGAACTTGTTTAACGGCGTTTGCACGACGCTCGGACAGTTTCTGGTTGTAAGCGTCAGGACCGACGGAGTCAGTGTGACCTTCAACAGTAGTGGTGGTGGATGGGTACTGCTTCATGAAGTCAGCCAGGTTCTTGATGTCGCCGTAGCTGTTTGGCTTGACTACCGACTTGTCGAAGTCGAACTTCACGTCCAGCTCAACACGAACAACTTCAGCAACTGCCGGGCAGCCGTCAGCGTCAACAGTTACGTTAGCTGGGGTGTCTGGGCACTTGTCAACGTTGTCGCAAACGCCATCGTTGTCGCTGTCAGAGCAAACTTCCGGAGCTGGAACTGGAGCAGCAGCTGGCTTGCTGCCGCCACCGAAGTTCACACCCAGACCGATGCTAGGAGCCCACTCGGTGTTGCCCTGGTCGATGTTGTATTGAGCTTCAACGCCAGCACGGGCGTAGAAGTTGTCGGTGAAGTACAGCTTGGCACCGCCGCCAACGTTGGCGAAGGTGGAACGGTTACGACCGTTCGAGCCGTTCTGGTCGATGCTCTGGTCGGAGAAACCGCCCGAGACGTAAGGACGCAGCATGTCGCCTGGGTTGTTGAAGTGGTACAGAGCGTCCAGAGCGGTGTTCGCGCCCTTAACGTTCTTGCCATCGTTTGCACGGGCGTTGTGCACTTCGTCGTAGGCCAGACGCAGTTCAACGTCGTCTGTCAGGAAGTAACCGATCGAACCACCCGGCAGGATGCCGTCGTTCTTGAAGTTACGGTCGCTATCGAAATATTGCTTCTTTGCGTAGCCTTCGATTTCAACTGCGCCTTGGCCCTGTGCCAGAGCGCCGATGGAAGTGGCGGCAATAAGAGAACCAATGGCCAAGCCCAAGGTGTTTTTCAGTTTCATCCGTTAAATCCCCATCTGGTGATTGTGAAGCAGTCCCGCAAACCGGGGGACAACTCGGCGGCAAGTCTAACAGAACTTGCCTACACGTAAGAGATATTTGCGCTGAACTAAGTTTCAGCAATGCCTGCAAATTTCTCACGCAATTTATCTAGAGCGCGTTTGTACCGCATTTTTGTTGCGCTCAAACCCATATGCATGATGTCTGCGATTTCCTGAAACTCCAGCTCTGCGACAAAACGTAGCACCAGAATTTCACGATCGATCGGGTTCACATACACCAACCAGCGATCAAGTCCGCCTTTTTCCTCAGGTTTCGGCGCCTTTTCTTCGGACGCCTCCTCGAGGGGGTCAAGACTCAATGCGTCCATCAAGCGACGCTTTCGCCGTTCCTTGCGATACTGTGTGATGCACTCGTTGTAGGTGATGCTATATAGCCACGTCTTGAACTTCGATTTACCTTCGAAGTTCTTCAGGCCATACAGCACCTTCAACATGACCTCCTGACAGACATCGTCTGCATCGCGATCGTTCCCGAGATATCTTGCACACACGTTAAATAATGTTCGCTGGTAACGCCGCATCAGTTCTTCGTAGGCGCGTGTTACGTGAAACAGCTCGGTATGCGAGCGCGCGACCAACTCCTCATCAGAGAGCTCGCGGGGGTCGTAGCGCATGGATAGCGATTGAGCTTTATTCAAAACAAGTCGGGCCGACAGTCAGGTCAATATCCTCCGCAGCCAGCGTCAGCTGGCATTTTGCGGCGGCATACATTAGCAGGGTTTGCCGGGTTAGCGGCTACTCACATGCTGCTCGAGGAGGATCCGATTGGAAAGAGAGACTAGCTCACCCTCATCGGTCAGCAATGTGGTTTTAACCGTGCCGATCTCTTCGATCTGGCCTTCGACCTCGCCAACACGCACTTGTTGCCCAACCTGATACAGCTCACGCACGTAGATTCCCGCAAGAATCTGGCCGGCTATTTCCCGGCTTCCCAACCCCATGGCCAGCGCTACCGCCAGACCAACGGTTATCAGCACAATCACGATCACGTGGTTCAGCAGGTCGGTCTTGACCTCCAACTGGCTGATCGCCACCGAAATACTGATGATGATCACCAGGCCCTGGGCAATTCGTCCAAGCCCTGAAGCATAGTCCAGCCCCACGCCTTCTGCCGCTCCGCGCACCAGCCCGTTGGCCAGTTGTGCCAGCAAAACACCTACCAGCAACACCAGCGCCGCGCCGAATACCTTCGGCAAATACAGCGCAAGCATATCCAGCGTAGCTGATACTCGCTCAAGTCCAAGGGATTCTGCGGCAGAAACCAGAAAAATAAGCAGAACGAACCAATAGACGATCTTGCCGATCAGGGTCGAGATGGGAACCTGCAATCCAGCGCGGGACATCAGCTTGGTCAGGCCAGTGCCGCCCATCAAGCGGTCCAGGCCCAGTTTGGCGAGCAATTTGGAAAGCAAGGTGTCCAGCAGTTTGGCCACGACAAAACCCAACAGCAGCACAACCAGTGCGCCGAACAGGTTTGGAATGAAGTTCGCAACCTTGGTCCACAACGCAGTCATTGCAGTGACGAGGCTCTGTGTCCAGAGATCAAGTTCCATATTCAATCAGCCTTATCAGCAGTGCGGGCAGCAGGTTTACGAAGACGGGATACCGGCGAGACATGGGCCGATCCGTTATTCAGGGCAATCATCAGTGCGGGCAACCAGCGCCCCAGCAGGCTGAACAAATCACCGGCGCCAACCTGGCGGTTGGCGGTTTTCAGCACACGCCCCAGACACGCATCGTCGTCCCGGGTGGACGGTGAGGCGTTGAGCATGTCGCGCAAAGACTGTTCAAACGGATCGTGCATACGCACCTCTCGTGATGTCTGTGGGAGACGCGGTCAGTTTTGGTCGGGTCACATGCATTCCCTCAGACCCAGCGCAAACGTCGGAATAACCACCATTGCCCCAATGCCACCGAAACCATCATCAGGCAGGCGATCAGAAAGCCGTAAGGGCTGGCAGAGAATGGAATGCCACCGACGTTGATCCCCAAAAGCCCGGCCAGAAAACTCATGGGCAAAAAGATCCCGGTGATGATCCCGAAGCGATACATCGTGCGGTTCATGCGCACGCTCAAGCGACGGTCTTCAGCCTCCAGGACCAGCCCCACCCGCTCCCGGGTCAGTTCCAGTTCCTCGAGGTAACGGGTCAGGCTGTTGTTCAATTCGTTCCAGTAATCACCGTCGTCCTCGACGAACCAGGGCAACTTGATTCGCGTCAACTGCCCGAAAATATCCCGCTGCGGAGCAAGAAAGCGCTTCAACGCTGCCGCCCGCCGACGAATCTGCAAAACCGCCCCGTGTTCAGGTGTATACCGTTCGTCGGCATCCAGCTTCTCTTCTTCCTCGTCGACCACTTCCGAGAGGCAACTGACCAGATCCTGCACCTTGTTGGTGAGGTACTGCGCCATGCAAAGGATGAGTTCGGAGGCGGTTTTCGGCCCCTTGCCCTCGGACAGTTGCACCAGCAACTCGTCAGTGGCGCGCAACGGACGCAAACGCAGGGAAATGACACGCTGGGCAGAACCGAAGATCCGCACCGACACCATGTCTTCCGGCTCGGCACCGGGGTTCAGATTGACCCCGCGCAGAAACAGCAGCAGTTCGCTGTCCGAAAGCTGTAAAAGTCGCGGACGGGTGTTTTCTTCGAGTAACAGGTCACAGCTGAATTCGCTCAGACCGCTGGATTTGCGCAGCCAGGTCTGGGTTTGCGGATGACTGCGATCCCAGTGCAACCACAGGCTTTCATGGGCCTGCAGCTGCAAGTCGTCAAGTTCAGTCCGGGCAATCGAACGCGCACCGCCTCTACCGTCCAGCACCAGGGCATGCACCAGCCCCCATTGCGCGTTTTCTTCCTCGAACATCCGCACTCCTCTGGTCTGCAGCCGTTTTTATTCAGGCATTTTCAGCGGGCTGGGCGAGATGATCACGCCGTTGTTGTCCGCATAGATGTAATGGCCCGGATGGAAGGTCACGCCGGCGAAGGTCACGGCTACGTTGAGATCGCCGATACCGCGCTTGTCGGTTTTCATCGGGTGACTGGCCAGCGCCTGAACCCCCAGATCGGTTTGCGCGATGACGTCGACGTCGCGGATGCAACCATAGATCACCAGGCCTTCCCAGCCATTGCTGGAGGCTTTCTCGGCGAGCATGTCACCCAGCAGCGCGCGGCGCAGGGAACCGCCGCCATCGACCACCAGAACCTTGCCATTGCCCTTGAGCTCGACTTGCTCCTTGACCAGCGAGTTGTCTTCGAAGCACTTGATGGTCACGATTTCGCCGCCGAAGGAATCACGGCCGCCGAAATTGCTGAACATCGGTTCCAGCACCTGCACCAGTTCCGGATAGGCGTCGCACAGGTCAGGCGTGAGGTAATGGATCATCGAGAAACTCCTGTAAAGAGGAAGACAGCACGAACATCAGTGATGACTCAGTCACGCAAAGTGACCGGAACAGCTCAATGCGTCATATCTTAGCCGCAAGCCGACCGGAGCGAAATGCCCTTGTTAGAGCATCAGGCTCAAACCGCTGCGGCCAAATCCCCTTGCCCACCCAACAAGGGTGTCTGCTGATCCGCCAGCCAGCGGGTCACCAATGGCCAGACTTCGGCCTGGGCAGGTTTGCTGACGAGCATTTCAACGTGACCGAAATTGTCGCCGAAACCCTGATCACGACCCAGATTGATAAATTGCTTGTGCTCGGAACCGAACTGCTCGAACAGTTTGCGGCAAGCCCACGCAGGGTCCTGGTGATCACCGGCTGCACTCACGGCGAGCACCGGCAACCTGACCTCGGCCAAACCGGCCCACCAGTCTTTATCGGCATCGCCAAAGCGCCCGAACAGACCGAACCAACGCATGCTTTCCAGGGCCAGGCCGATCGGCTCGTCCTCCGGGCCGCGCTTGAGCCTTGCTCCGGACAACTGGGCAAAACGCTTGAGAATGAAGCGACTGCTCCACTCCACCGGCGGAATCTTCAATGGCCAGTAGGTGCGACTGACTTGTGTACCGAAAAAAGCCGCCGAGGCCACCACCGGCTCACCGATGTACTCGCCACCCAGCGCTGCGGCCAGTGTAGTTCCCCCCAGCGAGTGACCGATCCAGTGCGGCACCTGCCCGCTCTGTTCGCGCACGAACGCGCCAATGGCCGGCAGGTCATAACGTGCGTAGTCGGCGACCCGGTTCTTGCGGTAGTCGTGGTTACGCTGGGACAGGCCATGGCCGCGCATTTCCGGAATCCAGACGTCGAACCCCAAGCGGGCCAGATAGGCGCCCAACCCCAGGCCCTTGGGAGAGAACCAGAACCGGCGATTGGAAAAGCTGCCGTGCAGCAGGATCACCGGCACGCCACGGGATGACGGCTCATCAGCCATGCCAAGGCGTGTCACAGCCAGTTCGACGGTGAAGTCGGGGCTGTTACCGGGTTTCAAGCGATACACATCTTCGCTCAGATCGCCGCGCCGTTCGGCGCTGATCAGGGCGACAGGAAATAGGTTGCTGCTGCTTTGCATAATCTCTTGCACAAAAAAGGGCGGCATCCGGAGGAGCCCGCCCTGCTTGAATCTCTAAAAGACCGCTCCCTGTGGGAGCGAGCCCTGCTCGCGAAGAACTTCAGGACACCACGTTTATCCAGCAAAAACGCGTCATCGTTGACGTCCATCGCGAGCAAGCTCGCTCCTACAAAGGTACGTGAGCGGCCCGTTCACATGGGGTCAAGCCTGCGCTTGACCCTCTGCCAGGAAGAACCAGGTTTCCAGTACGGAATCCGGGTTCAACGAAACGCTTTCGATGCCCTGCTCCATCAGCCACTTGGCCAGGTCCGGGTGGTCCGAAGGACCCTGACCGCAGATGCCGATGTACTTGCCGGCCTTGTTGCACGCGGCAATCGCATTGGCCAGCAGCTTCTTGACCGCCGGATTACGCTCGTCGAACAGGTGCGCGATGATACCGGAATCGCGGTCCAGGCCCAGGGTCAGCTGAGTCAGGTCGTTGGAACCGATGGAGAAACCGTCGAAGAACTCGAGGAATTCTTCGGCCAGGATGGCGTTGGACGGCAGTTCGCACATCATGATCACGCGCAGGCCGTTTTCGCCACGGGCCAGACCGTTTTCCGCCAGCAGATCCACCACCTGGCTCGCTTCACCCAGGGTACGAACGAACGGCACCATGATTTCGACGTTGGTCAGGCCCATTTCATTGCGCACGCGCTTGAGGGCGCGGCATTCGAGTTCGAAGCAGTCGCGGAACGATTCGCTGATGTAACGCGAAGCACCGCGGAAGCCCAGCATCGGGTTCTCTTCTTCCGGCTCGTACAGCTTGCCGCCGATCAGGTTGGCGTATTCGTTGGACTTGAAGTCCGACAGACGCACGATGACCTTCTTCGGCCAGAACGCAGCCGCCAGGGTGCTGATGCCTTCGACCAGTTTCTCGACGTAGAAGCCGACCGGGTCGTTGTAGCCGGCGATGCGCTTGTCGACGCTTTCCTTGATGTCCAGCGGCAGACCGTCGTAGTTCAGCAGTGCTTTAGGGTGCACGCCGATCATGCGGTTGATGATGAACTCCAGGCGAGCCAGGCCCACGCCAGCGTTCGGCAGCTGGGCGAAGTCGAAGGCGCGGTCCGGGTTGCCGACGTTCATCATGATCTTGAACGGCAGCTCCGGCATGGCATCCACGGAGTTCTTCTTGATGTCGAAGCCCAGTTCGCCTTCGAAGATGAAACCGGTGTCGCCTTCAGCGCAGGAAACGGTCACGCCCTGGCCGTCTTTCAACAGCTGGGTGGCGTTGCCGCAACCGACTACCGCTGGAATACCCAGCTCACGGGCGATGATCGCCGCGTGGCAAGTACGACCGCCACGGTTGGTGACGATGGCGCTGGCGCGTTTCATGACCGGTTCCCAGTCCGGGTCGGTCATGTCGGACACCAGTACGTCGCCTGGCTGGACCTTGTCCATCTCGGACACGTCCTTGATGATGCGGACCTTGCCGGCGCCGATGCGCTGGCCGATGGCGCGACCTTCAACCAGCACGGTACCGGTTTCTTTCAACAGGTAACGTTCCATGACGTTGGCCTGGGTGCGGCTCTTCACGGTTTCCGGACGGGCCTGCACGATGTACAGCTTGCCGTCGTCACCGTCCTTGGCCCACTCGATGTCCATCGGGCACTGGTAGTGCTTCTCGATGATCATCGCCTGCTTGGCCAGCTCGCTGACTTCAGCGTCGGTCAGGCAGAAACGTGCGCGCTCGGCCTTGTCCACGTCGACGGTCTTGACCGAACGACCGGCCTTGGCCTCGTCGCCGTAGATCATCTTGATGGCCTTGCTGCCCAGGTTGCGGCGCAGGATGGCCGGACGACCGGCAGCCAGCGTGCCCTTGTGGACGTAGAACTCATCCGGGTTCACCGCGCCTTGAACAACGGTTTCACCCAGGCCGTAGGCGCCGGTGATGAACACCACGTCACGGAAGCCCGATTCGGTATCGAGGGTGAACATCACGCCGGCGGTGCCGGTTTCGGAGCGGACCATGCGCTGCACGCCGGCCGACAGGGCAACCAGCTTGTGGTCGAAGCCCTGGTGCACGCGGTAGGAAATGGCACGGTCGTTGAACAGCGAGGCGAACACCTCTTTGGCGGCGCGAATGACGTTTTCGACACCACGGATGTTCAGGAAGGTTTCCTGCTGACCGGCGAAGGAAGCGTCCGGCAGGTCTTCGGCGGTAGCGGAAGAGCGCACGGCCACGGCCACGTCAGGGTTGCCGGCGGACAGCGTGGCGAACGCGGTACGGATTTCGGCATTCAGTTTTTCAGGGAACTCGGCTTCCATGATCCATTGACGGATCTGGGCACCGGTCTTGGCCAGGGCATTCACGTCATCGACGTCCAGGGCATCGAGTGCGTCGTGAATCTGCTTATTCAGGCCGCTCAGCTCCAGGAAATCACGATAAGCCTGAGCGGTCGTGGCGAAGCCGCCGGGCACCGATACACCGGCACCCGCAAGGTTGCTGATCATCTCGCCCAGGGATGCGTTCTTGCCCCCCACATGCTCAACATCGTGTTTGCCGAGCTTATCGAGGGAAACTACGTACTCTACCAAGGTGATCTCTCCACTAACTGTGTTGGAAAAGCTCAGAAACCGGCTGCTTAAGTGAGCATTTGCCGGCTATATGGCCTGGACCTGGAAAATAAGTGAGAATGCGGGCCATTGGCGGCCGGCAAATCGCGCCTATCATATCCAAGATTCGTTACTAGCTTAAGGCCCAAGGTGCAAATGAAACGATCTGCTTTCTTTATCTCCGATGGTACCGGCATTACCGCCGAAACCCTGGGTCAAAGCCTTCTGGCGCAGTTCGAAAACATTACCTTCAGCAAGGTCACGCGGCCGTACATCGACAACGTGGACAAAGCGCGGGCCATGGTACAACAAATCAACAAAGCCGCCGAAACCGACGGTTTCCGTCCGATTATCTTCGACACCATCGTCAATCAGGACATTCGTGAGATTCTCGCCACCTCGAATGGTTTCATGATCGACATTTTCTCGACGTTCCTGGCACCGCTTGAACAGGAACTGACCGAGCATTCTTCCTACACCGTCGGCAAGTCCCACTCCATCGGCGCCAACACCAATTACATGGAGCGTATCGAGGCCGTCAACTTCGCCCTCGACAACGACGACGGCGCCCGCACGCACTATTACGACAAGGCCGACCTGATACTAGTGGGCGTGTCGCGATGTGGTAAGACGCCGACGTGTCTGTACATGGCAATGCAGTTCGGTATCCGCGCGGCCAACTACCCGCTGACCGAAGACGACATGGAACGCCTGCAACTGCCAAACGCCCTGCGCGCCCACCAGCACAAGCTGTTCGGCCTGACCATCGACCCGGACCGCCTCACCGCGATTCGCAACGAGCGCAAACCCAACAGCCGCTATTCGAGCTACGCCCAGTGCGAGTTCGAGGTGCGCGAGGTCGAGAACCTGTTCCGCCGCGAAAACATTCCACACATCAACTCCACGCATTTTTCCGTGGAAGAGATCTCCGCGAAGATTCTCGTGGAGAAAGGTGTGGAGCGGCGTTTCAAGTAAAGCTCCCGGCGCCTGTTCCGGCCCTATCGCGAGCAGGCTCGCTCCCACACACCGTCGATCCAGTGTGGGAGCGGGCTTGCTCGCGAAGGCGGAGTGTCAGTCGACATCTATATTGCCTGACACACCGCTTTCGTCGGAACGCCGCCCGGAGCAAGCCCGCTCCCACAGGGTTTTGGGTGATCTTAGAAAGAATCCCCCGGCACCCGCACAAACCCTTCCATCAATACCCGCGCACTGCGGCTCATGATCGCCTTGTTCACGGTCCATTCACCATTGACCAGGCTGGCCTCGGCGCCGACGCGCAGGGTGCCGGACGGGTGTCCGAAGCGCACCGCGTTGCGTTCGATACCACCTGCCGCGAGGTTCACCAGGGTGCCGGAAATCGCTGCCGCCGTACCGATCGCCACGGCCGCCGTACCCATCATCGCGTGGTGCAACTTGCCCATGGACAACGCACGCACCAGCAGGTCGACATCGCCTGCGGCAATCGCCTTGCCGCTGGACGCCACGTAGTCCGCCGGCTTGGCCACGAAGGCGACTTTCGGCGTGTGTTGGCGCTTGGCCGCTTCGTCGATGTTGGCAATCAGGCCCATGCGCAATGCCCCGTAGGCGCGGATGGTCTCGAACATCAGCAAGGCTTTCGGGTCGCCGTTGATCGCGCCCTGCAACTCGGTGCCCTTGTAGCCGATGTCTTCGGCATTGACGAAAATCGTCGGGATGCCGGCGTTGATCATGGTCGCCTTGAAGGTGCCGACGCCGGGCACTTCCAGGTCATCGACCAGGTTGCCGGTGGGGAACATCGAACCGCCGCCCCCCTCTTCTTCCGCTGCCGGATCGAGAAACTCTATCTGCACTTCGGCCGCCGGGAAGGTCACGCCGTCGAGTTCGAAATCGCCGGTCTCCTGCACCTCACCATTGGTGATCGGCACGTGGGCGATGATGGTCTTGCCAATGTTGGCCTGCCACACGCGAACCACCGCTACGCCGTTATGCGGGATACGGCTGGCGTCCACCAGGCCGTTGCTGACCGCGAACGAACCGACCGCCGCCGACAGGTTGCCGCAGTTGCCGCTCCAGTCGACGAAGGGCTTGTCGATGGACACCTGGCCGAACAGGTAATCGACGTCGTGATCGGCCTTGGTGCTTTTCGACAGGATCACGGTTTTGCTGGTGCTGGAGGTCGCACCGCCCATGCCGTCGATTTGTTTGTCGTACGGGTCGGGGCTGCCGATCACGCGCAGCAGCAACGCGTCGCGGGCCGGGCCTGGGACCTGTGCCGCTTCAGGCAGGTCCTTGAGACTGAAGAACACGCCTTTGCTGGTGCCGCCGCGCATGTATGTAGCTGGAATCTTGATTTGAGCTGCGTGAGCCATGGTGCTCGTTACTCCTGATCTGAAAGCAGACACGGGACTTGAAGTCCCGTGTCTGTATTGCGTGCGTTAAACGGCAACCGCCGACTCTTCGAGGAAGTCCTGGGCGAAGCGTTGCAGCACGCCGCCGGCCTCGTAGATCGACACTTCTTCGGCGGTGTCGAGGCGGCAGGTCACCGGCACATCGACGCGCTCACCGTTCTTGCGATGGATCACCAGCGTCAGCTCGGCGCGTGGCGTGCGATCACCGATCACGTCGTAGGTTTCGCTGCCGTCGATGGCCAGGGTGTGACGGTTGGTGCCTGGCTTGAATTCCAGCGGCAACACGCCCATGCCCACCAGGTTGGTGCGGTGAATGCGCTCGAAACCTTCGGCGGCAATCGCCTCCACACCCGCCAGACGCACGCCCTTGGCCGCCCAGTCGCGGGACGAACCCTGACCGTAGTCGGCACCGGCGATGATGATCAGCGGCTGCTTGCGATCCATGTAGGTTTCGATGGCTTCCCACATGCGCATCACTTTGCCTTCCGGCTCGACACGGGCCAGCGAACCCTGCTTGACCTTGCCGTTTTCCAGAACCATTTCGTTGAACAGTTTCGGGTTGGCGAAGGTGGCGCGCTGCGCCGTCAGGTGGTCACCGCGGTGCGTCGCGTAAGAGTTGAAGTCCTCTTCCGGCAGGCCCATTTTCGCCAGGTATTCGCCGGCGGCGCTGTCCATCATGATCGCGTTGGACGGCGACAGGTGATCGGTGGTGATGTTGTCCGGCAACACCGCCAGCGGACGCATGCCCTTGAGCGGACGAGCACCGGCCAGCGCGCCTTCCCAGTACGGCGGACGACGGATGTAGGTGCTCATTTCACGCCACTCGTACAGCGGCGCGACTTTCGGGCCGGTGTCTTCGTGGATGGCGAACATCGGGATATACACCTGGCGGAACTGCTCCGGCTTCACCGACGCCTTGACCACCGCGTCGATTTCTTCGTCGCTCGGCCAGATGTCTTTCAGGCGGATTTCCTTGCCATCCACCACGCCCAGCACGTCCTTTTCGATGTCGAAGCGGATGGTGCCGGCAATCGCATAGGCAACCACCAAGGGCGGCGATGCGAGGAACGCTTGCTTGGCGTATGGGTGAATCCGGCCGTCGAAGTTACGGTTTCCGGACAACACCGCAGTGGCGTACAGGTCGCGGTCGATGATCTCTTGCTGGATCACCGGGTCCAGTGCGCCGGACATGCCGTTGCACGTGGTGCAGGCGAAAGCCACGACGCCGAAGCCGAGCTTGTCCAGCTCTTCGGTCAGGCCGGCTTCATCGAGGTACAGCGCCACGGTTTTCGAACCCGGTGCCAGGGACGACTTGACCCAAGGCTTGCGGGTCAGGCCGAGCTTGTTGGCGTTGCGCGCCAGCAGGCCGGCGGCGATCACGTTGCGCGGGTTGCTGGTGTTGGTGCAGCTGGTGATGGCGGCGATGATCACCGCGCCGTCCGGCATTTGCCCCGGCACATCGTCCCACTGACCGGAGATGCCTTTGGCCGCCAGATCCGAAACCGCCACACGGGCGTGCGGGTTGCTCGGGCCGGCCATGTTGCGCACGACCGAGGACAGGTCGAACGTCAGGCCGCGCTCGTATTGCGCGCCTTTGAGGCTGTCAGCCCACAGGCCGACCTGCTTGGCGTAGTTCTCGACCAACTGCACCTGCTCGTCTTCACGGCCGGTGAGCTTGAGGTAGTCGATGGTCTGCTGGTCGATGTAGAACATCGCCGCGGTGGCGCCGTATTCCGGGGCCATGTTGGAGATGGTTGCGCGGTCGCCGAGGGTCAGCGCGGAGGCGCCTTCGCCGAAGAACTCCAGCCATGCGCCAACGACTTTTTGCTTGCGCAGGAACTCGGTCAGCGCCAGCACCATGTCGGTGGCGGTGATGCCCGGTTGCAGCTTGCCGGTCAGTTCGACGCCAACGCTTTCCGGCAGACGCATCCACGATGCGCGGCCGAGCATCACGCTTTCGGCTTCGAGACCACCGACACCGATGGCGATCACGCCCAGCGCATCGACGTGCGGGGTGTGGCTGTCGGTACCGACGCAGGTATCAGGGAAGGCCACACCGTCACGCATCTGGATCACCGGAGACATTTTCTCCAGGTTGATCTGGTGCATGATGCCGTTGCCCGGCGGGATCACGTCGACGTTCTTGAACGCCTTCTTGGTCCAGTTGATGAAGTGGAAGCGGTCTTCGTTGCGACGGTCTTCGATGGCGCGGTTCTTCTCGAACGCGTCCGGATCGAAGCCACCGCGCTCGACGGCCAGGGAGTGGTCGACGATCAGTTGGGTCGGCACCACCGGGTTGACTTGCGCCGGGTCACCGCCTTGCAGGGCGATGGCGTCACGCAGGCCAGCGAGGTCGACCAGCGCGGTCTGGCCGAGAATGTCGTGGCACACCACGCGGGCCGGGAACCACGGGAAATCGAGATCGCGCTTGCGCTCGATGAATTGCTTCAGGGATTCGGTGAGCGTGGCCGGGTCGCAGCGACGCACAAGGTTTTCCGCCAGCACACGGGAGGTGTACGGCAGGGTGTCGTAGGCGCCAGGCTGGATCGCCTCGACCGCTGCGCGGACATCGAAGTAATCCAGGTGGCTGCCAGGCAGCGGTTTACGGAATTGTGTGTTCATCGTCAGGACTCGGTCACGGTAGTTACAAAAGGTGGGGCCTGGCACCAGACTTGAAGTTCACACCATCCACTGTGGGAGCGAGCTTGCTCGCGATGACTGAGTCACATCCAACATACATGTCGACTGACCCACCGCTATCGCGGGCAAGCCCGCTCCCACAGGGATTTCGGTGAACTTCAATATCAGTGCTTAGCCTCCACCATTCAGCGCTGTTCGATTGGCACGAACTTGCGCTGTTCAACGCCGGTGTATTCGGCGCTTGGACGGATGATGCGGTTGTTGGCGCGTTGTTCGTACACGTGTGCAGCCCAGCCGGTCAGGCGCGAGCAGACGAAGATCGGTGTGAACAACTTGGTCGGGATGCCCATGAAGTGGTACGCCGAGGCATGGTAGAAGTCGGCGTTCGGGAACAGCTTCTTCTGCTCCCACATGGTCTTGTCGATGGCTTCGGAGACCGGGAACAACACCTTGTCGCCCACTTCGTCAGCAAGCTTTTTCGACCAGCCCTTGATCACCTCGTTGCGCGGATCGTTGTCCTTATAGATCGCGTGGCCGAAGCCCATGATCTTGTCCTTGCGCTCGAGCATGCCGAGGGTGCCCTTGATCGCGTCTTCCGGCGACGAGAAACGCTCGATCATTTCCATCGCCGCTTCGTTGGCGCCACCGTGCAGCGGGCCGCGCAACGAGCCGATGGCCGCGGTGATGCACGAATACAGGTCGGACAGGGTCGATGCGCAAACACGTGCGGTGAAGGTCGACGCGTTGAACTCGTGCTCCGCGTAGAGGATCAGCGAAACGTTCATCACCTTGACGTGCAGCTCGCTTGGTTTCTTGCCATGCAGCAGGTGCAGGAAGTGGCCGCCGATGGACTGCTCGTCGCTCACGCAATCGATGCGCTTGCCTTCGTGGCTGAAGCGATACCAGTAAGTCATGATCGCCGGGAATGCAGCCAGCAGGCGATCGGTCTTGTCGTGTTGCTCGGAGAAATTGTTCTCCGGCTCCAGGTTGCCCAGGAACGAGCAGCCCGTGCGCATCACGTCCATCGGGTGGGCGTCGGCGGGGATGCGCTCGAGCACTTCTTTCAGCGCTTGCGGCAGGTCACGCAGCTTGCTCAGCTTGGCGATGTAGGCGTTCAGTTGCGCCTTGCTCGGCAGTTCGCCGTACAGCAGCAGGTAGGCAACTTCTTCGAACTGTGCGTCAGCCGCCAGTTCACGTACGTCATAACCACGATAGGTCAGACCGGCACCCGACTGGCCCACGGTGGACAGTGCGGTTTGCCCGGCTACCTGGCCACGGAGCCCGGCGCCACTGAGTACTTTTGCTTCGGCCATTGCTGTCTCCAATTTTTTTGAAATTTTTTGGGGAAACTCATTGCTCTTCTGTGGGAGCGAGCCTGCTCGCGATGGTGGACGGCACACCGCGGGGTATCAGGCTTCCCGCGTCATCGTTGACGTCTATCGCGAGCAGGCTCGCTCCTACAGGTACAGGGTGTTCGTTACTTCTTCGCGGCAAATAACGCATCGAGCTTCTGCTCGAAGGTGTGGTAGTCGATGCGATCGTAAAGCTCCATGCGCGTCTGCATGGTGTCGATGACGTTCGCCTGCGTGCCATCGCGGCGCAGTGCGGTGTAGACGTTTTCCGCGGCCTTGTTCATGGCGCGGAAGGCCGACAGCGGGTACAGCACCAGCGACACGTCGACAGCGGCGAGTTGCTCGGTGGTGTACAGCGGGGTCGCGCCGAATTCGGTGATGTTGGCCAGGATCGGCGCTTTCACGCGGCTGGCGAACAGCTTGTACATCTCAAGTTCGGTGATGGCTTCCGGGAAAATCATGTCGGCGCCGGCTTCGATGCAGGCAGCGGCGCGATCCAGGGCAGACTCCAGGCCTTCCACCGCCAGGGCGTCGGTGCGGGCCATGATCACGAAGCTGTCATCGGTACGCGCATCGACGGCGGCCTTGATGCGGTCGACCATTTCCTGCTGGGTCACGATCTCTTTATTAGGACGGTGGCCGCAGCGCTTGGCGCCGACCTGGTCTTCGATATGAATCGCCGCCGCGCCAAACTTGATCATCGACTTGACGGTACGAGCGACGTTGAACGCCGAGGAACCGAAACCGGTGTCCACGTCCACCAGCAATGGCAGATCGCAGACGTCGGTGATACGGCGCACGTCGGTCAGCACGTCATCCAGGCCGGTGATGCCCAGGTCAGGCAAGCCGAGGGAGCCGGCAGCCACCCCGCCACCCGACAGGTAGATCGCCTTGAAACCGGCGCGCTTGGCCAGCAGCGCATGGTTGGCATTGATTGCGCCGACCACTTGCAGTGGATGTTCGCTGGCGACCGCATCGCGGAAACGCTGGCCTGGTGTGCTCTTGTTCAAACTCATGACTCACCTCGTTTGGCTGTCGGGTTGACGCCGTCCTGGTAATGACGGGCGATATTGCGTTTGGAGGCGCCGATGTGACGGCGCATCAACAACTCGGCCAGCTCACCGTCACGGTCGGCGATGGCATCGAGAATGCGGTGGTGCTCGGCGAACGCCTGGTGCGGGCGATTGGGCGTGGTGGAAAACTGGATGCGGTACATGCGCACCAATTGATAGAGCTCGCCGCAGAGCATTTGGGTCAGCGTGCGGTTGCCGCTGCCCTGGATGATTCGGTAATGGAAGTCGAAATCGCCTTCCTGCTGGTAGTAGCCGCGACCTGCCTGGAATGCCTCATCACGCTCATGGGTTTCCAGAACCCGACGCAGCTCGTCGATTTCTTCGAGACTCATGCGCTCGGCGGCCAGGCGACAGGCCATGCCTTCCAGGGATTCGCGGATTTCGTACAGTTCAAGCAGTTCGGCATGATTGAGCGACACCACCCGCGCCCCGACATGCGGCACGCGTACCAGCAGGCGCTGGCCTTCCAGGCGATGGATGGCCTCACGCAGCGGGCCACGGCTGATGCCGTAGGTACGCGCCAGCTCCGGTTCGGAGATTTTGCTGCCCGGCGCGATCTCGCCTTTGACGATAGCCGCCTGAATACGGCGGAAGACGTTCTCGGAAAGTGTCTCCGTATCGTCTGGCGTAGAAACCGGGGGATCGAGTTGATCCAGCATATTGTCGACACCTTGTGAGCCAATGCCGCAAAAACTAACGAATACCGGGAGCGCAGTCAAAGGTTAAATCGATATTGTCGACAATCTTCTGATAACCGGTTGCACCATAACGAAGCAATCCGCTGGTTCATAGCCACCCGCCAGCGCTGGCGCCATCAAACCACCGTGCTAGAATGCCGCCGCATTTGTTTGTCACATCTGCACTGCCTGTCATAAAAATCTGCCAGGCATACGAGGGAGCTTGCGCAGCGATGCCAGGGCCTTGAATCAAGTCGGACCGCTGCGCACCAGGATTTATGAGACTCAAGCCCTTCCCTGCTTTCCTTTATTTACTTTGCCTGCCCGGGTTCGCCATGGCCGGGGAAAAGACTGTGTATGGCCTCAATGAGTACGCATCGCTCAATGGCATCGACCTGGAAGTGGCGGCCAAACTCGACACCGGGGCAAAAACCGCTTCCCTGAGTGCACGGGACATCAAACGTTTCAAACGCAACGGCGAATCCTGGGTACGGTTTTACCTGGCCATCGACGCCGCCCATTCGCATCCGATCGAACGCCCGCTGGCCCGTGTCAGCAAGATCAAGCGCCGGGCCGGCGACTACGACCCCGAGGAAGGCAAGAAGTACACCGCCCGCCCCGTGATCGAACTGGACATCTGCATGGGCTCGGCCCTGCGCAGCATCGAAGTGAACCTGACCGACCGTAGCGCGTTCCAATATCCGCTCCTGATTGGCTCCGAAGCGCTCAAGCGTTTCGATGCACTGGTTGACCCCAGCCTTAAATATGCTGCCGGCAAACCCGCCTGCACCACCGACGCTCATACCGCCGAGTAATTCAAATGCGCTCTCTTACCCTTCATCTGAAACTGCTGATCGCCATCCTGGTGGTGCTGGGCATTTCAGTTACGGCCTATCAGATCTTCGTGCTGGGCATCCCGGTGACCGAAGACGCCACTGACGACCTGTGGAACATCGACGCCAAGGTCGAGTTCGTCGCCAGCGCCAAGGATCCGGTCAAGATCCAGATGTTCGTGCCACCGCTTAGCCGCGACTTCGTCAGCCTCAACGAGAGCTTCATCTCCAATAACTACGGCGTGGCCGTGAACCGGGTCGACGGCAACCGCAAGGTCACCTGGTCGGCACGCCGGGCCAAAGGCAATCAGACGCTGTATTACCGCCTGGTACTGACCAAGCGTTATTCCGGCGAGAAGGCCAAGATCAAGGGCCCGACCTTTCGCGACAGCATCACCATCGAAGGCCCGGAAAAAATCGCCGCCGAAGCCCTGCTCGCACCGATTCGCCAGCATTCGGCCGACGTCGAAACCTTCGTCGGCGAAGCCATCAAGCGGGTCAACAACCTCAACGACGACAACGTGAAACTGTTGCTGGCCGGTGATCCATCCACCGCGCACAAGGCGAAAACCGTCGAGCTGCTGCTGTCCATCGCCCACGTGCCGATCGAGAAGGTCCACACCATTCGCCTGGTGGCAGACCAGCCGCAGGTACCGGAACTGTGGCTGCGCAGTTTCAATGGCACCGACTGGCTGTACTTCAACCCGGAAACCGGTGAGCAAGGGCTGCCGACCGACCGCCTGCTGTGGTGGACCGGCGACGAAAACCTGATCACCGTCGATGGCGGCAAGAAGGCCAATGTGACCTTCAGCCTGAACAACAGCGAAATGAACGCCATTCGCCTGGCCAAGCTGACCGACGAAAACACCGACGCCAACTTCCTCGAGTACTCGTTGTACGGCCTGCCGCTGCAAACCCAGCAGACCTTCATGATCATGGTGATGATCCCGATCGGCGTACTGGTGATCCTGATCCTGCGCAACCTGATCGGCATCCAGACCCTGGGCACCTTCACCCCGGTGCTGATCGCCCTGGCCTTCCGCGAAACCCAGCTCGGCTTCGGTATCGTGCTGTTTACCATCATCACGGCGCTGGGGCTGTCGCTGCGCTCCTATCTCGAACACCTGAAACTGCAGATGCTGCCGCGGCTGTCGGTGGTACTGACCTTCGTGGTGGTGCTGATTGCGGCCATCAGCCTGCTCAGCCATAAACTCGGCCTGGAACGCGGCTTGTCGGTGGCACTGTTCCCGATGGTGATCCTGACCATGACCATCGAACGCCTGTCGATCACCTGGGAAGAGCGCGGCGGTGGCCATGCCATGAAAGTGGCCATCGGCACGCTGTTCGCCGCGTCCCTGGCGCACCTGATCATGAGCGTGCCGGAACTGGTGTACTTCGTGTTCACCTTCCCGGCAATCCTGCTGATCCTGGTGGGTTTCATGCTGGCCATGGGTCGTTATCGCGGCTATCGCCTGACCGAACTGGTGCGCTTCAAGGCCTTCCTGAAAAAGGCTGACGCCTGATGTTCGGCCTCTGGAAGACCTGGAAGGCCCTGGAAGCCCGGGGCATCATGGGGATCAATCGGCGCAACGCAGACTACGTGCTCAAGTACAACAAGCGCAGCCTGTACCCGATCGTCGATGACAAGATCATCACCAAGGAGCGCGCCATCGCCGCCGGCATCCATGTGCCCGAGCTCTATGGCGTGATCTCCACCGAGAAGGAAATCGACAATCTCGAAGAGATCATTGGCGCACGCAATGACTTCGTGATCAAACCGGCCCAGGGCGCTGGCGGCGATGGCATCCTGGTCATCGCCGACCGCTTTGAAGGGCGTTATCGCACGGTGTCCGGCCGGATCATCAGCCATGAAGAAATCGAGCACCAGGTTTCCAGCATCCTGACCGGCCTGTACTCCCTGGGCGGTCACCGCGACCGGGCGCTGATCGAATACCGCGTGATTCCGGACCAGATCTTCAAGAGCATCAGCTACGAAGGCGTGCCGGATATCCGCATCATTGTCTTGATGGGTTACCCGGTGATGGCCATGTTGCGCCTGCCGACGCGCCAGTCCAACGGCAAGGCCAACCTGCACCAAGGCGCCATCGGCGTCGGCGTGGACCTGGCCACCGGCCTGACCCTGCGCGGCACCTGGCTGAACAACATCATCAACAAACACCCGGACACCACCAACGCGGTGGATGGCGTGCAACTGCCCTACTGGGACGGTTTCATGAAACTCGCCGCTGGCTGTTATGAGTTGTGCGGGCTGGGCTACATCGGTGTCGACATGGTCCTGGACCAGGAAAAAGGCCCGCTGATCCTTGAACTCAACGCCCGGCCGGGGCTGAATATCCAGATTGCCAACGACTGCGGGCTGACGTTGCGTACTCATGCGGTGGAAGCACGACTGGAAGACCTGAAGGCTCGTGGCGTGACCGAAACGGTCGAAGAGCGCGTGGCGTTTGTGCAGGAGATGTTTGGGCATATTCCTGCGGTCGAGGGTTGATCCAGAACCAAGTCGCCTCTTTCGCGAGCAGGCTCGCTCCCACAAGAGCAGCACTGAACCCTGTGGGAGCGAGCTTGCTCGCGATGGACCAGAGAGCGCCACGGGGTGTCAGGCTCCCAGCGTCATCGTTCACGACCATCGCGAGCAAGCTCGCTCCTACACTCCATCCCCCTCTAGGAGCAATTCTCCGAGAGGACTACAATCGCCACCCCGCCTCGATGGCTGACTTCCCCCGCCCATGTTGACCTGCTCCGTACACCCGCTGCCCTATCGCGCCAACCCCGCCCACTACTTCGCGGCGATTCGCCATGCCCCCGGCGCCGTGCTGCTCGACAGCGGCCGCCCCAGCGCCGATCGCGGCCGCTATGACCTGCTCAGCGCCTGGCCGCTGGAACAACTGACGGTAGCGCCCGACGAAAGTGGCGAGGCTTTCCTGCAGCGCCTGCGCGATAACCTGACGCGCCTGGGCGAAGCCTCTTTGCCGGCACCTTATGAGTTGCCGTTTGCCGGTGGGTTGATCGGCTACCTGAGTTACGACTTCGGCCGACATCTGGAGCGCCTGCCGAGCCAGGCCAGTGACGACCTGCATCTGCCCGACGCGCGTTTCGGCCTGTATGGCTGGGCATTGGTCAGCGATCACCTTGCGCTGACCAGCCAGCTGGTGTTCCACCCGACCCTGCCCGACAGCGAACGTCAGCGCCTGATCGAGCTGTTCAGCCAACCGGCACCTGAAGCGGTTGCGCCCTTCAAACTGCTCACCCCGATGACCGCCGACTTGAGCGCTGACGAGTATCAACAGGCCATCGAGCGCATCCAGCAGTACATTCAGGCCGGCGACTGTTATCAGGTCAATTTCGCCCAACGGTTTCGCGCGCCCTGCCAGGGCGATCCGTGGGCCGCCTACTGCGCCTTGCGCGCCGCGTGCCCGACGCCTTTTTCCGGATTCCAGAGCTTGCCTGACGGCGATGCCATCCTCAGCCTGTCGCCGGAGCGCTTCGTCAAAGTCAGCCAGCGCCATGTGGAAACCCGCCCGATCAAGGGCACTCGGCCTCGGGGCCTGACGCCTGGGCAAGACGCCGCGAACGCCGCCGAACTGCTGGCCAGCCCCAAGGACCGCGCGGAAAACCTGATGATCGTCGACCTGCTGCGCAACGATCTCGGCCGGACCTGCCGCATCGGCTCGGTTCGGGTGCCGGAGTTGTTCAGCCTGGAAAGTTACCCGAACGTGCATCACCTGGTGAGCAGCGTCACCGGTGAACTGGCGGATGATCGCGACGCTCTGGACCTGATCGCCGGCAGCTTCCCCGGTGGTTCGATCACCGGCGCACCAAAAATTCGCGCGATGCAGATCATCGACGAACTGGAGCCGACCCGACGCGGCCTGTATTGCGGATCGTTGCTGTACCTGGACGTGCGCGGCGAGATGGACAGCTCCATCGCCATCCGCAGTTTGCTGGTCAAGGATGGGCAGGTGTGTTGCTGGGGCGGCGGCGGGATAGTCGCGGATTCCGAGTGGCAGGCCGAATATCAGGAATCGATCACCAAGGTGAAAATCCTGCTGCAAACGCTGCATAACCTGTAGGAGCTGCCGAAGGCTGCGATCTTTTGATCTTGCCTTTAAAAAACAAAATCAAAAGATCGCAGCCTTCGGCAGCTCCTACAAGGATCGGGTTTACAGGCTCAAGGTGCGGTTCGAAGCCTTGATGAACTCCTGCTTGAGCTCTTCAAACGTATGCACTGCCGGGAACTGCGGGAACTCGGCAATCACGTTATCCGGCGCATGGAACAGGATCCCGGCATCGGCCTCGCCCAGCATCGTGGTGTCGTTGTAGGAATCCCCCGCCGCGATCACTCGGTAGTAGAGGCTCTTGAAGGCCAGGACCGACTGACGCTTTGGATCTTTCTGACGCAGTTGATAGCCCGTGACTCGCCCGCTGTCGTCGGTAATCAGGCGATGGCAGAGCAAGGTGGGGAAGCCCAGTTGGCGCATCAACGGCTGGGAGAACTCATAGAAGGTGTCCGACAGGATCACCACCTGGAAGCGCTCGCGCAGCCAGTCGACGAACTCGATGGCGCCGTCCAGCGGCTTGAGCGTGGCGATCACTTCCTGAATGTCGGAGAGCTTCAGGCCATGCTCGTCGAGAATCCGCAGGCGCTGCTTCATCAGCACGTCGTAGTCGGGAATGTCCCGGGTGGTGGCCCTGAGGGATTCGATCCCGGTTTTTTCGGCGAAGGCGATCCAGATTTCCGGGACCAGCACACCTTCAAGATCCAGACAGGCAATTTCCACAAGACACTCCCATTTGTATTGATTATTGAGTCGAGCGAGCAAAAAGATTGCCGAACTCTAGCGACTCAGGCCTGCCTGCGCAACGCAGAGGATGCCCCGACCCGTGCAGCTTTTTGTTACCATCGGCCCCATATAGAGCGCCCAGCGCCACCGACCTGTAGGAAGCCGCCCTGATGAGCCCAACGTTCGACGTCGTGGAACTCGCCACGACCTATGCCAACAAATCCGCCCAGGACATCCTGAAACTCGCGTTTGCCGAGTTCGGTGATGACCTGTGGATATCTTTCAGCGGTGCCGAGGACGTGGTGCTGGTGGACATGGCCTGGAAGCTGAACAAGAACGTCAAGGTGTTCAGCCTCGACACCGGCCGGCTGCACCCCGAGACCTACCGCTTCATCGATCAGGTGCGCGAGCACTACAAGATCGACATCGAGCTGGTGTCGCCGGACTACACGAAACTTGAACCCTTCGTGAAGGAAAAAGGCCTGTTCAGCTTCTACAAGGACGGCCATGGCGAATGCTGCGGCATCCGCAAGATCGAACCGCTGCGCCGCAAGCTGTCCGGCGTGAAAGCCTGGGCCACCGGTCAGCGTCGGGACCAGAGCCCCGGCACCCGCAGCGCCGTCGCGGTGATGGAAATCGACACCGCGTTCTCCACCGCGGAACGCACCCTGTACAAGTTCAACCCGCTGGCGCAAATGACCAGCGAAGAGATCTGGGGCTACATCCGCATGCTGGAGCTGCCGTACAACAGCCTGCACGAACGCGGCTTCATCAGCATCGGCTGCGAACCCTGCACCCGCCCGGTGCTGCCGAACCAGCATGAGCGTGAAGGCCGCTGGTGGTGGGAAGAAGCGACGCAGAAGGAATGCGGGCTGCATGCGGGGAACATCATCAGCAAGTCCAAAGCGTAAGCCCACTGTAGGAGCGAGCCTGCTCGCGATGGTCGTCAACGATAACGCGGGGTGCCTGATACCCCGCTGCGTTCTCGGGTTCATCGCGAGCAAGCTCGCTCCTACAGTGTTATCTGCAGCTTCAAAAAATGTGTACACAGGAATGTCACCATAGGTGCCATTTGTGTGTGCACTTTTAGTTTCTACGCCCCAAAAAGTTACGTTCCTCCCCCCGACGTGCGCCGCCACGCCCTCCTGAATCCCCTATTCAAAATAAATACCTGTTCAAACGGTCAATTTATATTGTCAATTTTTCAATAACTTGGCGAAAAGCCATAACAAAACGAAATGAACAGCGCCGTTCATAGAACGCTCGGCTGGCATGGATCTGGCTTAAGTGCATACATGTTTTGTATACAATCACTTCAAAACATACACACACTTTAGATCCGCAAGCCTGAAGCGCCCTATCCCGTACAGGCTGCAGATGCCCCGTAACCAATGATATTCGCCACCCGCGACGAAGATTTGTCGAGCCAAGGCTCATGCACAGTCATCGCGGCGTCGAGCATCAGGAGCCTGCCGGAATGCGTACTAGTCTCTCCAACAACAATATCGCGCTGGATCTACCCTCCCCCCATTCCACCCACACCGCCGACCATCAGGCGCATCACTCCCCCGTGGTGCTCAGTCCCCGCCTGCACAACAAGGACCTCGCACCGACCAAGGCCGAAGGCCGGCGCTGGGGCCGCTACAGCATCTTTGCCTTGTGGACCAACGACGTTCACAACATTGCCAACTACTCCTTTGCCATCGGCCTGTATGCCCTGGGCCTGGGTGGCTGGCAGATCCTGTTGTCCCTGGGGATCGGAGCGGCGCTGGTGTATTGCTTCATGAACCTGTCCGGCTATATGGGACAAAAGACCGGGGTTCCGTTTCCGGTCATCAGCCGGATCAGTTTCGGCATTCACGGGGCGCAGATTCCTGCGTTGATCCGCGCCGTGATCGCCATCGCCTGGTTCGGTATTCAGACGTACCTCGCCTCCGTCGTCTTTCGCGTGCTGTTGACGGCGATCCATCCCGGGTTCGCCGACTACGACCACGACTCGATCCTCGGCCTGTCGACCCTGGGCTGGGTGTGTTTCGTCGCGATCTGGTTCGTGCAACTGGCGATTCTTGCCTATGGCATGGAGATGGTGCGCCGCTACGAAGCGTTTGCCGGCCCGGTGATTCTGCTGACCGTCGCCGCCCTCGCCGGGTGGATGTACTTCCAGGCCAACGCGACCATTGCCTGGTCGATCCGTGAGCCGCTGACCGGTGGTGAGATGTGGCGCAATATCTTTGCCGGTGGCGCACTGTGGCTGGCGATCTACGGCACCTTGATTCTCAATTTCTGCGACTTCGCCCGCTCTTCACCGTGCCGCAAGACCATCAAGGTCGGAAATTTCTGGGGCTTGCCGGTGAATATCCTGGTGTTCGCCGGCATCACTGTCCTGCTGTGCGGCGCGCAGTTCCAGATCAACGGCCGGATCATCGAAAGCCCGACCGAAATCATCGCCTCGATCCCCAACACCTTCTTTTTGGTACTCGGTTGCCTGGCGTTCCTGATCGTCACCGTGGCGGTGAACATCATGGCCAACTTCGTCGCCCCGGCGTTCGTCCTCAGTAACCTGGCGCCGAAGTACCTGACGTTCCGTCGCGCCGGACTGATCAGCGCCACCATCGCCGTGCTGATCCTGCCGTGGAACCTCTACAACAGCCCGCTGGTGATCGTGTACTTCCTGTCCGGCCTCGGTGCCCTGCTCGGCCCGTTGTACGGCGTGATCATGGTCGACTACTGGCTGGTTCGAAAAGGCCAGGTCAATGTGCCGCAGTTGTACAGCGAAGACCCCAACGGCCCCTATTACTACAGCCGCGGGGTCAATTTGCGCGCGGTGGCGGCGTTCATTCCCGCGGCCCTGATCGCCATCGTCCTGGCCCTGGTGCCCGGGTTCCACAGCGTGTCGCCGTTCTCCTGGCTGATTGGTGCCGGCATCGCCGGAATGCTCTACCTGATCATCGCCAAGCGCCAAGCGCACTACGCCGATGTCAGCGGCGAAGCCATCGCGGTCGAAAACGCCAGCCATTAACTCCATGGCGGCCCGGCAAAGTCGGCCGCAGAACCATCCGCAATAAGGACTCCCCATGCGCATTCTCGTGGTCAACGTCAACACCACCGAATCCATCACCCAGGCCATCGCCCGCTCGGCACAGGCCGTCGCGTCGCCCGGAACGGAAATCGTCGGCCTCACCCCGCACTTCGGCGCCGACTCCATCGAGGGCAACTTCGAAAGTTACCTGGCGGCCATCGCGGTCATGGACCGGGTGATGTCCTACGACCAGCCGTTCGACGCGGTGATCCAGGCCGGCTACGGCGAGCACGGCCGCGAAGGCTTGCAGGAGCTGCTTAACGTGCCGGTGGTGGACATCACCGATGCTGCCGCCAGCACGGCGATGTTTCTCGGTCACGCCTATTCCGTGGTCACCACCCTCGACCGCACCGTGCCCCTGATCGAAGACCGCCTCAAGCTCTCCGGCCTGTGGGACCGTTGCGCCTCGGTACGAGCCAGTGGCCTGGCGGTGCTGGAGCTGGAACATGAACCGCAGCGCGCACTGGAAGCCATCGTGCACCAGGCCGAACTGGCGGTGACCCAGGACAAGGCCGAAGTGATTTGCCTCGGTTGCGGTGGCATGGCCGGGCTGGACGAGCAGATTCGCCGGCGTACCGGGGTACCGGTGGTGGATGGAGTGACGGCGGCGGTGACCATTGCCGAATCGTTGGTGCGGTTGGGGCTGTCGACCTCGAAAGTGCGGACCTATGCGACGCCGCGGCCGAAAAACATCATTGGCTGGCCGGGGCGGTTTGCCCGGTAGACCGCGGCGCCCTCTTCGCGAGCAGGCTCGCTCCCACACAAATTCCCTGTGGGAGCGAGCCTGCTCGCGATGGCCGCCCCTCGGTTTCAAGACTTGCTCAAACCGCACTGAACCTCTGCCCCAACCCCCGCTCGGCAAACTGCTCGATGATGAAATCGACAAACGCCCGGGTCTTGCCGGGCAGCAGTTTGTGTTCGGCGTAATAAATGGAGGTGTAGCCGTCGTCGATGTACCAGTCCGGCAAAACTCGCTGCAATGTGCCCGCCTCCAGGTAACCCGAGGCGAACGGCATACTCACCAGCGCAATGCCCAGACCCTGCGCGGCCGTGACGCAGGCGGCCTCGGAATCGCTCATGGTCATCCGCGCCTTGAGCGTCAACGGGCTGTGTTGCTGATTGCGATGGGTCAACTGCCAGGAGCGCACGCGACCGGTTTGCGGCGAGCGGATCAGAATCCCGTCGTGGTGCTTGAGGTCGTCCGGCTCAGTGATTGACGCATGTGCCGCCAGGTAATCCGGCGAAGCCACCAATACCCGATGCGCCGGACTCAGCTTGCGCGCGACTACGCCCTGGGGCAGTTCGAAGCCACCGCCGATTGCCGCGTCAAACCCCTGCCCGATCAGATCGACCTGGCGGTTGTCGAAGTGCCAGTCCGGGTTGATCGCCGGGAATCGCCGCAGAAACTCGCCGAGCATCGGCACTATGTACAGGCAACCGAATACCGTCCCCATGCTGACCTTCAACGTACCCGCTGGCTGCCCACCGGCGCTGGCGAGATTGGCCACGGCATTCTGGATAGTGTGCAGGCTGGTGCTGACTTCGCCGAGAAACAACTGACCGGCCTCGGTCAGCGTCAGGCTGCGCGTGCTGCGCTGAAACAATCTGACGCCCAGGCGCGCCTCAAGCTTGGCAACGCTCTTGCCCACCGCCGCCGGTGTCAGGCTCAAGCGTCGCGCCGCTTCGGCGAAGCTGCCGACCTCGGCGCTGCGCACAAAGCATTCGATACTGCTGAAGGTTTCCATAGCTGCCACTATAAACTTTTGGTTTACACAGACTATCGCAATTATGGTCTACACAGCTCGTAATCCTGAATTGATACTAGCCTCCATCAACCGGGACATCTCGCCTCGGGACTTGGAGATCGACATGACTACTCAGAACCTCAGCGGCAAAGTGGCATTGATTCAAGGTGGTTCCCGCGGTATCGGTGCAGCCATCGTCAAGCGCCTGGCCGCTGAAGGCGCGACCGTTGCCTTCACTTATGTCAGCTCGACAGCCAAAGCTGAAGAGTTGCAACACAGCATCACCGCCTCGGGCGGCAAGGCCCTGGCCATCAAGGCCGACAGCGCCGACGCCGACGCGATCCGCGGCGCCGTGTCCGCCACGGTGGAAGCCTTCGGTCGCCTGGATATCCTGGTCAACAATGCAGGCGTACTGGCCGTCGCGCCGCTGGCCGAGTTCAAACTCGAAGACTTCGACCAGACCCTGGCCATCAACGTACGCAGCGTGTTCATTGCCACCCAGGCCGCCGCCAGGCACATGACCGAAGGCGGTCGCATCATCAACATCGGCAGCACCAACGCCGACCGCATGCCCTTTGCCGGTGGCGGCCCGTACGCCATGAGCAAGTCGGCACTGGTCGGCCTGACCAAAGGCCTGGCCCGTGACCTCGGCCCGCAAGGCATCACCATCAATAACGTGCAGCCGGGTCCGGTCGACACCGACATGAACCCGGCCGAGGGTGACTTTGCGGAAAGCCTGATCCCGCTGATGGCCGTGGGCCGTTACGGCAAGGCCGAAGAGATCGCCAGCTTCGTCGCCTACCTCGTCAGCCCGGAAGCCGGCTACATCACCGGGGCCAGCCTGACCATCGACGGTGGCTTCGGCGCCTGATGCATATCTGTCAACTGCAATAACTGTGGGAGCGAGCCTGCTCGCGAAGAGGGAGTATCAGACAGGTTGATGTTGTCTGAAACACCGCTTTCGCGAGCAGGCTCGCTCCCACATTTGCCAGAGTCATCCCGTCTTTTCAGCTAGGCCCACTCAAGCGCAGGCAAACCAAAGGCGTCCGGCTCGAACGCCTTCAACGTACGAAGAATGCCATCGGCGTGTGCGTACCGGGCGTCGGCCATTGCCGCATCCGGAATCGCAATCGCCGTCATCCCCGCCGCTTTCGCCGCGGTGACACCGAAGGGCGAATCCTCGAACACCAGGCAATCCTCGGGCGCGACGCCCAGACGCCGCGCCGCCGTCAGGAAGATATCCGGTGCCGGTTTGGCCGCCCCCACCTCGGGGTCATCGGCGGTGACGATGAAGTCGAACAAGGTGAACCAGTCGCGGTGCAGGGTGGTTTTCTGACCGAACGACTGGCTCGATGAACTGGTACCCACGGCTATGGGAATGTTGTTGGCCTTCAGGTGCCGGACCAGTTCCTGTGCGCCAGGCATCGCCTGCGCTGTAGGAAAGCGCTCGCGCATCAGCGGCTCGCGGATCACCAGAAACTCTTCGGCGGTGATCGGCAGGTCGAGCGCTTCAACGACATAGCGCGCCAGATCCCCGGCGCCCCGGCCAATGATGTTCTGCTTGATGCTCCAATCGAACGTTCGGCCGTAACGCGCGGCAATGATGGACGTGACTTCGGTGTAGATGCCCTCTGTATCCAGCAGCAAGCCGTCCATATCGAAAATCACGGCCTTGATCGGGCCGAATGTTTTCAGCGGTGCATTCATCGCAACTGATCCGTTTTCCAAGGCATCCCGGGCGGCGCAGGTGAGGCCCGCACCCGAATGGATTAAAGGATTCAGCAGCATAACGAGCGCGGCCGTCTCAGAGCAACGATGAAATCCCGATCCGCGCCGAATGGCTCTCGTGATTTAGCGATTCGCCCTACATCAAACGCCAACTTTCCCGACTTCTTTCCTTGAAGATCCTCCGCAGAGTCTCAGGTCCTACATTCCGCCAAGGGAAAGTCTGCAGATGTTCGATCCCCAAAAGGTATTGGCATGTCCCGCCAGCGGTCCCCTGACACAGGTGCACAGGTTCACCGCCAGGATCGATACCCTCGAGCGCACCGCCCCCCACAACGGCCCGGTGTCGATGGTCACCGGTGAAGTATCGCTGGCCCTCACGGACGGCACCCTCGACGGGATCTTGCCGTTCGACTTCACCCGCCTCTATCGCACCCGTACCGTCGAACTCGACAGCGGGCTCGGTTTCGGCTGGCGGCATTCGCTGTCCCAGCATCTGGAATTCCACGGCGAGCAGGTGCTGTGGATCGACGCCGAAAACCACCGCACGCCATTTCCATGGCCGACGACGGCGCGCCCGTTGATCCGTAACAGACTCTCGCGGGCGGCAATTTACCTCGGCGAAGAACCGGGCGAACTGATCCTCGCCCTGGCTGGCGACGCGGCACGCTTTTTTCATTTCCGCGACGGCCGACTGACCGCGATCAGCGACGCCTACGACAACCGCCTGACGGTACAGCGGGACGGCCTTGAGCGGATTCAGCGCCTGGACAACGGCGCTGACCGTGCCTTGCTGCTGCGTTATGACCTCAAGCACCTGGTGGCCGTCGACTATCAGGTGTTTCAGCGTTGCGGTTGCGAGGCGCACACCTGGCGCACCGAACAGACCCTGGCCAGCTACCGCTACGACGCCCGCCAGCGTCTGGTCGAGGTGACCAACGCCGCGGGTGAAACCGAGCGTTATGACTACGACGAGCAGCACGTGATCCTGCAACGGCAACTGGCGGGCGGCGCGAGTTTGTTCTGGGCGTGGGAACGCTCCGGCAAGACCGCCCGCTGCGTCCATCATTGGGCCTCGTTTGCGCAGATGGAGGCGCGTTACACCTGGGACGATCAAGGCACCGTGACGGTGAACAACGCCGACGGCAGCCAAGAGGTTTACGTTCATGACCCATACGCGCGATGGGTGCGCCACATCGGGCTGGACGGAGGCGAGCAGCACAAGGCCTACGACAATCTGGGCCGATTGATCTTCGAGCAGGACGCCCTCGGCGCCGTCACCCAATACCATTATGACGAAGCCGGGCGACTGATCGCGCTGCATGCACCGGATGAGGCGCCCACGTCCTACAAATATCACCACGGTTTCCTGCACGCCCGTACCCGCGGTCGGGCGACGTGGAGCTACCAGCGCAATGCCCAGGGAGACATCACGGCCGTCACCGATCCCGACGGACAGATCACCCACTATTCCTACGACTCGCTGGGGCGCTTGCTGACGATCCGCTTTCCAGACCAGAGCATTCACCGGTTTGCCTGGAGCGTCCTGGGGCAATTGCTGGAAGAAACCTTGCCCGATGGTTCTCAGCGCATGTTTTCCTACGATGCGTTGGGGCGCAGGATTACCGAACAAGACGAATACGGTGCCATCGCCCGTTATGAGTGGGACGCCGTGGGTCGACTGAGCCGGACCACGCTGCCCTTGGGCGCCTGCCGTGCCTGGCGCTACAACGCCTACGGCCGGATC
The DNA here is from genome assembly GCF_019219205.1 of Pseudomonas sp. PDM27. Classification (NCBI taxonomy): domain Bacteria; kingdom Pseudomonadati; phylum Pseudomonadota; class Gammaproteobacteria; order Pseudomonadales; family Pseudomonadaceae; genus Pseudomonas; species Pseudomonas sp. PDM27. Next base: position 204,788 of record NZ_JAHUWF010000008.1, on the reverse strand, counting down.
ACCGCCGAGACCGACGAACTGGGACGGGTAACCCGTTACGAATACGCCGACGACCTGCACTTGATCAGTCGTCGGATCAACCCCGACGGCAGCGCGCTGAAGTACCGCTACGACCATGCGCAATTGCTGCTGACCGAGATCGAAAACGAGGTGGGCGACACTTACCATCTGGAATACACCCCGGGAGGGTTGATCCGACAGGAAACCGCCTTCGATGGACGTCGTACCACTTACAGCTACGACCTCAATGGCCAATTGCTGGAGAAAACCGAGTTTGGCGACGACGGTTCGCAACGGGTTACCGGCTATCAGCGTGACAGCGCTGGGCGGTTACGGGTCAAAACATTGCCCGATGGGGTCAGGGTCGAGTACCGCTACGACACGCTAGGGCGACTGGTCAGCGTCGATGACGGCCTGGCCCCTCCGTTGCAGTTCGAATACGACCTTCAGGACCGACTGATCACCGAGCATCAGGGCTGGGGCACCCTGCGTTACGACTACGACGTCTGCGGTCGGCTCCAGTGTCTGCACCTGCCGGACGCCTGTATTCTCGACTACCACCACGCCAAGGGAGGCGCCCTCACGGCCATCGACCTCAACGGCACATCCCTGACCCGCCATCGTTTTGTCGGCGGGCGCGAACAGCAACGCCAACAGGGCCTTCTGCTCAGCGATTACGCCTACGACGAGCAAGGCCGTTTGCAGGCCCATGTCATCAGCCAAAAACAACGACCGCTGTACCGCCGCGAATATGCCTACAGCGCCAAGGGCAACCTCTTGAAGGTTACCGACAGCCGCCACGGCTCACGCTGCTATCAATACGATGCACTGGACCGCCTGACCGGCGTACGTCACGCCCGCGATCCGTGGGCAGAGCACTTCACCCACGACCCGGCCGGTAACCTGCTGATCCACGAGCGTCCTGGCCCGTGTGTTTTCCAGGGCAACCGCCTGCAGTGCAGTGGCAGTGGCAATGACGGCAGCTACTACGACTACGACGCCTTCGGCAACCTGATCCGCGAACGCCGCGGCCTGCCGCCCCGGGTCACCGAATACACCTACGACAGCCAGCACCGCCTGATCGGCGTCAGCCCCCCGGACGGTAAAAGTGTCAGCTATTGCTACGACGCTTTCGGCCGGCGCATCCAGAAAATTATTGACGGCTACACCACGCAATACCTCTGGCAAGACGACCGGCTGATCGCCGAAAGCGGCCCCCGGCACTACCGCAGCTACATCTACGAACGCAGTGAACCCGGCGAGCCCGGTAGCTTCCGCCCCCTGGCGCTGCTCGACGGCAAAGGCCAGGCACACGCCTGCCCGTACTACTTTCAACTCGACCACCTCGGCACCCCGCAGGAACTGACCAGCCACGGCGGTGCGATTGTCTGGTCGGCCCAATACACCGCCCACGGCAAACTCCGTGAGTCGAGCCGCGGCGACGGCGAACGAGTCGAACAACCCTTACGGTTTCAGGGACAATACTTCGACGTAGAGAGTGGCCTGCACTACAACCGGCATCGCTATTACCAGCCGGACTTCGGTCGTTTCCTGACACCGGATCCGATCAGGTCGGGCGGTGGGTTAAACCCGTATCGGTACACCCGCAACCCGACGGGGTGGGTGGATCCGCTGGGGTCGAGCGACCCCCTCGGATCGATTCTTTCAGGAAGCATTCGAGCGCCGGACGTCCTCACCGCCGCTTCGAAGTAGCCGGCTCTGCCGCGCCATCGGTATCTGCATCGCGCCGATCGTGCGGATCTGCCTCGAGATTCTCGTCGCTCTCGTCGCCCGGCACTTGCTCCACGCCGACATCGTCGTCCGGCGGTCGTTGGTCGCGGCTCAAGGAATCGGTAGGTGACGGCAGCGGATATTCCGGAGTTTCATCATCGTCTAAGGCCTTTGGATCAGTGTTCATCTCGCACCTCTCATCTGACCTCAAGCACAGGTCATGACATATCGAGGACTGCACGATGGACACGTTCGACCCGGTAGACGATCGGTTGATTCGGCAACAGGACTCAATCAGTCTTCGTCCTCTTCCTCATCATCAAACTCGATATTTCCCACATCGCCTGCGTCATCTGCATCGTTAAGTGGCACCGTCGCATCATCCATCAGCGATCCCGGATCTTCATTGCCGGGATCGTTGATGGATGGTTGTGCGCTTGGGTCTTTGTCTTCCTTGCCTTCGGATTCCAGAGTCATGGTTTGCCTCACTCAATCAGTGATGCTTTTTGTGGTGCTTGTTCGAGTGTTTATGTCCGCCACCGGAATGGGAATGGCCACTGCCATCCCCCAGATCATTGCCGATCGCACCGCCGGCTGCACCGCCAACACCGGCACCAATGGCCGACCCGGTCGAACCGCCAAGACTGTTGCCGAGCACCGATCCGCCCGCCGCGCCCAAACCACCGCCTACCGCCGCTTCGGTGCGATTGCGCTTGGGTGCGGCAACGGCACTGCCGGCCGCCCCGCCGACACCCGCACCAATCACTGCGCCAGTACTGCCACCCACCTGGCCACCGACCACGTTGCCCAGCACCCCACCAAGACCGCCGCCCACCGCGGCATCTCCATTACCGCCAGCCAGCGCCACCTGGGAGAGCAGCAATCCAAAAACAATCGCAGGCAACATCAACCGTCGAGTCATCGGGCTTGCGTTCTGTTTGCCGTCGGTTTTGGGGTTCATGGCACGCCTCGCATTCTTCAGGAGTATGGAAGATTTGAGCCGCTGCGGCGGGAATCGTTCATATATGAAAAAGCCCGGCATCAAGCCGGGCTTTTTCCCATCTGGATCAGCATCAGTGACGCTTGTGACCGTTGGCCAGGTTGCTGCCGACGCCGCCGCCCAAGGCACCGCCCAGGCCTGCGCCAATGGTGGCACCGGACTTGCCACCCAGGCTTTTACCGATCACCGAACCACCGGCTGCGCCGACACCGCCACCGATGGCTGCGCTGGTGCGATGACCTTTTTTGGCGGCAACTGCGCTGCCCGCCGCGCCGGCAACGCCCGCACCGATCACTGCGCCAGTGCTGCCGCCCATCTTCTGGCCGACCACGTTACCCAATGCGCCGCCCAAGCCACCACCCAGCGCGGCAGTACCGTCACCGGCCATTGCACCTTGAGCAACCAGAAGCCCCAGAACCAGAGCAGGCAGTGTTAAACGCATGACAAAAACCTCAAAAAATAGGGGTACACAACAAGGGGGCGAGATTGAATGCTTTTGCGCGGATAGAGTCCAGCACGCCGGTCCAACTTCGCGATTGGCGACGGTTGGACAGCTATTTTGGAAAAGGTTTTACGACGGGCAAAAAAAAAGCCCGCTGGGGAAACGGGCCAGGTGTTGCTTTCTAACGGATGAGTCGAGACTACGGAGGTTGTTGTGAAAAGTTTGTGAAAGATCACCACTTTAAAAAATTAGTCATGAAAACCTTTCAGACATGAAAAACCCCGTTCAATGACGGGGTCTGCCTGGGTTCGCCTACTTCCTGACCGGTGCTGTCACCTTGGGCAGGAACTTGCCCTTCAGGACCCGGCACGCCCTGGTCTTGATCTTGTCGACCTCTGTCTGGTCTTCGCCGAAACTGGCCACATACTGGGTCTGGCCACACTGCACGCAATTGTTGATCGGAAACTCTGCGCCATCGTCCTCGATATACGGATCAGCCATCTCTTCACCCCTTTCAACGAGCGGGATCGACACCGGCAAGCCCTTTGCCTGAAAAATATCGACCGCCAAGGATTTTCAGACTAGCCGGTCACTAATGGACTTTCCGTTCGAATTTCCATGTGACCGACGAATGGCTGCGATCCCTCATCGCAACTTGACCGCTGTCCCGGTCACAAACACGACGACCATCCCGCCCTTGCCGGCCGGCATGCTGATCTCATAGTCAAGCCCCACCACCGCGTCCGCCTGAAGCGCCCGTGCACGTTCCTTGATTTCATCGGTGGCCTGAACGCGTGCTTCGTTCAACGCTCGCTCCAGCGTCTGGGAGCGCCCGCCGAAAAAGTCGCGCATTCCGGCAAATACGTCACGAACAACGTTGATCCCTTGCACTGACTCGGCGCTGACGATGTCCAGGTAGGCGGTAATTTGCCGGCCTTCAATGGATTGGGTTGTGGTGGTGATCATTGCTGTTTATTCCTGTTCAGATATTCGGCCAGCGCATCAAACGCCGGCAACGTCACGGGGTCATTGGCCGAGTTGCTGGCCACCGGATTCGATACGTAACGGACGATGCCCTACTGCTATGCTGAAAGATCGGTTCCCTGCGCTGGAGACCATCAGCATGGCGGCAGAAGGCAATCATTCCTCGTTCACTTGCAAGGCTATGGCCTACTCGGCTGCAGGCTTCCTTATCGCCTTGATCATTGCCACAAAGCTGCTCGACACTTACTTCGAGCTGACGTTGTTGGCAGAGACCAAGGGCTGGCTGCTACGTACATGGAGCTGGCTTCAGCTGGAAACGCCAATACCGAACTGGTCGCTACTGACGATTATCGGGGCTTTCGTCTGCACCCTGACTTTAGTGATTTACTACTACCGCAGCAACGACGGAGCTTACGGCGAGCTACATGAAATAGAGCGAAAAATTTACAAAAAGAACAACCCACAGTTTCCACAGCTGACAGATAACCAAACGCTGCTGATGGAAGCCTTGGCCTATCACGCAAACTTCAGAAAAGTTGCAAACCTGGACTCGATTTGCAAACTGGTCTCACTCAGCAAGCTGGAAGTTGAAGAGGGTCTGAAGCAACTCCAGGCTAAACGTCTTGTGAATCAAAAAGTGACTCGGGGCACGTTCGGCGCCACCATTTTTGAACTTACCCTGGCAGGTAAGGACTATGCGCAAGAGCGGTTTGAGCTGACGTAGTGGCTTTTTCTGCCACAATTTAAAATGAATGTGGTGCAGGCCAGTGAGCTTGGCCATTTCTTTGCAAAAAGCACTGATGCCATTGCGGCAGTCCGACTCCGCAGTCACACCTGACCAGCTACCGCAGTGAACACAACCTTAGGCATGCGCTTCGCGATCAAGAACGTCGGCGACCCACTGATTGATACTCTTGTGCGCTAACTGCGCTTTTACCGCGACCGTTGCATGCAGTGCGGGGGCCAGACGCAGACTCAGATTGCCCGAATAGGGTTTCTGCGGTGCACGTCCGAGCTTGGCGCACGTTTCCAGATAGTCGGTGACGGCCTCTTCGAACGCCGCTCGGAGCTCCTGGACTGACTCGCCGTGAAACCCAACGACATCCTTGATGCCTGCGATGTGGCCGACAAACAGGCCGTCTTCGTCGCTGTACTCAATTCTGCTGCATAGCCGTTGTAATTCATCACGTTCACGGCGTAACTCCTGCTTGTTCAAGGAAAGCCCGAGCGTCACGCACCTGGTAGGGCTTGGCTTCTTTGTCGGGGTGGGGACGGTGAAAGGTGGCCACCACGCCATTGAGTTCAAAACGTACTCGCGATCCATTGCCTTCAATGGTTCTGGCGCCTGCTGCGCCGAGCAAGGACTCGATACGCGCCCATTCCAGCATGGCCGGGGTAGCTGCGAATGACAACGCCGACGCATGAAGCGCCCCTTCAACACGTGCGAAGAAAACGCCGCTTACCCAGCAATAGGAAAGCGGCGTTTTCGTGTCTGAGGTTCAGATTTTGTTTGGGGCGGTTACAAGAATATCCGGTGGGTCTCGCTGAAGTTGTAGGCAAAATCTGAGAGTTGCGTAAGGAGGTACGCTGCTTATTGTTCCCATATCGCCTTTTTTCAGACGCAAAAAACCACAACCCCCTGACTCTCTCTAGGAAAATCAGGGGTTTGTGTTTACTAAATGTGGCGGTGAAGGAGAGATTCGAAGACCGTGCGGCAACACAAATTGCACTTCGTCTTCCTGAACACAAAAAGCGGACCGCCATACGTCAATGACTTCGTAGTACGTGACCATTTCTTCAAGGCTCACTTGCTCGCGGCCAGGGTTCGCTATCGAGGGCCTGGCCAATGCCGGCATACCTACGCCAGTCAGTTGTTGACTACCGGGGTGGCCTCGGTCGACTGGATCGCCGAGCAGATGGGGCATACCAACGGGAATATGATCCGCCAGCACTACGGTACGTGAATCAACGAGGACGGACCGGATGTTGTTGGAATGCTGCAGTTGGCATTCAATCTTTAGAGGTTGGAACACCAACATTAACGGATAGCCATCGGCCACAGTTCTCGCTAAAAAATAGGGATTGTAAAATGATGGCATCCCACGCTAGCCTTGGCAAAACGCCAGCTAAGGATCTGCAGGAATAGTGCCCTTCATTGACTGCCTCACATCCCCACCCAATCGTCAAGCGCAGCCCACTGCCGCGTTTAAACGTACCATTTAGCTTTATCGTCGGCTCACTTCATTCAATGGTCAGTAAATAGGTTCGTTTTTTTATTTGCCGACTAACACATTTTTTAGTCCTTAAGGATTAGTAATGTCTAAGAAATATCAAGTTTTCATCAGCTCCACTTATCAGGATCTCGTAGAGGAGCGCGAGCAAGTAATAAAAGCCGTCTTGGAAATGGGTCATATCCCCGTTGGGATGGAGATGTTCAGCGCAGCAGATGAAGAGCAATGGAAGATCATCGCCAGACAGATTGACGAAATTGATTATTACGCGGTGATCGTCGCTCACCGCTACGGTTCTGTGACGCCAGAAGGGATTGGCTATACCGAGAAAGAGTATGACTACGCAATTGAAAAGGGGGTTCCCATACTGGGTTTCGTTATTGACAACTCTGCCCCATGGCCTAGAGATAGATGTGAGACTGAAACAAAAGCCCAGCAGCGTTTAGCGAGCTTCAAGATTAAAGTTAAATCAAGGTTGGTAAATTTTTGGTCATCAAAAGATGACTTGCATGGAAAATTCTCAATTTCTTTAATGAAGGCGATCACTGGTAATCCACGAACTGGATGGATTAGAGCGGACCAAGTCACTGGCGCTGAAGTTACAAAAGAGCTGACACGCTTGAGCAGCGAGAATGCCAGCCTCAGAGAGCAGATCGAGAAAATCAAGAGAGCAGAAGATACGCAAGTTGACGAGGTTCGTTCGGCAATACGAATTCTTAGCGCCAACAAGAGAAGTCTAGGTGCAAGAACTAGAGACAAGCCTAAGTGGGAAGATGTTACATTCAAAGAAGTAACGCTTGCAGATGTGTTCCATTGGGTTGCGAAGAATATGATCGTCGAAAACTCCAGCGAAGACATTGGTAAAAATATTGCACTCCATCTAGAGGGCCCTTCTTACGCTTTACACTTTCCAATCGGCAAAAATATTGTAATCGACATTCTTGCCGACCTTGCCGCACTAGAGCTCGTAGAGCCCTCTAAGAAAAAACACTCTGTAAGCGACACTGCAAGTTATTGGTCTCTTACTAAGCTAGGCAAGCAAGTACTTAAAGAATTTCGTCGCGTATTGCTGGAAGAGGGTATCCAAGCATCCGAGATACTAACCGAAACAGAATAGAGCCTTATTTAAGTTGACTACAATAATAATCTCGACCTAGCCAACAAGTAATACACCGCTTGAGTAGAGTACGTCGGTGGACGAGAAAGCAAAATCGAATTAAGGCTCGAAGCCAAGATATCTACAAAGCTAGGGGCGACTCCAGTCCCTAGTTTCATCGATCTTTTATTTATATTCGTCCTGGCCGGGGCGCCTTCCGGTGGGGGTGCCACAAACCACTGAAAAGAACGCGATGCCATCCTCCTGGGTGACAGTCCCGACCGCTTGACAATAATCCGGCGCTTCCTGCCCCCTTCAAGAATTAAGCGCTTGAACACGCCATAGCGGCTTTGCGGCGCATTTCTTTGATGGAGCGATGTCCCAATCTAAGTAGACGACACCGAGGCCTGACGACTGGGGCTTCGAGATGAACGACCTCCCCTCAATCCCATATTGTTCCATACAGCCCTTTTTCAGACGCAAAAAACCACAAACCCCTGACTTTCTCTAGGAAAATCAGGGGTTTGTGTTTACTAAATGTGGCGGTGAAGGAGAGATTCGAACTCTCGATACAGTTTCCTGTATACACACTTTCCAGGCGTGCTCCTTAAGCCACTCGGACACTTCACCGTATCTCTTCAAACATGTTCTGTCTGTCGAGGCGCGCTAATGTAGTCGAAAGCTTTTCCGATGGCAAACATTTTTTTCAGAATTTTCATGCGGTTAACGCGATTCAGCGTTTGCGCTCCCTCTGGGCCATGGCAAACCGGCCAATCTCCGGCTTCGTGCCCTCCTCTATATAGAGGGGAATGCGCAGCAGGCGCGGCGGGCTGCGCCTGGCGGGTGGGCAAAGGGTGACTGGCGGGTCAGTCACGGCGCTTTACCTGGCCTGCGGCGGTGGGTAACGTCTGCCCAACTTTATTGAAAGGAATAGCGTCATGAGTGAGTTGATTTCATACCATCTCGAAGACGGTATCGCGACCCTGACCTTGAGCAATGGCAAGGTCAATGCCATCTCCCCGGATGTGATTGCCGAGTTCAATGCTGCGCTGGATCGGGCAGTGACTGATCGTGCAGTGGTGATCATTACCGGGCAGCCGGGCATTCTCTCTGGCGGTTATGACTTGAAGGTGATGACGGCGGGTCCTAGAGAAGCCGTGGCACTGGTGACCTCCGGCTCGACCCTGGCTCGCCGCCTGCTGTCGCACCCCTTCCCGGTGATCGTGGCGTGCCCGGGGCATGCGGTGGCCAAGGGTGCATTCCTGCTGTTGTCGGCCGACTATCGCATCGGCGTAGACGGTCCGTTCAGCATCGGCCTGAACGAAGTGCAGATCGGCATGACCATGCACCACGCGGGCATCGAGATCGCCCGTGACCGCCTGAACAAAGTGGCGCTTCAGCGCTCGGTGGTCAACGGCGAGATGTTCAACCCGCAAGGCGCCGTGGCTGCCGGCTTCCTGGATGGCGTGGTGTCGGCTGAAGAGCTGCAAGGCACGGCACTGGCGGCGGCTCGTCAGTTGAAGAAGATCAACATGACCGCGCACAAGAACACCAAATTGAAAGTGCGCAAAGCACTGCTGGAGGCCCTGGACAACGCGATCATCCAGGACCAGGAGCATTTGGGTTAAGCCCGGATCCGCTGCAACGAAAAGCCCGACCGTCGTGTCGGGCTTTTTTGTACCTGTCCTGGTTAAACATCTGTAACCGCTCTAGACCGTGTGTGACCCATCAGTCGGAAACATCAGCACAAACATCGGCTATCTCTCACGACTCTGGCAGCAATTGCCGAAAACAGTGCACATCCGTACACTGCGCCACCTTTTGTCCCGGTGGGGCCTGTAAATGCTGTTTTTGTTCCGTATGTCATTGATGGGCCTGCATTTTATCGTGGCGGGTGTGCTGGGTGTGATCCTCGGCCTGTGCCGGCCTTTCAACCCGGACAACAGCCGCCTGTGCGCACGCCTGTATGCGTGGCCGGCCATGTGTATTTTGCGTTTGCGGGTGAAGGCCGAAGTCGGGCCGTTGATGGATAAACCAGACAGCTGCGTGATCGTCGCCAATCATCAGTCCAACTACGACCTGTTTGTGTTTGGCAACGTGGTGCCCCGCCGTACCGTGTGCATCGGCAAAAAGAGCCTGAAATGGGTGCCACTGTTCGGGCAGCTGTTCTGGCTGGCCGGCAATGTGCTGATCGACCGCGGCAACGCGCACAAGGCGCGCAAGTCGATGTTGACCACCACCCACACCCTGCAAAACAAAGACACCTCGATCTGGGTGTTCCCGGAAGGCACGCGCAACCTGGGCGAGGAGTTGCTGCCCTTCAAGAAAGGCGCCTTCCAGATGGCCATTGCCGCCGGAGTACCCATCGTGCCGGTGTGTGTCAGCAGTTACGTCAAACACATGCGATTGAACCGCTGGCGCAGCGGGAAAATCCTGATTCGCTCGTTGCCGGCGATTCCCACCGCCGGATTGAGCCTGGACGACATGCCCCTGCTGATTGCCCAGTGCCGCGAGCAGATGCGTGAATGCATCGAATCGATGGACCGGCAACTGCAAGCCGCCTGAACAAGAAAACCCGCCTGGTGCGGGTTTTCTTTTGCCTGCGAGACTTTACCGGCGAACTCGGCAGATTTAACTGACTCTCAAACCCTTGCGAGGCTAAGCTGATCGACACTGCCGTTGCATTTGTTGCCAATTGAAAGCTGCCAAGAAGAAGTGAATCACCATCATGGGTAGAGTTGTTGCTGCTGCGGTTTATAGCGCCGGTAAGAAAGTCACCAATATCACCCTCGACGAAGGCGCAGCCTGGGCGGCAAAGCCCGGGCACTTTGTCTGGATCGGCCTCGAGGAGCCGAATGCCGAGGAACTCTACAACCTGCAACGCCAGTTCAACCTGCACGAGCTGGCCATTGAAGACGCCCTGGAAAAACACAGCCGGCCGAAGCTGGAAACCTTCGGCGATGCGTTGTTCATCGTTACGTACTCGCCGATTCGCAATGAAGGCAAACTCGAGTTCATCGAAACACATATATTTGCGGGCAAGGGTTACATCATTACCGCACGCAACGGCCATTCGGCTTCCTACGCCTATGTCCGACAGCGCTGTGAGGCACGTCCGATTCTGCTGGAGCACGGAGAAGATTTCGTACTTTACGCCATCCTCGACTTCGTCATCGAAAACTACCAGCCAATGGGTGAAGCCATCCATGCTGAAATCGATGAGCTGGAACGCAACGTACTTTGCAGTGCACTGAATGAGCATGACATTCAGAAACTTCATGGCTTGCGCCGGGATGTCTTGCGCCTGCGTCGTTACGCGGCGCCGATGGTGGAGATTGGCGAGGAACTGCAAAAGCTGAGCTTCCCGTTCATCGACAAGAACATGCGCCCGTACTTTCGCGATGTGCAGATCCATGTAACGCGGCAAATGGAAGACCTGACGACCCTGGCGGATATTGCCAGCCAGACAATTGAGGTCGGGGTGCTGCTGGAGGCCTCTCGCCAGAGCGTGGTGCAACGCAAGTTTGCGGCCTGGGCGGCGATTCTGGCCTTCCCGACGGCGGTGGCGGGGATCTACGGGATGAACTTCCAGAACATGCCGGAGTTGGGCTGGCACTACGGCTATTTCGGGGTGCTGGGGTTTATTACGGTGGGCTGCGTGGGGTTGTGGGCGAGTTTCAAGAAATCGGGCTGGCTGTAGGAGCGAGCTCGCTCGCGAAAAACCTGAGAGCACCGCGGGCTGTCAGGTTTGGCGCGTTATCGTTCACGACCTTCGCGAGCAGGCTCGCTCCCACATTGATCTCTGCAACACCGAAGATCCACTGTGGGAGCGAGCCTGCTCGCGATGATTTCAGCCTTTGACTGCGGTCGGCTTGTGCGCGACAAACCGCATCATCCATTCGGCAACCGTGGTGCCGTGGTGCTCCTGCTCCAGGCTCGCAATGCCTTTCGAGTAGATCTGCTCACCCAGTGCCTGTTGGCGAATCTCCAGCAGGGCGCGGGAGTAGTCGTGGATGAATTCCGGATGCCCCTGGAAGCACAGCACCTGGTCGTTGATGTGATAGGCGGCATAGGGGCAGAAATCGCTGGAGGCGATGACCGTGGCGTTTTCCGGCAGCGACGTGACCTGATCCTGGTGGCTGATCAGCAGTGTCAGTTCCTCGCGTACAGGACTCATCCATGGCGCCTTGGCGGCCAGTTTGTAGTTGTGGGTGCCGACACCCCAACCCTGGGTCGCACGCTCGCTCTTGCCACCGAGCAGCAATGCCAGCAACTGATGACCGAAGCAGACGCCGAGCAACTTGTCGCCACGCTCGTAGCGGGTCAACAGGTACTTCTTGAGGGTTTCGATCCACGGGTCGGTGCCGAAGGAATCGGCCTTGCTGCCCGTCACCAGGTAGGCGTCGAATGTCAGGTCGTCGCTTGGGTACTCACCCTGCACCACGTTGTAGACGGTGAACTCGGCGGCAATCGGCTGCTGCGAAAACAGGTGTTTGAACATCTGCCCGTAGCCCTGATATTGGTCAACCAATTCCGGACGCAGGTGGTCGGTTTCCAGAATGCAGATGCGTAACGACATAAAAAATACCTGACACGTGATGGGAATAATGCACACCCCAGAGCCTGCCTTGAAACACGGTGACAAGGCAAGCCCCGAAATGTGTCATCGCGCCCTTAGAAGGCCTCCCCTTTCGCCGCTTTTTCCAGTAGCAATGCAGGTGGCGCGAAGCGTTCGCCATACTGCTTGGCGAGGTACTGGGCGCGGGCGACAAAGTCCTGTACGCCGTACTGGTTGATGAACTGCAGTGCACCGCCGGTCCAGGCGGCGAAACCGATGCCGAAGATCGAGCCGACGTTGGCGTCCGCCGTCGAGGTCAACACGCCCTCCTCCACACAACGCACGGTTTCGATGGCTTGCACGAACAGCAGGCGATCACGCACATCCACTGGCGAAATCTGCCCGTCGGCTTTCTCGAAGCGTTTTTTCAACTCCGGCCACAGGTGTTTCTGGCCGCCCACCGGATACTCGTAGAAACCGCCACCGGCAGCCTTGCCCGGACGCTTGAACTCATTGAGCAGCAAGTCGATGACGGCAAACGCAGGATGTTCTGTCAGCGGCTTGCCTTCTGCTTGCAGGTCCTTGGCCGTTTGCAGGCGGATATGGTTCATCAGGCTGAGGGAAACTTCATCGGAGATCGCCAGCGGCCCTACAGGCATGCCGGCCTTGCGTGCTTCAGTCTCGATCATCGCCGCGTTCACACCTTCGCCCAGCATGGCAATGCCTTCGTTGGTGAAGGTGCCGAACACCCGCGACGTGAAGAAACCGCGGCTGTCGTTGACCACAATCGGGGTCTTCTTGATTTGCAGGACGTAATCGAATCCGCGGGCCAGGGTTTCGTCGCTGGTATTGGCGCCCTTGATGACTTCCACCAGCGGCATTTTTTCCACGGGGCTGAAAAAGTGCAGGCCGATGAACTTGCTCTGGTCGGGCACGGCGCACGCCAGGCCGCTGATCGGCAAGGTCGAGGTGTTGGACGCGATCACTGCGTCCGCGCCGACGACCTTCTGCGCGGCCAACGAGACTTTGGCCTTCAGGTCACGATCCTCGAACACCGCCTCGATGATCAGGTCGCAACCGGCCAGGTCGGCATCGTTTTCGCTGGTTTGAATGCGCGCCAGCACCGCGTTACGCTGCTCGATGCTCATTTGTCCGCGGCCGACTTTCTTGTCCAGTAGCGCTGCCGAATGCGCTTTGCCTTTCTCGGCTGCGGCGAGGTTGATGTCCTTGAGTATCACTTCAATACCCGCCGACGCGCTGACAAACGCAATGCCGGCGCCCATCATCCCGGCGCCGAGCACGCCAACCTTGCGGGTGACATAGGGCGAAAAACCTTGAGGCCGCGAGCCGCCGGCGTTGATTTCGTTGAGCTGGAACCAGAATGTACCGATCAGGTTTTTCGAGACCTGGCCGGTGGTCAGCTCGGTGAAGTAGCGGGTTTCGATCAGGTGCGCGGTGTCGAAATCCACTTGCGCGCCCTCGACCGCTGCGCAGAGGATTTTCTCCGGCGCGGGCATCGTGCCCTGGGTTTTGCTGCGCAGGATAGACGGGGCAATCGCCAGCATCTGGGCGACTTTCGGGCTTGACGGTGTGCCGCCCGGAATCTGATAGCCCTTCACGTCCCAGCGTTGTACCGCCGTCGGATTGGCCAGAATCCACGCCCGCGCCTTGGCCAACAGATCTTCGCGGTCGGTCGCCAACGCGTCGATCAAGCCTGCCTGCAATGCCTGTTGCGGTTGCACCTTCTTGCCTTCCAGCAGGTACGGCAGGGCTTTTTCGATCCCGAGCATGCGCACCATGCGCACCACGCCACCACCGCCCGGCAGCAGGCCGAGGGTGACTTCCGGCAGGCCGAGTTGCACCGCAGGATTATCCAGCGCCACCCGATGATGGCAGGCCAGGCAGATCTCCCAGCCGCCGCCGAGTGCCGCGCCGTTGATCGCCGCAACCACCGGTTTGCCGAGGGTTTCCAGGGTGCGCAACTGCCCCTTGAGGGTCAGCACCATGTCGTAGAAGGCTTTGGCTTCGGGCTTGCCGACCTTGATCAATTCATTGAGGTCGCCGCCGGCAAAGAAGGTTTTCTTGGCCGACGTGATGATCACACCGGCGATGTTGTCCTTGTCGCCCACCAGGCGCGCGACGCAGTCGGCCATGGCCTCGCGGTACGCCGCGTTCATGGTGTTGGCGCTCTGGTCCGGCAGGTCGATGGTCAGGACGACAATGCGGTCCTGGCCTTTTTCGTAACGAATGGCTTCGCTCATAATTGGGTTCCTTGAAGTCCGGGCTCAGAGGCGTTCGATGATGGTGGCAATGCCCATGCCGCCGCCGACACACAGGGTCGCGAGGCCATAACGCAGGCGTCGGGCTTCCAGTTCATCCAGCAGTGTGCCGAGGATGGCGCAACCGGTGGCGCCCAGCGGGTGGCCCATGGCGATGGAGCCGCCGTTGACATTGACCTTGTCCGGATCGACCGCCATGTCCTTGATGAATTTCAACACCACCGAAGCGAACGCCTCGTTGACCTCGAACAGGTCGATGTCTTCGACCCGCAGACCGGCCTTGGCCAATGCCTTGCGGGTCGCCGGCGCGGGGCCGGTGAGCATGATGGTCGGGTCGGTACTGGTGACCGCCGTGGCGACAATCCGCGCCCGGGGCTGCAGCCCCAACTCCCGGCCCTTGGCTTCGGAGCCGATGAGCATCAGCGCCGCGCCATCGACAATCCCGGAGCTGTTGCCCGGGGTGTGAACATGATTGATCCGTTCGACATGGCTATAGACCCGCAGCGCGGTGGCATCGAACCCCATCTGCCCCATCATCTCGAAACTCGGCTTGAGCTTGCCCAGGCCTTCCAGGGTCGATTCGGCGCGAATGAACTCATCGTGATCGAGCAGGATGATGCCGTTCTGGTCCTGCACCGGCACCAGCGACTTGTTGAACGAACCGTCGGCCCGCGCCCGCGCTGCCTTCTGCTGGGAATGCAGGGCGTAGGCATCGACGTCCTGACGGCTGAAGCCTTCAAGGGTGGCGATCAGGTCGGCACCCACCCCTTGGGGCGTGAAATGGCTGTGCAGGTTGGTCGCCGGGTCCAGCGCCCAGGCGCCGCCATCGCTGCCCATAGGCACCCGTGACATCGACTCGACGCCACCGACCACCACCAGATCCTCGAAGCCGGAACGCACTTTCATTGCGCCGAGGTTGACCGCCTCCAGCCCCGAAGCGCAGAAACGGTTGATTTGTACCCCCGCCACACTGACATCCCAATCGGCCACCTGGGCGGCGGTCTTGGCGATGTCAGAGCCTTGATCGCCAATCGGTGTCACGCAGCCGAGCACCACGTCATCGACCTGGCTGGTGTCCAGCGCCGTGCGCTGCTGCAGCGCGGTGAGTAAACCGGCCACCAGGTTCACCGGCTTGACACTGTGCAAGGCGCCGTCGGCCTTGCCTTTGCCACGGGGCGTGCGTAATGCGTCGAAAATCAATGCTTGGGTCATGACGTCCTCGAACCGCAGTGCAGGAGAGTAAAGGCAGAGTGCCCACTCTTGGCCCGAGCCGCGCTTGATTCAATGACCGCAGCGCTCACAGTTGTTGACGCACACGCTCAGACGGACGGTCATGAACGACCGGATTAACCGATTCAGGACACCAAGCTGTCTAGCCAACGGGCGGCAAAGAAGCTGGCAATAGGCCTCATACCTTTTTTAAAGCGAATCGTGACAACACCATACGAAATGGATCTAAACCAAGCGCTGCGCGGGCTCTAAGGTGAACTTGTACGAAGTTGTCGTCGGGTTTTGCCGAGGCGCTCGTCACTACAGGAAGTGCAACGCGCTGCCATCATGGAGATATGCAGGCAGGCATCAGGAAATAACAATAAAGGCGGTCAAGCCATGTTCAAACAATCGAAAGTACGTCAAGCCGGGCTCATTCTTTTTGCCACCACGCTGTTGTTGATACTGCCGAACCTGACCAAGGTGATCGGCTAGTCGCGTCTAAAAGATACGGCGTCACAGTTTTTGAATTGCCACTATCAAAATGTGACTGGCCCGCTACCCGGGCCAGCGTGGCTGTGCCACCCTTCATGGCACTTCCACGACATGGACGGCGATCACTTTGAAAATGCTCATTCTGCTCGGGGCCCTGCTGATCGGCTCGCCCCTTTATGCCGCACAGCTGAATCTGGAGCTGGGCGCAAACAGTCGCACCTGGCAGACGGAGGAATTGCTCAAGCATCCTCAGGTGCAAACCATCACCATCAGCAACGACGTTTCCTACAAACGGGACATGAGCTACCGCGCCGTGCCTCTGTCCGCCCTGCTGACCGGCATCAAGCCTGACGACCACCTGCAAGCCGTGGCCCTGGATGGCTTTGCCGCCGAAATGGCCGCGGCGCCGCTGCTCAATACCCAAGGGGCACGGGCCTGGCTGGCGATTGAAGACCCGGCCAAACCGTGGCCGGCGCTATCGGAAGGCAAGCCGGGTGCCGGACCGTTCTATCTGGTCTGGACCGATCCGCAGGCCGGCAACATCAGCCCCGAGCAATGGCCGTTCCAGGTGGCGAGCATCAAGCGCCTGGCGCCCGTGGCCGAGCGCTTCCCTGCCCTGCTGCCCGATCCGTCCTTGAAGGCCGATGATCCGGTGAACAAGGGTTTTGCCTTGTTCCAGAAGAACTGCCTGGCGTGCCATCGACTCAATGGCGCCGGGGATGCGCAGTTCGGGCCGGACCTGAATATTCCATACAGCCCGACCGAGTACTTCGGCGCGGACTTCCTCAAGCGCTACATTCGCGATCCACAGAGCTTGCGCCAGTGGCCGCAGGCGAAGATGCCCGGGTTCTCGGCCGAGGTGTTGCCGGATGGGGACCTGGGGATGCTGGTGGGGTATTTGCAGCATATGGTTGGGCGCAAGATTCAGCACTAGCACTGACATGATCCCTGTGGGAGCGAGCTTGCTCGCGATAGCGGTGTGTCAGTCACGGTAGTATCGACTGAAAGGTCGCCATCGCGAGCAAGCTCGCTCCCACAGGATTTTGCAGACCTCTAGTTATTGCTGCTGCACCGAAATCACCGGCGCTGGCGTCGGTGAGACCAGCACCTTCGCGTGCATCTGCTCACACCCGCCGCCCCGGCGCATGCCGCGTACCGGGCAGGCATCCAGGTAATCCAGGCCCACCGCCAGTTTCAGGTGACGTTCCGGCCGGGCCAGTTCGTTGGTCACGTCGAAGCTGTACCAGGCGTCATCCAGCCAGGCTTCGGCCCAGGCGTGGCTGGCCAGGTGTTCGCTGCTTTCACTGTACAAATAGCCCGACACATAGCGTGCAGGAATGCCCAGGCTGCGGGTGCAGGCAAGAAACGCATGGGTATGGTCCTGACACACGCCGGAGCGTCCGGCAAAGGCCTGGGCCGCGCTTGTGTCCACTTCCGTTGAACCCGGCGTGTAGGTCATATGCTGGTTGAGGCCATGCATCAGATCGATCAACGCCGTGCGATCGCGACGCTGCTTGCATTCCTTCTCGGCGAACGCACGCAGGGCGCCATCGGCTTCAGTCAAACGGGTGAAGCGCAGAAACGGCAGTGCCGACTGACTCTCGTGTTCGGCCTCACGTAGTTCATCGATATCGACCTGGCCGCGGGCACCGATGATGATCGCCTCGTGGGGCTCATCCATGGTCAGCACATGCAGGATATTGCCGAACGGATCGAGTTGCGCCCGCACCGGACGCGGCAGGTCGAGCTGCCAGCTGAGCACGTGCTGGCGCTCGCTGTCGTGGGGCGTCAGCCGCAGGTACTGGATGCTCGCCCGCACCTTGTCTTCGTAGTGATAGGTGGTCTCGTGGCTAATGGAAAGTCTCATGCCGCCTCCAGATAAGAACTGTGAATCGCGTTACCCAACTGGCGCACCAGCGGGATGAACTCGGTCAGCCAGGCGTGCAGGCCTTCTTCGAGAATTTCATGGATGCCGGTGTAGCGCAGGCGTGCGTCCATTTCTGCCGCCAGGCGCTGGGCCGGACGACCGTTGGCCCCCGGCAATTGCGCGAGGATCTGGTCGATCTCTTCGGTGCAGGCGCGCAGGGAACGCGGCACGTCGGCGCGCAGCAACAGCAATTCGGCAACATGCCGGGCGCCAGGGGCGTCACGGTAGATTTCCGTGTAGGCCTCGAACGACGACAACGCCCGCAACAACGCGCTCCACTGGTAATACGCGTGAGCGGTGCCATCGCTGACCGCTTCGGCCTGGTCGCCGGCCATTTCGTAACGGGCATCGAGCAGGCGCAAGGTGTTGTCCGCTCGCTCGATGAAGGTCCCCAGACGAATGAAGCGAAACGCATCGTTACGCATGATGGTGCCGTAGGACGCGCCCCGAAACAGGTGGGAACGTTCCTTGATCCACTCGCAGAAACGGCTCATCCCGTAGCGACTGAGGCCCTGTTCGGCGATGCCGCGAATTTCCAGCCAGGTGGCGTTGATGTTTTCCCACATGTCGGCGGTGATGCGCCCACGCACCGCATGGGCGCTGGCCCGCGCGGCACCGAGACAGCTGTAGATGCTCGCCGGGTTGGCCGCATCCAGGGCGAAGAAATGCAGCAGCCGTTCGGCATGCAGTTCGCCATGGCGTTCCAGGTAATCGTCCAGGGTGCCGGTGATCAACAGCGGCATGGCCAGTTCGTGCAAACCGTCGCCACGGCCGTCTTGCGGCATCAGCGACAGCGAATAGCTGATGTCGAGCATCCGTGCGAGGTTTTCCGCCCGCTCCAGGTAACGCGACATCCAATACAAATCCGAGGCAGTTCTACTTAACATGGCAGGCTTCCTTTAATCCTCGACCACCCAGGTGTCCTTGGTTCCGCCACCCTGGGAAGAGTTGACCACCAGGGAGCCTTCGCGCAGGGCGACACGGGTCAAGCCGCCGGGCACCACCCGGGTCTCACGACCCGACAGGACAAACGGCCGCAAGTCGATATGGCGTGGCGCGATGCCGTTTTCGACAAAGGTCGGACAGGTCGACAGCGACAGTGTCGGTTGTGCGATATAGGCATGGGGCTTGGCGATGATCCGCGCACGGAAGGCTTCGATTTCCGCCGCCGTCGCCGCCGGCCCCACCAGCATTCCGTAACCGCCGGAGCCTTGGGTTTCCTTGACCACCAGCTCTGGAAGATTGGCCAGCACGTGGGAAAGTTCAGACGGATTACGGCACTGCCAGGTCGGCACGTTCTTCAGGATCGGTTCTTCATCGAGGTAGAAACGGATCATGTCGGTCACGAACGGATACACCGATTTGTCGTCCGCCACCCCCGTGCCGATGGCATTGGCCAATACCACGTTGCCGGAGCGGTACGACGACAGCAGCCCCGGCACGCCGAGCATCGATTCCGGGTTGAAGGCCAGCGGATCGAGGAAGGCGTCGTCGAGGCGACGATAGATCACGTCGACCGCTTTCGGCCCGTCGGTGGTACGCATGAAGACCTTGTCGTCACGCACGAACAGGTCCGCACCTTCCACCAGTTCCACACCCATTTCCCGCGCCAGGAATGCATGCTCGAAGAACGCACTGTTGAAGCGGCCGGGTGTCAGCACCACCACGCTGGGGTTGTCGATGGGGCTTGAGCTTTTCAGGGTATCGAGCAACAGGTTCGGGTAGTGGTCGATGGGGGCGATGCGTTGCGCCGCGAACAGTTCGGGGAACAGGCGCATCATCATCTTGCGGTCTTCGAGCATGTAGCTGACGCCGCTCGGTGTACGCAGATTGTCTTCGAGCACGTAATACGTGCCGTCACCGTCGCGCACCAGGTCGACGCCGGAGATGTGCGAGTAGATATCGCGGTGCAGGTCCAGCCCCTGCATCGCCAACTGGTACTGCTCGTTGGCCAGCACCTGCTCGGCCGGAATGATGCCGGCCTTGATGATGCGTTGCTCGTGATACAGGTCGGCGAGGAACATGTTCAACGCCTTGACCCGCTGGATGCACCCGCGCTCGACGACCCGCCATTCACTGGCGGGGATGCTGCGGGGGATGGTGTCGAAGGGAATCAGGCGCTCTGTGCCCTGCTCGTCCCCGTAGAGCGTGAAGGTAATCCCGGCGCGATGAAACAACAGATCGGCCTCGCGTCGCCGTTGTGCCAGAAGCTCGTCAGGCGTCTCGGCCAGCCAACGGGCAAACTCCCGATAATGCGGGCGGACCTGGCCGCCGGCATCGTACATCTCATCAAAATAGGTGCGGATCATGCCGTACTCCTTGTCACTCGGACGTCCAGACCTTCGCAAGGCCCGTGCCAGCGGCATAAACGCTTTGATATCAATCAGTTGGATAATCAATGCGCAAGTACCGCACCATTCCTGTGCGGCAAATGCTCCAATCTGATCGCCCCCGCTTCATTGCAAGGCGTGGTTATCGCCTATCACCAGCATAGCCAGAGATGATTTCACTGCCCGGTAACGGGTGCGGATAATCCAGGCATTCGCTGAAAAGCACACTGAACTTCCCTTTTAGCCGCCTGCTCAGGCGGCTTTTTTTTGCCTTGTTGAAATGTTGAGAATCAAAATCAAAAGATCGCAGCCTTCGGCAGCTCCTACAGGCCATAAATGAAAACGGCCAACCCGAAGGTCAGCCGTCAATGCCGGTTGTCACTGTTCATAAGCTTATGCGAGTCGCCCTCGTACCTCCTGTTTCACACCCCAGCCTTCGATGATGCCGCCCAACGGCTCGACAACCGCTTCGAAACCCTGTTCGAAGTCGCCGATGTCGTCGTAGGTCGCATACATGACTTTGCACAACTCCAGCGCCCAGGCGCCATCGTCGCGCACACTGACTTGCGCATCCAGGGATTCACCACGGTGGAAATGACCTGCCGCCCTGCGTGCCCGCTCCTCGTCCGGGAAAATGGCGTAGAACTCGATGGGATGAAACCGCGAAAAGTCAAAACCGCCTTCTTTCATGCGGCGCAACACGCTGCTGCTGATGTCTTCTTGATAGGCTGTGCTCATGAAACGTCCTCCTCAAAACGATGGATAGACTTTCCGTACTCCCTCACCCGCAACCGAACAGCGCGAGCGACGGCAAACGATGTGCCGGCGGGAAACAAGCATGGAGCTGACAAGACCAGACCTTAGCGATTCATTCGCTGATCTCGCTTGCAGAGTAGCCTCAAGATAGAGCCTCTGCCAAGGCCTGGATGTGAATGCGACAGGTGCCGTTCAGATTGGAGTAATGCCGAGGATTTCAATGCTGTTCTGGGACTTGAGCTCTTTGACGCTCGCATCGGCGGTCCGCCCTTCCAGATCGTTCAGATCCAGTTCGGCAGCAACAGGAAGAAGCCGTTCCTTGATGAGCTTGGCGGCACGCTCGTTGTCCGGGCGCTCGGTGCACTCAAAGACCTCGTTAACGGTTTCGCCATGATCATCCACGAAAGTGATTTTCCACTTTTGCATTGATGCCTCCTCGATAAAACCCATGGATGGGCTTACACATATCTGGACTTTGACACCGGGTGATCGTTCAAACGTATTACAACGGCTTGCGTAGGAGCTGCCGCAGGTTGCGATCTTTTAAAAAGCCAAGTCAAAAGATCGCAGCCTGCGGCAGCTCCTACAGGGGTAGCGTTTTAGTCGTTGCTTGGCTTATTCACTGCCTGCAACACGTATTGCGGCAGGGCGAACGCGCCGATGTGGATTTCAGGATTGTAGTAGCGAGTGACGATACCGCTGCCCGTGAAACGCTGTTGCAGGGTTTCGCGGGACAACTTGCGATAAGCGGTATCGGTCGCGCCCCAGGCGAAGGTCATCGAGCCGCCGATGTAGGTCGGCACGGCGGCCTGGTAGAAGTGCCAGTCCGGGAACAGGCTGTGCAGGCGACCGGCGGTAGTCTTCACTTCTTCGATCTGCATGAACGGCGTGCCGTTCTGTGTCACCAGGATGCCGCCTTCGTTCAGGCAGCGGTGGCAAGCCTGGTAAAAGTTTTCCGAAAACAGCACTTCGCCCGGCCCGATCGGGTCAGTGGAGTCGGAAATGATCACGTCGAACTTTTCAGTGGTGGTGGCGACGAAACGCATGCCGTCGTCGATCACCAGATTCAGGCGTGGATCATCGAATGCACCCTTGGAGTGATTCGGCAGGAACTCCTTGCACATGTCGACCACGGTGCCGTCGATCTCGACCATGGTGATGTGCTCGACACTGCGGTGCTTGGCCACTTCACGCAACATGCCGCCGTCGCCGCCGCCGATGATCAGCACGCGCTTGGCGGTGCCATGGGCGAGGATCGGCACGTGGGTCAGCATTTCGTGATAGATGAATTCGTCGGCTTCGGTGGTCTGGATCACGCCGTCCAGCGCCATCACCCGGCCCATGCGCGGGTTTTCGAAGATCACCAGGTGCTGGTGTTCGGTGCGCACTTCGTGCAGCAGTTTTTCCATGCGAAAACGCTGGCCGTAGCCTTCGTAGAGGGTTTCCAGGTAGTCGCTGGTCAGGGTGTTGCTCATGGGAAGTGCTCCGATGAATGCGGGTGGCAACGGACGGTTACCCGCCCATGATGGCCATTCGTTCGTCTCGAATGACCGGGAAAGGCGCGCATTCTACGTCGCGGAACATGACAGGTCGAACCTTCGTCATCGAAGTACCCACAGAACATTGTGGGAGCGAGCCTGCTCGCGAAGCGGACGATGCGGTGTTCAGTTGCTCCGCGTCATCGTTCTTCGCGAGCAGGCTCGCTCCCACAGGTCCAATGTCGCTTGTTCAGGCCCGTACATTGCCCCGCGGTCCGGCGATGGCCCAGATGATCAGCCCCAGCACCGGCAACAGTGCGATCAACAGTACCCAGAGGATTTTCGTCCCGGTCTCGGCGCTGCTTTTGAATACGTTGATGATGGCCCAGATGTCCAGGGCAAAAATGATCAAGGCAACCAGGCTGTTGAACGTGGAACCCATGGTGACGCTCCTGAAGAGTGATTTGCCCTCTTAGGATAGACGGTCGTCGCGAGGGTTCCCTTTGATTTGACAGTATTTGGCTATCAGACGTGGATCGCCACTTTCAGGGCTTCCAGGGAGGGCGCGGCGGCGATGCCCGCTTCTGCGCACAATTCCAGCACGCGGGGCACGTCATTGCCGTACACCAGTACCACCTGCAATTCGTCATCGAGCAACTGGCTGAAGTTCATCAGCGTGTAGCCACCGTTTTCCTTGTTCAGGCTGCTCATTTGCACCTGGATGCGGTTGAGCGCGGTCAAGGATTCGGTCTTGGCCAGTTGCTTGGGCTTGAGATTGAATTCCACACCCGGGCCGAACGAAGCGACGATCTGCGCGAACAGGTCCATGTAGGTGTCAGCCTGGAACAGCACCGTTTCCGGCAGGCTGCCGACCACCACCCATTCACCCAACGGGATCGGGAAGGTTTCGTCGTAGTTGATGTCCGGATTGGCGCTCAGAAAAGCCTGCGGGTCGGCGTAGGCCTGGGCCGCTTCCTCGGCGATCTTGAGGACTTCGTCTTCGCCCATGCACCCGGAGCTGATTTTGCTGATGAGTTCGACGAGTGCGGCTTTCATGGGGAGGATCCTGTAGCGAGGTGAATTTTGAGGGCGCGAAGGATACCGCAAGGATAGATTCGAATGCCCAAAAAAGATCGCAGCCTTGAATCGCGCAGACCTGTAGGAGCTGCCGAAGGCTGCGATCTTTTTAAACAATCAGCCAACCAGTTTCTGCAACTGCGCAACCGTATCGGATGCGCCCATAGTCCTGGCAGCCTCCAATGCGGTGATGCCATTGGCGTCCTTGGCCTGCGGGTCGGCCCCCTTGCTGATCAGGTAGTCGACCACTTCGACGCGGTTGAACATCGCCGCCATCATCAGCGCCGTGCGGCCGTCAAAGGACGAGCCTTCAACCTGCGCGCCGCCCTCGACCAAGGCCTTGATCACCGCCAGGTCGCCCTTGAACGCTGCCCCGGCAATCGGGCTCTGGCCGTTGTCGTTGCGGATCTCCGGATCGGCCTTGTGCTCCAGCAGGACTTTCACCGTGTCCACATGACCGTGGTACGCGGCCAGCATCAGCAAGGTATCGCCCTTGTGGTTACGCAGGTTCGGCGGCAAGCCCTTGGTCAGCAGCGCGGCCATCATCGCCGCATCGCCCTCCCGTGCCTTGTTGAATACCTGTTCGGCAAATTCGGCGGCTTCTTCGGGGGTCATCTGGCGGCTTTTGTCTGACATTGGGCACTCCCTTTTCTGTCATTCGTAAAAGCCGACAGTTTCCCGAGCGGTCCCGGCACTGTCACTTGTTTTTTCTCATGGGCGGCCATAGCCAGATTCAATAGCGGTACTTGCCGCCGTGAATATCGGACAACAATTGCTCCGTGACCTGCACGTAAGTCTGGGTTCCCGGCAGCCAGGCATAGATCGGATCATCACCGGTCCTACCTGGGTCGAAGGCTTCGTCCTTGAGCCGGGTCTTCTGATACTTGAAAGTCCCGGTGGTTTCCATTTTCACTTTCACCCGCAGGAACAACGGCACCGCATAGGCCGGCATTTGCTCGCGGGCAAAGGCCAGCAGTTCGCTGAAGTCCAGGGTGGCCAGGGATTCGGCGGGCGTGATCGCTGCCATCCCGGCCCGGCCATTGGTGTTGCGGATTTCCACGCCGTAGGCCACGGCTTCGGAAATATGCGGGTGTTGCAGGAGGATGTTCTCGACCTCCGTGGTCGACACGTTTTCACCCTTCCAGCGGTAGGTGTCGCCCAGGCGGTCGACAAACTGCGCATGACCAAAGCCGATGTTGCGCAACAGGTCGCCGGTGTTGAAGTAGCGGTCACCCTTTTCGAACACATCCTCGAGCACGACCTTGGCGGTTTTCTGCGGATCGGTGTAGCCGTCCAGCGGAGCCTTGTCGTCGATTTTTGCCAGCAACAGCCCGTGCTCGCCCTTGGCGACCTTGCGCATCAAACCGTTGGCTTCACGAATCGGCGCCCCGCTGTCGTGGTCATAGGCGACCAGTTCCCAGGACATCAGGGAAAAACCGATGGTGTTGTCGAAATTGAGAATGTTGGTGAACCCGATGTTGCCGTCGCTGGCGGCATAGAGTTCACAAATGTGATTCACCGCAAAGCGGGTCTTGAACTCGTTCCAGGCGCCGGGACGCAGGCCGTTGCCGATCATCTTCTTCACATCGTGCCGGCCGTCGTTTTCGCTCGGTGGTTGATCGACCAGGTAGCGGCACAGTTCGCCGACATAACCGATGGTGGTTGCCTGGTATTTGCGTACGTCGCTCCAGAATTGACTGGCGCTGAATTTGCGGCGGATGGCGAACCCGCTGGCACCACTGACGGCCGAGCCCCAGCACACGCAAAGGCCGGTAGCGTGGTACAGCGGCAAGGTGCAATAGACGACATCCTCCGGGCGCATGTCCAGCGCGATCATGCCGAAGCTCGCGGAGCTGCGCATCCAGCGGCCATGCTTGAACACACCTGCCTTGGGCAGCCCCGTGGTGCCCGAGGTGTAGATATAAAAGCAGGGATCGTCGAAGAAAATCTGCTGGCTGCTGGCCGGGTTGTCGCAGGCGTCGTCGAGGCTGACGGTCATCAGGTTGATGAACCCTTCAGGCGCGATACCCGGTTGGCGAGAGGTGTCCTGATCGGCGACGAACCAGGTTCGGGCAGACTGGATCGCCACCCGATCCCGTATCGCCTGGTAGGCCGGGACCAGCTCCTCACCGACAATGATCGCCACCGGCGACACCAGATTCACACTGTGCACCAGGGTGTCGCGGGTCTGCGAGGTATTGAGCAAGGCACTGATCGCGCCGACCTTGGCCACCGCCAGAATCGTCACCAGCAGTTCCGGACGGTTCTCGATGAAGACCGCCACCACGTCACCCTTGCCGATACCTTGGCCGATCAGGTGATGGGCGATGCGGTTGGCCCACTGGTTGACCTCGGAGTAACTGAGCGTGACGTCGTCCTGCAGCAGCGCCGGGCCATCCGGGTTGCGCAATGTGGCTTGCTCGAAACTCCAGCCCAAACCACACGCCTGGGTCGGGTCCTTGACGTTGGCGGCCTTCATGC
This sequence comes from Pseudomonas sp. PDM27, assembly GCF_019219205.1. NCBI lineage: Bacteria > Pseudomonadati > Pseudomonadota > Gammaproteobacteria > Pseudomonadales > Pseudomonadaceae > Pseudomonas > Pseudomonas sp. PDM27. The sequence continues at coordinate 178,714 of NZ_JAHUWF010000008.1, read as the reverse complement.
CCTTGACCACCCGGGGGATGGCCTTGGCGATGGAAGGCAGCTTGCGGAGCATCATGCCCCAGGTAATCGTGTCGTTCGACGTGCGGCTCATGATGCTCCCGTTCGCTGTATTTTTATTGTCGGGCGGCGATGTCTGAGGCCGAAAATACGTCAACGGTTCTTGAGCTGTACACGCGGTTTTTGAAATGTTTTGTATCCACGATCTTGATCCGCGATCCTGATCGGCGATCGCCAGGTTGCCCGGCGTGAACCCTACCCGGAGCAATGGTTCCATCGAATCGCCGAGCGACCTCGCAAAATGCAGGATGCACGATGGCCATTCATGCAGATTGCACGAATGCGAAAATCACCAAAAACAGTAAGTCATTGATTTTCATTGACATTGACCAACTAAAAACACTGGCACAAAGGCTGCAACAGTCTCTCCACGCTTGCCATTCAAGTCATCACGGAGCTGAACGACATGAGCCTGATCCAGGAAAAATTTACGTCCCTGTTCTCCAACTACAAGGTCACCACCCAGGCCCGTCCTGACGGCGGGATCCTGTTGACCCTGAGCGGCGGCGAAGGCAAAGAGTTCAAACGCTCGATTTCCTACCAGCAATTGCACAACGGCGACCAACTGACGTGGGTCATCAGTGCGATTCGCCGCGACCTCGCCGAACAAGCCAGTGAGCTGCCGCAGATTTCCTTGCTGCAAAGCCAGCAACGGTTTGCCTTGCCGACTTATCACTCGCTGTAAAAAGTAAAAAAATGTGGGAGCGGGCTTGCTCGCGAAGACGGAGTGTCAGTCAACAACAATGCTGAATGACAAATCGCCTTCGCGAGCAAGCCCGCTCCCACAGGGGTTTGTGGCGTTTAGAAATTAGCGGGGTTTATCCGCGCAAAGCTGTCCACAGTGATATGCCCCGCCAGCTCCCCGCCTTCGCGAGCCAGGCCGCAAGTGGCCATTCCTGCCGAGCGCGCCGCATCGAGCTCTTCGACGATGTCAGACAGAAACAGAATCTGCCCCGCCTCGAGGTTGATCGCCTGGGTGATGTTGACGTAGGACTGCGCCTCGCGCTTTGGCCCCGAAGTGGTATCGAAATAACCGCTGAACAGCGGCGTCAGGTCCCCCGCCACCGAACAGCCGAAGATCAGCCGCTGGGCCTGGATCGAACCGGACGAATAAACAAACAGTTGAAAGCCATCCTGATGCCAGCGCTTGAGCGCTTCAACGGCGTCCGGGTAGACGTGGCCCTGCAACTGCCCGGCCTGATAACCCTGCTCCCAGACCATGCCCTGCAACGCTTTCAACGGCGTGGCCTTGCGGTCTTCGGCAATCCAGCCCAACAGGATCTCGACGACCCGTTCGACGTCGGCGTCCGGCTCATTGCTGTCGCGGCGTACGGCGGCCAGTTGTTCGGCCACGTCAGCGCGCCCGGCCTGCTGACGGACAAACGCCGGCAGGTGTTTGGCGGCATAGGGAAACAGCACGTCGAAGACAAAACTCACCGCGCTGGTGGTGCCTTCGATGTCGGTGAGAATCGCTTTGATCGGCATCGACTCAGTCCTCCAGACGCGGGAATTGGCTGGCGATGTCTTCACCGGTGAAATTGGCTACCCAGCCTTCCGGGTTGTTGAACAGGCGGATCGCAATGAAATGCGGGTGCTCGCCCATGTCGAACCAGTGTTTGGTGCCGGCTGGCACCGAGATCAGATCGTTTTTCTCGCACAGCACGGCGTAGACGTAATCGTCGATGTGCAGGGTAAACAGACCACGACCGGCAACGAAAAATCGCACTTCGTCTTCGCCATGGCGGTGTTCATTGAGGAACTTGGCGCGCAGTTCGGCTTTTTGCGGGTGATCGCTGTTGAGGCTGATCACGTCGACTGTGATGTAACCGCGCTCGGTCATCAACTGGTCGATTTGCGCTTGATAGGCGCCAATCACTTCTTCCTGAGTGGCGCCCGGCTGAAGCCTGGTGGCGGCTTGCCAACGGTCGAAGCGCACGCCTTGTTCAGCCAGGGTCGAGGCGATGTCTTCGAAATGGGTCAGCACCTTGTTGGGGATTTCAGGGCTGGAGACGTGATAAACGGACAGGCTGCTCATCAGGGCAACTCCTTAACGGTTCATGCTTTAACGTTCAAGAGCGAGCGCATCTTCAACTCGCACTCGAACAAAAATTCAAAGGCCTCGATCTGCCGCAGGGCATCGCTCATGCGCGCCCCCCAGGTGTACAGGCCATGGCCGCGGATCAGGTAGCCGACGCAATCGGGATGGGCGTCCAGCCAAGGCTGCACCTTGGCGGCCAGGCGCGCAATGTCCTGGTCATTGTCGAAAATCGGCACCCGGACCCGGGACTCGTGGGTCGTCACACCGCTGAAGGCTTTTTGCAGTTCGTAGTCTTCGAATTCGATGAAGTCTTGCGGCGTCAGGCGTGACAGCACGGTGGCATTCACCGAATGGGTGTGCAGCACCGCACCGATCTCGGGCCGCCAGCTGTAAAGCTGAGTGTGCAGCAGGGTTTCGGCGGACGGCTTCTTGCCCGGCTCCAGGCTATTGCCTGACAGGTCGGTGGCCAGCACATCGTCCATGCCCAACTGGCCCTTGTGCTTGCCGGAGACGGTCAGCAAGGCTTCGGTCGGCGACAGACGGGTCGAGTAATTGCTGCTGGTGGCCGGGGACCAGCCGCGGCCATAGAGAAAACGCCCGGCGTCGATGATTTCCTGGGCGAGGTGTTCACGGGTAAGGCTCATGGCCTGTCCTCTTGCATACATGTGGCAATGATAACGGCAGCCGCGAGGGCTGCGAGGCTGGCAATACTAAAGGTCAATGCGGCGCCAAGGGCGTTCCAGCTGTAGCCGGAATACAACGCACCCAATGCACCGCCGGTACCGGCCAGGGCGGCGTACAACGCCTGGCCCTGGCCTTGCTGGCGTGCGCCGAAGCTACGTTGCACGAATGAAATGGCAGCGGCGTGAAAGCTGCCGAACGTCGCCGCGTGCAACACCTGGGCAAACAACAGCACCCACAGAAACTCCGCGAGCGAGCCCAGCAATAGCCAACGCAGCGCCGCCAGCAGAAAACTGGCCATCAGTACCCGACGCAATGAGAAGCGCGTGAGGATCCTGCTCATGGCCAAGAACATCAAAACTTCAGCCACCACGCCGACCGCCCAGAGCATGCCGATCACACCGCGGCTGTAACCCAGTCGCTCAAGGTGCAGCGTCAAAAACGTGTAATACGGTCCATGGCTCATCTGCATCAGCGCCACGCAGGCGTAAAACGCCAATACACCGGGGCTGCGCAGCTGCTTGAGGAATCCGTCCCCCGCCACCCGATTGCCCGGTGTCGGTTGGGCATTGGGCACCCACAGGCTGCTGAGCACGATGCCGGCCAGGATCAGCACCAGCGCCGCGGGGTAGATATCGAGGCTCAGCCATTCGAACAGCCGGCCCAGCGCGACCACGGTGATGATGAAACCGATCGATCCCCACAGGCGAATCTGGCTGTAGCGCGAGGTCTGCCCCTGCAAATGCGCCAGGGTGATGACTTCGAACTGCGGCAACACCGCGTGCCAGAAGAACGCATGCAAGGCCATGACCATCGCCAGCCAGGCGTAGGTCTTGCTGACGAAAATCAACGAGAAGGTCAGCAGCGTGCACACCGCGCCAAAACGCACGATGGCCAGCCGCCGACCCGTGAAGTCGCCCAGCCAGCCCCAGATGTTCGGGGCCACGCAGCGCATCAGCATCGGGATCGCCACCAATTCGCCGATGCGCGCGGCGCTGAATCCCAGGTGATCGAAATACAGCGCCAGAAACGGCGCTGTCGAACCGAGCAAGGCGAAATAGAACAGATAGAAACTGGAGAGCCGCCAGTACGGGAGCGCCGCAGTCGCCATCAGACGGCTGCGACCAGGAGGTCTGCCATTTACAGCTGACCCAGCACCGGCGTGCTCACACGCACATCGGCGTTCTGCCCACGGTGACGCAGCAGGTGATCCATCAGCACGATGGCCATCATCGCTTCGGCGATCGGCGTGGCGCGGATACCCACGCACGGATCGTGACGGCCTTTGGTGATCACTTCCACCGGGTTGCCATGGATGTCGATGGAACGGCCCGGCGTGGTGATGCTCGACGTCGGCTTCAGCGCCAGGTGCGCAACGATAGGCTGACCGGAGGAAATACCGCCGAGAATGCCGCCGGCATTGTTGCTGAGGAAACCTTCCGGAGTCATTTCATCGCGATGCTCGGTGCCGCGCTGGGCGACGCTGGCGAAACCGGCGCCGATTTCCACGCCTTTGACCGCATTGATGCTCATCAGCGCATGGGCCAGTTCGGCATCGAGACGGTCGAAGATCGGCTCGCCCAGGCCTGGCATCACACCCTCGGCCACCACGGTGATTTTCGCGCCGACCGAATCCTGGTCGCGGCGCAACTGGTCCATGTAGGCTTCCAGTTCCGGCACTTTGTCCGGATCCGGGCTGAAGAAGGCGTTCTGCTCGACCGATTCCCAGGTCTTGAACGGGATTTCAATCGGCCCGAGCTGGCTCATGTAGCCGCGAATCACGATGCCCTGGCTGGCCAGGTATTTTTTCGCAATCGCCCCTGCCGCGACGCGCATCGCGGTTTCCCGGGCGGAGCTGCGACCGCCACCACGGTAGTCGCGCTCACCGTACTTGTGGTGGTAGGTGTAGTCGGCGTGGGCCGGACGGAACAGATCCTTGATCGCCGAGTAGTCCTTGGACTTCTGGTCGGTGTTGCGGATCAACAGGCCAATGGCGCACCCCGTGGTGCGGCCTTCGAACACGCCAGAGAGGATTTCGACTTCGTCGGCTTCCTGGCGCTGGGTGGTGTGGCGGCTGGTGCCGGGCTTGCGGCGGTCCAGGTCACGCTGCAGATCCTCCAGGGATATCTCCAGGCCCGGCGGGCAGCCATCGACAATGGCGACCAACGCCGGGCCATGGCTTTCGCCCGCGGTGGTGACAGTGAACAGCTTGCCGTAGGTATTGCCGGACATGCAGGACGCTCCGTGAAATGAACCTGAATACGTAATGCGCGCCAGTATACGCAGGCTACCCAAGTAGTTCATCCTCGAACCTTATGGGTGCCTGTGAGTCCAACCGGCATCTTCTTGATGATGGCGTGATGATGCTGCGAGTTCTAGCCTTGAGCCTTACCCTGATTTCCGGCTTCGCCCAGGCGACTGTCCTGCAACGGCCGATCACGTTGGACACCGGCACCGGCGAGCTTTTCGGCTCTTTGCTGTTGCCCAAGTCCGACAACCCGGTCCCCGTTGTCCTGATCATTTCCGGCTCCGGCCCTACCGATCGCGACGGCAACAACCCTGACGGCGGACGTAACGACAGCCTCAAGCGCCTGGCCTGGGTGCTGGCCAAACACAACATCGCCAGTGTGCGCTACGACAAGCGTGGTGTTGCAGCAAGCCTGGCCGCGACGCCAGACGAACGCAATCTGACGGTCGACGCGTACGTTTCCGACGCCGAGGCCTGGGGCCAGAAGCTCAAGACTGATCCGCGTTTCGGCAAACTGATCGTGCTCGGGCACAGTGAAGGCGCCTTGATCGCCAGCCTGGCCGCGCCAACCATCGACGCCGATGCGGTGATTTCCGTCTCGGGCAGCGCGCGACCGGTCGATCAGGTGATCCGTGAGCAACTGGGCAATCGCCTGCCACCGCCGTTGTTGCTGCGCAGTAACCAGTTGCTCGACAGCCTCAAGGCCGGGAAACCCGACGACAATGTGCCGCCACCCTTGCAGGCCATTTTCCGTCCGAGCGTGCAGCCGTACCTGATTTCCCTGTTCCGCCAGGACCCGGCCGCGGCATTTGCCAAGCTGAAGATGCCAGCGCTGATCATCCAGGGCAGCAACGACATCCAGGTCGGCGTCAATGACGCCAGGCTGCTCCAGGCCGCCAAACCGGACGCCGAACTGGCACTGATCGAGGGCATGAACCATGTCATGCGCATCGTGCCTAACGACGTCAAACGCCAGCTGGCTTCCTACAAGGACCCGCAATTGCCCCTGGCGGCGGAACTGGGCACGCGAATCCTCGGGTTTATCGACGGACTTCGTACCAGTTAACGGCTCCTTACCCTCCAGTCTTGGGAAAAACGGCCGATAAGCCTTTGTCGCCAACACATTGGTTGGCGACAAGCTGAGCTTGGACAGGATCTCGCCGTTATGACTGACACCCAGACTTCACCCGACACCACCGCTGAAACAGAAGCACCGCCAGCGGTCGAGCTGCCCTGGGCGGACGTCCACGTCGAGCACCACAAGATGCTCCGTCTGGCGCCGCTGCAGACTCATCGCAATACAGGCGGGCGCCCATTGCGCTTTGTCGAGTTCGGCTATGCCGAGCGCAACGACAGGGCGCACAGCTTGATGCGCATGAGCATCACCCTGCCCGCCCAGCGCGTGCGCAAGGAACAGAATCATCTGGATGTGTGGGTCGATCACGCGGAAAAGCGCGTGCATTTCGGACCGGAAAGCGGTTTGCAGGTCGAACCGCTGAACCGCGGCATCGGCCGATTCATGATCGCCCAGGGCATCAACTGGGCGAAGAAGCGCTGGCCCACCTACACCGTCGACGGCTTTGACCTGAACAACAAGGAAGCGCTCAACGAAGACACCCGCCTGCGCCGCGATCATTTTTTGCGTGTGCACGGTTTCGACGTGGTGTATGCCGATGCCCAGCATCTGAAAGGCAGCGTCAAAGCAGTCAAGGTCGGCGACCTCGCGGGGGACTGGAACAGCGAAAAACTGCAGGTCGTGGAAATTCTCGAGGCGGCACAGATGCTCCAGCAAGCCGAGCAGAACCTGGCCGAGCAGGAAGTCAAACTCAAGAAACACGAAGAGAAGGTCAGCAAGTACAAACGCGAAGACGCCGGGCTGCGTTTCACCATTACGTGCCTGGTGGCGTTTGCGGTGTTTCAGGCAGGGTTGCTGATCTGGATTGCCACGCACCGTTAAAAGCTTGAGCGCGCGACGTATTCATTGTGGGAGCGAGCTTGCTCGCGATGGACGTTAACGATGACGCGTGTATTCTGAATAAACACGTCGCCCTTACGTTCATCGCGAGCAAGCTCGCTCCTACAAGGGTCAGACGCGGGAAGCGAACAACACCTGATGCTCCCGGCACTGCTGCGCGCTCAGCATGAACACTCCGTGACCACCGCGCTCGAACTCCAGCCAGGCGAAGTCGACTTCCGGGTACAACGCCTCGACGTGCACCTGGCTGTTGCCCACTTCGACAATCAGCAAGCCTTTCTCGGTCAGATGATCCGCCGCTTCGGCAAGCATGCGACGCACCAGGTTCAAACCGTCATCGCCGCACGCCAGGCCCAATTCCGGTTCGTGCTGGTATTCGTCCGGCATGTCGGCGAAATCTTCCGAATCGACATAGGGCGGGTTCGACACGATCAGGTCGAAACGTTGTCCCGGCAAGCCCTCGAAACCGTCACCCTGCACCGTGTACACGCGCTCATCGACACCGTGACGCTCGATGTTCTGGTTGGCCACTTCCAGTGCTTCGAACGACAGGTCCGCCAGCACCACTTCGGCATGCTGGAACTCGTAGGCGCAGGCGATGCCGATGCAACCGGAGCCGGTGCACAGGTCGAGAATCCGCGCCGGCTCGTTGGCCAGCCACGGGGTAAAACGGTTTTCGATCAGCTCGCCAATCGGCGAACGCGGGATCAACACACGCTGATCGACGATGAACGACATGCCGCAGAACCAGGCCTCGCCCAGCAGGTAGGCCGTTGGCACCCGCTCTTCGATGCGGCGCTTGAGCAGCAGCTGCAGGTGAACCACTTCGTCTTCTTCCAGATTGCAGTCGAGGTAGCTGTCGGCGATTTCCCACGGCAGGTGCAGCGCGCCCAGTACCAGTTGACGGGCTTCGTCCCAGGCATTGTCGGTGCCATGGCCGAAAAACAGATCCTCCCCATGGAAGCGGCTGACGGCCCAACGGATATGGTCACGCAGGGTGCGAAGGCGGGAAGTGATCACGACGGCAAACTCCAGAAAAATCGACGGGCGATTCTACCAGTCAAACGGCCCCACGACGACGCAGGAAAACGACCGACTCAAATGTAGGAGTTATCCGTTTTTTCGCCAGTCTATTGAACAAAACGTGACTATTGACAAGGCTAGAGGCCAGCAACCACGGCACCTACGATCGTAGCGATTCACAGAACCGCTCAGCCAGAGGACAATGGCGCAAAAGCCCCACTCCAAGGAGCCCCAGAATGTCCGTTCCAAAAACGATGTTTCAACTCAGCGGTCGCGGTTATCCGGCAGCCAAACTGAGTCATGCGACCCTTATCATCATCGATGCCCAGAAAGAGTATCTGAGCGGGCCGCTGGCCCTCAGCGGCATGGATGAGGCCGTCGCGAACATCAAGCAGTTACTCGCCGCGGCCCGTGCCGCCGGCCGGCCGATCGTGCATGTGCGCCACCTCGGCACGCTCGGTGGAATGTTCAACCCGCAAGGCGTCGGTGGTGAATTCATTCCGGGTCTTGAGCCACAGAGCGACGAAACCATCATCGGCAAATTGCTGCCGAGCGCGTTCCACGGGACCGAACTGGCCAAACGCCTGGAGGACCTCGGCGCCCTCGACCTGATCGTCTGCGGCTTCATGAGTCACTCGAGCGTCAGCACCACGGTGCGCGCCGCGAAGAACCTGGGCTTCCGCTGCACGCTTATCGAAGACGCCTGCGCCACACGCGACCTGCCCTACAAGGGCGGTGTCCTGAGCGCCATGCACGTTCATCAGACCGAAATGGCGATCATGGGCGACAACTTCGCCACCCTCGCGCTGACCTGTGAACTGATCTGATCGACGCTCAATGAGCGGCCTGGAACGCCGCTCATCCGCAAAAACCTCTCATTTGCCGTAATTGTCTTAGCCTCAGGAACATCCCGGTCAACTCCCGGTCGAAGGGCCGATACCCATTGAGGAAGGTCGGAATGAAGTTATCCGATGGTTTTGACGCTCGCCGCTTGCGGCCCAAAGGCCAACGCAACTGGCGTTTTCGAATCGGCGCGACGTTCGCGGCACTGCTGGCGATGTGCGGCGTGTTGCTGGCCATGGCCGGTGCCGCCGGCCTGCTCGGCCACGCACCCGCCCTGGGTGAATTGAACACCAGCCGCACCGGCGCTGCCGTGATCCTGGCCATCGGCCTGTTCGTGCTGTACCTCGGTGTCTGGCTGTGGCGCCGTTGCCGCCGTCGCTCCCGGCAGTCGCGGGAACTGGCCATGTCCCCGCACCTGATGAAAAAACACGACTGAGCCAAGCGCCGCGCGCGTTTTTGTCGCGCCCGATTCGCTTCGAGTTGGGTAAACTGGCCGCCCTTCGCGGAGGCTGACATGCAAGACGACGATTTTTCCCTGTTCAAAAGCGCGATCCAAGGCGTCAAGCCGATCAAGCACGATCGCGCCGAAACCGGCAAACCCAAGGCTGACCGTGCGCAGATTGCCAAACTGCGTCAAGCGGCCACCGTGCGTACCGAATCCACCACCGTTGACGGTCTGTCCGATCAGTTCGTCATCGACGTCGGCCCTGAAGACGAGCTGATGTGGGCGCGTGACGGCGTGCAGGAAAGCCAGATGCGCAAGCTCAAGATCGGTCAGATTCCGTTCGAAGGCAGCCTCGACCTGCACGGCATGAGCGTGGAAAAGGCCCGGGAAACCCTCTGGGCGTTCCTCGCCGAAGCAACCAGATTCGAAATCCGCTGCGTGCGCGTCACCCATGGCAAGGCAGTACGCCTGGACGGCAAGCGGCCGATGATCAAAAGCCACGTCAACACCTGGCTGCGCCAGCATCCACAAGTGCTCGGCTTCACCTCGTGCCAGGCGAAACACGGCGGTGCCGGGGCGGTCTATGTGATGCTCAAACGCACCATGATGGAAGGCCGCGACGAGTAAAGCTGATGCGCCACGCTTGCAGCGTCGTGTCCGTCACCGTACCCTTGCCCTTTGCGTAAAATCCCACAGGTAGTTTCATGTCCCTGGAACAGAATTACACGGCGATCCTCGGCCAGCTCGGCGAGGACGTTTCCCGCGAAGGCCTGCTCGACACGCCAAAACGTGCCGCCAAAGCCATGCAGTACCTCTGCCGCGGCTATGAACAGACACTGGAAGAGGTCACCAACGGTGCCCTGTTCAGCTCCGACAACAGCGAAATGGTGCTGGTCAAGGACATCGAGTTGTACTCGTTGTGCGAACACCACCTGCTGCCGTTCATCGGCAAGGCGCACGTTGCCTACATCCCGAGCGGCAAGGTCCTGGGCCTGTCGAAGGTGGCGCGGATCGTCGACATGTACGCCCGCCGCCTGCAGATCCAGGAAAACCTCAGCCGCCAGATCGCCGATGCGGTCCAGCAAGTCACCGGCGCCCTGGGCGTTGCGGTGGTGATCGAGGCCAAGCACATGTGCATGATGATGCGCGGTGTGGAGAAGCAGAATTCGACGATGATCACCTCGGTGATGCTCGGTGAGTTCCGTGAGAACGCCGCCACCCGCAGCGAATTCCTCAGCCTCATCAAGTAATTCGCGGCACGAAGAAAACCGGCATTCATCGCCGGTTTTTTTTCGTCCGCAAAAAATCAGGTAAGCTGCGCGCCCTTCTTCATTTGCACCGTGAGGCTTTCAACGTGTTCGTAAAAGCGCTTCGTGTCGGCCTTGGCCAACTGATCATCTTCATCGACTTCCTGACTCGCCCAAGCAAAAAGCAGCGCCCTGCCGCCGCCCAGGCCCAGGTTGAATCCGCCGCCAAGGGGCTGACCCTGTATCAATTCCACGCCTGCCCGTTCTGCGTGAAGACTCGCCGCACCCTGCGCCGCCTGAACGTGCCGGTGGCCCTTCGCGATGCGAAGAACAACGAACAGGATCGCCAGGCCTTGCTCGAGCAAGGCGGCAAGATCAAGGTGCCGTGCCTGCGTATCGAAGAGAATGGCCAGACCACCTGGATGTATGAGTCCAAAGTGATCATTGATTATCTGGACAAGCGTTTCGCGGCAGCCTGATTTGCTTGTAGTGTTCTGACTGACGCCTTCGCGAGCAGGCTCGCTCCCACAGTTGACCGCATTTCCCTGTGGGAGCGAGCCTGCTCGCGAAGAGGCCGGCACAGGCACCGCAAACTTCAGACAAAAATAAACCGGCCCTTGCGCCGGTTTATTTGTTTTCAGGCCGCTTGCGCCGCCTGCGCCTGTCGCACCACCGTCGCCAGCCGCTTGAGCCCCTCCTCCAGCCGCGCCGGGTCAATGTGGCTGAAGTTCAACCGCAAATACCCGTGATGCTTGTCCGGTTCGGGGAAGAACGGCTCGCCCGGCATGAACGCCACATCGTTGGCCAACGCCGCATTGAGCAAGGTTCGAGTGTCCAGCGGCTGCTTGAGTTTCAACCAGAAAAACAGCCCGCCCTGTGGTTCATTCCAGTCCGCCAGATCAGAGAAGTGAGTTTGCAGCGCCAGCTGGAACGCATCCCGGCGCACCCGGTAAAAATCCCGTAGTTCACTGCGATGCTGCTGATACTTCTCGGTTCCGATCCATTGCAGTGCCTGCCACTGGCCGACCCGATTGGTGTGCAGGTCCGCCGACTGCTTGAGTTTCAACAGATGGGGAAACAGGTCCGGACTGGCGATCAGATAGCCCACGCGCAAACCTGGCAACAGGGTTTTCGACACGGTCCCGGTATAGATCCAGCTGGCCTTCTTCAAGCGACCGGCAATCGGCGTGGCGCTGCCGCCATCGAAGGTCAGTTCGCGATAAGGCTCGTCTTCGATCAGGGTGACGCCGAACTCGTCGAGCAGCGCTGCCACCGCGTCGCGCTTGGCTTCGCTGTAACGCACCGCCGAAGGATTCTGGAAGGTCGGAATCAGGTAGATGAAGGCCGGGCGGTGTTGCTCCAGGCGAGCGCGCAGCTCTGCCAGGTTCGGCCCGTCAGCCTCCAGCGGCACGGTCAGGCAATCGGCGCCGAACAGCTGGAAAATCTGCAATGCCGCCAGATAAGTCGGCGCTTCGAGCAGGATTTCGGTGCCCTTGTCGATGTAGAGCTTGGCGGCCAGATCCAGAGTTTGCTGTGAACCACTGACCACCAGTACCTGACTTGCCTCACATGCCACGCCCAACGCTCGCGCCTCGGCGGCCAGCGCCTCACGCAGCGCCGGTTCGCCCTCGCTCATGCCATATTGGCCCATGGAAAGCGGCATCTCGGCCCAGTCGACCTTCGGCAGCATGGCTTCCGCCGGCAGACCTCCGGCAAACGACATCACCTGCGGGCGCTGGGCCGCAGCAAGGATTTCACGGATCAAAGAACTTTTAAGGCGTGAGACACGTTCGGAAAAAGCCATGGGGATCACCGGTAGCGAGGCATGAGGAAAATGAGTCAAACTTGTTGACCGAAATTACGCTTCTTCGAATGGATACGTCAACATGCTTGACCTTAAAAACCCGCTTTCCCAGCAGCAAGCCATGGAAGCGTTTTTCTTCGGCTACCAGGCTTTCACCGCCAAGGCCGATGAAATGCTCGAACGCCGCGGCCTGAGCCGGGTGCATCAACGCATCGTGTTTTTCATCGCCCGCTATCCGAACCTGAGCGTCAAGGAACTGCTGGCCTTGCTCGGCGTGAGCAAGCAGGCGCTGAACATGCCGTTGCGGCAATTGTTGGAGATGCATCTGGTCGAGAGCGTCGCGTCCGAGACGGACAAGCGTAAACGTCTGCTGGAGTTGACAGCGGAAGGCGCGCGGTTTGAGCAGGCATTGAGGCGTGAGCAGGTGAAATTGCTGGAGCGGGTGTTTGCCGAGGCTGGGGAGACGGCGGTGAATGGGTGGTTGGCGGTGAATCTGGCGCTGGGGCAAACCCGGTTGTCGGCAGACTGAGTATTCAATCTGCTGGATTTGTAGTGGCTGATCCGGCCTCTTCGCGAGCAAGCCCGCTCCCACAGTGATGGATGGTGTCCACAAATCTTGTGCCTGACCGGGTTTCCTGTGGGAGCGGGCTTGCCCGCGAAGGGGCCGGAACAGGCGATATATCCCTAAAGCCAAACTTTTCGTCGACAAAACCAAAAACATTATTTGCATTATTTGTATACAAAAGCATAATCCACTTCGTGCGAGTTCCTGACCAAGCGGTCAACAAATTCGCAAGTGCCTCAAAGGGCCGCTGCCACCCTCATGGGTCCGGCCCTGGAAATAACAATAAAACTCTTGAGGAGTACTCGCTGTGGAAAGCCGCAAATCCGAAGCATCGACGCTGGATCTCTCGCCGCCATTACGCAATGGGCTGCTGGAACGTCTGTTCAAACTCAGCTTGCACGGCACCACGGTGAAGACCGAGCTGATTGCCGGTCTGACAACCTTCATCACGATGGCTTACATCATTTTCGTCAACCCCAACATCATGGCCGACGCCGGGATCGATCACGGTGCGGCATTCGTCGCCACCTGTATCGCTGCAGCACTCGGCTGCCTGTTGATGGGCCTGTACGCCAACTGGCCGGTCGGCCTGGCGCCAGGCATGGGGCTCAACGCCTTCTTCACCTACACCGTGGTCGGCACCATGGGCTACAACTGGGAAACCGCCCTCGGCGCGGTGTTTGTGTCCGGTGTGTTGTTCATGATCCTGACCTTCTCGCGGATCCGCGAATGGCTGCTCAACAGCATCCCGGTCAGCCTGCGCTTCGCCATGGGCGCCGGCGTGGGTCTGTTCCTGGGGCTGATCGGCCTGAAAACCGCGGGTATCGTCGTCGACAGCCCGGCCACGCTGATCAAGCTCGGCTCCCTGCGCGAACCCGGCCCGCTGCTCGCCGCCGTATGCTTCCTGATGATCGCCATCCTCAGCTATCACAAGGTGTTCGGCGCGATCCTCATCAGCATCATCACCGTGACCCTCGCTGGCTGGGGTCTGGGCCTGGTGCACTACGAGGGCATCATGTCGGCCCCGCCAAGCCTGGCTCCGACCTGGATGGCCATGAACGTCGCTGGCGTGTTCAACGTCAGCATGATCAGCGTGGTCCTGGCGTTCCTCTTCGTACACATGTTCGACACCGCCGGTACCTTGATGGGGGTTGCCCAGCGCGCCAACCTGGTGGGCGCTGACGGTCGCATCGAAAACCTTTCCCGCGCCATGAAAGCCGACAGTGCTTCCAGCGTATTCGGTGCGGTAGTCGGCGTTCCGCCAGTGACCAGCTACGTGGAAAGTGCTGCCGGTGTCGCTGCGGGTGGTCGGACTGGTCTTACCGCAGTCACCGTGGGTGTGCTATTTATAGCGGCAATGTTTTTCGCACCACTGGCCGGCATGATTCCCGCCTATGCCACCGCTGGCGCACTGATTTATGTAGCAATGCTGATGATGGGCGGCATGGCCCACATCGAATGGGATGAAGCGACCGACAGCATCCCGGCGATCGTCACCGCAATCATGATGCCACTGACCTTCTCGGTCGCTGATGGCATCGCGCTGGGCTTCATCACCTACGTGGCGCTGAAGGCCGGTACCGGCAAGTACAAGGAAATCTCCGTCAGTCTGTGGGTGCTCTGCGCGATCTTCATCGCCAAGTTCATCTTCCTGTAAACCTTACGCGGGACCCGCTTCAAAACAGCCTCACCCCCTCGGGTGAGGCTTTTGTGCAAATGGAGGAAAGTGATGAGTCTGGAAACCTGGCTGCTGTTCAGCGGCGCTGCGCTGATAGTGATCCTGATCCCGGGACCCCTGTCGTTGCTGATGATCAGCAACAGTTTGAATTACGGCCTGCGCCGCTCTTACCCGGCCTTTCTCGGCGGCGTGTCCGCATCGATCTGCCTGCTGAGTGCTTCGGCGCTGGGCCTGGGTGCGTTGTTGCTGGCATCGGAACAGCTGTTCAGCGCCCTGAAGATTCTGGGTGCCCTTTACCTGTTCTACCTCGCCTGGCAGAGCTGGCAGCAATCGCGCCTGCCTTCCCATGGCGCCGAAGTGCCACAGGCCGCGCCGGTGCCACGCTTTCGCGCACTGTTCGGGCGTGCGTTCATGCTGGGCGCCAGCAATCCGAAAGACATCCTGTTCTTCGCCGCTTTCCTGCCGCAGTTCTTGAGTGCCGAACAGCCGTTCCTGCCGCAGCTGCTGGTGATGATTGCGACCTGGACCCTGCTCGACCTGCTGTGCAAATTAGCCTACGGCCTCGGCGCCCATGGTGCGGCGCGCTATCTGCGCAGCGGCAAGGGCCAGAGCTGGTTCAACCGGATCAGTGCGGGGTTGTTTGGTGGTGCGGGGGCTGCGTCTCTGCTGAGCCGCTAAACAGCAAGAGCAAAAGCTCGCAGCCTTCGGCAGCTCCTACATATCCCGCGTAGGAGCTGCCGAAGGCTGCGATCTTTTGATTTTTTCACAGACGAAAAAAAGCCCGCAGTGTGAGCGGGCGAAAGACCAAAGAAGCTATATGCGCAGTCGCTTCCAGGGTGCAGCAGCTGCTTGGGGGATCAGCTGCCGCGATAGGTGGAGTAGCTGTAAGGCGAAATCAACAACGGCACGTGGTAGTGATCCTGCTCGGCAGAGATGCCGAAACGCAGCACCACCACATCCAGGAAGGCCGGCTCCGGCAGCTTGACGCCGCGGGCGCGGTAGTAATCGCCGGCATGAAACTGAACCTGATAGACCCCGGTGCGGTAGTCATCGCCTTGCAGCAACGGTGCATCGACACGGCCATCGCTGTTGGTTATCGCGCTGGCGACCAATTCCAGGTGCGATCCTTCAACGCGGTACAACTCGACCTTGATCGAGCTGCCCGGGCAACCGTGTGCTGCGTCCAAAACGTGTGTAGTCAAACGTCCCATTGATTCTGCGCGCCTGCCTGCATGGAGCAGTCAGACTTCGCGCCTCCCGAAGTCAGTTGAAAAGGAGACCGCACCGATTCGGAGCACGAAAAGTTGCGGCGAGCGACTGATTAAGACACTTTTCAAAAAAATTGTACACAATAAAAACGACATTTTTCGCGCCATACCCGGCACCTGCACATTTGCCGCCGATTTCCCGCCGAACAGCACACTCCATGAACCCTTCATCAAATTACTGACCAGTCAGGCAGATTTCTTGCAGGCTCACGCCAATAGCAGTAAAAGATGACAGTCGGTTAAAAATGCGAAAATTCAGGCTTACAAAGTGAATATAAAGTTGTATACAATCAGCCCATCGCTGTGACGCCAGCCTGCCAACCAATCTTCAGCTGCGTCACACCAACCGTCATCATCGAACAAGAAGGAAGCCTGCAGTGAGCGCTGACTACCCACGCGACCTGGTCGGTTACGGCAGTAACCCTCCTCATCCACACTGGCCGGGCAATGCCCGCATAGCCCTGTCGTTCGTACTCAATTACGAAGAAGGCGGCGAGCGCAACATCCTGCACGGCGACAAAGAGTCCGAAGCCTTCCTCTCGGAAATGGTGTCTGCCCAGCCGCTGCAAGGCGCGCGCAACATGAGCATGGAATCCCTTTACGAGTATGGCAGCCGTGCCGGCGTGTGGCGGATCCTGAAACTGTTCAAGGAATTCGACATTCCGCTGACCATCTTCGCCGTGGCCATGGCCGCCCAGCGTCACCCGGACGTGATCCGCGCCATGGTCGATGCCGGCCACGAGATCTGCAGCCACGGCTACCGCTGGATCGACTACCAGTACATGGATGAAAACCAGGAACGCGAGCACATGCTCGAAGCGATCCGCATCCTCACCGAAATCACCGGTGAACGCCCACTGGGCTGGTACACCGGCCGCACCGGTCCGAACACCCGTCGCCTGGTGATGGAGGAAGGCGGTTTCCTCTACGACTGCGACACCTACGACGACGACCTGCCCTACTGGGAACCGAACAACCCGACCGGCAAGCCGCACCTGGTGATCCCGTACACCCTGGACACCAACGACATGCGCTTCACCCAGGTCCAGGGTTTCAACAAGGGCGACGACTTCTTCGAATACCTCAAGGATGCGTTCGACGTGCTCTACGCCGAAGGCGCCGAAGCACCGAAGATGCTGTCGATCGGCCTGCACTGCCGCCTGATCGGCCGTCCGGCGCGTCTGGCTTCGCTCAAGCGCTTTATCGAATACGCTAAAAGTCATGAACAGGTGTGGTTCAGCCGTCGCGTCGACATTGCACGCCACTGGCAGGAAACCCACCCGTACCAAGGGGCCGCGAAATGAGCGCCTTTCAAACATTGAAACCCTCGACATTGAGCCGCGACGCCTTCGTCAAAGCCTTCGCCGACATCTACGAACATTCGCCATGGGTGGCCGAAAAGGCCTTCGACCTGGGCCAGGATGCCTCGATCGACGAGATCGAAACCCTGCACCAGCGCATGAGCGACATCCTGTTGAGCGCCGATCACGCCAGCCAGTTGGCTCTGATCAACGCTCACCCGGACCTGGCCGGCAAAGCCGCCGTCCAGGGCCAGTTGACCGAAGCCAGCACCCATGAACAGGCTGGCGCCGGTATTCACCAATGCACGGCCGAAGAGTTCCAGCGCTTCACCGAGCTGAACGACGCCTATAAAGCCAAGTTCAAGTTTCCCTTCATCATGGCGGTAAAAGGCAGCAACCGGCATCAGATCCTCGCAGCGTTCGAAACGCGCATCCACAACCCGGTCGACACCGAGTTCAAGTGCGCGCTGGCGGAGATCAACAAGATCGCCCTGTTCCGATTACTGACCCTATAGCAAGCCTGGCCCAGCGATTTCATGAACGCCGAAACCGCCCAGGGCCTTGCAAGCATCCCAAGCCAACTTATTAAAGGCAGACAAGAAGAATGAAAGCTTACGCCGTACCTTTCGAGAAGTTCGTCAACCTGGCCGACGCCCGCCTGGGCACCAAAATCATCTCGGTCACCGATGACTGGTTCGCAGACGCCAACCGTCTGTTCCAACCGACCCCGGCCGTATGGAAGGAGGGCGTGTTCGATGACAACGGCAAGTGGATGGACGGCTGGGAATCGCGCCGCAAGCGCTTCGAAGGCTTCGACAGCGCCGTGATCCGCCTGGGCGTACCGGGTTCGATCAAGGGCGTCGACATCGACACTTCATTCTTCACCGGCAACTTCCCGCCATCGGCGTCCCTGGAAGCCTGCTTCCTGGCGTCCGGCGAGCCTGATGAAAACACCCAGTGGACCGAAGTGCTGTCCGCCGTCGAGCTTCAAGGCAACAGCCACCACTACCACGAAATCAGCAACGACCAGGCCTTCAGCCACCTGCGCTTCAACATCTACCCGGATGGCGGCGTGGCCCGTCTGCGTGTGTACGGCGTGCCGTTCCGCGACTGGTCGGCCATCGGCGACAACGAGCAAGTCGACCTGGCCGCCGCCCTCAACGGTGGCCGCGCCCTCGCCTGCTCCGATGAACACTTCGGCCGCATGAGCAACATCCTCAACCCGGGCCGTGGCATCAACATGGGCGACGGCTGGGAAACCGCGCGTCGCCGTACCCCGGGCAATGACTGGGTCATCGTCGCGCTGGGTCATGCCGGTGAAGTCGAGAAAGTCATCGTCGACACCCTGCACTTCAAGGGCAACTACCCGGACAGCTGCTCGATCCAGGGCGCCTTCGTGAAGGGCGGCACCGACAGCCAGATCGAAACCCAATCGCTGTTCTGGCGTGAACTGCTGCCAAGCCAGAAGCTGGAAATGCACGCCGAACACACCTTCGCCGAGCAGATCAAGGCACTGGGCCCGATCACCCACATCCGCCTGAACGTGTTCCCGGATGGTGGTGTGAGCCGCCTGCGCGTATTGGGCAAGGTCGCTAAATAAGCGGTGAGGCCAATCGCGAGCAAGCTCGCTCCCACAGGTTTTGTGAACGCCACAATCCAATGTGGGAGCGAGCTTGCTCGCGATGGCGATAGAACTAACAACACAGAATTCAAGGTAAGAAGACCAGCATGCGCACACTGACGATTGAACCGCTGACCAAAGAAGCCTTCGCCCCTTTCGGTGACGTGATCGAAACCGACGGCAGCGATCACTTCATGATCAACAACGGTTCGACCATGCGCTTCCATAAACTGGCGACGGTCGAAACCGCTACGCCAGAGGACAACGCGATCATCAGCATCTTCCGCGCCGACGCGCAGGACATGCCGTTGACCGTCAGCATGCTGGAGCGCCATCCGCTGGGCAGCCAGGCTTTCATTCCGCTGCTCGGCAACCCCTTTCTGATCGTGGTCGCGCCACTTGGCGATGAACCTGTATCAGGCTTGGTCCGCGCCTTCGTCACCAACGGCAGGCAGGGCATTAATTACCATCGCGGCGTCTGGCACCACCCGGTGCTGACGATCGAAAAGCGGGATGACTTCCTGGTGGTTGATCGCAGTGGCACAGGCAATAACTGCGATGAGCATTTTTTCAAAGAGGATGAGCGTTTGATCCTCGCCCCCCACCAATAAGAGAAGGTCCGATCACTCGACAACAAGAGTGACGGGCGAGAGGTAAAGACTGTGGAAGCACATCTGTTGGAATGGCTGAACCTGAGCGTGCGCTGGGTTCACATGATTACTGGCGTGGCCTGGATCGGTGCGTCGTTCTATTTCGTCTGGCTGGAAAACAACCTCAACCGGGTCAACCCGAGAACCGGCCTGGCCGGCGATTTGTGGGCGATCCACGGCGGCGGTATCTACCACCTGGAAAAATACAAGCTGGCCCCACCGACCATGCCGGACAACCTGCACTGGTTCAAATGGGAAGCCTACTTCACCTGGATGTCGGGGATCGCGCTGCTGTGCGTGGTGTTCTACTCCAACCCGACACTCTACCTGCTGGCTCCGGGCAGCACCCTGAGCGGTCCTGAAGGCGTGGCCATCGGTATCGGCTCGCTGTTCATCGGCTGGTTCGTCTACTCCTTCCTGTGCGACTCGGCCCTGGGCAAACGCCCTGCCCTGCTCGGCTTCATCCTGTTCGTGCTGATCATCGGCGCGGCCTACGGCTTCAGCAAAGTGTTCAGCGGTCGCGGTGCGTACCTGCACGTCGGCGCGATCATCGGCACCATCATGGTCGGCAACGTGTTCCGCATCATCATGCCGGCACAGCGTGCACTGGTGGCGGCGATCGCCGAGAACCGCACGCCGGATCCGGCCCTGCCGGCCAAAGGCCTGCTGCGTTCGCGTCACAACAACTACTTCACCTTGCCGGTGCTGTTCATCATGATCAGCAACCACTTCCCGAGCACCTACGGCAGCCAGTACAACTGGTTGATCCTGGCCGGGATCGCGGTACTGGCGGTGTTGGTGCGTCACTACTTCAACACCCGTCATGACAGCCACAAGTTTGCCTGGACGCTTCCAGTCGCAGCCGTCGGCATGATCAGTCTGGCTTACGTCACCGGCCCTGCGCCGCTGAACAGCCCGGAAGTGGCCAAGGCACCGGCGAAGATCGAATACCAGCCGCTGCCGGAAACCGCAGTGGGCGGTGGTTTGAAACCCGCTGAAGCCAAACCTGCAGAAACGCCAGCCGCCGCTCCAGCGCAAGCGTCCAACGCCGGCCCTGGCTTTGACAAAGTGCACAGCGTGATTCAGGAACGTTGCGCGGTTTGCCACTCGGCCAAGCCCACCAGCCCGCTGTTCAGTGCGGCCCCTGCCGGCGTGATGCTCGACACCCCCGAGCAGATCCGCCAGAACGCACCGCGGATCCAGGCGCAAGCCGTCACCAGCCAGATCATGCCACTGGGCAACATCACGCAGATGACCCAGCAGGAACGTGACCTGATCGGTGCCTGGATTGTGCAGGGAGCCCAGACCAATTAATCGTTAAAAGCATCGCGAGCAAGCTCGCTCCCACACAGGCAACACAGAACCTGTGGGAGCGGGCTTGCCCGCGAATGGCCGCAAAGCGGCCTACCTGATTCGAATACAGCTGCCGGCAACATTGCGGCTGTAAATCACAAGAATAAAAAAGATCCGAGGTGTTGCATGTCCGAGCTATCCGCAGCGCGCATCCCCGACGCACCCGCCATTCAGCGTTTGCCCCTCTTGCAACTGATCCTGGTCGGTTTGCAACATGTTCTGCTGATGTACGGTGGCGCCATCGCGGTGCCGCTGATCATCGGACAGGCCGCTGGCCTGAGTCGTGAAGAAATCGCCTTTTTGATCAACGCCGACCTGCTGGTGGCGGGTATTGCCACCATCGTCCAGTCCCTCGGCATCGGCCCCATGGGCATTCGCATGCCGGTGATGATGGGCGCCAGCTTCGCTGCCGTCGGCAGCATGGTCGCCATGGCCGGCATGCCCGGTATCGGCCTGCAGGGGATCTTCGGCGCGACCATCGCCGCCGGTTTCTTCGGCATGCTCATCGCGCCGTTCATGTCCAAGGTCGTGCGCTTCTTCCCCCCTCTGGTGACCGGCACGGTCATCACCTCGATCGGTTTGTCGCTGTTCCCCGTGGCCGTGAACTGGGCCGGCGGCGGTGCCAGCGCCGCTCAATTCGGCTCGCCGATCTACCTGGCCATCGCCGCTCTGGTGCTGGGCACCATCCTGTTGGTCCACCGTTTCATGCGCGGCTTCTGGGTCAATATTTCCGTGTTGATCGGCATGTGCCTGGGCTACGTGCTCTGCGGCCTGCTCGGCATGGTCGACCTCAGCGGCATGGCTCAGGCGCCATGGCTGCAATTCGTTACGCCGCTGCACTTCGGCATGCCGAAATTCGAACTCGCACCGATCCTGTCGATGTGCCTGGTGGTGGTGATCATTTTCGTCGAGTCCACCGGGATGTTTCTTGCGCTGGGCAAGATCACCGGCCAGGAAGTCTGCCCACGGATGCTGCGTCGCGGATTGCTGTGCGATGCCGGCGCCTCGTTCTTCGCCGGGTTCTTCAACACCTTCACCCACTCCTCCTTTGCCCAGAACATCGGCCTGGTGCAGATGACCGGTGTGCGCTGCCGCTCCGTGACCATCGTCGCCGGCGGTTTGCTGATCGTCCTGAGCCTGCTGCCCAAGGCCGCATTCCTGGTGGCCTCGATCCCGCCGGCAGTCTTGGGCGGCGCAGCGATTGCGATGTTCGGCATGGTCGCCGCCACCGGGATCAAGATTCTCCAGGAAGCCGACATCGGTGACCGTCGCAACCAGTTGCTGGTGGCGGTGAGCATCGGCATGGGCCTGATCCCGGTGGTGCGCCCGGAGTTTTTCGCCCACCTGCCCGTGTGGATGAGCCCGATCACCCACAGCGGCATCGCCATGGCCACCCTCAGCGCGCTGACGCTGAACCTGCTGTTCAACATCCTTGGCGGCGCCGAACGCGCGGCCATCAACGACTGCCACGCCCACTAAGACAGAAACGCACACCCCCTGTAGGAGCGAGCCTGCTCGCGATGAACCCGAGAACACCGCGTTTATCCAGATAACACGCGTAATCGTTGACGACCATCGCGAGCAAGCTCGCTCCTACAAGGGCAGGGGTTTCCTGTGCCTCAAAAATAAAAACAAGAGGGAGCAACAGATGATTCGGACACAAACCAACCTGCTGTTGGGTGCTGGCCTGCTGGCCGCGAGTCAGGCCATGGCCGGCGATTTACTGCTGTGGCAGACCAACAGCCTGAGCTATCTGTACGGCAAGGACTTCGCGGTCAACCCATCAATCCAGCAGACGATAACCTTCGAGCACGCCGACCGCTGGAAGTACGGCGACAACTTCATGTTCATCGACAGCACCTACTACAACGGCGAGAAAGACCGGAACAAAGGCGTCCACGCCTACTACGGCGAGTTCAGCCCGCGCCTCTCCCTGGGCAAGATCCTCGACCGTCGCTTCGAGTTCGGCCCGATCAAGGACGTGCTGCTGGCCATGACCTACGAGAACGGCGAAGACGACACCGAGGCCTACCTGATCGGCCCCGGATTCGACCTCGCGGTACCGGGCTTCAATTTTTTCACCTTGAATTTCTATTACCGCCAGACCGAAGGCTCGCGTCCCGGCGACGACGTCTGGCAGATCACGCCGGCCTGGTCCTTCACCCTGCCATTGGGCAACTCGAACCTGTTGATCGACGGCTACATGGACTGGGTCGTGGATAACGACCAGAACGCCCATGGCACCTATCACGCCAACCTGCACTTCAACCCGCAGATCAAGTACGACCTGGGCAAGGCCCTGGGCTGGCGGGAGAAACAGGTGTACGTCGGCGCCGAATACAGCTACTGGAAAGACAAGTACGGCATCGAAAACAGCGGCAAATTCGACACCAATGAAAACACCACCAGCCTGCTGGTGAAGGTGCATTTCTGATGCTGCCCCGCAACCGTGCGCCAAACCTGTCGTCGGTGCGCCGTTGCGGAGCACTTGAGACCTGGCCGAGGAGTCAGTATTCTCCGCGGCCGCCCGAATCCGGTTTAAAAAAAAGCCCGGATGTAAAACCTGACCAGAAAGCCAACTTATCCCGGCGCTGGCAGACACCAAGGCACTCCAAAACCCCTCTCAATCGACCGCTTTTGAGCCGTCGAGCGGGAGTTTTTTTGCTTTTTGAAAGCCTTGGCTCAGCTCTTGCTATCAGCACCAAAGCTGACCAACTGGATCATTTTTTACCGCTACGGAAACAGGCGCCACACCAGAGCGCCGACCTTAAAAAAATAACGTGGAACCACCTACTTTTTGGGAGCAACCGAATGAAACGTACGTGCACTAGCCTGATGCTGGCGGGATCGATGCTGGTCGGGGGCCAGGCCATGGCCGGCGATTTGCTGCAGTGGCAGACCAACAGCCTGACCTACCTGTATGGCAAGGACTTCCAGGTCAACCCGCGCATCCAGCAGACGGTGACCTTCGAACACGCCGATGGCTGGAAGTACGGCGACAACTTCTTCTTCATCGACAAGATCTTCTACAACGGCAAGGAAGACCACTTCGCGGGTGAAAACACCCACTATGGCGAGCTCAGCCCGCGCCTGTCGTTCAACAAGATCTTCGACCAGAAGTTCGAGTTAGGCCCGATCAAGGACGTCCTGCTGGCCATGACCTATGAGTTCGGCGAAGACGACACCGAGTCGTACCTGATCGGCCCTGGCTTCGACCTGGCCATCCCGGGCTTCGACTACTTCCAGTTGAACTTCTACAACCGTCACACCGAAGGCGACCGCCCGGGCGACAACATCTGGCAGGTCTCGCCGGTCTGGTCCTACACCATCCCGGTGGGTGACTCGGACGTGCTGATCGACGGTTTCATGGACTGGGTCGTCGACAACGATGTCAACAGCAAAGGCGAATACCACGCCAACCTGCACTTCAACCCACAGGTCAAATACGACCTGGGCAAAGCGCTGAACCTTGGCGAAAAGCAGCTGTACGTGGGTGTCGAGTATGACTACTGGAAAAACAAGTACGGGATTGAAGACAGCCAGGGCTTCAAGACGGATCAGAGCGTGACCAGCTTCCTGGTCAAGGTTCACTTCTGATCATTTAATTCTGTAGGCGTCTACATGGGCGCCTTCGCGAGCAAGCCCGCTCCCACATTTGATCTGCGCCGTACGCAATTATTGTGTTCGCTGAAAATCGAGTGTGGGAGCGGGCTTGCTCGCGAATGGCTGCACCGCCTATCTCAAGCCGAGACTGCAGGCTCCGCCAAGCCGAGAAACCGGCTCAACTCCCCACGCTTGGCCAACGCATCGCTCCGCCCCAGCTCAATCAACTCGCTGCAATACCCCGCCTCGAACAGCAGGTAACTCAACACCCCCGCCCCGCTGGTCTTGGTCGCACCCGGCCCGCGCAGGAACAGGCGCAATGCCGGCGGCAACTCCTGACGATGTCGCGCGGCAATCTCATCGATCGGCTGGCTCGGAGAAATCACCAGCACGTCCACCGGTGCCACGCCCAATGCGCGGGTCGGTGTGCCGTCAGGCATCAGGTGACTGAACTGGTTCAGGCGCTGCAACAGCTCGATGTCACTTTCCAGGCTGTCAATGAACGTACTGTTGAGCATGTGCCCGCCGATCTGCGCCAGGGTCGGCTGCTGCCCGGTGTAGCTGCGCTGCAAGGGTTGTTGCGGGTCGATACCGCGGGGGTTGCCGCTGACGCCCACCACCAGCACCCGACTGGCGCCCAGATGCAGCGCCGGGCTGATCGGCGCCGACTGACGCACCGCGCCATCACCGAAATACTCTTCGCCGATTTTCACCGGGGCGAACAGCAGCGGAATCGCCGAACTGGCGAGCAAGTGTTCAACCGACAGTCGGGTGGGAACACCGATGCGTCGGTGGCGCAACCAGGCATCGATCTTGCCGCCGCCCTGATAAAAGGTGACGGCCTGGCCAGACTCATAGCCGAACGCCGTGACCGCCACCGCCTGCAATTGCTTCTGTGCGATCGCTTCGGCGATACCGCCCATATGCAGCTTGTCGTTGAGCAGATCCCTCAGCGGCGAACTGTTGAGCAGCGCCACCGGAACCTGGGAACCGATGCCGAGCAAACTGTGGCTGACAAAGCGACTGGCCTGGCGAATGACCCCGGGCCAGTCGCTGCGCAATACCAGAGGGCTGCGAAAGCCCTGCCAGAAGGCCGTCAGGCGCTGGATGGCATGACGAAAGTCCATTGCCCCGCTGGCGAGGCTGACGGCGTTGATCGCACCCGCCGAGGTGCCGACGATCACCGGAAACGGATTGCTCGCCCCCGGCGGCAGCAATTCGGCAATCGCCGCCAGCACCCCGACCTGATAAGCCGCCCGAGCCCCGCCTCCGGAAAGAATCAGCCCTGTAACCGGTTCAGCTGGACTCATGCACAACTCTCCATGGTGCTTGATGGGATGACGTTGCCTTGTAGGAGCGAGCCTGCTCGCGATGGACGTCAACGATAACGCGGGTAACCTGACGCCCCGTGGCGCTCTCCAGTCCATCGCGAGCAGGCTCGCTCCTACAGGGGGTCGGGGTTCAACGGCGTTTGGCGTACAGCTTCGGCTCGCCCGGTGGGCGGCTCTTGAAGCGGCGGTGGGCCCACAGGTATTGCTCGGGATATTGGCGCAGGACGCCTTCGATCCATTGGTTGATGCGAATGCAGTCTTCTTCCTCGGTTTCTCCGGGGAAGCCTTCGAGCGGCGCATGGATCACCAGGCGATAACCGCTGCCGTCCGCCAGACGCTCCTGGGTGAACGGCACCACCAGTGCCTTGCCCAGCCGCGCAAACTTGCTCGTGGCGGTGACGGTCGCCGCCTGAATGCCGAACAGCGGCACGAAGATGCTTTGCTTGGCGCCGTAGTCCTGATCCGGCGCGTACCAGATCGCGCGGCCCGAGCGCAGCAATTTGAGCATGCCGCGCACGTCTTCACGCTCTATCGCCAGCGAATCGAGGTTGTGCCGCTCGCGGCCCTGGCGCTGGATGTAGTCGAACAGCGGATTCTTGTGCTCGCGGTACATGCCGTCGATGGTGTGCTGCTGACCGAGCAATGCCGCGCCGATTTCCAGCGTGGTGAAGTGCAGCGCCATCAGGATCACGCCCTTGCCTTCGCGCTGGGCCTGCTGCAGATACTCCAGCCCCTCAACGTGAGCGAGACTCGCCAGGCGCTTGCGCGACCACCACCAGCTCATCGCCATTTCAAAAAATGCGATACCGGTGGAGGCGAAGTTTTCCTTGAGCAGGCGTTTGCGTTCGGCGGCGGTTTTTTCCGGAAAACACAGTTCCAGATTGCGCTTGGCAATGCGCCGTCTGTCGCCGGCCACGCGATACATCAATGCGCCCAGTGCACGGCCGATCCACAGCAGTGCCGGATACGGCAACTGGACGATCAGCCACAACAGCCCCAGGCCACACCACAGCGGCCAGAAACGTGGAGATAGAAATGCTTTTCGAAAACGCGGGCGGTCCATTAATGCTTCCGGAATGACAATGGCCGCGCATTCTACATCGTTCGACCCGGCTTGCGGCCTGCGGGCGTTCTCGTTATAAGTCTCGGCACTTTTAGTGACAAGTCGTTGTATGCCGACCATGAGCCAAACCGAACCGCTAGACCAAGATCCCGTGTTCCAGTTGAAGGGCAGCATGCTGGCCATTACGGTGCTGGAACTGGCCCGTAACGACCTGGAAAGCCTTGATCGGCAACTGGCCGCCAAGGTCGCCCAGGCGCCCAACTTCTTCAGCAACGCGCCGCTGGTACTGGCCCTGGACAAACTCCCGGCCAACGAAGGCGCCGTCGATCTGCCCGGCCTGATGCGCGTGTGCCGCCAGCATGGCCTGCGTACCCTGGCGATCCGCGCCAGCCGCATCGAAGACATTGCCGCCGCCATTGCGGTCGACCTGCCGGTGCTGCCACCGTCCGGTGCCCGGGAGCGTCCATTGGACCTGACCGAAGGCGAACCGAAGAAAAAACCGGAAAAACCGCCTGAACCGACCATCAAGCCGACAAAAATCATCACCTCGCCGGTACGCGGTGGCCAGCAGATTTATGCCCAGGGCTGCGATCTGGTGGTGATCTCCTCGGTCAGCCCGGGGGCGGAACTTCTCGCCGATGGCAACATCCATGTATACGGCCCTATGCGTGGTCGCGTGTTGGCCGGCGTCAAGGGCGACACCAAGGCGCGGATTTTCTGTCAGCAAATGAGTGCTGAACTGATCTCCATCGCCGGGCATTACAAGGTTTCCGAAGATCTGCGCCGCGATCCTCTGTGGGGTTCGGGTGTGCAGGTCAGCCTGTCCGGCGACGTGTTGAACATCATTCGGCTTTAACGGATACTGCCGCATTTTCCAAGCATCTCTAAAACGTAGCGAAAACGGCTCAAACGAAGTAGGAAAAAGGCCGAAAGCAGTGTTTACCGGGGGTAAGCGCCGCTCAAACCGGATTCCAGCCAAGGCTGTCCGACTGCAGTAGTTTTTCAGGAGATGTTTTTCAGGGGCTGAAAAGTCCTTTTTCCTTAGGGGTGAAACACCTTGGCCAAGATTCTCGTGGTTACATCCGGCAAGGGTGGTGTGGGTAAGACCACCACCAGCGCCGCTATCGGTACCGGCCTCGCTCTGCGCGGCCACAAAACAGTGATCGTCGACTTCGACGTGGGCTTGCGTAACCTCGACCTGATCATGGGTTGCGAGCGCCGCGTGGTGTATGACTTCGTCAACGTGGTCAACGGCGAAGCCAACCTGCAACAGGCCCTGATCAAAGACAAGCGCCTGGAAAACCTCTACGTGCTGGCCGCCAGCCAGACCCGCGACAAAGACGCGCTGACCGTCGAAGGCGTGGAAAAAGTCCTGATGCAACTCAAGGAAGACTTTGAGTTCGTGGTCTGCGATTCCCCGGCGGGCATCGAGAAAGGCGCCCACCTGGCCATGTACTTCGCCGATGAAGCGATCGTCGTGACCAACCCGGAAGTTTCCTCGGTACGTGACTCCGACCGCATGCTCGGCCTGCTGGCCAGCAAGTCCCGTCGCGCCGAACGCGGCGAAGACCCGATCAAGGAACACCTGCTGATTACCCGTTATCACCCGGAGCGTGTGAGCAAAGGCGAAATGCTCGGCGTAGAAGACGTCAAGGAAATCCTTTCGGTGACCCTGCTCGGCGTGATCCCTGAATCCCAGGCGGTGCTCAAGGCATCCAACCAGGGCGTTCCGGTGATTCTCGACGACCAGAGCGATGCCGGCCAGGCCTACAGCGATACCGTTGACCGCCTGCTGGGCAAGACCGTGGATCATCGATTCCTTGATGTACAGAAGAAGGGATTCTTCGAGCGCCTGTTTGGAGGCAACTAAGCAATGAACCTTTTTGACTTCTTTCGTGCCAACAAAAAGCAAAGCACCGCGTCGGTAGCGAAAGAGCGTCTACAGATCATCGTGGCGCACGAACGCGGCCAACGCAGCACCCCGGACTACCTGCCGGCCTTGCAGAAGGAACTGGTCGAGGTGATCCGCAAGTACGTCAATATCGGGTCCGATGACGTGCATGTCGCACTGGAAAGCCAGGGCAGCTGCTCGATTCTGGAACTCAACATCACCCTGCCTGATCGCTGAGTCGATCCGCCAGGAGCCACGGCGGCTCAGGCCCCTCAGGCCTTTGTAGGAGCTGCCGCAGGCTGCGATCTTTTGATTTTGCTTTTCAAAAACAAGATCAAAAGATCGCAGCCTGCGGCAGCTCCTACAAGGAACGAGAGGCCTGAGCCGCCGTTGGCGTTTGTTACGAGGCTGTTTTAATGCCGTTGTCCAACATCCACATCATCCATCAGGACGCTGCCGTACTGGTGGTGAACAAACCGACCCTGTTGCTCTCCGTCCCTGGCCGGGCCGATGACAACAAGGACTGCCTGATTACCCGCCTGCAGGAAAACGGCTACCCGGAAGCGCGAATCGTCCATCGACTGGACTGGGAAACGTCCGGCATCATCCTGCTGGCCCGCGACCCGGATACCCATCGCGAGCTGTCCCGGCAATTTCACGACCGCGAAACCGAAAAGGCCTACACCGCCCTGTGCTGGGGTCAGCCGGAACTGGACAGCGGCAGCATCGACCTGCCCTTGCGCTACGACCCGCCAACCAAGCCACGGCATGTGGTCGATCATGAATTCGGCAAACATGCGCTGACCTTCTGGCGCGTGCTGGAGCGTTGCGGTGACTGGTGCCGCGTTGAGCTGACACCGATCACCGGCCGCTCCCACCAGTTGCGCGTACACATGCTTTCGATCGGTCATCCGCTGCTGGGTGACGGGCTCTATGCCCACGAGCAGGCGCTGGCAGCCTGGCCGCGCCTGTGCCTGCACGCGAGCATGCTGACCTTCACCCATCCCCAGACCGGCGAGCGCCTGCGCTTCGAGTGCCCGGCACCGTTCTGAACGCAACGCATTCCCCCTGTAGGAGCGAGCTTGCTCGCGATGATCCCAAGAACGCCGCGGGGCGCCAGGCTTCCCGCGTTATCGTTGACGACCATCGCGAGCAAGCTCGCTCCTACAGGGGGGGGGGGGGGCGCCACTCCACCCGCACACCACCGCCAATTCCCTGACCAATACGTTAAACTGGCGCCACTGCTGTCTGGAGCTACTTTATGCGCGAAGAGTTGAACCAAGGCCTGATCGATTTCCTCAAGGCCTCCCCTACCCCGTTCCATGCCACCGCCAGCCTTGTTCAGCGCCTGGAAGCGGCGGGCTATCAACGCCTCGACGAGCGCGAGCCGTGGAATACCGAAGCCAACGGTCGCTACTACGTCACCCGCAATGACTCTTCGATCGTCGCGATCAAAATGGGCCGCCATTCGCCGCTGCACGGCGGCATTCGCCTGGTCGGCGCCCACACCGACAGCCCGTGCCTGCGCGTCAAGCCGCAACCGGAGCTGCAGCGCCAGGGTTTCTGGCAGTTGGGTGTCGAAGTCTATGGCGGTGCACTGCTGGCACCGTGGTTCGACCGCGACCTGTCCCTGGCCGGCCGCGTGACCTTCCGGCGTGACGGCAAGGTCGAGAGCCAGTTGATCGACTTCAAGGCCCCGGTCGCGATCATTCCGAACCTGGCGATTCACCTCAACCGCGAAGCCAACATGGGCTGGGCCATCAACGCCCAGACCGAACTGCCGCCGATCCTCGCGCAATTTGCCGGTGACGAACGCGTGGACTTCCGCGCCGTGCTCACCGACCAGCTCGCCCGCGAACACGGCCTGAACGCTGATGTGGTGCTCGATTACGAGCTGAGTTTCTACGACACCCAAAGCGCTGCGGTCATTGGCCTGCATGGCGACTTCATCGCCGGTGCGCGCCTGGACAACCTGCTGTCGTGCTACGCCGGCTTGCAAGCGCTGCTGACGGCCGACACCGACGAAACCTGCGTGCTGGTCTGCAACGACCACGAAGAAGTCGGTTCCTGCTCGGCCTGCGGTGCCGACGGCCCGATGCTCGAGCAAACCCTGCGTCGCCTGCTGCCTGAAGGTGATGAATTCGTACGCACCATTCAGAAATCCCTGCTGGTTTCGGCTGATAACGCCCACGGCGTGCATCCGAACTACGCCGACAAGCACGATGCCAACCACGGCCCGAAACTCAACGCCGGCCCGGTGATCAAGGTCAACAGCAACCAGCGCTACGCCACCAACAGCGAAACTGCCGGGTTCTTCCGTCACCTGTGCATGGCCGAAGAAGTGCCGGTGCAAAGCTTCGTGGTGCGCAGCGACATGGGCTGTGGCTCGACCATCGGCCCGATCACCGCCAGTCACCTGGGCGTGCGCACCGTGGACATCGGTCTGCCGACGTTCGCCATGCACTCGATCCGCGAACTGTGCGGCAGCCACGACCTGGCGCACCTGGTCAAGGTACTGAGCGCGTTCTACGCCTGCCGCGAGTTGCCGTAACCCCTGTAGGAGCTGCCGCAGGCTGCGATCTTTTGATTTTGCTTTTTTAAAAACAAGATCAAAAGATCGCAGCCTGCGGCAGCTCCTACGCACACACATCATTCGGCTGCTTCAAAAGCCGCCTAGACTTCAAGTATCCCTTCGACAAGGCTGTCTCCATGATTTCGATGTCCACCTTTCACGCCATGCTGATCCCGATTCTTGCCGGGATGCTCCTGCTGGCCGTTGGCTTCAACTTTCGCGACAAAAATGCCGGTGTGTTCGCCATGTGGATCGGCATGCTGACCATCCTCGCGACCGTGGTGATCAAGATCCTCGCCAAACTCAACGAATAATTCATCGCCCTTGGCTCGCATTGATTTAGACGGGCTCGTACACTCGGTCGATCCGCTCCTTGCGAGGTTGACCGCCTAGTGTTCGCTCGTCTTTTTGCCCTTCCGTATTTTTTCCTTGTCTGCCTGTTGCTGCTGCCCGTTGCACCTGCCCAGGCGGCCGGCCTGCCAAGCCTGCTCGGCGGCCAGGCGAAAGCGCAGCCCGAAGCACAGGAACCGCTGGGGCAGTCCCTGGACGAAGTGATCAAGTCACTGGAAAACGATCAGCAGCGCACCAAGCTGCTGGCCGATCTGAAAAGGCTACGTGACACCACCAAACAGGCCCAGCCGACTACCGAAGAAGGCGTGCTGGGCCTGATTGGCGGAACCCTGGCCACGATCGAAAAGAAATTTTCCGGCGACGACAGTCCGCTCACGCGCTGGTCCAGCGAGTTCGACCAGGCCCAGGAAGAGTTGATGGCGCTGGCGCTGCCGGCCAATGAATGGCTGCCGATGCTCTTTGCGTTCGCCATGATCCTGATGGTCTGGAGCCTGCTGGCCGCCGCGCTGATCTGGATCAGCCACCGCGTGCGCATGCGTTTCGGCCTGACTGAAGAACTGCCGCAGCACCCCCGTGCCCTGGACATGTTGCGCTTTGCCTTGCGCAAGCTCGGGCCATGGCTGATCGCCCTGGTGATCACGATCTACATGAGCTACGCCCTGCCCTCGTCCCTGGGCAAAAGCCTGGCCATGGTGCTGGCCTATGCGTTGGTCGTCGGCACCTGCTTCTCGGCCATCTGCGTTATTGCCTTTTCCCTGCTCGACGGCCCACACCGCCACCGCGCCTTGTACATTCTGCGGCACCAGGCGTTTCGACCGCTGTGGCTGATCGGCAGCTTCGCCGCGTTTGGCGAAGCGCTGAGCGATCCAAAACTGGTCGACAGTCTCGGCAGCCATCTGGCCCATACGGCTGCCACGATTGCCAACGTCCTGGCAGCCTTGTCCACGGCCCGGTTCATCTTGCGTTTCCGCCGCCCGATCGCCCACCTGATCCGCAACCAGCCGCTGTCCCGACGCCTGACCCGCCGCGCCCTCAACGACACCCTGTCGATTCTCGGCACCTTCTGGTACGTGCCGGCGCTGGTGCTGGTGGCCATTTCCCTGTTCGCCACCTTCATTTCCGCCGGCGACACCAGCACGGCCCTGCGCCAGTCGCTGATCTGCACTGTGTTGCTGGTGTTGTGCATGGTCATCAACGGCCTGGTACGCCGCCACGCCCTCAAGCCCCAGCGTGGCATCCGGCGTTACGCCGTGTATTCGGAACGGCTGAAGAATTTCTTCTACACAATCCTCCACCTGTTGGTGTGGCTGGCCTTTATCGAGCTCGGCCTGCGGGTCTGGGGCATGTCCTTGATCCGCTTTACCGAAGGCGACGGCCACGAAGTCAGCGTCAAGCTGTTCAGCCTTGCCGGCACGCTGCTGTTCGCCTGGTTGATCTGGATTCTCAGCGACACCGCCGTGCACCACGCACTGACCCGCTCGCGCAAAGGCCTGGCCAATGCCCGCGCACAAACGATGATGCCGCTGATTCGCAACGTGCTGTTCGTGGCCATTTTCATTGTCGCGCTGATCGTTGCCCTGGCGAACATGGGCATGAACGTCACGCCCCTGCTGGCCGGTGCCGGTGTGATCGGTCTGGCGATCGGCTTTGGTGCGCAATCGCTGGTAGCCGACCTGATTACCGGGCTGTTCATCATCATCGAAGACTCACTGGCCATCGACGACTACGTGGATGTCGGCGGCCACCTCGGCACGGTCGAAGGCCTGACCATCCGCACCGTGCGCCTGCGGGACATCGACGGCATCGTCCACACCATTCCGTTCAGTGAAATCAAAAGCATCAAGAACTACTCCCGGGAGTTCGGCTACGCGATCTTCCGGGTCGCGGTGCCGGCCAACATGGACATCGACAACGCCATCAAACTGATGCGCGAAGTCGGCCAGAAAATGCGCACCGATCCGTTGCAGCGGCGCAATATCTGGTCGCCGCTGGAGTTCCAGGGGGTGGAAAGTTTCGAGTCGGGCAACGCGATCCTGCGCGCCCGCTTCAAGACCGCGCCGATCAAGCAGTGGGAAGTGTCGCGAGCGTTCAACCTGTCACTCAAGCGGCACATGGATGAAGCCGGACTGGACCTGGCGACACCGCGGATGAGCATTCAGGTCACCGCCGCCACCGGCTCCCCGGAACAACCCCTGTAGGAGCTGCCGCAGGCTGCGATCTTTTAAAGATCAAAAGATCGCAGCCTGCGGCAGCGCCTACAAAGTCAAACCACGTCTACGCCGACATGAATCGCATCATGCCGCCAGAACTCCAGGTCGCAGTCGATCAGGCGTTCATGCTGGTCATAGTTGACGCGGGCAATCCGTAAGCCCGGGCTACCCGCCGACACCTTCAATGCCGCCGCCGCATCCACCGACAACGCCGTGGGCACAATCTCGAAGCGCACCCGTCCATAGTGCAAATCGTAATGCCGTGCATACAACTCGGTGATCGACTGATTCAAGTCGAAATCGAGGATTCCCGGAAAGTATTGCGGGTTCAGATAGTGCTCCACATACAGCACCAGCCGCCCGTCGATCCGCCGTGAGCGGCAGATCTGGATCACGCTCGACAGCGCCGGCAATTGCAGCCAGGCACAAACAGCCGCCGACGCCGGTTGCAATCGCGCCGAAATCACCTCGGTGGACGGCACCCGCCCTTGGGCACTGACCATCGCGTGAAAGTGGCTGCGCTGCATCAGGTTGTACGCCAGGCGTGGCGGCGAGACGAACCAGCCGCGACGCTCCTCGCGATAAATCTGCCCCTGCGACTCCAACTGCAACAACGCCTCACGCAAAGTGATCCGCGTGGTGCCGAACAACTCACTGAGTTTGCGCTCGGCCGGCAATTTGCTGCCCGGAGCCAACAGGCCGTGGTCGATCTGCTCCTGAAGCACCTGGCCGATGGCTGTTACCGCTTTTGTTGCCTCGTCACGCATCAATGTTTCCTATCTGGACTAGACCAGCACCAATTCAGGGCAGAACCGCTGCGCAAACCGGCTCATTCAATAGTCTGCAAGCGTAGGCAGCGTAGATGACCGAGGTGTGACAAAGCTGCCCAACGGTCGCCGTTCTGCGAACTCGAAAACCTGCAATTCATCGGCCAAGTCCCTTGCCAGCCGAGGCCTTGACCATGGTCTACGCTTATCAGGCCAGTCGCGATACCGCTGAACAAAAAGTCCTCCAGGGCGACGAGCGACATCAAAGTGTCATCCAGCCCCCTTAAATTGGCTCAGGTATTGCTGACCTAGACCAACACAAACCGCAATCGCAGCGTTGAACACGACCCAAGGAGCTTCGGAATGAAAAAGCTTTTCCTGGCATCACTGTTAGGCTCGACCATCGCAATGTGCACCGCCGCCATGGCGGCCGATGATTTGAAAACCCTGGAAGCCGCTGCGAAAGCGGAAGGCGCCGTCAACAGCGTCGGCATGCCCGATGACTGGGCCAACTGGGCCGGCACCTGGAAAGACCTGAGCGACAAGTACGGCCTCAAGCACATCGACACCGACATGAGCTCGGCCCAGGAGATCGCCAAGTTCGCCGCGGAGAAAGACAACGCCAGCGCTGACATCGGCGACGTCGGTGCAGCCTTCGGCCCGATCGCGGTCAAGCAGGGCGTGGTCCAGCCCTACAAGCCTTCCACCTGGGATCAGGTACCAGCCTGGGCCAAGGACAAGGACGGCAACTGGGCCCTGGCCTACACCGGCACCATCGCTTTCATCGTCAACAAGAAGTTGCTGCACGGCTCCGAAGCCCCAACCAAATGGGCTGACCTCAAGAGCGGCAAATACAAGGTGTCCATCGGTGACGTGAGCACCGCAGCCCAGGCAGCCAACGGCGTACTGGCCGCGGCACTGGCCAACGGTGGCGACGAGAAAAACCTGCAGCCTGCCCTGCTGCTGTTCGCCGACATCGCCAAGCAAGGTCGCCTGTCGATGTCCAACCCGACGATCGCCACCATGGAAAAAGGCGAAATCGAAGTCGGCGTGGTCTGGGATTTCAACGGCCTGAGCTACAAGGCCAAGATGGCCAACCCGGATGACTACGTGGTGCTGATCCCGTCCGACGGCTCGGTGATTTCCGGCTACACCACCATCATCAACAAGTACGCGAAAAACCCGAACGCCGCCAAGCTGACCCGCGAGTACATCTTCAGCGACGCCGGCCAGATCAACCTGGCCAAGGGCAACGCCCGTCCGATCCGTGCCGAGCACATCACACTGCCGGCCGACGTGAAGGCCAAGCTGCTGCCTAACGAGCAGTACAAGAAAGTGACGCCGATCAAAGACGCGGATGCGTGGGAAAAGACCTCCAAGGCCCTTCCTCAGAAGTGGCAGGAAGAAGTCATCATCAATATGCAATAACCGGGAGGATCCCCATTTCGGGATCTGATGGCGATCCAAATGTGGGAGCGGGCTTGCTCGCGAAAGCGGACCGACATCCAGTATCGATGTCGACTGACACACCGCTTTCGCGAGCAAGCCCGCTCCCACAGTGGATCGAGTGAGCTTCGAATATCTGTAACACGGAGTTTTTGCCCCTATGAAGCACAACGTCATCCTTGTGGTGCTCGACGGCCTCAACTACGAGGTCGCCCGTCACGCCATGGGGCACCTGCAGGCGTACGTCGGAGCAGGACGTGCGGCACTCTACAAACTGGAGTGCGAGTTGCCGGCCCTGTCCCGCCCGCTGTACGAATGCATCCTGACCGGCGTTGCGCCCATCGACAGCGGTATCGTCCACAACAACGTTTCGCGCCTGTCCAACCAGCGCAGCATCTATCACTATGCCACCGACGCAGGCCTTGTCACCGCCGCGGCGGCCTATCACTGGGTCAGCGAACTGTACAACCGTTCGCCCTTCGTGGCGGCACGGGACCGCCACACCGATGACCCGCAACTGCCGATCCAGCATGGGCATTTCTACTGGAACGATCACTACCCCGATTCGCACCTGTTCGCCGACGCCGAAAACCTGCGCCAGCGCCATGCGCCGCACTTTTTACTGATCCACCCGATGAACATCGACGACGCCGGGCACAAGCACGGCCTCGACACCCCGCAGTACCGTAACAGCGCCCGCTCGGTCGACATCATCCTGGCCGACTACCTGCAAGGCTGGCTCGATGCCGGCTATCAGGTGCTGGTCACCGCCGACCACGGCATGAACAACGACCGCTCCCACAACGGCCTGCTGCCGGAAGAACGTGAGGTGCCGTTGTTCGTTCTCGGCGATGCATTCAGCTTCGACGCCGGCGCAGCGCCGAAACAGACCGAGATCTGCGGCACCGTCTGCGAGTTGCTGGGCGCGCCCCACGACAAACCGGTCTGCCGGGAGCTGCTCAAGTGAATGCCATGACCCGCAGTAAATGGCTGGCCGCCTTATGCCTGGTCCCGTTCGCACTGTTCTTCATCGTGTTCGAGATCGCACCGCTGACCTGGGTGATGATCAACAGCCTGCAATCGGAAGAATTCGGCTGGGGCCTGGCCAACTTCAGCAAGATCTTCAGTTCGAAGTTTTACCTGCAGGCGATCCAGTACAGCCTTGAGATCAGCTTCTGGTCCAGCGTGTTCGGGATCATCATCGCGATACTGGGCGCCTACTCCCTGCGCCGGGTCGATTCGAAACTGCGCAACTTCGTCAACGCCTTCGCCAACATGACCAGCAACTTCGCCGGCGTGCCCCTGGCCTTCGCGTTCATCATTTTGCTCGGCTTCAATGGCAGCTTCACCATCATGCTCAAGCAGG
Source organism: Pseudomonas sp. PDM27 (assembly GCF_019219205.1). Taxonomy (NCBI): domain Bacteria; kingdom Pseudomonadati; phylum Pseudomonadota; class Gammaproteobacteria; order Pseudomonadales; family Pseudomonadaceae; genus Pseudomonas; species Pseudomonas sp. PDM27. The sequence continues at coordinate 141,317 of NZ_JAHUWF010000008.1, read as the reverse complement.
CCGGCATCATTCAGGATTTCAACCTGTACTCGAAAACCGGGCTGATCATTCTCTACACCTACTTCCAGATTCCCCTCGGCGTGCTGCTGTTGTACCCGGCCTTCGATGCGCTGCGCGAAGACTGGCGTGAGTCCGCTGCGCTACTGGGCGCCGACGGTTGGCAGTACTGGCGGCACATCGGATTGCCGGTGTTGACGCCGGCACTGCTGGGGACCTTCGTGATCCTGCTGGCCAACGCCCTCGGTGCCTACGCCACGGTGTACGCCCTGACCACCGGCAACTTCAACGTGCTGCCGATCCGCATCGCGGCGATGGTGTCCGGTGACATTTCCCTGGACCCGAACCTGGCCAGCGCCCTGGCCGTGGTGCTGGTGGCCTTGATGACCCTGGTGACCATCGTGCATCAGTTGCTGTTGAAGAGGAGCTACCATGTCTCGCGCTGAACTGGGGCCCGCCGGTGTCTACCACCGCGTCGTGGTTTACCTGTTGTTTGCCATCCTGCTGTTGCCGCTGGCCGGCACGCTGGTCTACTCGATCGCCAGCAGTTGGTCGGCAACCATTCTGCCCAGCGGCTTCACCCTCAAGTGGTACATCCAGCTGTGGAGCGATCCGCGCTTCCTGCATGCGTTCGGGCAATCGCTGCTGGTCTGCGTCGGTTCACTGGTTCTTTCCGTGGTGCTGATCCTGCCGTTGCTGTTCGTGGTGCATTACCACTTCCCGAAACTCGATGCGCTGATGAACATCCTGATCCTGTTGCCCTTCGCCGTGCCACCGGTGGTGTCGTCGGTAGGGCTGCTGCAGCTCTATGGTTCCGGGCCGTTCGCCATGGTCGGTACACCCTGGATCCTGATCGGTTGCTACTTCACCGTGGCGCTGCCGTTCATGTACCGGGCGATCACCAACAACCTGCAAGCGATCAACCTGCGCGACCTGATGGACGCCGCCCAGTTACTCGGCGCCAGCACCTGGCAAGCCGCCCTCCTGGTGGTGCTGCCGAACCTGCGCAAGGGCCTGATGGTGGCGCTGCTGCTGTCGTTCTCGTTCCTGTTCGGTGAGTTCGTGTTCGCCAACATCCTCGTCGGCACCCGCTACGAAACCCTGCAGGTCTACCTCAACAACATGCGCAACAGCAGCGGTCATTTCACCAGTGCGCTGGTGATTTCCTACTTCTTCTTTGTGCTGGTTCTGACCTGGATTGCCAATATCTTGAACAGGGACAAAAGCGAATGAGCTATGTCAGCGTCCAACATCTTCAGAAAAGCTTCGCCGGCACCACGGTGTTCAGCGACATCAATTGTGAAATCCAGAAAGGTGAGTTCGTCACCCTGCTCGGCCCGTCCGGCTGCGGCAAATCCACCCTGCTGCGCTGCATCGCCGGCCTGACTTCGGTGGATGGCGGCAAAATCCTGCTCGATGGTGCCGATATCGTGCCGGTGAGCCCGCAGAAACGCGGGATCGGCATGGTGTTCCAGAGCTATGCGCTGTTCCCCAACATGACCGTGGAGCAAAACGTCGCCTTTGGTCTGCGCATGCAAAAGGTCAATGCCGATGACAGCCAGAAACGCGTCGCCGAAGTACTGAAACTGGTGGAGCTGCAGGACTTCGCCGCACGCTATCCCCATCAGCTGTCCGGGGGCCAATGCCAGCGCGTCGCCCTCGCCCGCTCGCTGGTGACCCGGCCACGCCTGTTGCTGCTGGACGAACCGCTGTCGGCGCTGGATGCGCGCATTCGCAAGCACCTGCGCGAACAGATCCGTCAGATCCAGCGCGAACTGGGCCTGACCACGATTTTCGTCACACACGATCAGGAAGAAGCCCTGACCATGTCTGACCGGATTTTCCTGATGAATCAGGGAAAAATCGTACAAAGCGGCGACGCCGAAACCCTCTACACTGCGCCGGTGGATGTGTTCGCTGCCGGTTTCATCGGCAACTACAACCTGCTGGACGCCGACAGCGCCTCGAAGCTGCTGCAGCGGCCAATCAACAAGCGCATCGCCATTCGCCCGGAAGCCATCGAACTGAGCCTCAACGGTGAACTGGACGCGCAGGTGCGCAGCCACAGCCTGTTGGGCAACGTAATCCGCTACCGGGTCGAAGCCCGGGGCGTGGAACTGGTGGTGGATGTGCTGAACCGCTCGGCGGCCGACCTGCATCCCGATGGTCAGCGCCTGGCGCTTTCCATCGATCCGACGGCCCTGTGTGAGGTAGCTTGAAGGCAGCGGCAAGTTTCAAGCTGCAAGCTTCAAGTTGTAGACTGCTGACCACCTAACCCAATTCTTGCAGCTTGCAGCTTGAAGCTTGCAGCTGTTCTCAGAGAGAACCCGATGGCCCTGGCAATTTTTGATCTGGACGAAACCCTGATCCACGGCGACTGCGCCACCCTTTGGAGCGAGCAGATGGGTCGCCTGGGCTGGGTCGACCCCGAGTCGTTCATGCGACAGAACAACGAGCTGATGGATGCCTACAGCCACGGCAAATTGCGCATGGAAGACTACATGACCTTCAGCCTGGAGCCGATGATCGGCCGCACGCCACAAGAGGTCGAGCATCTGGTTGGCCCCTGGGTGGAAGACTACATCGAGCCGATCATTTTCAGTGACGCCACCAAGGCCATCGCGGCACACCGCAAGGCCGGCGACCGGATTCTGGTGATCTCGGCCTCGGGCACCCACCTGGTCGGCCCCATCGCCGAGCGCCTGGGCATCGACGAGATTCTGGGCATCGAACTGGAAGTGGCTCAGGGCGTTTACACCGGCCATACCGTGGGCACCCTGACCTACCGCGAAGGCAAGATCACCCGCTTGCTGGAGTGGCTGGATGCGGAAGAGGAAAACCTCGAAGGCGCGAGTTTCTATTCCGACTCGCGCAATGACCTGCCGCTGTTGCTGAAGGTGGATTTCCCCCACGTGGTCAACCCGGACCCGGTGTTACGTGAGCAGGCCGAACAGGCCGGGTGGCCGATCCACGACTGGAAATAACCCGCCCCCCCCTGTGGGAGCGAGCTTGCTCGCGATTAGCGGAGTGTCAGTTGATATTAATGCAACTGACTCGCCGCCATCGCGAGCAAGCTCGCTCCCACAGGTTTCTCGTTGTCAGTTCAGACTCTCGTCAATCACCAACACCACCTTCCCCGCCACGTTATTGCTCGCCAACTCGGCAAACGCTGCCTCGGCATCCTTGATCGGGAATGTCCTGGCCAGTTGTGCACTCAAGCGCCCCTCGGCGAACAACGGCCACACGTGCAGGCCCAGATCGCTGAACAGATCTGCCTTGAACTGATCATCCCGACTGCGCAGGGTCGAGCCCAGCAATTGCACGCGCTTGGCCAGCACCTGGGCCAGATCCAACTTGGCCTCGCGCCCGCCCATCAGACCGATCAACACCCAGCGACCATCCTGAGCCAGCAACTTCAGGTTCAAGGCCGCGTAACTGCCACCCACCGGGTCGAGAATCACGTCGAACGGCCCCAGATCCCGCAAGCCCTCCAGATCACCGTTACGCACCACGCCGCCCTGGGCACCGAGCGCTTCGCAGTACGCCAGTCGCTCGGCAGAGCCGACGCTGACCCAGCACGGGTTACCGAAGGCCTTGCACAGCTGAATGGCCGCTGAACCAATTCCACTTGCTCCGGCGTGCAGCAAAACTTTCTGTCCCGGTTTGAGCGCAGCCAGTTGAAACAAATTCAGCCAGACTGTTGCATAAACTTCAGGCAATGCCGCCGCTTCGACCAGTGACATTCCGTCGGGAACCGGCAGTACATGCCGCCCGTCGACAACCACCTCTTCGGCCATCCCGCCCCCGGCCAGCAAGGCGCAAACCCGATCGCCCACCTGCCAGGAGGAGCCGGCGCCCACCTCGCTGATGACCCCCGAGCACTCTAGACCGAGCACCTGGCTGGCCCCTGGCGGTGGCGGATAAAGACCGGCTTTCTGCAACAAATCGGCGCGATTGAGGCCCGCTGCCGCCACTCGAATACGAACTTGCCCTACATCACATGCAGGACCGGGTTCATCAACCCATACCACTTGACCGTCAACGCCTTGCAATGCTTTCACAGTGCCTCCATAGTGAGTCTGGACTGAGCCCGAAGCTGTATCGCCGGGCTTTTTGCATTATGCGACCGGCTCCCAAAGAGCCGGCGACTTCAAAGACGGCCTAATATGCGTTATCAATTGTCCCCGCGTCGAATCAGCATGAAGCATCTGTTCCCCAGCACTGCCCTCGCCTTATTCATCGGTATCGGCTTGCTGCCGATGTCGAGCAATACATTCGCAGCCAATAGCTGGGACAAGCTTCAGCCCGATCGTGACGAAGTGATCGCCAGTCTGAACGTCGTGGAATTGCTCAAACGCCACCACTACAGCAAGCCGCCACTCGATGACGCGCGCTCGGTGATCATCTACGACAGCTACCTCAAGCTGCTGGATCCATCGCGCAGCTATTTCATGGCCAGCGACATTGCCGAATTCGACAAGTGGAAGACGCAGTTCGACGACTTCCTCAAGAGCGGCGACCTGAACGCCGGGTTCACCATCTACAAGCGCTACCTGGACCGCGTAAAGGCGCGCCTGGACTTTGCCCTTGCCGAGCTGAACAAGGGCGTCGACAAGATCGACTTCAACACCAAGGAAACCTTGCTGATCGACCGCAAGGACGCCCCTTGGCTCAAATCCACCGCGGAACTCGACGACCTGTGGCGCAAACGCGTCAAGGACGAAGTCCTGCGCCAGAAGATCGCCGGCAAGGATTCCAAGCAGATCCAGGAAACCCTGACCAAGCGCTACAAGAACCAGCTGGCGCGCCTGGACCAGACCCGCGCGGAAGACATCTTCCAGGCGTACATCAATACCTTCGCCATGTCCTACGACCCGCATACCAACTATCTGTCGCCGGATAACGCGGAGAACTTCGACATCAACATGAGCCTGTCCCTCGAGGGCATCGGCGCCGTGTTGCAGAGCGATAACGACCAGGTGAAAGTCGTGCGCCTGGTGCCGGCAGGTCCGGCAGACAAGACCAAGCAGGTTGCACCGGCCGACAAGATCATCGGCGTTGCCCAGGGCAACAAGGAAATGGTCGACGTGGTGGGCTGGCGCCTGGACGAAGTGGTCAAGCTGATCCGTGGTCCGAAAGGCACCGTGGTGCGCCTGGAAGTGATCCCGGCCAGCAATGCGCCGAATGACCAGACCACCAAGATCGTGCCGATCACCCGTGAAGCGGTGAAGCTCGAAGACCAGGCCGTGAAGAAATCGGTCTTGAACCTCAAGCAGGACGGCAAGGACTACAAGCTCGGCGTCATCGAGATCCCGGCGTTCTATCTGGACTTCAAGGCCTTCCGTGCCGGCGACCCGGATTACAAGAGCACCACCCGCGACGTCAAGAAACTGCTGACTGAACTGCAGAAAGAGAAAGTCGACGGCGTGGTCATCGACCTGCGCAACAACGGCGGCGGCTCCTTGCAGGAAGCCACCGAGCTGACCAGCCTGTTCATCGACAAAGGCCCGACCGTGCTCGTGCGTAATGCCGATGGCCGTGTAGACGTGCTGGAAGATGAAAACCCGGGCGCGTTCTACAAAGGCCCGATGGCGTTGCTGGTCAACCGCCTGTCCGCCTCGGCTTCGGAGATTTTCGCCGGCGCCATGCAGGACTACCACCGCGCACTGATCATCGGCGGCCAGACCTTCGGCAAAGGTACCGTGCAGACCATCCAGCCACTCAACCATGGCGAGCTGAAACTGACCCTGGCCAAGTTCTACCGGGTTTCCGGACAGAGCACCCAGCATCAGGGCGTCTTGCCGGACATCGATTACCCGTCGATCATCGACACCAAGGAAATCGGCGAAAGCGCCCTGCCCGAAGCCATGCCGTGGGACACCATCAAGGCGGCGATCAAGCCGGCGGTCGACCCGTTCAAGCCGTACATTACGCAACTCCAGTCCGAGCATGACGTGCGTACAGCCAAGGATGCGGAGTTCGTATTCATCCGCGACAAGCTGGCCCTGGCGCAGAAACTGATGGCCGAGAAAACCGTCAGCCTCAATGAAGTCGAGCGTCGTGCCCAGCACGCCGACATCGAAGCCAAACAGCTGGCCATGGAAAACATCCGTCGCAAGGCCAAGGGCGAAGAACCGCTCAAAGAGCTGAAGAAAGAAGACGAGGACGCCCTGGCGGCCGAGGACGACAAGACTAAACCGGAAGACGATGCCTACCTGAGCGAAACCGGGCGGATTCTGCTGGACTACCTGAAACTCAACACAGCAGTGGCGAAGCACTGAGTGCTTACAAGCAGCTGATGGCAATTTAATGCTAACGCCCTCCGGGGCGTCATCAAACAGTCATCATTCTGTCGTGAAATACGGGACTGGCGTGCTCCTTGTAGAAAGGGACCACGCCAGTCCTTTTTTTATCGCCAGAGATCGCCATGACCACAACCGAACAGCTGAGTGCATTGAGCTCGATCCTGACTCAAGGCGGTTTGCACAGTTTGTTCCAACCGATCATCAGCCTCTCTGAGCGGCGCATTCTCGGCTACGAAGCCCTCAGTCGCGGGCCGTCCAACAGCCCTCTGCACTCCCCTGTCGCCCTGTTCGCCGTCGCCCGTCAGGCCGGTCGTTTGAGCGAGCTGGAAATTGCCTGCCGCGAAAGCGCTTGCCGACGCTTCAATGAACAACAACTGCCTGGTCTGCTGTTCCTCAACGTGTCCCCGGAATCCCTGCTCGAAGCAGCCCATCAACCGGGACGCACCCTGCAATTGCTGCAGGACTTCGGCATTCCGCCGAGTCAGGTGGTCATCGAGCTCACGGAACAGACGCCGACGGATGACTTCCAGCTGCTGCAAACCGCCCTGCATCACTATCGGGCGATGGGATTTTCGATTGCGCTGGATGATCTGGGGGCGGGTTATTCGAGTTTGCGCTTGTGGTCTGAGTTGCGGCCGGATTACGTGAAAATCGACCGGCATTTCATTGATGGCATTCATCAGGATGCGCTCAAGCGCGAGTTCGTCGGCTCGATCCTACAAATCGCCAAGGCCTCGCGGGCGCAAGTCATTGCCGAAGGTATCGAGTTACCGGAAGAACTCACGGTACTGACCGAGATGGGCGTCGATCTGGTCCAGGGCTATCTGCTCTGCCGCCCCCAGGAACACGCGCCACGGGATGCCCGGGCATTGATGCCCCGCCAGGACAGCACCAGCGTTGTACTGAGCGAAGACGGCAGCGACCTCAGCGCACTGCTCAACGAGCAACCCGCCGTGAACCGGGACACCCCGACCGCCACGGTGCTCGAAGCCTTTCGCCGCCAGGCCAACCTGAACTCGCTGGCGGTCCTGGATGAACAGGGTCAGCCTTGCGGTATCGTCCATCGGCATTCGCTCTCCGATGCCCTGCTCAAGCCCTTTGCCACCGATCTGTTCGCCCGCAAACCCATCAGCCGCCTGATGAACGATGACTTCCTCGCCGTCGAGCTGAGTCAGTCGCTGCAACAAGTCAGCCGCCTGATCACAGGCCGTGCCCGCCAGCGCATCGAAGAAGACTTCATCATCACCCTCAATGGCGGCTATCTCGGGCTCGGCCGCGTGATAGACGTACTCAAACTGATTACCGAACTGAAGATCCAGCAAGCTCGCTACGCCAACCCGCTGACCCTGCTCCCGGGCAACGTGCCGATCCAGCAATGCCTGACGCGTCTGCTGCAACAGCAACGGGAATCGGTGATCTGCTACGTGGACATCGACAGCTTCAAACCTTTCAACGACATCTACGGCTACGGCCGCGGCGACGAAGTCCTGCTGTGCCTGGCGCAATGCCTGAACGACCGCGTCGACCCGTCCCGCGACTTCGTCGGCCACATCGGCGGTGATGATTTCCTGCTGGTGCTCGGCCCGGAAGACTGGCGCAAGCGTCTGAACCAGTTGCTCGACGACTTCCAGAGCCAATGCCGGCGCTTCTACCGCAGCGAGCACCTGGAAGCCGGCTGCTTCATCGCACCGAATCGCCAGGGCGTGCGGCAGGAGTTTGCGCTGTTGTCGCTGTCGATCGGCGTGGTGCATCTTCATCCACAGGCCTGTGGACAACTCGATGCGAGCCAGTTGGCGGAAATGGCTTCACAAGCCAAGCACCATGCGAAGAATGTGCAGGGGTATAGCGTGCACGTGATGGATAGCCGGGTGGTGCAGGAACGTGAAAGTGCTTGCCTGATGGGGCAGCGGTGATTGACAGGACGCTTTCGCGAGCAGGCTCGCTCCCACAGAAGGGCAAAAGCAGATCTGCGTACACAAACGCTCCCCACCACTCAACAGGCCGAGCGTTAGCTCGCCTGCAGCTCTTGATCTACCCGCCCCCTCGGCAGGCTGAGCGCAGGTGTTCATCCGGGGATGGGCGCGCAGCGCCGTTCGACGCAGTCGAACTCATTGCATGTAGGTCGAAGCGAAGCCGACCGGAGGGCAATGCCCCCGGAGGAATGCCGGAGCGAAGGAACCCCGAGCCTCAGCGAGGGGCCGTACGTAAGGGGCGAGCGTTTTTTGCTTCCTTTTTTAGGCGCTTGTAAAAAAGGGAGTCGCCGTAAGGGCGAAACCATAAGCCGCTGTTACCGAAGAAACGGATATGTACACAGTCAACAAAAGACAGGCGCAGGACAACTCCCCAAATAGCCATCCCCCGGCCAGCCCAGGGTTATAGCTCAGCCTCGCGAGATGCCAACTCTTGCAACTTGATCGACGCCAACGGATGCCCGGCCTTCGCCGCAATCTCCCAGAATCGCGCCGCTTCAACCAGATCCGGAGCCTTGCTCGCCGTCCCGGCCAAACAGATCACGCCCACTTGATACGCCGCCTTGCCATCGCCCGCCAACGCCGCCAGGCGCAACAAACGCACGCCCTCCTCACGAGCGCCGAGGCCGACACCGCGAAACGTCAGGATGTGCCCATAGAAGCTCTGGGCGCCGACGTCGCCCAGGTTGGCCATGCGTGCAAACTGGCCTTCGAGCCAGCGCCAGCCCTGCGGCTGACGAACAAACCACGACCAGTGAAACAACCGGCGCGCGAGCCAGTACCCGGCTCGCGCCTTGAGTTGCAAAAACATTCAGGCCTCGGCCGATTCCGGGTATTCGTACTCGAACACCCGCACCACTTCCGAAGCATGCCAGGACGCGGCGGCAACGCCGTCCGACGGCCCGGAAAACCGCCCGAGGCGCTCGACACACTCAAAGAATCCGGTGCGCGGCAAACGGCTGGCACCCTGGCTGATCACCAGTGAACTGCGCAATGGCTGCTCCGCCTTGGCGTCCAGAGCCGCCAGATGCTCAAGGGCCGCCGTCAGGGTCTGCATGGCCGGGGTCGGCAGCTGCAAACGTTCCAGCAATGCCCGATACGTCAACAGATGGCGCTGGCGCCGCGCCTGATCCAGTTCGCCCAGCAATCCGTCCCAGTGTTGACGGCTGATGCGTACACTCACGATTCATCCCTCCATCCTGGCACCGTCAATTCCCAAGCCAGGCTGCGGCGAATCGCGGCGTCGGGCAGACGCTCGCCACTTTCGATCATGGCCAGGTAAGACGGGCTGATGCCTACCGTGCGGGCCAGCGCCTCGATGGCGATGCCCTTCCCCTCGCGCAAACTGCGTAGTTGATCCAGACCCGGAAGAATCGCGTCTGGTGTCGCCGCCTGAGGCTTCGTGGCTTGAGGCGACGCTTGCTCCTTGATACCCGCTGCTTTCAATAACGCCTGATATTGAGCCCATGGCAGAACCGCATACTCGGGCTCGCCTTCGCGTGTAATTATCTGAATATCCATCACTACCCCGTAGGACAACAACACTTAGCGAGTCGGCACTTTTCCCTAGAAGTGTAATCCTAACAGCGGCCAAGGTCGCGGGGGGCATCAATCTATGAAGTCGTGAAAATCGACTCAGCGTTTTTTCGGGCCTTGCAGTTGAAGTTGCTCGGGGGTATCGGGCAGGCGCTCAACCACCGCGAGCTTCTCCGGGACCTGCCGTTTGCGCCAGGCGCGGAAGGCATTGAGCTCGTCGTCGAGCACTTTCATCAACCACGCCAGGACTGCGATGTCGTCGAACATGCCGAACAGCGGAATGAAATCCGGGATCGCATCCACCGGGCTGAGGAAATACATCAGGCCCGCGACAACCGAAAGCAGCGCCTTGGGGCTGATGGCGCGATACTCGCCACGCCAGTAGGCCAGGCAGAGTGCCTGCAACAGCTTCAGGTCGTCCTTGATCTTGCCCAGTCGATTGCCCTGGCTTGCGCCTTTGCTGGCGACCGCGAACAACAGGGTCGGCAATCGACCGCGTGCCAGCAGACGTCCGGCCAGTGGCAGGAAACGAGCGAAATTCCAGGGTGCTTTCATCATTCCTCCCGTTGAAATGTTATCCACACAAATTGTGGATAACCTTGTGAACAGAGCTGCTTTTCATCGCTGCAAGCCCCGTCTTACAAGGCCTGCGTTCAGATCGGGCGTTTTTTACTCATCAAAAAAAACCCATAATTTCATTGACTTGGCGGCCTTGTGCGTCTACCGCCGACACTACTATGCCTAAGACTCCGGCCTAGAGCGTCTGTTCGTTTTGTTTACCCCTGCCGAACGCCAGATGCAACAACGCCCCGCATGAGCGAGGCGTTGTTATCGAAGCAGGCGCTGGTTACTTGGCAGCGGCGTCTTCTTTTGCCGGGTCCTTGATGGCCAGCAGTTCCAGGTCGAATACCAGCACCGAGTTGGCCGGAATCGCCGGGCTCGGGCTTTGGGCGCCGTAAGCCAGGTCAGCAGGGATGTACAGCTTGTACTTCTCGCCAACGTGCATCAGTTGCAGGCCTTCGACCCAACCCGGGATCACACCGCTGACCGGCAGATCGATCGGGCTGCCGCGCTCGACGGAGCTGTCGAATACGGTGCCGTTGGTCAGCTTGCCGGTGTAGTGAACGGTCACTACATCAGTCGGTTTTGGCTGAGGGCCATCGGCTTTCTGCACGACTTCGTACTGCAAGCCCGAAGCGGTGGTCGTCACGCCGGCTTTCTTGCCGTTTTCCTCGAGGAATTTCTTGCCGGCAGCGGCCGACTCTTCGCTCATCTTGGCCATGCGTTCTTCGGCACGTTTTTGCAGTGCGGCGAACGCCTCGACCAGTTCTTCGTCCTTGAGCTTCTGCTCTTTCTTGCCAACGGCGTCTTCGATGCCCTGGGCTACAGCTTTGGAATCCAGGTCATCCATGCCTTCCTGAGCCAGGCTCTTGCCCATGTTCAGGCCAATGCCGTAGGAAGCTTTTTGCGCCGGAGTTTTCAGCTCTACGCTGGTCTGCGAATCACAACCCGCGAGTACCAGGCCAACCAGGGCCACCGCCGCCGCCAACCGATGCTGTTTCATGCTATTTCCTTGTTCATGCGCCTAAAGGGCAATCGAGTAAAGCCGCGAGCTTATCAGGCCGCCACGACCAATGGCTACCGGCATGAGAGCCGGAATCAATTGATAAGTTCAGGTGTTTAAACGCTTTTCACAATTGGAGTGATGAAGCTTCTTTCATCTTGTTCCGACAGAGGCTGATTCCTGAACCTGCAATCTGGCGTAATGGCCTCTTGCCGCACCTTGGGCACTCGGGCATAACAGCATGATAATTCGACAAGGATGTTTATCTTGCGCCTCTTCCTACGCTTGCTGGTTCTCATCGCAGTCCTGCTCGGGCTGGCCCTGGCCGTGGTTCTTTATTACGTCGCCAACCCGAAACTGCCGGTCTGGTCGCCTGCTCAACAGGTGCATTACCTGGAGCAATGGAGCGCCGCCGACCGAGAGACTTATTACTTCACCCCCCAGGGCACCCAGGTCAAAGGCTTGCGCTATGACTGGTTCACCGCCCTCGAACTGCCCTTCTCGCAACAACGCTTCGCCGCCCCCGAGTACCTCGCGCGCTTCGGCTTTCTGGTGGACCCCGGCCAGAAACCGACACCGAACAACCCCGGCAACCTCCCCGCAGGCTTTACCCGACATCAGAATGCGGGCAGCCCGGAGGTGTTTCTGGATATCACCTGTGCGGCCTGCCACACCGGTGAACTGCGCTTCAAGGGGCAAGCCGTGCGTATCGACGGCGGTTCGGCGCAGCATGTCCTGCCGTCCAGCGTTCCTACGCTCAAAGGGGGCAGTTTCGGACAGGCGCTGGTCGCCAGCCTGGTCTCGACCTATTACAACCCGTGGAAATTCGAACGTTTCGCACGCAACGTACTGGGCCAGGACTACGAGACGCGCCACAAACAACTGCGCAAAGAATTCAAGACGTCACTCGATACATTCCTCAAAGTGGCCTGGAACGATACCCATCGCGGGCTCTATCCAACCGAGGAAGGCCCGGGGCGTACCGATGCCTTCGGGCGCATTGCCAACGCCAGCTTCGGTGACGCGATTTCCCCCGACAACTACCGCGTGGCCAATGCTCCGGTCGATTATCCGCAGTTGTGGGACATGTGGACGTTCGAATGGGTGCAGTGGAACGGCTCGGCGAAACAACCGATGGCCCGCAACATCGGCGAGGCGTTGGGCGTCGGCGCCACGCTGAACTTCTTCGACCAGAACGGCCAGCCGCTGATGGGCGATGCCCGCTATCCCTCCAGCGTCCGTGTGCGCGACCTGCACCTGATCGAAGAAACCCTGCAACGACTCTCGCCGCCGGCCTGGCCGGAAGACCTGCTGGGCGCGATCGACAAGCCGCTGGCCGCCCAAGGGCGCACCCTGTTCGCGGAAAACTGCGCGGGCTGTCATGTACCGCGAACCACCCAGGGCGAGGGACGATACGTTCAGCACCTGAAAATGCTCCCGGTGGATGTCATCGGTACAGACCCGGGCGCGGCCAACAACATCGCCGACCATCGCTTCGACCTGACGGCGCTGCAATGGAAGCAGGCGGAACTGGAAAAACTTGATGTAGAGCCAAAACCCACCGAACCACTGGACCTGAGCAAGATGTCCGTGGCCACGGGGCTGGCCTATGTCACTGCATTTGTCCGCGACCGCGCTTATCAGGACGCCAATGTCACCCCCGCCGAGCGCCCGGAAATGGACGGATTCGGCCTGCCAATCGGTGTGCGCGAACTACGTTCGTACAAGGCCCGGCCGTTGGCGGGTGTATGGGCGACAGCGCCCTTTCTGCACAACGGCTCGGTACCGAGCATTTATCAATTGCTCTCGCCTCAGGATGAGCGTGCAACCACGTTCTACAAAGGCACTTTCGAATATGACCCGGGACACCTGGGTTACCGCACCGAAGCCTTTACCAATGGTTTTCTGTTCGACACGCGAATCACCGGCAACCACAACAGTGGTCATGAATTCCGTGCCGGCAAACTCGGCAATGGCGTGATTGGCCGCTGGTTGCAGCCGCAGGAGCGTTGGGCACTGCTGGAATATCTGAAAGTGCTGGGCGGCCCGCTGGAAGCGCAATTGCCATGACCACGGACTCAGCCAAAAGGACGCTCTCATGCTGATTACACTCTGGCTGCGCCTGGGCGCCTTCCTCGGCAAGCTGTTGCTGTGGCTGCTGGTTCTCGGCGTGCTTGGCTGGGCATTGGCCACCGCCTGGTTTTCCTGGCAGCAGCGCGGACCGGTCTCTGCGCAGGAGTCGATTGCGGACGATGAAGCCGCGATGACCCGGGACATCATCCAGACCGCCGTGCGCATCGTCGATCAGCACCGCGAAAGCACCCGCTACCTGCGCGATGCCCACGCCAAGGCCCACGGCTGCGTCAAAGCCGAAGTCCAGGTGTTGCCGGAACTGGCCAGCGAGTTGCGCCAGGGGGTGTTCAGCGAGCCGGGCAAAACCTGGCAAGCGACAATGCGCCTGTCCAATGGCAACGCCTACCCGCAGTTCGACAGCATCCGCGACGCCCGGGGCATGGCGATCAAGCTGTTCGATGTTGCGGGCAAACAACTATTGAGCGATCAGCCAGGGCGAAGCGAACAGGACTTTGTGATGTTCAGCCATCCGAACTTCTTTGTAAGTAACGTGGCCGAATACCGTCAGAACGTCGCTGCCCAGGCCGAGGGTAAAAAGATGATGGCGTTCTTTCCGGGGTGGGATCCGCGTTCGTGGCAGGTTCGCCACCTGTTTATTGCCATGGCGACGTTGTCCCCTGCGCCATCGAGCCCAACCCGGACGACGTACTTTTCGGTTTCACCCTACAAATTCGGTGAAGCCAATGCGAAGTTCCGGGTCATGCCCGATCCGGACAGTTGCCCGGCCTACAACCTGCCGGAACAAAACCGCAAGTTGCCGAACTTCCTGCGCAATGCGCTGAATCAACAGTTGTCGACCGACCGGGTACCCGCGTGCTTCGTCTTGCAAATCCAGCGACAGGACGCCAACAAGTACATGCCGATTGAAGACACCAGCATTGAATGGCGCGAAAGCGATGCGCCTTTCGAGACGGTGGCGCAGATCAAGGTGCCGGCGCAGGACTTCGATACACCGGCACTGAACCTGCAATGCGACAACCAGTCATTCAATCCCTGGTTCGGTATCGAGGCACACCGCCCCATCGGCGGCATCAATCGCCTGCGCAAAGCCGTTTATGAAGCTGTCAGCGACTACCGGCACAGCCGCAACGCCGAGCAATAACCGGGCACACACAAAAAAAGCGATCCCGGGATCGCTTTGAGGTCTGGCCAAATGCCAGACAGCAAAAAGCCCGCACAAGGCGGGCTTTCTGTGGTGACCTGGCGTTCAGTGTTCCAGATTACCGAATATGGCGCAGCGGACGGGACTCGAACCCGCGACCCCCGGCGTGACAGGCCGGTATTCTAACCGACTGAACTACCGCTGCGCGAAACGCTTGAAACGAATGGTGGGTGATGACGGGATCGAACCGCCGACATTCTGCTTGTAAGGCAGACGCTCTCCCAGCTGAGCTAATCACCCTTCGCTTCGTTACGGGACGCATTATGCCACAAGTTTTCGTAAAGTGTTGATTTAATTGAAATTTTTTTCAAATAAATCCGAAAACCAGTAAAACGACACATCCCGCGGGTACAACGTACAAACTTGAGGCAGAAAAAAACCCGCTATAGCGGGTTTTTCCGTGGTGACCTGGCGTTCAGTGTTCCAGGTTACCGAATATGGCGCAGCGGACGGGACTCGAACCCGCGACCCCCGGCGTGACAGGCCGGTATTCTAACCGACTGAACTACCGCTGCGCTAAACACATGAAACGAATGGTGGGTGATGACGGGATCGAACCGCCGACATTCTGCTTGTAAGGCAGACGCTCTCCCAGCTGAGCTAATCACCCTTCGCTTCGGTGTGGCGCGCATTCTACGGAGCGACCCAACCTCTGGCAAGCACTTTTTTAAATAATTTTCTCAGGCCTTCCAAAGGCTTAGAGAAAGGTTGGCCTATGGCACGGCGAAGACAATAATGCCCCCCTTTGTATAAAGGAGAGACTCACCCCATGTGGTTCAAAAACCTGCTTATCTATCGCCTGACCCAAGATCTGCCTGTTGATGCCGAGGCGTTGGAAACTGCACTGGCCACCAAACTGGCGCGCCCATGTGCAAGCCAGGAGTTGACCACCTACGGTTTCGTCGCGCCGTTCGGCAAAGGCGAAGATGCGCCACTGGTGCACGTCAGCGGTGACTTCCTGCTGGTGTCCGCGCGCAAGGAAGAACGTATTTTGCCGGGCAGCGTCGTGCGTGACGCGGTCAAGGAAAAGGTCGAAGAGATCGAAGCCGAGCAAATGCGCAAGGTCTATAAGAAGGAACGCGATCAGATCAAGGATGAAATCATCCAGGCATTCCTGCCCCGCGCCTTTATCCGCCGCTCGTCGACCTTCGCCGCCATCGCGCCGAAGCAGGGCCTGATCCTGGTCAACTCGGCCAGCCCGAAACGCGCCGAAGATTTGCTGTCGACCCTGCGTGAAGTGATCGGCACCCTGCCGGTGCGTCCGCTGACCGTGAAAATGTCGCCGACCGCGACCATGACCGAGTGGGTCACCACGCAGAAAGCCGCGGACGATTTCTTTGTGCTGGACGAGTGCGAACTGCGCGACACCCACGAAGACGGCGGCATTGTGCGTTGCAAGCGCCAGGACCTGACCAGCGAAGAAATCCAGCTGCACTTGAGCACCGGCAAAGTGGTCACTCAACTGTCCCTGGCCTGGCAGGACAAACTGTCGTTCGTCCTCGACGACAAGATGGTGGTCAAGCGCCTGAAGTTCGAAGACCTGCTGCAAGACCAGGCGGAACAGGACGGTGGCGACGAAGCCCTGGGCCAACTGGACGCCAGCTTCACCCTGATGATGCTGACCTTCGGCGACTTCCTGCCGGCGCTGGTTGAAGCATTGGGCGGCGAAGAGACTCCGCAAGGCATCTGATCGCCTGAATCAAAAGATCGCAGCCTGCGGCAGCTCCTACATTGGAATGTATTCCTCCTGTAGGAGCTGCCGCAGGCTGCGATCTTTTTTTGCCAGCAGCGTATGCTTAGCTCCCTAACGCTTTCACCTAACAAGGATCAAGCCATGCGCGCACTGGCTGCATTGAGTCGTTTTGTCGGCAACACCTTCGCTTACTGGGTATTGATTTTCGCTGTCGTGGCGTTTCTGCAGCCGGCATGGTTCCTCGGCCTCAAAGGCGCCATCGTGCCGTTGCTGGGGCTGGTGATGTTCGGCATGGGCCTGACCCTCAAGCTCGAAGACTTCGCTGAAGTCGCTCGCCATCCCTGGCGCGTGGCCCTGGGCGTGGTTGCACATTTTGTGATCATGCCGGGCGTGGCGTGGTTGCTCTGCCAGGCGTTCCACTTGCCGCCGGAAATCGCCGTCGGCGTGATTCTGGTCGGCTGCTGCCCAAGCGGCACCTCGTCGAACGTGATGACCTGGCTGGCCCGTGGCGACCTGGCGCTGTCAGTGGCCATCGCCGCCGTCACCACCCTCCTCGCCCCCCTGCTGACGCCGGCGCTGATCTGGCTGCTGGCCTCGGCCTGGTTGCCGGTGTCGTTCATGGAGTTGTTCTGGTCGATCCTGCAAGTGGTGCTGCTGCCAATCGTGCTGGGCGTGGTTGCCCAACGGGTGCTCGGCGACAGGGTTCGCCACGCCGTGAACGTGTTGCCGCTGGTGTCGGTGGTCAGCATCGTGATCATTGTCACGGCTGTGGTGGCCGCCAGCCAGGCGAAGATTGCCGAGTCCGGCCTGCTGATCATGGCCGTGGTCATGCTGCACAACAGCTTTGGCTACCTGCTGGGTTACTTCACCGGGCGCCTGTTCAAGTTGCCTCTGGCCCAGCGCAAGTCCCTGGCCCTGGAAGTCGGCATGCAGAACTCCGGGTTGGGCGCCGCGTTGGCCAGCGCGCACTTCTCGCCGCTGGCGGCTGTGCCCAGCGCATTGTTCAGTGTCTGGCACAACATTTCCGGGGCATTGCTATCCACATATTTCCGCCGCATGAGCGAGAAACAGGATCGGGAAATGCCGGCGCAACAGGTCAGCGACTGACTGGAAAACTTGATCCCCGGGTTAATGCTGGGCACTATATTGCCCATCGCGAGGACGACCTCGCGGCTCGATCGAGTCATTAATCAGGGGACGACCCCGTCAGACGATGGAGGTCTTCATGTCCTGGATCATTCTGTTTTTCGCCGGCCTGTTCGAAGTGGGCTGGGCCGTCGGCCTCAAGTACACCGACGGTTTCACCCGCCCGCTCCCCACGGTATTGACCGTTGTGGCCATGGCTATCAGCCTTGGCCTGCTCGGCCTTGCAATGAAGGAATTGCCACTGGGCACAGCCTATGCGATCTGGACCGGTGTCGGCGCCGTCGGCACCGTGATCGCCGGGATCATTCTGTTTGGCGAGTCGATGGCGCTGGTGCGGCTGGCGAGTGTGGCGTTGATCATTAGCGGGTTGGTTGGGCTCAAGGTCAGCGCTTAGGCCACTACCGCTTTCGCGAGCAAGCCCGCTCCCACAGGTTTCGTGTACTCCCACACATATAGAGCACACCATCAATCCTTGTGGGAGCGGGCTTGCTCGCGAAGAGGCCCGAACTGTCACCGACTATCTGACTGTCCCGCGCAACTCACCCACCATCGCCTGCAACTTCGCCGGCTGCGCCACTTCAACCGCCACCGCCGGCCCTGCTACTAATGTCACCCGCGACCACAGGCGATGAAACAGTCCCTTGCCCGGATCGCGGCTGAAGAAACTCCCCCACAACCCCTGCAAGGCCAACGGAATCACCGGCACCGGCGTCTCTTCGAGAATCCGCGTCAACCCGCCCTTGAACTCGTTGATCTCGCCATCGGCGGTCAATTTGCCCTCGGGGAAGATGCACACCAGCTCACCGTCCTTCAGATACCGGGCAATCCGCGTGAAGGCTTGTTCATAGATCTGGATGTCCTCCTGGCGCCCGGCAATCGGAATCGTCCCTGCGGTACGGAAGATGAAGTTCAGTACCGGCAGGTTGTAGATCTTGTAATACATCACAAAGCGAATCGGCCGACGCACCGCGCCGCCAATCAGCAAGGCGTCGACGAACGACACGTGGTTGCACACCAGCAGCGCCGCGCCTTCGTCGGGGATCAGGTCCAGGTTGCGGTGCTCCACGCGATACATGGAATGGCTGAGCAGCCAGATCATGAAACGCATGGTGAACTCCGGGACAATCCTGAAGATGTAGGCGTTGACACCGATGTTCAGCAATGACACGACCAGGAACAACTGCGGGATCGACAGCTTGACCACGCTCAGCAAGACGATCGAGACAATCGCCGACACCACCATGAACAGCGCGTTGAGGATGTTGTTGGCGGCAATCACCCGCGCCCGCTCGTTCTCCGCTGTGCGCGACTGGATCAGCGCGTACAGCGGCACAATGTAGAAACCGCCGAAGACGCCCAGGCCGAGGATGTCGAGCAACACCAGCCAGGTGTGGCCGAAACCGAGGATGTCGATCCAGCCATGGCCGGCGGCGCTGTCCGGAATTCCACCGGAATGCCACCACAGCAGCAGACCGAAGACGGTCAGGCCGAACGATCCGAACGGCACCAGGCCAATCTCGACTTTGCGCCCGGAGAGCTTCTCGCACAGCATCGACCCCAATGCGATGCCGACCGAGAACACCGTCAGAATCAGCGTCACCACGGTTTCGTCGCCGTGCATCCATTCCTTGGCATAGGCCGGGATCTGCGTCAGATAGATCGCCCCGACAAACCAGAACCATGAGTTGCCGACAATCGAGCGTGACACCGCCGGCGTTTGCCCCAGGCCCAGTTTCAATGTGGCCCAGGACTGGCTGAAAATGTTCCAGTTCAGGCGCATTTGCGGCGTGGCGGCCGCCGCCCGGGGAATGCTGCGGCTGGCCAGGTAGCCGAGCACGGCAATGCCGATGATCGCCGTGGACACCACCGGCGCGTAATGCGTCGAAGACATCATGACCCCGGCGCCAATGGTGCCGGCGAGGATCGCCAGGAAGGTGCCCATTTCCACCAGGCCGTTGCCGCCGACCAGTTCTTCCTCACGCAGGGCCTGCGGCAGGATCGAGTACTTCACCGGCCCGAACAGCGCCGAATGGGTGCCCATGGCGAACAGCGCCAGCAGCATCAGCGACAGGTGATCGAACATAAAGCCGACCGCGCCGACCGCCATGATGGCGATTTCCCCAAGCTTGATCAGGCGGATCAACGCGTCCTTGGCGAACTTTTCCCCGAATTGCCCGGCCAGGGCCGAGAACAGGAAAAACGGCAGGATAAACAGCAGCGCACACAGGTTGACCCAGACAGAGCGGTCACCCTCGATGGTCAGCTTGTACAAAATCGCCAGGATCAACGACTGCTTGAACACATTGTCGTTGAATGCCCCAAGGGACTGGGTAATGAAGAACGGCAGGAAGCGCCGGGTACGCAACAAGGTGAACTGTGAGGGGTGACTCATCTTCCATGTGTCCCTGATTATGTAGAGAGTGGCCTGGATACTGTAATTGGAGTATCGAAACTCGATCCAGGCCACACCTTACCTAATCTTTGCCGGTTATTTCTTCAAACCGGCAATACATGGCGAGACAAACAGTTCACCACGCCAGGCGCCCAGCACCGTGCGCTTGCCGACGATCAGCCACATCACCGCCAGCAACGCCACCAGCACACAGCCAGACACACTGAAAAACGTCAGGTTCAAGGTGCTGGCCAGCTTCAACGTCGCCAGAGAATAGACGCCCAACGGGAAGGTAAAGCCCCACCAGCCCAGATTGAAGGGGATGCCGGCACGCAGGTAGCGCACAGTGATCAGCAACGCCATCAGCATCCACCACAGGCCGAAGCCCCACAGGGTGATGCCGGCCACCAGGCCCAATCCCGAAGCGATCTCACCGACGCCCGGCAAACCGTTGGCCGCGAAAATCAGCGGTGCATCACCGCCCAGCACCAGCATGCCCAACGCGCCGGTACCGATCGGGCCAAGGGCCAGCCAGCTCGAGGCGGCCATGTTTTCGTGGGGCAGTTTATGCAGGGCCATGCGCAGCAACAGAATGGTCAGGATGCTGAAGGCCACCGGCAGGGAGAAGGCCCAGAGCACGTAGCTGGTCACCAGCACCACCAGTTGCGAGTGAGCGTCGGCCAAATGCGGCGCCAACAGGCCACCGCTGGCGGCCGCCACTTCTGCCGCGACCACCGGCAACAACCAGACGGCGGTCATCTGGTCGATGCTGTGCTCCTGACGCGTGAACATCATGTAGGGAATCAGCACGCCGCAGGCCAGCGACATCGCCACATCCAGCCACCACAGCACTTCGGCGAGGTGAATCACACCGTCGCCCCAGAGTGGCAGGCCGAACACCAGGAAGCCGTTGATGATGGTCGCCAGGCCCATCGGAATGGTGCCGAAAAACATCGAGACCGTGGAGTGGCCGAAGATCCGTCGTGCTTCGTCGAAAAACAGCAGCCAGCGCGCGGCGTACAGCGCCGTAAACAGCAGGAACAACGCGATGTTGAACAGCCACAGGGCTTCGGCAAAGGCGTGCAAGGCGGGCATGGCGAGCGGCAATTGCGCCAGTGCCAACGCCAGCACACCGGTGCCCATGGTGGCCGCGAACCAGTTGGGGGTGAACTGGCGGATCACTTCGCGTGGGTGCTGCAGGTGACTGAACGGTTTGATTCCGGGCTTGATGCTATTGGCGCATGTCATGGCGAACTCCTGTCCTCTCGTGAGGTAGAGCCCATCTTAGATCCGGATCGAATATCTATATAACGGGTAATATCTCTATATCTTATCTATTACATAGATATTCAATTGACCTCGCATGCCCTACCTGAACGCGGGCGCATCAAACCTGCCAAAGCGCCAAGGGCCAGGAGTATCAACACCGCACCATAACCGTCGACGGTCGCCACCAAACCGAGGGTTCGGCTCAGGTTCCCGGCCAGCAGCGATGGCAGGCAGAAGGCGAGATAGCTCAGTGCGTAGTACGTCGACACCAGCCCGGCACGTTCATGGGGCAAGGCCAGCGGCACCAGACTACGCAAGGTGCCAAGAAAACCGGAGCCGAAACCACAGCCTGCGACCAGGGTGCCGAGGAAGAACAGCGGCAGGCTGGCACTGTGCACACCCAGCAAAATCAACACGACACCCGCTGGCATCAGGCTGGCGCCCAATAACAATGACTTGCCGGCGGGTCGGTTGCGCATGCTGTAAATCATCAGCGCACCGGTCAAGGTCAAGGCGGCAACGGTCGCCCCGCCGATCATGTTCGAGGTCGAGCCTGTGGCCGTGCGCACCAACGAAGGCGCCAGGGAAGCGTAGAAACCGCCGAGGGCCCACAGGGCAGTATTGAGCGGCAGCACCCGCCACAAAGTCGAACGCGCCTGCAGCGGTACGTGCAGAGTCGGTCGCAATGAGGCCCAAACCCCGGCCTGCCGCGAGACGCTTTCCGGCAAGCGCCAGACATACAACGCCTGCATCACAAACAACGCCAGCAGCAGCCAGTACGTCAGGTGCAACGGCGCCGGGGCGAACTCGGCCAACACACCGCAGCCCAACCCGCCAATGGCCATACCGGTCAACGGCGCAACGCTATTGACCAGCGGCCCCCGTTCTCGGTCGATATCCAGTAGCGTTGCGCCCAGCACCGCGGTAGCCATGCCGGTGGCAAAACCTTGCAGGACTCGGGCACTGATCAGCCAGGTGACGCTGTCGGCGTGAATAAACAGCAGCATCGCCAGGATATTCAGCACCACCGCCGTGAAAATCACCGGTTTGCGCCCCAGGTAATCCGACAGCGAGCCGACGGTCAGCAACGCCACCAACAGACTGAGGGCGTACACGCCAAAAATCAGGGTCAGGGTCGCGGCCGAAAACCGCATCTGCTCCTGATACAGGTGATACAGCGGCGTCGGCGCCGTGGAGGCCGCCAGGAAACTGAGCAAGGTAACGGCAAGAAACCACAGGCTGGCACGGTTTGAATGAGAACTGGACATGGGCGCACTCCACAAAAGCTAAATTTTTGCTTTTGCGGAGTGTGCTACCGGATCCCTCTTAAAGCAAATTCTTTGTGTTAAGGTCCGAGGCATGGCTTTTACAGGAACCCCAGGATGACAGCTCCCACCTTACGCCCGGGCGGACGCAGCGCGCGGGTACAAGAGTCGATTCATTCGGCCGTGCGTCAACTCCTCGAGGAGCAGGACCGCGCCAGCCTGACCGTGCCGCAAATTGCTGCGCGCGCAGGCGTTACACCCTCGACCATCTACCGTCGCTGGGGTGATTTGTCGGCGCTGCTGGCCGACGTCGCCCTCGCCCGCATGCAGCCCGACAACGACCCCACCCACACCGGCAGCCTGCGCGGCGATGTTCGAGCCTGGGCGGAACAGTACCTGGACGAAATGAGCTCCGAACCTGGGCGCAACATGCTGCGCGACGTGCAGGCGGCGCTCAAGCCAAGTTACTGCGCGACGATCATTGGCGGGCAGTTGCAGACGATCCTCGACCGTTTCCCCAACGAGCCCGTGCCGGGTGTCGATCGGCTGATCAATCTGATCGCCGCCCCCATCGTTTTCCGCATTCTGTTTTCCGAGGCAGCGCTGGAGGTTGAGGAGCTGCATCGGTTGATCGAGATTGCATTCAGTCAGTGAGGCCCCCATCGCGAGCAAGCTCGCGATGAGGCCACTCCAGACACTGCAAATCCCCCTGCGACACCCCGCCACGCCACGACCTTGGTCGACACTGACTAACGCTGGCGGTCGTGCGAGACTGTCTGTCCGGGCGGGAGGTCCGGGTGTCTTTTGTCTGGAGTCCCCATGTCGCTGTCCACCGGGCTGATTGCCGTCGTCGCCCTGGCCTATATGGCCATCATGTTCGCCATCGCCTTCTATGGCGATCGTCGCAGCGCGCCCTTGCCGCCGCGTGTGCGCGCCTGGGTGTACAGCCTGTCGCTGGCGGTCTATTGCACCAGCTGGACGTTCTTCGGCGCCGTGGGCCAGGCCGCCGAACAGCTCTGGTCATTCCTGCCGATCTACCTCGGGCCGATCCTGTTGCTGGTCGGGGCGCCGTGGGTCCTGCAGAAAATGGTGATGATCAGCAAACAGGAGAACATCACCTCGATCGCCGACTTCATCGCCGCGCGCTATGGCAAATCCCAGTCGCTGGCGGTGGTGGTGGCGCTGATTTGCCTGGTCGGCGTGCTCCCCTATATCGCGTTGCAACTCAAAGGCATTGTGCTCGGCGTGAACCTGCTGATCGGCGCCGGCGCCGACGCCATGGGCACCCGGGCCCAGGACACGGCGCTGATCGTGTCGCTGGTGCTGGCGCTGTTCACCATCGTTTTCGGTACCCGCAACCTCGACGCCACGGAGCACCACCGCGGCATGGTGCTGGCCATTGCCTTCGAGTCACTGGTCAAGCTGTTCGCGTTTCTCGCGGTCGGCGCGTTCGTGACCTACGGCCTGTACGACGGTTTCGACGACCTGTTCGACCAGGCCATGCTGGCGCCGCGTCTCGAACAGTACTGGAAGGAAACCATCAACTGGCCGTCGATGGTGGTGCAGACCGGTGTGGCAATGATGGCGATCATTTGCTTGCCGCGACAGTTCCACGTGACCGTTGTCGAGAACATCGACCCCCAGGATCTGCGCCTGGCCAAGTGGGTATTTCCGGCCTACCTCGCCCTTGCTGCATTGTTTGTCGTGCCGATCGCCCTGGCCGGCCAGATGCTGCTGCCCAGTTCGGTGTTGCCGGACTCGTTCGTCATCAGCCTGCCCCTGGCGCAGGCGCATCCGGCGCTGGCCCTGCTGGCGTTTATCGGTGGCGCCTCGGCGGCCACCGGCATGGTGATCGTGGCCAGCGTGGCGCTGTCGACCATGGTGTCCAATGACATGCTGCTGCCCTGGCTGCTGCGTCGCAACAACGCCGAGCGCCCCTTCGAAGTGTTCCGCCAGTGGATGTTGTCGGTGCGCCGCGTCAGCATCGTGGTCATTCTGCTGCTGGCCTACGTCAGTTACCGCCTGCTGGGCTCGACCGCCAGCCTGGCGACCATTGGCCAGATCGCCTTCGCCGCCGTGACCCAACTGGCCCCCGCCATGCTCGGTGCGCTGTACTGGAAACAGGCCAACCGCCGCGGTGTTTTCGCCGGCCTCGCCGCAGGCACCTTCCTGTGGTTCTACACCCTGATCCTGCCGATTGCCGCCCTCAGCCTCGGCCTTTCCTTAAGCACATTCCCTGGGCTGGCCTGGTTGCACAGCAATCCACTGAACCTGCCGATCACCCCGCTGACCCAGGGCGTGGTGCTGTCGCTGGCTGGCAACTTCACGCTGTTCGCCTGGGTCTCGGTGCTGTCGCGCACCCGGGTTTCCGAGCACTGGCAGGCGGGCCGCTTCATCGGCCAGGAAATCAGTGCCCGCCCCAGCGCACGCTCGATGCTGGCGGTGCAGATCGACGACCTGCTGCAGCTGGCGGCGCGCTTCGTCGGCGAAGAGCGCGCCCGTCAGAGCTTCATCCGTTTTGCCTATCGCCAGGGCAAAGGCTTCAACCCGAGCCAGAACGCTGACGGGGAATGGATCGCCCATACCGAACGCCTGCTGGCCGGTGTGCTGGGTGCCTCTTCGACCCGCGCGGTGGTAAAAGCCGCCATTGAAGGCCGGGAGATGCAACTGGAAGACGTCGTGCGCATCGCCGACGAAGCCTCGGAGGTGCTGCAATTCAACCGCGCCTTGCTGCAAGGCGCCATCGAGAACATCACCCAGGGCATCAGCGTGGTCGACCAGTCGCTGAAACTGGTGGCCTGGAACCGTCGCTACCTGGAGTTGTTCAACTACCCGGACGGCTTGATCAGTGTCGGTCGGCCGATCGCCGACATCATTCGCCACAATGCCGAGCGCGGCCTGTGCGGCCCCGGCGAAGCCGAAGTTCACGTCGCGCGTCGCCTGCACTGGATGCGCCAGGGCCGCGCGCATACCTCCGAGCGCCTGTTCCCCAACGGCCGGGTCATCGAGTTGATCGGCAACCCAATGCCAGGCGGCGGCTTCGTCATGAGTTTCACCGACATCACCGCGTTCCGCGAAGCCGAGCAGGCGCTGACCGAAGCCAACGAAGGCCTGGAGCAACGGGTCACCGAACGGACCCACGAATTGTCGCAGCTCAACGTCGCCCTGACCGAAGCCAAGGGCACCGCCGAGGCGGCCAACCAGTCCAAGACCCGTTTCCTTGCGGCCGTCAGCCATGACTTGATGCAACCGTTGAATGCGGCGCGCCTGTTCTCCGCCGCCCTCTCCCATCAGCACGATGGACTCTCCGGTGAAGTGCAGAAACTGGTCGGGCATCTGGACAGCTCGCTGCGCTCGGCCGAGGACCTGATCAGCGACCTGCTGGACATCTCCCGCCTGGAGAACGGCAAGATCAACCCGAATCGCCAGCCGTTCGCGCTCAACGAACTGTTCGACACCCTCGGTACAGAGTTCAAGGTGCTGGCGCAGGAACAAGGCCTGGAGTTCCGCGTTCGCGGCAGCACGCTGCGGGTCGACAGCGACATCAAACTGCTGCGGCGAATTTTGCAGAACTTCCTGACCAATGCGTTTCGCTACGGCAAAGGGCCGGTACTACTGGGCGTTCGCCGGCACAAGGAAGCATTGAGCCTGGAAGTCTGGGATCGCGGGCCGGGTATTCCGGAAGATAAACAACAAGTGATTTTCGAAGAGTTCAAGCGCCTCGACAGCCACCAGACACGGGCCGAAAAAGGCCTCGGCCTGGGGTTGGCGATTGCCGACGGGCTATGTCGCGTGCTCGGTCATACCTTGCGCGTGCGCTCCTGGCCGGGGCGGGGCAGCGTGTTCAGCGTCAGCGTACCGCTGGCCAGGGCGCAAACCGCAGCGCCGGTCAAAGTCGCCGAGCTCAATGGCAAATTGCTCAATGGCGCACAGGTGCTATGCATCGATAACGAGGACAGCATCCTGATCGGCATGAACAGCTTGCTCAGCCGCTGGGGTTGCCAGGTCTGGACCGCACGCAATCGCGAGGAGTGCGCAACGCTGCTGGGCGAAGGCATGCGCCCGCAACTGGCGCTGGTGGATTACCATCTCGATCATGGCGAAACCGGAACCGATCTGATGGCCTGGCTGCGCACGCAAATGGGCGAGCCGGTTCCTGGTGTGGTGATCAGCGCCGATGGCCGGCCGGAGACGGTCGACAAGGTGCATGCAGCAGGGCTGGATTACCTGGCCAAACCGGTGAAACCGGCGGCGTTGCGGGCGTTGTTGAGTCGGTATTTGCCGTTGTAGCGCTCAAGAATTGACCTTTGCGGTGGCGCGACTGCCGTCATCGCGAGCAAGCTCGCTCCCACAGGGGTACGCGGTCAACTGTGGGAGCGAGCTTGCTCCGGGCGGCGTTCCGACGATGCTTTTCAGCTACTCCGGCAACTCGACCAACCCATCGACATCGGTCATTGCCCGCTCCAGCAAATCCGCCGGCAGGCTCTTGCTCGCCCGTGCCCCCAGCAGCTTGAGTTGTTCACTGCGGCTGACCAGGTTGCCACGCCCCTCTGTCAGCTTGTTGCGTGCCGAACTGTAGGCCTTGTCCAGTTGCTGCAGGCGATTGCCGACCTCGTCCAGGTCCTGAATGAACAGCACGAACTTGTCGTACAGCCACCCGGCCCGCTCGGCGATTTCCCGGGCGTTCTGGCTCTGGCGCTCCTGTTTCCACAGGCTGTCGATGACACGCAGGGTCGCCAGCAACGTGGTGGGGCTGACGATCACGATGTTGCGGTCGAATGCCTCCTGAAACAGCGTCGGCTCAGCTTGCAACGCGGCAGAAAACGCCGCCTCGATCGGCACGAAGAGCAACACGAAATCCAGGCTGTGCAAGCCATCGAGGCGCTTGTAATCCTTGCCGGCCAGGCCTTTGACGTGATTGCGCAATGAAAGCACGTGCTGCTTGATGGCGATCTGGCCGATGGCCTCGTCCTCAGCCGCGACGTATTGCTGATAGGCCGTCAGGCTGACCTTGGAGTCGACCACAACCTGCTTGTCCCCCGGCAGATAGATGATCACGTCCGGCTGGAAGCGCTCGCCGTCCGGTCCCTTGAGATTGACCTGAGTCTGGTACTCGCGGCCCTTCTCCAGCCCCGCATGCTCAAGCACGCGCTCAAGGATCAGTTCGCCCCAATTGCCCTGGGTCTTCTGCCCTTTCAATGCGCGGGTCAGGTTGGTGGCTTCGTCGCT
Source organism: Pseudomonas sp. PDM27 (assembly GCF_019219205.1). Lineage (NCBI taxonomy): Bacteria > Pseudomonadati > Pseudomonadota > Gammaproteobacteria > Pseudomonadales > Pseudomonadaceae > Pseudomonas > Pseudomonas sp. PDM27. The sequence continues at coordinate 113,656 of NZ_JAHUWF010000008.1, read as the reverse complement.
CAAGCGCAAATTCAGCTGTTGCAGGCGCTCCAGCTCCTTGGCCAGAGAAAAACGCTCACGAGCCTCGTTCTGATAGCTTTCCTCGACACGCTTTTCGAAGGACTGGATGCGCTCCTTGAGCGGATCGAGCAACTGTCCCAGGCGCTGCTGGCTGGTTTCGGCAAAACGCTGCTCGCGCTCATCGAAAATCTTCCCCGCCAGTTCGGCAAACTGCGCGCGCAATTCGTCCCGCGAACCTTGCAGGTCGTCAAGGCGCTGCTGATGGCTGTCTTGTTGCTCGCGCAATTCGGCGTTGAGCGACGCGGCCTGGGCATCCAGACGGCGCAGTTCGGCGTCTTTGCCGGCGCGTTCGATATTCCACGCATGGGCGGCATCCCGGGCGTCATCGCGCTCGATCTGCAACAGTTCGACTTCACGACGCAGTGCAGCCAGATCAGCCTGTTTGGCGGAATTGGCCTGGGTCAGATCAGCGATTTCATCGCGGCTGGACTCCAGTTGTGCATTCAAGCCGTCCTGCGCCAGTTGCGCCATGGCCAGGCGTTCCTGCAGCAGTGCAACGTCTGATTGCGTGGTGCTGGCCCGACGCTGAAGTTGCCAGGCCAATACCAGCAACGGCAACCCTGCCGCTGCCAGACCCAGCAATACGCTGGTCAAGTCCATTGCCATAGCCACTCCTGCCATTCGGATAAAGCCTGAAGGTTAACCAAGGCGTCCGGTCTTGGACAGCTCAGTCTTCGATCAGCCCCAGTTCCTGTTGAGCGCGGCGATCGCCAGCCCGAGCGGCCTGACGCAGCAGGTCCTGACCGATACGGCGGTCCCGGGCATTCCCGCATTCGCGGCACATCAGCTGGCCAAGGCGACTTTGCGCAGCCACGACGCCCTCACGGGCCGGTTGCTTGAGCAGACGTCCGGCAATGTGTTTGACGTTAGGGTTTTCGCCCAGGTGCGGACTGTCCAACAGCCACTCTGCCACGCGCATGGAAAAGCGCTTGGTAGGGGCAACAGAGGGTGGTGTGGAGGTAGAGGAAACAGGGGCTGAGCGAAACTTCATAAAGCACTGTGGGGCAGATCGGAAGGCGCGCAACTTTACTCTCTTTTTCTTACAGGTAAAGCTGAAAATGTCCCGGCACGCCCGTCCTAGAGCAAGCGCTCGGGACAATCCACAGAAGCTGTGGATAACTCAGTGGACAACCGTCCTTGAACCCGCTCAAAGCCCTGTGGAATGGGGTTCGCAGTCAAACTGACGATTTTTTCACCAGTAAAAAAAAGCGATGTTTTTCATTGACTTAAATTTTGGTTACAGGCAGCCATTGCGCTTGAACGTGAGATGACAGCGGGGTGACAGACTCTGCAACTAATGTGCACAAGTGCCTTTGCGACGGTTATATCAATGCACTTTTTCGGCGCGTTTTTTGGTCATGGCTGGGGATAAGCCCTGGCAAACCTGGTGTTTAGACGGCAGCGTTGCTACCAACGTCGATGACCGATGGTCGGATTTTGTTCTGCTACAGGGCGTATCCATCGGAGGCAGCGCCGCTTCATACGCTTATCTACAAGGCAAAACAGCCTGATCGAGCACCTGCCGGGAAGTTTTTTTGCTAACACACTTCCCTTGTCCAGTTCAATCCGTTAGTATCCGCAGCGTTAGTACCAAGCTGAAAGTCAATTCTGGTCGAACAAATCCCCCCGGTCAGCCTTCCCGACGGAAGCCTCCACCGAACAAGCGGGATCGACCACCTCGATGGTTTCCAGGTAAATCTTGCGCCAACACGACCTTTGAATCGAAAGCAAAGGGTGTTGTTCCGCCTGCCTACTCTGCTCGAACCAACCTGCAAATTGATCAGGATCTTCACCCCGGGCCCAGAACCTTTGCCCTCGATGTGTTGCCTGCCCTCCTAAGTACCTACCTGCCAGCCCAAGCGCGCCAACTTATCAGCGCTTCAAACTGGCTGCTTTGTTCCAGTCGGGTTCTTCGTTCGATCAATGGTGATCAACGTTACTGGAACGTTTTAACGTTGCACGGTTCTTATCCGTGTCATTTGTAGGAACACCCAATAATGTCTACTCAAATCCACACTCAGGATGCCATTCGCACCCTAACCAACGCTTTTGCACCAATGAACTGCCTGATCATGGCCGCTCGCAAAGGCTGCTTCAGCTTCACCCTGGTCAACGAACACGGCATCGCTCGTCACAGCGAACGCCTGTACCCCGATCAATACTCCAGCGCCGAGCCGCTGCAGGCCGTGATCGAGCGTACCCGTCAGGCCCTGGTTGCCTGAAACGCCAGAAAGGCTGAAAAACCCGAAAGCCCTGCCCGAAAAGCAGGGCTTTTTATTGCCCGATGTTTCCCTGTACTCGAACCACGACTAAGCACGATCCGATATAAGGGTTATAACTGGTCGCTGGAAATATTTTAAAAACAGTCCTTTACAGCGCGAATATGACACTACACTTCAACTCAAGCGGCTTGACCCGCTTGCGGCGAACCTGAACCGATTCACAGCTGCCAAGCCCCCTTCAGGTATCGCCGTCCAATTCAGGTTTCGAGGGTTTTATGGGTATCGCTGCCAGCGAACTGTGCCGCTATGTGATTCGTCCGACGTTGATCTACCTCGGACGCCATAGCGCTACTGCCGAATCCCTGCTGCTGGGCATTGCCGCCAGCCAGTCAGCCCTTGGTTCCGCCCTGCATGACCGCCGTGGGCACGGCCTGTACCGCATCGCCGAGCCCCGCCACCAGGCACTTTGGGACCATTACCTGGCCCTTGATCCGGAGCGTGCAAGTCTGGTCCGCGGCCTGGCCAGCCAACATGCGTTTCTGAGCGGCCCGCACCTCGAATTGACCGTCAACCTGCGTTACGCCACAGCCATCGCCTGGCTGCTGGTGGAAGAACAGAATACCCCCCTCCCTTCCCCTGATGATCTGTTGGGCATGGCCAGGATCTGGCGCCAGACATTTCAGCCCCAGGGACGTCTGCGTGATTTCACCAGCGCCTGGCAAACCTGTGTTTCACCCCTGAATCAGGTAGCCTGCTGACACTTCTGGATCCAAACATCGCGCAACAAGTCGCGATTTTGGTCTGATTGTCCTACAAAACCGCTCTAAATCAAGGCATACAGCCTATGGCGCCGGGACGAAAATGTTGGTAATTTTCGCCCCGGTGATCACCAGGAGTTCTAATAATGAAAAAAGTAATGCTCAAAACCACCCTTAGCCTCGCCGTTACCCTGGCATCCACCCAGCTCTTTGCAAGTGGCTTTGCCCTCAACGAACAAAGCATCAGCGGGATGGGGACAGGTTTTGCCGGGCGATCTTCCTCTGCCGACGACGCATCCACCATTGCTGGCAACCCTGCCGGCATGTCCCGCATCAAGCGCGAACAAGTGACCGGCGGTGTTGCATTCATCGACGCGCACACTGACATCAGTGACGCCAGCTCCAGTCCGAACAGCGGCACCAACAAAGGTGACATGGTCCCTTTCATGGGCGTGCCGATGGGTTACTACGTCAAACCAATCGACGACCACTGGGCATTCGGTATCGGCGTGTACGCACCATTCGGCCTGGTCACCGACTACGAGAACAACTTTGCCGGCCGTTACTTCGGCAGCAAGAGCGAAGTTAAAATCGTCACCCTGCAACCGACTGTCAGCTACGCCTTCAACGACAAGGTTTCCATCGGTTTCGGCCCGACCATCAACCGCATCGACGGCACGCTGGAATCGAACCTGTCGATCACCCAGTCCCAGCCAGATGGCAAGGTCAAGATCGAAGGTGACGACACCGCGCTGGGCTATAACATCGGCGTGCTGGTTCAAGCCACCGACAGCACGCGCGTTGGCCTGACCTACCACTCGAAAGTGAAGTACAAGCTCGAAGGCAACACCAAGGTCAACTACGGCGTGCTGGGCCTGATCGGCCAGAACCCGAATCAGAAATACGACGCTTCGCTGGACCTGACCACACCTGAATCGGTGGACTTCTCGGTCACTCACCAGCTCGACGACAAGTGGACTCTGTACGCAGGCAGCACCTGGACCCGCTGGAGCCGCCTGAAAGAAATCACCGTCGAAAACAAAGGTGTTCCGGCCGTTCTGAACGGTCAGTTCGGCACCATCACCGAAGAACAGAACTGGCACGACACCTGGGCTCACGCCATCGGCGCGTCCTACCAGTTGAACAAGCAATGGGTATTGCGTACCGGCCTGTCCGTTGACCAGGCACCGACCAACAACGTCGATCGATCTCCGCGCATCCCGACGGGCGATCGCAAGATTTTCAGCGTGGGCGCCGGCTGGAGCCCGACCGACGACCTGACCATCGACCTGGCGTATTCGTACCTGCGCGAAGAGTCGGTCAAGGTCAACAACAGCAACGACCGTGGCCAGACCTACAACGCCAAGTATGAAAACTACGCGAACGGTTTCGGTCTCGGTGCAACCTACCGCTTCTGATGATTCCCGGCGAGCCTGAACCGCTCGCCATCGGAATCAAAAAAGCCCCGCTCTCTTCACAGAGGCGGGGCTTTTTTTTTGGTTCTTCACGGAATCCCGCGGAACACGGATTTCGAAAAATCTGTAGGAGCTGCCGAAGGCTGCGATCTTTTGATCTTCAGCAACGCAAAAGCAAGATCAAAAGATCGCAGCCTTCGGCAGCTCCTACAAGGGAACGCGTGCACCACCAAACAACGAGGCCGAACGTCAGGGGGCAGAAGCAAGCGGTGGCGAAGCCAGGGCTTTTTCTACCGCGGCGATGAACTCGGGATCATCCGGCTTGGTCAGGCTGGAGAAACTGGCGATCACCTTGCCTTGGCGATCCACCACATACTTGTAGAAGTTCCACTTCGGCGCACTGGTTTGACGGGCGAGGACTTTGAACAAGTGCGTCGCATCGGCGCCACGAACCCTTTGTGGCTCAGTCATGGTGAAGGTCACGCCGTAGTTGGCATAGCAGACTTTCGCAGTCTCGGCGCTGTCCTTGGACTCCTGCTTGAAGTCGTTTGACGGCACGCCGAGTATTTCCAGCCCTTGCTCCTTGTAGCGCTGATTGAGTGCCTCAAGGCCCTCGAACTGCGGTGCGAAGCCGCAGAAACTGGCGGTATTGACCACCACCAGCGGTTTGTCGGCGTAACGCTGGCACAGGTCGATGGACTCCTTGGCCCGCAACTTCGGCAGCGAGCCCTGCAGCACCTCCGGACAGTCAGCGGCCCAAGCCAGTCCGGACAACGTCATCAGCAACGCGGGAACAGCACACCAGCGCTTGAGCATCTCGAGCATCCTTGATAATTCGTCAAAAGCGACGTTACTCGCCCTCGCCGCTCACTAGCAAGCACCCATGCCCAACTGCATCAGCGCCAGCCCGCCCTGATGCCAGCCCCACCACGACAACGCCAGCAACAAGGCGCAGACGGCGGCTACAGCGATCCGTGGCCAAAGGCTGTTCATGTCGCACTCATTTGTGTTTGCAGGCGCGCCACCGGCCGTTCACGCACCGGCCAGTTGAGGGCGGCGGCCAATAGGCTCAAGAGAATTGCCACTTGCCAGATCAAGTCATAACTCCCGGTTCGGTCATACACCACCCCGCCCAGCCAGCCGCCCAGGAACGAACCAAGCTGGTGAAACAGGAAAACAATCCCACCGAGCATGGACAGGTTTCGTACGCCGAACAAGGTCGCCACCGTACCGTTGGTCAATGGCACCGTCGACAGCCACAGGAAGCCCATGGCCATGCCGAACAGGTAGGCCGTGGTGGTGGTCACCGGCGCCCACAGGAACAACGCAATGACCACCGCCCGCAGCAAATACAAACCGGTGAGCAAACGCGGTTTGGACATGCGCCCGCCGAGCCACCCGGCGGTATAGGTGCCGAAAATGTTGAACAGGCCGATCAGCGCCAGCACCGTGGTGCCGACCGTGGCCGGTAGATGCTGGTCCACCAGGTAGGCCGGCAAGTGCACACCGATGAACACCACCTGGAATCCGCAGACAAAAAAGCCGAACGCCAGCAGCCAGAATCCGGAATGCGAGCAGGCTTCGCGCAGTGCTTCGCCAAGGGTTTGTTCGTGGCCCAGGACGGGCAACGGCTTGTCCTTGAGCATGCTCACCAGCGGTACGATCAGCGCCACCAGCAAACCCAGCGCGAGCAACGCCGCGGACCAGCCAAGCCATCCGATCAACCCGAGCGTGCCGGGCAACATTGCGAACTGGCCGAACGAGCCGGCAGCACTGGCGATCCCCATGCCCATGCTGCGCTTTTCCGGCGGTACGGCGCGGCCGACCACACCCAGAATCACCGAGAACGACGTGCCGGACAGCCCGAGGCCGATCAGCAGGCCGGCGCTCAGGGACAGGGTCACTGCAGAATCGGAGAGCCCCATGCAAATCAGCCCCGCTGCGTACAGGATGCCACCGATCAGCACCACTTTCGCTGCACCGAAGCGGTCGGCCAGCGCGCCGGTGAATGGCTGGGCGAGGCCCCAGATCAGGTTCTGCAAGGCGATGGCGAAGGCAAAGACTTCACGGCCCCAGCCGAACTCGGCACTCATCGGCGCCAGAAACAGGCCGAAGCCATGTCGAACCCCCAGAGACAACGCAAGGATCAGCGCACTCCCCAACAGAACCCAACCGCACGTACGCCACATCGATGTCATTGTTGTTCTCCGGTAGCGGGTATATACCCGCTTATGATCGGAAAAACCGGCGTCACGCCAGTTCGTCCAGCAGCTTCAATAAGGTTTCGCGCTTCTCGGCCCCCAGGCGATCGATCAAGCGCTGCTGTGCGGCCTCCCAGGCCGGCAAGGCCGCCTTGAGACGCTCTGCCCCGGCCTCGGTCAGCAGGACGATGCGGTTGCGCATGTCTTCGCCCTCGACCAGCGTCACCAGGCCGTCACCCTCCAGCACCCGTAAATTGCGCCCCAAGGTGCTGCGATCCAGGCCCATGGCCTCGGCCAGGGTTGAAATGCTCGGCTGATCCAGACGCTGCAGATTGCACAGCAAAGAATACTGCGCAACGTTGATCCCGAAGCCGTCGAGAGCGCCGTCGTAATGCCTGCTGACGCCACGGGCGGCGCGACGCAGGTTGATGCATAAACATTGGGAATCGAGCATGGTGCGTGTATATACCCGCGAGTCGGTTAAATCAAGTGGCATGGGGTTTGTTCAGTGGTCAGGCGGTGTCCCGAAAATCGCTTTCGCGAGCAGGCTCGCTCCCACAGTTGATCGCATTCCAATGTGGGAGCGAGCCTGCTCGCGAAGAGGCCGGAACGCTCAACACAACCCAATCAGACCAGCGCCAAGCCTACCAGCACTGCAACTTCCAGCAACTCCAGCATCGCCCCTGCCGTATCGCCCGTCGTTCCACCGAGCCGCCGCAGCATCACCCGCCGCAACCAGGCAAACCCGAGAACCGCCAACACCACCGCCACCACACCACTCAAACCGGCAATCAACACACAAGCCAGAGCACTGACCGCCAACACCCACCTGCCCGCCACACGCGGAAGATGATCGGCCAAGGCCTGCCCCAGACCACCGGCACGCACATAGGGTGTGGTCAGGAACAAGCCAAGCAACGCGCTGCGACCGATCAACGGCACGATGACCAATGCCAGCGAATTCGGCTGTTCGATCAGCGCCAGTAGCGCAGTGAACTTGAGCAGCAATACCAGCACCAGCGTCACCACGGCGATCGGTCCGCTGCGCGGGTCTTTCATGATGGTCAGCGTACGCTCACGGTCGCCAAAACCGCCGAGCCAGGCATCGGCGCTGTCCGCCAGGCCATCGAGATGCAACCCGCCGCTGAGCAGTACCCAAACGCTCAGCAATAACGCCGCGTGCAACAACGCCGGCGCCCCCTGCAACAGCCAGTTCACTGCCCACAGAATCACGCCAAAGAGCAAGCCCACCAGCGGATAAAACAGCAGTGACCGTCCCAGCTCCCGAGGCTCAGGCATGCCGGGCAGGCGAATCGGCAGGCTGCTGAGAAATTGCAGGGCGATCCAGAATGGCAACATGGTCAGAGCACTTCCTTCAACAAACCAGTGGACTCCATCGTCAGCGAAAACAGCGCGCCATGCCCGACCTCAACGTTGAGCAATTGCTCTCGCGGCAGCCCGCGAGCTTGTGCCAGCAACAGGCGCATCACCCCGCCGTGGCTGATCAGCAGAATGCGCTCACCGGCACAGGTCGCGTGCAAACGCTGCAGCGCTGCCAGCACCCGTGTCGAAAAGTCCGCAACCGGCTCGCCCTGAGGCGGCGTGAACGAGTAAGGATCGGCCCAGAACAAGCCCAGCGCTTGCGCGTCGGTTTCCATCAACGCCGCCGCGCTTTGCCCTTCCCAAGCGCCGAAATGCAACTCTTGCAGGTCTTTATCCAATTGCACCGGCACCCCCAGTTGTGCACCGAGTTCCTCGGCAAACCGCGCACAACGCTGCAATGGCGAACTGACCAACCGGTCCCATGGCCCCTGCCCGACCACGGCGGCGCGCATCTGCGCCCAGCCCGTGTCGGTCAAGGCATCATCGATGCTGCCGCGCAAGCCACCGCCGAATTCGGTTTCACCGTGTCGCAACAGATCCACGCGCAGGGTCATGCCGGACGATCTGCCACGGCGGCTTCGGCGAAGGTCGCCATCTGCCCGTGCAGGTCGCACGCCAGGCGCAACAGCGGCACAGCCAATGCCGCGCCACTGCCTTCACCGAGCCGCAGGCCCAGATCGAGCAAGGGTTGCGCATCCAGGGTTTCCAGCACATGACGATGCCCCGGCTCGGCACCGCGATGACCGAACATCAGCCACTGACGGCATTCAGGATTCAAGCGCACCGCAAGCAGCGCAGCGACACTGCAGATGAAGCCGTCCACCAGTACCGCGACGCCTTCCTGAGCACAGGCGAGATAGGCACCGACCAGCGCGGCAATCTCGAAGCCACCGAGGTTGAACAGGGTCTGCAAGGCATCGCCACGCTGTGCGCCATGCAATGCCAGGGCACGCTCGATCACCTGGGCTTTGTGGCTCACACCTTTGGCGTTGAGCCCGGTGCCAGGCCCGGTCAAATGGCCCACCGGGCAATCGAGCAAGGCACAGGCCAGGGCGCTGGCGGCGGTGGTGTTGCCAATGCCCATTTCGCCACCGATGAACAGCTGCGCACCGCTGGCCATCGCCCGCTGCACGCTGTCACGGCCGGCCTGCAAAGCGAGTTGTCCCTGGGCTTCGGTCATGGCCGGCCCCTGTACGAAATTCGCCGTGCCCGGGCCGACGTTCAGGTGACGCACACCCGGCAGGTTCAGCGACGGCGTCACCGTGCCAAGGTCAACCACCTCGAGGGAAGCGCCCAGTTGCCGCGCCAATACGCTGATCGCGGCACCACCGCTGACGAAGTTGAGCAGCATCTGCCCGGTCACTTCCTGGGGATACGCCGACACGCCCTCGGCGACCACGCCGTGGTCGCCGGCAAATATCGCGATCCACACCTGTTCCAGACTCGGCTTGACCCGCCCCTGCAATCCCGCCAGTTGCACCGCCAGCGATTCCAGCTGACCGAGGGAACCGGCCGGCTTGGTCAGTTGCTGTTGCCGCGCCCGGGCCTGTTCGAGCGCTTGGGTATCCACTGGCCTGCACGGGTTCAGCCACCAGGATTGAGTCATAACGCAGTTCCTTTCAGAGTCAGGGGCAGGCCGGCGACGGTCAGGACGACACGCTGACACCGCTCAGCCAGAGCTTGATGCAGCCAACCGGCTTCATCGACATAGCGGCGAGTCAATTCGCCCAGCGGCACGACACCCATTCCGGTCTCGTTGCTGACAAAAATGATTTCACCCGGCAGCGACGCCAGGCAGTCCAGCAAGGCATCACGCTCGGCTTGCAAGCGCTCGGCATCGTCGAGCATCAGCAGGTTGGTCAGCCACAGGGTCAGGCAATCCACCAGCAGGCAGTGGTCGGCACGGGCGCTTTCACGCAGTATCCGGGCCAGTTCGAGCGGTTCCTCAATCAGTGCCCATTCGGCAGGACGACGGGCACGGTGATGGGCGACCCGCTCGCTCATTTCGCCATCCAGTGGTTGGCTGGTGGCGATGTAGGTCACGGTCAGGGCGCTGTCGATGGCGAGTTTTTCAGCGAGGCGACTCTTGCCGGAGCGGGCGCCGCCGAGGATCAGTTGGAGCATTGCTTATTCCTTAAAATTTTCGGGGAGGCGACGGCCCTCATCGCGAGCAAGCTCGCTCCCACAATTGATCCAGGCTGAACATAAATTTTGAGTACACCTCGTAACCTGTGGGAGCGAGCTTGCTCGCGATGGGGCCGCAACAGCCACCTCAGAACCCACAGAGCCGACGCAGCAGAGAAGTATCCAGATGGTTCTCCACCAGATCCGCCAGCCGCTCGATATCGCGCTCGCGCAAGCCGTGGTAATCCACGTCCTGCACCTCCTGCAAACCCGCCCAGCGCAACAGCGCACTGCACGCCGCCGGCGATTCGAACAGCCCGTGCAGATAGGTGCCGAAAATCTGCCCGTCCGCACTTTGCGCACCATCGCAGCGGCCGTCATCCAGTTGCACGGCGGCGTTTTCCAGGGCCGGGCCGGTGGTCACGCCAGCATGAATTTCATAGCCTGATACCGGCGCATCTTCCAGCGCCAGGCGACCGCACACATTGCGCAGCTGTTTCTCTTGTTCGAGCCGGGTCTGGAACGCCAGCAGCCCCAAACCGGCGCTGGAACCCGGCGCGCCCTCGAGGCCCAGCGGGTCATGCACTTGCTCACCAAGCATCTGCAGGCCGCCACAGATCCCCAGCAGTTTTCCGCCGTAACGCAGATGCCGGGCGATCGCGGTTTCCCAGCCGTTGGCCCGCAGGTACGCGAGGTCGCTGCGGACACTTTTCGAACCAGGAAGAATGATCAGGTCGGCAGGCGGAACCGCCTGGCCGGGCCCGATGAATTGCAGGTCCACTTGCGGATGCAGGCGCAGTGGATCGAAATCGGTGTGATTGCTGATGCGCGGCAGCACCGGCACCACCACCTTCAGCACCCGCTCGGCCTTATCGGTCTGGCGTTGATCGATGCCGTCTTCGGCCTCCAGGTGCAGATCCATCACGTACGGCAGCACGCCGATCACCGGTTTGCCGGTACGTTCTTCAAGCCAGTCGAGACCGGGTTGCAGCAACGCGATGTCACCGCGAAAACGATTGATGATGAAGCCTTTGACCCGCGCCTGTTCGCTCGGCGACAGCAGTTCGAGGGTACCCACCAGATGGGCGAAAACCCCGCCGCGATTGATATCGGCAATCAGCAACACCGGACAATCCACCGCTTCGGCGAAGCCCATGTTGGCGATGTCGCCGGCACGCAAATTGATTTCTGCCGGCGAACCTGCACCTTCAACCATCACCAGCGGATAGGCCGCGCTCAAGCGCTCGTGGGAGGCCAGCACCGCTTGCATGGCGATGCTTTTGTAGTCGTGATAGGCGACGGCGTTCATGGTCGTTACGGCGCGGCCATGGATGATCACCTGGGCACCGGTGTCACTGTTGGGCTTGAGCAATACCGGATTCATGTCGGTGTGCGGTTCGAGGTGCGCGGCCTGGGCCTGAACCGCCTGGGCACGGCCAATCTCGCCGCCGTCGGCAGTCACCGCACTGTTGAGTGCCATGTTCTGCGGCTTGAACGGCACCACCCTGACGCCCTGACGCGTGGCCCAACGGCACAATGCAGTCACCAGCGTGCTTTTACCGGCATCCGACGTGGTGCCCTGCACCATCAGCGTGGTCATTGGTTTTCCTTGGCGAAATCTTCGAATGCCTGCGCCAGTCGCACCCAGGCAGCTTGGTCACCGGGCAGGCCGAATCGCAGGCTGCTGTTGTGCGTGAACAACCGCAGGAGAATGCCGCGCCGGGCCATGAACTCATTCAGTGTTTCGGCGCGCTCGGTGATCAGCCACTGGAACAGCGCACAGCCGCCCTGGGGCTCGAAGCCGTGTTGCTGCAGCAACGACGCCAGGCGCTCGCTGGCCTCTTCGGTGCGCAGCCGTTGCCGCGTTTGCCCCTCGGTATCGCGCAGGCAGGCCTGCCCCACTACCCGGGTTGCCCCGCTCACGGCCCAGGGCCCCACTTGTTCTGCCAGCAACTTGAGCAACTTGCGCTCGGCCAGCACAAAACCCAGGCGCACACCGGCCAGGCCGAAGAACTTGCCGAAGGAGCGCAAGACGATCAGCCCGACCTGATGGGCAAACGGCGCCAGGCTCAGTTGCGGCGTGTTATCCATGAACGCTTCGTCCACCACCAGCCAGCCACCGCGCTGGGCCAGTCGCGTGTGCCAGTCGAGCAGGCGACTGGGGGTGAGGCTCAGGCCCGTGGGGTTATTCGGATTGACCACCACCAGCACGTCGAAACTGTCGAGAAAGAAGTCGACTTCCTGCTCCAGCACTTCCCGCACGATATAGCCGTTGCGACGCCACGCTTCGGCGTGCTCGGCGTAGCAGGGCGACAACACACCCACCTTGCCCGCCCGCCGTAATCGCGGCAGCAGCTGGATCGCCATTTGCGAACCGGCCACCGGCAATGCCTGCAAGGTGCCGTAGTAATCACAGGCGGCCTGTTCCAGACCATCGTCCGCCTCCGGCAAACGGGCCCAGGCCCGCAGCGGAATATCCGGTACCGGGAACGGCCAGGGCGCAAGGCCCGTCGACAGGTCCAGCCAGTCGGCTTCATCTATGCCATATTCGAGCGCCGCCCTGCGCAATCGGCCACCGTGCTCAAGCATAAAATTCAGCCCCCAGGCAGAGAATCAGCAGCCATAACCATACCCCGCGCTGGACCAGTTGCCAGCCCCGGTCAATGGAGTCGGCGTCCGCCGGCACACCTTCGCCCAGTTGCGGACGCTGGTGCAGTTCGCCGTGATAAATCGCCGCGCCGCCCAATTCGACGCCAAGGGCCCCCGCCCCAGCCGCCATCACCGGGCCGGCGTTCGGGCTGTCCCAGGTCGGGCCCTGGGTGCGCCAGCATTTCAACGCCAGCCGGGTTTTGCCCAGCAGCGCATACGTCAGTGCCACCAGACGCGCTGGAATGTAATTGAGCACGTCGTCGATCTTCGCCGCCGCCCAGCCGAATCGTTCGAAGCGCTCATTGCGATAGCCCCACATCGCATCCAGCGTATTGCTCAGGCGATAGAGCACCACGCCCGGCGCACCGGCCACGGCAAACCAGAACAACGCGGCGAACACCGCGTCGCTGCCGTTCTCCAGCACCGACTCGGTGGCGGCACGGGCGACTTCGGTTTTATCCAGGTCACTGGTTTTACGGCTGACCAAATAACTCACACGCTTGCGTGCTTCATCCAGATCATCGCCACGCAAGGCCTTGGCCACCGGCGTGACGTGTTCACCGAGGCTGCGCATGCCGAGGGCGCAATAGAGCGCGAGAATCTCGACGATCCAGCCGACGTAAGGCGCCCAGGAGAATGCCGTGACCAACAGCACCAGCGGCAGCACGGCGATCACCCACGCGGTGACGCCATGGCTGCGCCAGCCGCGACCGCCGCCGTTGAAACGTTGCTCGATGCGATCGGCAAAACGGCCGAACGCCACCAGCGGATGCCAGCGTTTGGGTTCACCCAGCAGCGCATCCAGCGCAACCGCGGCGACACTCAACAACGCCACACTCATTGACTCACTCCCCAATAGTTCTCATACAGCAATTCATGCAGCGGACGCGCCTGCGCCCAGCCTTCGAGCACCAGCATCGGCGCCGGGTAGAACGCCTTCACCGGCCCCAGGCACAGCACCGCCAGCGGTTTGGCTCCCGGCGGCAGCCTCAGCAGGTCCGCCAGTGCCTGGGGTTCGAACAGCGACACCCAGCCCATCCCCAGCCCTTCGGCGCGGGACGCGAGCCACAGGTTCTGGATGGCACAGGACAGCGAGGCCATGTCCATTTCCGGCAAGGTGCGGCGGCCGAAGATATGTTGCTCGCGGTCGTCCATCAGTGCGGCGACCAGGACCTCGGCGCAATCGTTGATGCCTTCCACCTTGAGCTTCATGAACTCGTCGCTGCGCTCGCCGAGGGCTTCGGCGGTGCGGATGCGCTCTTCTTCCACCAGGGCCTGGATTTGCCCGCGCAAGGCGCGATCACTGATGCGGATGAAGCGCCAGGGCTGCATCAGGCCGACACTGGGTGCCTGATGTGCGGCCTCGAGCAGACGTCGCAGCAATTCGGGCTCGACCGTACCGCCGCTGAAGTGACGCATGTCGCGGCGTTCGGCGATGGCGCGGTAGACCGCTGCGCGTTCGGCTTCGGTGAATGCGTTGTCTGTCATGGCCTCTTCGCGAGCAAGCCCGCTCCCACATTTAAAAGTGAGCTGCCTGAAGACATGCAATCCCCTGTGGGAGCGGGCTTGCTCGCGAAGGCGGCCTCAAGGTCCGGCGCAAACAGCGCGGCAATCGCCGATGGATTGGACGGAAAATAAAAGTGCACATAAGAGGCAGTCATCCGCCCCTCACGATAAACCGCCTCCGCACCACGCCCGCCATTCGGGCTCACGCCCCGGGCAATCGGCGCCAGCTCCGTGCTAGTCAGCGAATGGTGATAGGTGTGCCCGCGCAGCAGACCTTCCGGCAGTTCCACCGCTTGCAGCGCCAGCGCCGCCAGACGCTTTTGCATGACCGCATCACCGGCCAGCAAGCCCACCAGTTCGGCGCGAGTGCCCTCGACATCGGTCAGGGAATCGAGCAGATACAGCATGCCGCCACACTCGGCAAGCAAGGGTTTGCCCGCCTGGTGGTGGGCGCGGATCGCCTCGAGCATCGCCGTGTTTTGCGCCAGCGCGACATGGTGCAGCTCCGGGTAACCGCCTGGCAGATACAGGCTGTCCGCCTCCGGCAATTGGCGGTCGCGGATCGGCGAGAAGAATGACAGCTCGGCGCCCATCGCCCGCAGCAAATCCAGGCTCGCACCGTAGGTGAACGCAAAGGCTTCGTCACGGGCCACGGCAATGCGCACACCGGCCAGCAGCGGTTCGGCGACGATGACATCGGGGGCGGCGAACTCGACTGCCGGTGGCAGCGCGACCTCGCAACTGCTGGCCAGGGCATCGGCTGCGGCATCGAGGCGCAGGTCGAGATCGTTCAGCTCACTGGCTTGAACCAGCCCCAGGTGTCGGCTCGGCAGTTCAATCCCGGTTTCCCGGGACAGCGCGCCGTACCAGCGCAATCCTTCAGTCAGGCTGCCCTCGAGCAATTGCGCGTGGCGCAGCGTGCCGACGCGGTTGGCCAGCACGCCGGCGAACGGTAAGTCCGGCTGATAACGCGCCAGCCCCAGGGCCAGTGCGCCGAAGGTCTGGGCCATGGCGGTGCCGTCGATCACACCCAGTACCGGCACACCGAAATGCCGCGCCAGATCGGCGCTCGACGGCGTACCGTCGAACAGCCCCATGACGCCTTCGATCAGGATCAGGTCGGCTTCAGCGGCGGCTTCCCACAGCAACCGGCGACTCTCCTGCTCGCCGACCATCCACATGTCCAGTTGATACACCGGTGCACCGCTGGCACGCTCGAGGATCATCGGATCAAGAAAGTCGGGGCCGCACTTGAACACACGGACCTTGCGCCCCTGATTGCGATGCAACCGGGCCAGCGCCGCGGTGACGGTGGTCTTGCCCTGGCCGGAGGCCGGCGCGGCAATCAGAACCGCCGGGCAATGGCGAGGCTGGTTCACAGCTCGACGCCTTTCTGCGCTTTGATCCCGGCCTGAAAGGCGTGCTTGATCATGCCCATTTCGGTGACCGTGTCGGCCATCTCGATCATTTCCGGCTTGGCGGCACGCCCGGTGACCACCACGTGTTGCATCGGCGGCCGGGCCTGCAAGTCGCTGAGCACCTGATCGAGATCGAGGTAGCCGTGCTTGAGGGCGATGTTCAGCTCATCCAGCACCACCAGGCCGATGGACGGATCGCGCAGCAGTTCCCGGGACACCGCCCACGCTGCCTCGGCGGCAGCGATGTCGCGCTGACGGTCCTGGGTTTCCCAGGTAAACCCTTCGCCCATCACATGAAAACGCACCTGCTCGGGAAAGCGCCGGAAGAACAACTCTTCGCCGGTACTGTTGCGGCCCTTGATGAACTGCACCACGCCGCATTGCATGCCGTGCCCCATGGCGCGGGCGAGCATGCCGAAGGCCGAACTGCTCTTGCCCTTGCCGTTACCGGTCAGCACCAGCAACAGACCACACTCGTTCGGGGAATTGGCGATGCGCTCGTCGATCACGGCTTTTTTGCGCTGCATGCGCGCCAGGTGGCGTTCGTCACGATCGGGGGTATCAGTCATGGGGGAGCTCTCCGTTGAGACAGGAATAACGGCGGGCAGGCACAGCAATAGAAGGCAACAAGCCTGGCATCGCCCACCGTGATGCCGCTGGATGAATCAGGCCGGTCTCCGGGCTCATGAGTGGCGCGTAGCCAGACTGCGCGCCTTCCCGCATCGAATCGACACAGTGGCATCAGACACAGTTTTCACTCATTTACCGTTGCGGGGGCAGCGCCGGAATTGCGGGTCTTCGACCAACAGAAGAACTCGCTCACCGGCTTCCCTGTTTCACTCTGTCGACCCAAGTCACAGAGCACCTGAAACAAGCCGCGAAGGTTAGAGGGTTGGGGGTGGAGCGTCAATTAAAGCCGGGAGGCCATCGGCCGAATAACTGTCGTCACTCAAAAAACTGACGTCAATCTTGTGCCTCGCTCTCAGCAGTGATATCAAAGAGCCACAACCTCACAACACAATAACAAGGGTGAGCCCATGCAAGGCATGATCATCAGCAATCCAAAGCTGGAATTCCTGCGCCCTGTGCTCGAACGCTGGTTCGAATGCATCGACCGCTATAACGCCGTCCGCGGTGATGGCGACACCCCCTACTGGCACGACGAAAAAGCCAATCTCGGACTGCTGTCTGCCGCCGCCTGGATGGCCGAGATGGTCACACTGCAACAGACACCCACCCGCAAGCAGACCGAAGAAGGCGAACGCAACAGCCGCGCCGACCTGTTCCTCGCCTCGCCCGAAACCCGCGCCTACATCCAGACCAGCCAGCGCTGGCCACGGGTCAACAGCCTCAATCTGAGCCAGGCCCTGCTCGACATCGCCAGCGATGCGAAGCGCCTGAGCCACGCCAGCGACCTGAAACTCGGCTGCCTGTTCGTCGCCCCGCAAAAAGCCCAGCAAGGCGCGACACCGGAGGAACTCCAGGACATGGTCGACGACCTGCAAAAGGAACACACCTGCGCGGTCGCCTGGTATTTCCCGTATGCCTACCGCAAGTTGCGCAATGAAGCCGGCAACTATCACCCCGGCATTGCGGTGCTGTTCAAGGAAGCACGTGGCTAGGGGTTGAACCATTGGACGACAACGCGTCTCTATGATTAGAACAAGGCACTCATAGGGAAACCCGTATGCGCACGCCCCCGCTCGTTCTCGTTATCGCGATCTGCGGAGGGCTCGCCGGTTGCAGTGAGACCGCCGGCCTGCAAGTCTCCGACGGCACCGGCCCTTCACCCCAACTGCCGCCCCCCAACAAGACCCTGCTCCCAACTGTGAACATCGCCCCGGCCATCGGCTGGCCACAGGGCGCGAAACCCGTCGCCGCCGCGGGCACTCAAGTAGCCCCTTTTGCCGAAGACCTGGATCACCCCCGCTGGCTTTATGTGCTGCCCAACGGCGACGTGCTGGTGGCGGAAACCAACGCACCACCCAAACCCGAAGACGGCAAAGGCATTCGCGACTGGGTCATGAAGCAAGTCATGGGGCGCGCCGGAGCTCGCGTGCCCAGCGCGAACCGCATCACCTTGCTGCGCGACAAGGACCACGACGGCGTCGCGGAAACCCGCACGGTGTTTCTGCAAAACCTCAACTCGCCCTTCGGCATGACCCTGGTCGGCAAGGACTTGTATGTGGCCGACACTGATCGCCTGCTGCGCTTTCACTATGAAAGTGGCGATACGCAGATCAAGTCACCGCCGGTCAAAGTGGTCGACTTGCCGGGCGGCCCACTGAACCACCACTGGACCAAAAACGTCATCGCCAGCAAGGACGGCCGTAAGCTCTACGTCACCGTGGGCTCCAACAGCAACGTCGCGGAAAACGGCATGGACAAGGAAGAAGGTCGCGCAGCGATCTGGGAAGTGGACCGCGCCACCGGCCAGCAGCGGATCTTCGCCTCCGGCCTGCGCAACCCCAACGGCATGGCCTGGGAGCCGCGCAGTGGCGCGCTGTGGACCGCGGTCAACGAGCGGGATGAAATCGGCAGCGACCTGGTCCCGGACTACATCACCTCGGTCAAGGACGGCGCGTTCTATGGCTGGCCGTACAGTTACTACGGCCAGCATGTCGATATTCGCGTCGAACCGCAAAACCCCGACCTGGTGGCCAAGGCCATCGCTCCGGACTATGCCGTCGGCCCACACACGGCATCACTGGGCCTGACCTTCGCTGAAAACAGCAAGCTGCCGCCGCCCTTCACCCAAGGAGCCTTCATCGGGCAGCACGGCTCCTGGAACCGCAACCCCCACAGTGGCTACAAAGTGATTTTCGTGCCGTTCAGCGCAGGCAAACCTGCGGGACAACCGATTGAAGTGCTCAGCGGCTTTCTCAACGAAAAGGAAGAAGCCATGGGTCGCCCGGTGGGCGTGGTGATCGACCGGCAGGGCGATCTGCTGGTGGCTGATGATGTGGGGAACAAGGTGTGGCGGGTGTCGGCAGGAAAATAAATTCCAACTGCCAACATATTCCCCTGTGGGAGCGGGCTTGCTCGCGAATGCAGGCTGTCAGTCGACTGATGTTTTGACTGATACACCGCCTTCGCGAGCAAGCTCGCTCCCACAGGGTTCAGGGTTCTAGCGCTTGCGACAGAGTGTGAGCCCGTCACCCAACGGCAACAACGACAGATCCACCCGCACGTCATCCTTCAACGCCAGGTTGAGCGCCTGGATCGCCCGGGTGTCCGCGCTCTCGGGGCTGCTCTCAAGCACGCGCCCGCTCCACAGGGTGTTGTCGAACAGCACCAGCCCGCCGACCCGCAGCAAACGCAGGGCATGCTCCAGATAACGCGGGTAGTTGGCCTTGTCGGCATCGATGAACACCAGGTCGAACTGCTCGCCCTGACCTTGCCGCTCAAGCTCGGCGAGGGTTTCCAGTGCGGGGGCCAGGCGCAGGTCGATCCGCCCGGCGAGTCCCGCTTCCTGCCAGTAGCGCCGCGCGATGGCGTTGTAGTCGCCGGGGATATCACAGCAAATCAGCGAACCGTCAGCCGGCAATGCTGCCGCCATGCACAGCGCGCTGTAACCGGTGAAAGTACCGACTTCGAGCAAGCGCCTGGCCCCCGTCAGCTTTACCAGCAGGGCAAGAAACTGCCCCTGCTCCGGCGCCACCTGCCAGCGCGCCATCGGCAGCGCCTGGGTCTCATCGCGCAAGCGCTTGAGCAGTGGCGTTTCGCGCAGGGAAACATCAAGCAGGTATTGATACAGGGCGTCGTCGAGATTCAGCGTGCGAGCAGTCATGAGCAGCAGCTCCGGACGTTACGGGTTGCGCGCCAGATGTTCAGGCCGCAGAACACGCTTGGCGCTCAGGTAAGCCTTTTGCCAATAGGCCTTGGACAAACTGTCGAGCTTTACGGTGCCGCCGGTGGCCGGCGCATGGACGAAACGCCCTTCTCCCACGTAGATCCCGGCATGACTGACCTGGGAACCACCATTGGTAGCGAAGAAAAGCAGGTCGCCGGTTTGCAGGCCTTCCTTGCCGACATTCGCCGCTTGCATGGAGATCATCTCGCGCGTGGTGCGCGGCAAGGCAATACCGGCGACATCGCGGTACACGTACGCGATCAGGCCGCTGCAATCAAATCCGGAATCCGGTGTGTTGCCACCCCAGCGATAGGGCGTACCCACCAGGCCGAGCGCGCGAAACAGCACGTCTTCCGCTTCGGGCGAAAAAGCTTGTGGGGAACCAAATACGATGGGCGCGCGAACCACCGGCGCAGGAGGCGGTGTGCGGCTGGCGCAGGCACTGAGCAGCGCTGCGAAGAACATGATTGCGAGGCGGGCCGACGTCGTCATAAGCAGAACATCCTGATCTGGCTGCGGCTTTTTCTGCGGGGAGCGCAGAAAAGAAAACCGCCTGCGTTGGACGCAGGCGGTTTGCCATCATTTGTAGATCAAGATTCTAGCGGCTACGCGACAAACTTCAAGTAAGACTTTAAGTTCGCCTTACAAAATGTCCGCTTATTTACGTGCAGTGACGATTGGCGACGCGTTAGGTGCCATCGCCAGGGCGCGCTTGGCCTCGATGAAGGTCTTGCTCCAGTAGCTGTCGCCCAGGCTATCGATGCGCACGCCACCGCTGCGGCGGCTGCTGGAGTGGATGAACTGGTTGTCACCCAGGTAGATCCCGGCGTGACTGACGCGACCACGACGACCGTTGGTTGCGAAGAACAGCAGATCGCCCGGCTCAAGCTTGCTGCGCGAGACCAGCGGAGCGTCCACGTTGATCATTTCGCGGGTGGAGCGTGGCAGGTTCATGCCCGCTTCTTCGCGGAACAGGTAACCGATGAAACCACTGCAATCGAAGCCGGCTTCAGAAGTGCCGCCGAAACGGTAACGGGTACCGATCAGGGACATGCCGCGTTCGAGGATGCTGTCGGCCAGGACCGGAAGCTGGTAGGACTTGCCGCCAGCGAAGTCTGCGAGTTCTTTTTCGGTGGCCAGTTCTTCCTGAAAGAGGGCGGAAGACTGGGCAGTGGCCGAGTTTTGAACCTGCTGTTGCGGCGCTTGCTGGGCCACTGGAGTGTGGGCAGCGCAACCGAACAACAGGGTGACGAGTGCGAGGGGCACGAGGGGTGCGAAGCGATTTAGCATGGGCACGACCGTGGCTGAAGTTGTAAAGAAGTCGAGACTATGCCCGCTATCGACCTCATTTGCAAATTCAATCAATCTTTTTGTGACTTATTGGTTTCTCGTTTACATCTAAGCGCTTAAGCCCATTTTAAACACACACGCGGCCTGCAACCTTGCAGGAAAGCGGATTTTCTGGCGCCTGAAATATGCCGAACCGGCTAAAAGCCCCGGTTCCAGCGGGTTTACCAGCCGAGGGTTTCTTTCAGAAACGGGATTGTCAGCTTGCGCTGAGCCTGGAGGGAGGCCTGATCGAGACGCTCAAGCAGCTCGAACAGCGCGCTCATGCTGCGGGTGCCGCGAGTCAGGATGAAATGCCCGACCTCATCGGTCAGGTGCAGTCCGCGACGGGATGCGCGTAATTGCAGGGCACGCAATTTGTCCTCGTCGGACAGTGGGCGCATCTGGAAGATCAAGGCCAGGGTCAGGCGCGACTTGAGGTCCGCCAGCTTCACCGGCAACTCGCGCGGGGATGTCGACGCGGCAATCAGCAGGCGCCGGCCGCTGTCGCGCAGGCGATTGAACAGATGGAACAGCGCCTCTTCCCAGTCCGCCTTGCCGGCAACCGCCTGCAGGTCATCGAGACAGACCAGTTCGTACTGCTCAAGGTTATCGAGAATCTCGATACCGCGATCGAGCAGCTCGGCCAGCGGCAGATAAACCGCAGGCTCTCCCAATTGCTCGAAGCGCAGGCAGGCAGCCTGCAACAGATGCGTACGCCCTACCCCATCCTTGCCCCAAAGGTAGATCAGGCTTTCGGTCCAGCCGGCGTCGGCTTCGCATAGCCGCTCGACATAGCCGAGTGCAGCGGCATTGGCGCCTGGGTAGTAGTTGATAAAGGTGGCGTCGTCACGCAGACGCACACCTAGGGGCAGCTGAATCGGTTTCATGCTGACTGAACAGTTCCAAAGGAACCGTTAGTGGCCTCTGTGTAAAGTTTGCGAAGTTTATACCCGTGAAGCGGGCCGCACAATGCGATAGACCACAAGCAAAATCAAAGGTTTGCGTTAACGCACCGATTTTATGACAGTTTCTTTGGCGGTGCATGTGACAGTCGCGCTGTGTAATCAGGCTGACCCGGCACGAACCCGGACAGCCCGCCATCGCCCATCGACACCTTTTACCCCTGCGGTTCGTCGACGCCCCCGTAGATATCGGAATCCTTATACAAATCTTGCACATGGCGCACCAGCACCATGATCACCGCGGCGACCGGCAATGCCAGCAGCACACCGGTAAAGCCGAACAGCTCACCCCCGGCCAGAATCGAGAAAATCACCGCCACCGGGTGCAGACCAATCCGGTCACCGACCAGCAACGGCGTCAGCACCATCCCCTCCAGCGCCTGGCCGACCATGAACACCGCGACAATGCCGAGCATCGGGTAAAGATCGCCACCGAACTGGAACAGCCCTGCAATCAGCGCCGCACCGATGCCGATGATAAATCCCATGTACGGCACGATCGCTGCCAGACCGGCAATCAGGCCAATCAGCAAGCCCAGCTCCAGCCCGACCAGCATCAGGCCTGCCGCGTAGATCACCCCCAGGGCCACCATGACCAGCAACTGGCCACGAATGAACGCACCGAGTACTTCATGGCATTCACCCGCCAGCGATACCGCGCGCTCCTCACGATCACGGGGCAGCAGGTTGCGGACCTTGGCCATCATCAGGTCCCAATCGCGCAACAGATAGAAGCTCACCACCGGGATCAACACCAGATTCGCCAGCCAGCCAATCAACGCCAGCCCCGAGGCAGTGGCATGACTCAGTACCACGCCGACAACATCGGAGGTCTGGCTCATGTGTTCGCCGATGGCTGCCTTGAGCCGGTCAAACTTCCAGAAGCCCTCCGACAGGCCGAACTTCGATTGCGCCCAGGGCAACGCCGTGTGCTGCAGCCAGTCGAGCATCTGCGGGGCCAGCTCATACAAACGAAACAGCTGCCGGGCGAGCAACGGCACCAGGACCAACAGCAGCGCGGTGAGGATCAATGTAAACAGGGCAAACACCGCCACTACACCCCAGGTGCGAGACAGTCCCGCCTTCTCCAGTCGATCCACCAGCGGGTCGAACAGATAGGCCAACAGCAGGGCCACCAGGAACGGCGTCAGGATCGGATGCAACAACCAGACAAAAACACAAAGCAGGACCACCCCGCCGAGCCAGAACCAACGCCGCGTATCGGCCATGAACCACTCCATTGCTTTTATATAAAGAGAGAAAAACTACCAGCGAAACCGCAGTTGCGGGGTCGGGGCTGGCGCAGGTGCAGGGGCTGGCACCGCACCACCGGCGGCCGGCTGAACCGGCACTGCCGGCGTCGGTGCCTGAGCCGCTGGCGCTTCCTGCAACCGTGCCAGCGACAGTTGTGCACGCAATTGTTCGGCACTGCCATTGACCCGGTAGACGATCCGGTCGCCGTCGACGCTTTGCACGCGCCCGCCAAATGGCTCCAGCAAGCGCCCAAGGGACGCGTAGTGTTCAAGATTCATGCCTTGCACTTCCAGCAATTGCGCGCTCGAAGCACCGGGCTTGGCGACAAACCGCGGCGCCAGGCGCTCATTGACCGCCAGCATCACCGCATCGGCCACGGCGGCCTGATCGGCGCCCTGCACGCTGCCTGCCTCTTTTTTATCCCCCAGCCACAATTGCCACTTGGCTTGCCACTGCCCGCCCTCCTCCCTGGCGTGTACCGCGAGCAGGGCGTCGGCGTTGTAGCGTTCCGATGCCGCAAGCAACGGTGCGGAATCTGCGCCTTCCAGATTCGGCGCGGTCGCGACGATCTGTTCGTTCAGGTCCGCCAATGGCAAGCGCAATGGCAAGCCCCGGTGCTGGGCAGCCCGACGCAGCGGCGCCGCGCTGGCCTGGCCGTCGCCCACCAGGCTTGAACCCTCGGTGGAATCGTTGAGCCACCAGCCGAGGATCGACGGCCGATTGCCCCCCCACATGGCCAGGCCGGCGCGGCGCAAGGCCTGCTCAGTGGTTCCCGGGTCGAAATCGACTTTCAGGACTTCCGGCGGACCGGCTTCAAAACCGTATTGGCTGATGATCTGTTGCGGATCTTTGCGAATGGCCGCCAGCCCCGGATTCTGAGCAGCCTTGGGGTCACCGGTCAGGCGCAACACCAACGTGTCCAACGCACGTTGAGTCGCCTGGTCACGCTCCTCGGGCGACTGGCCATTCACCGGCTCGCGCACCTGATACAGGCCTTTGACGGTTTCGGCATGACTGACCAGGCTGACCACTGACAAACAACTCACAAGCAAGAATTTACAAAAACGCATGGAAGATTCCTGACGACAAGAGCGGCTGGAACAGACCGCATGAAGACGATCGAGCAAGGCTGTGACCATTGCCCGACGCAAAACATTCACACGTTCCGGGTAAGTTTTCGCACTGTCATAACGATAGACGGTTAATCGCGACATCTTATACAGCCAGGCAGGATGCCACCGACACCGTGCATCAACGGTTTTTTTTAACGGATATGGCCCTGCTGTCGGCCTGAGGATGGCCGCTGCGGCTCAAGCCTGATAAAATCGCGCGCCTTCGCAGACCGGCAACAGCCGGGCACTTTCGAAAATCGCGTGAGGCAATCGCCTTCGTCGATTTCGGCGGCCCCGCTGGACTCGGTCGTTACCCCTGAATCCCCCCTAAAGGCCTGGATCATGAGCAAGCAACCCTCCCTGAGCTACAAGGACGCCGGTGTAGACATCGACGCCGGTGAAGCATTGGTCGAACGCATCAAGAGCGTCGCCAAGCGCACTGCGCGCCCGGAAGTCATGGGCGGCCTGGGCGGTTTCGGCGCCCTCTGCGAAATCCCGGCCGGCTACAAGCAGCCTGTGCTGGTTTCCGGTACTGACGGCGTTGGCACCAAGCTGCGCCTGGCACTGAACCTGAACAAGCACGACAGCATCGGCATCGACCTGGTTGCCATGTGCGTCAACGACCTGGTGGTGTGCGGCGCCGAGCCACTGTTCTTCCTCGACTACTACGCCACCGGCAAACTGAACGTCGACACCGCTGCCCAGGTTGTTACCGGCATCGGCGCTGGCTGCGAACTGTCGGGCTGCTCGCTGGTTGGCGGTGAAACCGCTGAAATGCCGGGCATGTACGAAGGCGAAGACTACGACCTGGCCGGCTTCTGCGTCGGCGTCGTGGAAAAATCCGAAATCATCGACGGTTCCAAGGTTGCTGCCGGCGACGCCCTGCTTGCCCTGCCGTCTTCCGGCCCGCACTCCAACGGCTACTCGCTGATCCGCAAGATCATCGAAGTGTCCGGTGCCGACATCGAAAACACCCAGCTCGACGGCAAGCCGCTGACCGACCTGCTGATGGCCCCGACCCGCATCTACGTGAAGCCGCTGCTCAAGCTGATCAAGGAAACCGGCGCTGTCAAAGCCATGGCCCACATCACCGGTGGCGGCCTGCTGGACAACATCCCGCGCGTTCTGCCAAAAGGCGCGCAGGCTGTGGTTGACGTGGCCAGCTGGACCCGTCCGGCCGTGTTCGACTGGCTGCAAGAGAAAGGCAACGTTGACGAGAACGAAATGCACCGCGTGCTGAACTGCGGCGTGGGCATGGTTATCTGCGTGGCTCAGGAGCACGTTGAAACCGCCCTGAACGTTCTGCGCGAAGCGGGCGAGCAGCCTTGGGTCATCGGCCAGATCTCCACCGCTGCCGAAGGCGCGGCTCAGGTAGAACTGAAGAACCTCAAGGCTCATTGATGTCCCAGACCTGTGATGTGGTGGTGCTGTTGTCCGGCACCGGCAGTAACTTGCAGGCCCTGATCGACAGCACGCGGACCGGCGACAGCCCGGTCCGCATCGCTGCGGTGATTTCCAACCGCGCCGACGCCTACGGCCTGCAACGCGCCAGGGACGCGGGTATCGACACCCGCACCCTGGATCACAAGGCTTTCGAAGGTCGCGAGGCCTTCGATGCCGCGCTGATCGAACTGATCGACGCCTTCAACCCCAAACTCGTGGTACTGGCCGGATTCATGCGCATTCTCAGCGCGGGTTTCGTACGCCACTATCAGGGTCGCCTGCTCAATATCCATCCCTCGCTGCTACCCAAATACAAAGGGTTACACACTCATCAGCGCGCGCTGGAGGCTGGCGACGCCGAGCACGGCTGCTCCGTGCACTTCGTCACCGAGGAACTCGATGGCGGACCACTGGTCGTACAAGCTGTAATACCGGTAGAGTTACAGGATTCACCGCAGAGTCTGGCGCAGCGGGTCCATGTTCAGGAACACCTGATCTACCCGATGGCCGTACGCTGGTTTGCCGAAGGTCGTCTGTCCCTCGGCGAGCAAGGTGCTTTACTGGATGGACAGCTACTCGCGGCCAGCGGCCACTTGATTCGAAACTAGGAGATTTTATGCGTCGCGCCCTGCTCTTCGCTTGCGCTCTGCTCGCTTTGCCCTTCGCTCAGGCGGCAGAACTTCAACCCTTCTCCGCCAGCTACACCGCCGACTGGAAACAGCTCCCCATGAGCGGCACTGCCGAGCGCAGCCTCGAAAAAACCAGCGACGGCAAATGGAAACTGAGTTTCAAGGCATCGATGATGATTGCCAGCCTGTCCGAGGAAAGCACCCTGACCCTGGACAAGGACACGCTGCTTCCGGAGTCGTACCACTTTGAACGTGGCGGCCTGGGCAAGGCCAAGAAATCGGATCTGGATTTCGACTGGAACACCAAGATGATCACCGGCACCGATCGCGGTGACGCCGTCAAGTTGCCCCTCAACCGCGGCATGGTCGACAAGTCCACCTACCAGTTGGCACTGCAGCATGATGTTGCTGCCGGCAAAAAGACCATGAGCTATCAAGTGGTCGATGGCGGTGAAGTCGACACCTATGACTTCCGCGTGCTGGGTTCGGAAAAAGTCGACACCAAGGCCGGTCAGATCGATGCGATCAAGGTTGAGCGCGTGCGCGACCCGACGCAGAGCAAACGCATCACCGTGATGTGGTTCGCCAAGGACTGGGATTACCTGCTGGTCCGCCTGCAACAGGTCGAAACCGACGGCAAGGAGTACAACATCATGCTCCTCGACGGTACGGTCAACGGCAAGACTGTCAAAGGCAGCTGATCCGTTGCTAAACAACAAGCCTCGCTAATGCGGGGCTTTTTTCTGACGGTTTGAAGAGTTAGTCAAGGGTGTACCTCCCCCGACGACCATCCCGTAAAGCCAGGCAAGCGTAGAATGAGGCTGGTGTGCAGTCGTTATCCAACGCCCGCCGGGCTGAATCACGCTATCTGCAGGCCCCCCAGCATGGTACATAAGCCCCGACCAGCCAAACGTCTTGTCTAAAGTTCCCTGCGGAGAAAATCGCGCGCACACTTGCTGGTACATAGGGAATCCAGAATGACCAGCAACAAGCAGCTTATGATTTTTCTGCTCGCGAATGGAAACCCATCTGCCAAGCAACTCCCTTGTCAGAACTGGCTTCCCATCATTAAAAGACGGGTCCGGTTTGCCGTTTTCATCCAGGCCGACCAACAACGCACCCGAGCTAGCGGTGCCGCCAATGCAACGAAGGCGCCCATCCTTCAAAACCAACAGATTGTTCAAGGTGGTTACACCTTGCTCCTCAATTAATACAAAACCCTGATTTCCAAAACTTTCATCCACATCGCCATTAGCTTTAACCCCAACAACAACGCCTTGGCGGCCCAAAAAATCGCCTGCAACAAGAATTCTCCCACTGCTCTGGATTTCAACCTGCACCACGTCGAACATGCCATTGGGATGGGAGAGCTCAACTACACCATCTACCCCAAAGGAAGTATCCCTCTTCCCGTCAGCCAACAATCTGATCAACAGGGTCTTGCTCTCACTGCTTGACCGATATCTGCCACTAACAAGTATCTTTCCATCGGATTGCAGGCACCCTCGTATTTGGTCGATCTGCGACTCCGGGAACTCCTCGAGTACCACTCGACCGAAAACCAGATCCGAGCTTCCATTGGAATTAAATCGCGTCAAGGCCGGCTGGCCAGCTCCAAAACTATTAAAGGAAGCGCCGATCAGCACAATTTTCTTATCAACAGGCTGCAGCAACAGCTGCCCCACACGTGAACTTTTTCCATCTTGAAACCGCCATTTCAACCACCCTTGATTTGCAAAGCTGGTGTCCAGCTTGCCGTTTTTGTCTGCCCGACAGAGACAGAACTCCGGACTTGCATTCATCGCCACCGTCAAAGACTCGGTGTCAGTGTCGGCAATCAGTGAAACGGCTTCGCCTGTGGGTGTCGGCACCTCGAATTTGCCGCCAATTGCAAAAGTAGGATCTAACTCACCATCCACCCTGGTAACTTTATGCGTTGCCATTGCTTCTCTCCTAAAACTGGGAAAAGAACACCTTTCGCTCGGCAATGGCTTACACAACACTCGCCATCCTCTGCCCCATACAGAAAGTGCGTTCAGTCGAGGCGATTCAACCACGCATAACGCACTCCGGCTACTGTCATAAATGACAGTTGGACGAAGATTGAATGTTCACCGACAAGAAAGTGGAACGCGAAACAAAAGGAATGCTCTATAACTTCAACGTCTTTTTTGATCGAATGAATTCCCTACTGCCGAGGTTTCCCATGACCGTCACCGTCAACACCGTTTCTGCCGAAGGCTTTCGCCACAGCGTACAAATCGATGACCATGAACTCTTCGCCGACGTGCCCGTCACGACAGGCGGAGAAGGCACTGCCCCGGAACCGCACGATTATTTCGATGCCGCGCTCGGCGCCTGCAAAGCCCTGACCCTCAAGCTCTATGCGAAGAAGAAGGACATCCCGTTGACCGGTGTCGGCGTCGAGGTCAAGCGCGACAACAGCCTGGAACAGAAAGGCCAATACGCGCTACACGTCAAACTGACCCTCAAGGGCGCACTCAGCGACGCCCAGCGCGACGAGCTGCACCGCGTGGCCGATCGCTGCCCGATCCACAAGCTGATGACCACGTCTGAAGTCAGCATCGAAACGCATTTGTCCGAAGGCGCCTTCAGCCAATAGCGGCAAGGGCTGCGCAAGCGGGTTATGCTCGAACGCATCACCCGCCCAGCCTGGAACGCACCATGACCACTCCGCTCGTGATCCGCCCCCGCACCGAAGACGTCGAAGGCCAGCCAATCCTGCGCCCACTGCCATCCGCCAAGTGCCGCAGCGTCGGACCATTCGTGTTTTTCGATCACATGCTGGAAACCCGTTATGCGCCGGGCAAAGGCATGAATATCCGCCAGCATCCGCACATTGGCCTGTCCACCCTGACCTATCTGTTCCAGGGGCAAATCCAGCACAAGGACAGCCTGGGTTCCGATCAGGTTGTTGATACCGGCGATGTCAGCTGGATGACGGCCGGCAGCGCCATTGCCCACGTCGAACGCACGCCCGAGGCACTCAAGGAGAGCGGCTTCACGATGCACGGCTTGCAGATCTGGCTGGCATCCCCAAAGGATAAAGAACAGGGTCCGGGGCATTACAGCCACCATCCGGCGTCCACCTTGCCGGTCAGCGAAAACCTGGGGGTGAAGATCCGCATGATTGCCGGGTCGGGCTTTTGCCTGGAGTCACCGGTGCCGGTGCTTTCTCCTACGTTGTACGCGGAACTGCACCTGCAAACGGCGACGACATTACTGATTCCCACCGAGCATGAAGAACGTGCGCTGTATGTGTTGAACGGCGAGGTGCAACTGGATGGTGAGCCGCTGGAGCCGCATTCGCTGGTCGTATTGCCTGTCGGGGAAGAGATGACTCTGTTTGCTGAAAGCGACAGTCACGCCGTGTTGTTTGGCGGCGCAGCACTGGACGGGCCACGGCGGATCAACTGGAATTTTGTCGCGAGCGATCCGGCGGCGATTGATGAAGCGCGTCGGCGCTGGGCGGCCGGGGACTGGCCGACGGTGCCGGGGGAAGTTGAGCGGATTGAACTGCCTTAAAGCAAAAGATCGCAGCCTTCGGCAGCTCCTACAGGGAAATGCGTTCTCCTGTAGGAGCTGCCGAAGGCTGCGATCTTTTGATCCTGGGCCAATCAGCCCCTGAACACTTCATCCAGCAGATTGTGCATCGAAGTGAACGCCCGGGCAGCCACCTTGGCGTCATACATCATCATGCCCGGCACATTCGCATGCGGGTCGGTGAACGAGTGAAATGCACCGCCGTAGCTCAGCAACTGCCAGTCCACACCGGCCGCGTTCATTTCATCTTCGAACGCCGGCAACTGCTCCTTCGGCACCAGTGGATCGGAAGCCCCGTGCAGGACCAGGACCTTACCCTTGATGTTTTTCGCGTCGGCCGGATTCGGTGTATCCAGCGTGCCGTGGAAGGAGACCGCGGCCTTCACCGGCGCACCGGTACGGGCAAACTCCAGGGCACAGCAGCCGCCGAAACAGAAACCGTAGGTCGCCAGCTTCGACGTATCGACGGCCGCCTCGCCCTGGCTCTGCAACTGTTCGAACGCCACCTGCATGCGCTTGCGCAGTAACCCACGGTCATTCTTCAACGGCATCATTGCCGCCCCGGCCTCGTCATTGTTCGACGGACGAACCGATTGCCCGTAAAGGTCGGCGATCAGCACCACGTAGCCCTTGGCAGCCACCGACCTGGCGATCTCCTCGGCACCGGCGCTGACGCCCATCCAGTTCGGCGCCATCAACAAACCCGGACGCGGGCCTTTATGGTCGGCATCGAAGGCCAGACGGCTTTCGTAGGCCTGGCCATCGATCTGATAGGCAATGGAACGTACAGTGATCTGGCTCATTTCTGACTCCTGATTGTTGAACACCAGAATGAAAAAACCCGCCGAAGCGGGTTTTTCTACTACACAGTCAAGCGGATAGCTCAACCAACAGTTTGTTCAGACGGCGCACATAGGCCGCCGGATCTTTCAAACTGTCGCCGGCCGCCAGGGCCGCCTGATCGAAGAGGATGTGCGACAGATCGCCGAAGCGCTCGTCGCTCTGCTCGTTGTCGAGCTTCTCGATCAGCGGGTGAGCCGGGTTGAATTCGAATATCGGCTTCGAATCCGGAACCTTCTGACCGCTGGCCTCCAGAATCTGGCGCATCTGCAAGCCCAGGTCCTGCTCACCGATGGCCAGGATCGCTGGCGAATCGGTCAGGCGATGGGACACCCGGACTTCCGCAACGGATTCGCCCAGCGCGGTTTTCAGACGCTCAACCAGACCTTCTTTGGACTTCGCGACTTCTTCCGCGGCCTTCTTGTCCTCTTCCGAGTCCAGGTTGCCGAGGTCCAGGTCACCGCGCGCCACGTCGACGAAGCTCTTGCCGTCGAAGTCGCTGAGGTAGCTCATCAGCCACTCGTCGATGCGGTCGGTCAACAGCAGCACTTCGATGCCTTTCTTGCGGAAGACTTCCAGGTGCGGGCTGTTCTTGACCTGTGCATAGGTTTCGCCGGTCAGGTAGTAGATCTTGTCCTGACCTTCCTTGGCGCGCGCCAGGTACTCGGCCAGGCCGACAACCTGCTCGCCATCGTCGCCATGGGTCGATGCAAAACGCAGCAGACCGGCGATTTTTTCCTTGTTGGCGAAATCTTCTGCCGGGCCTTCTTTCATGACCTGACCGAAGTTTTTCCAGAAGCCCTTGTATTGCTCAGGCTCGTTCTTCGCCAGTTTTTCCAGCATGTCCAGCACACGCTTGGTCAGCGCCGACTTCATGGAGTCGATGATCGGGTCTTTCTGCAGGATTTCCCGCGACACGTTCAGCGACAGGTCGTTGGAGTCGACCACACCCTTGATGAAGCGCAGGTAAAGCGGCAGGAAGGACTCGGCCTGATCCATGACGAATACGCGCTGCACGTACAGCTTCAGGCCTTTCGGCGCTTCACGCTGGTACAGGTCGAACGGAGCACGGGTCGGTACGTAGAGCAGCGAGCTGTACTCCAGCTTGCCTTCGACCTTGTTGTGGCTCCAGCTCAGCGGGTTTTCGAAATCGTGAGCGATGTGCTTGTAGAACTCCTGGTATTCCTCGTCCTTGATCTCGGTACGCGGACGGGTCCACAGAGCGCTGGCGCGGTTGACGGTTTCCCATTCAACGGCCGGTTTCTCTTCGCCTTCGGTGGCTGCCACTTCTTTCGGCAACTCGATCGGCAAGGCGATGTGGTCGGAGTATTTCTTGATGATGTTGCGCAGGCGCCAGCCATCGGCGAACTCGTCTTCACCGGATTTCAGGTGCAGGACGATGCGAGTGCCGCGCTCGGCCTTGTCGATGGTCGCAACTTCGAAGTCACCTTCGCCCTTGGACGACCAGTGCACGCCTTCGCTGGCAGCGCTGCCGGCACGACGGCTGTACACATCAACTTTGTCGGCGACGATGAAGGCGGAGTAGAAACCGACACCGAACTGGCCGATCAGGTGCGAGTCTTTCTTCTGGTCGCCGGTCAGGTGCTTCATGAAATCGGCGGTGCCGGACTTGGCGATGGTACCCAGGTGGGTGATCGCGTCTTCGCGGCTCATGCCGATACCGTTGTCTTCGAGGGTGACGGTTTTAGCGTCCTTGTCGAAGCTCACGCGGATTTTCAGTTCGGCGCCGCCTTCCAGCAGCTCTGGCTTGGCCAGGGCTTCGAAACGTAATTTGTCGACAGCGTCAGAGGCGTTCGAGATCAATTCGCGAAGGAAAATTTCCTTGTTGGAATACAGCGAATGGATCATGAGATGCAGCAGCTGCTTCACCTCGGTCTGGAAGCCCAGGGTTTCCTTTTGAGTTTCCACACTCATGGTCATCAAACTCCAATCAGATGGCATAAGCCGCGACCTTGAGGGTCGGCGGCGGGTTGTCATCAGAGTTTGGGGCTGAGTTCAGGATTTCAAGGGCTCCTCGAGTTTGAAATGTGCACGGGCCGTGGCAATGGGTTCGGCCTCAGTGCTTTGCCAGGCGGTAATCGCCACGTTGGCAACCCGACGACCCTGGCGGCAAACCTGGCATCGGGCCCAGGTGTCGCGAAACTGCCCGGCTCGCAGGTAATCCAGGGAGAAGTCGATGATCTTCGGCACCCCGGGCGATCCGGTAAACACCAGCAGGTGCAGCGCCGCGGCCAATTCCATGAACCCGGCGATCACCCCGCCATGAATCGCCGGCAGCAAAGGGTTACCGATGTTGTCCTTGTTCGCCGGCAGCTTGAACAGCAGCTCATCGCCCACCCGTGAACATTCGACGCCGATCAGCCGGGCATAGGGAATCAAGCCCAGCAGCGAGGCGTAATCACCCTGCTCATGGGCCTTTTGCAATTGATCCTTCAGCGACTCGCTCATTGCGCACCTCCGGCGACGGCGCTACCAAAGCCTTTGATGCCCTTGCCCATGCGCATGAATGTGCCCATCACATGGGCAATGGGTTGCCCGGGATCATCCTGATAGGCGAAGCCACGGGCAAAAATCACGTCGGTGGTGACCCGGTAGCACTGGGCGAAGCCATAGACATCCTTGTGCGGTTCGGCGGCGTGCATGTAGTCGATGCGCAGGTCGAGGGTCGGACAGACTTCGAACTCCGGGAGCACACAGAGCGTCGCCATGCCACAGGCCGTGTCCATCAGCGAGGTCAGCGCCCCACCATGAATCACGCCGGTTTCGGGATTGCCAACGATCTGCGGGCTGTACGGCAGCACAATCGTCAGCCCTTCGCTGCTGGCGCTGTGAACGCTTAGTCCAAGTACCTGACAATGTCGCAGCGCCGACAAAAAGCGCTTCGCTCGCTCAAAAACGGGGTTTTCAGCCATTTGATAAACACTCTTGTTTACGTTCGTGCAATGCGGTGGCAGTCCGGGTAAAAGTTCCGCATTAGAACAAAACTTATATATCTGAAAGAATTAAGGAACTTAACCCTGATGTGTGAGCTCTTAATGCCAGTACATGCTTTTCATCAGGAGAAACACCCCATGCGTAAGACTTTAGCTATTGCCTTGATGTTGACCGCTTCCCTCGGTCTCGCTGCCTGCGATAAAAAATCCGAGGACAAAGCTCAAGAAGCTAACAAACATGCTGAGCAAGCTCAGCAAGACATGAGCAAAGCTCAGGATAAAGTGAACGACGCCGCGAAAGAAAACGCCGAAGCTGCCAAAGCTCAGGCTGAATCGAACGCGGAAGCGGCAAAAGAGGCGGCTCCGGCTGCTCCGGCCACTCCAGCCGCTCCGGAAGCGCCTAAGAACTAATCCGGTTTTTAGCGTGACAAAAGAAAACCCGCCAAGTGCGGGTTTTCTTTTGCCTTCAAAAAAATGCTTAGAGCAAAATCGTTCGAAAAGTCGGACTAATCATCAGCAACAGCGAGCAGATTAATCCCACCAGCCAGACCAGGCTGCGTTGCCAGGCAAGGTCCTTCCAGTAACACACCAGATAAATAACCCGAGTGATCACAAAGATGATCGCGAGCAAATCGATGAGCCAGCCTGCCGTCTGCGTTGTATGCGCCATCAACACACCCACCGCAAACAATATGAAGGCTTCAAAACTATTCTGATGCGCCGCCAGCGCACGGGCACCAAAACCTGTGAGTTGGCCCTGCTGCTGGCGTGGCAGGTGATTGTTGTAACCGCCCTGCTCTTTCATGGCCTTGGTCACAGGCATACGCGCCACGTAAATCAGCACGGCACTGATAAACACACACCAGAACGGAATACTCATCAAGCAGCCTCTTTGATCACCTCGGGCAATGGCGCCTCTGTAGGGGTATAGACCATCACGTCGAGAACGTCGGAGTGAAACTCGCGACGGTACAACACAAATACCACGCCGGCACTCATCAACATGAACAGCCAGGGGCTGACAAACCAGGCCAGCATGGTCATGCCGAAGTAGTAGGAACGCAGCCCGAAGTTGAACTGGTTGGCGGCCATGGAGATGACGCGGGCCGCACGGGAAGCAAACGCCTTGCGCTCCTGCTCCGACACAAGACGCTCGCCCACCATTGGCGCCGACCCCACCAGTACCGCCGCAAAGTTGTACTGGCGCATGCACCAGCTGAACGTGAAGAACGCATAGACAAACACCAGCGCCAGGCACAGCAACTTGATTTCCGACATGCCCTGGGACGCCTGTTGCACCATCGGGATATCCGCCAGCAACGACACCGCCCTTTCCGAAGCCCCCAGCACCGTAAGAATACCGGCCAGGATAATCAACGTACTGGAGGCGAAGAACGAAGCGTTGCGTTCCAGGTTACCGATCACGCTGGCATCGGCGATGCGGTTGTCGCGCAGCAGCATGCGGCGCATCCAGTCTTCACGATAGAGGTGCAGCACACTGGCCAGGCACGCGGTGTCACGGCCTTTCCAGGTGGCATAACGGGTGTACCCGCCCCAGCAGATGACGAACCAGATGGCGGCAAGGATGTGGATCAGGTTGGCTTGGATGAACGACATGCAGGTCCTTGTTTGATTCTGACTTTGGAGAACGCTGTGACAGCGGTTAATTCATTGGCCGGATCTTTCCACGCAGCCACAGGTACAGCTTCGACGTGAGCAAAAGGAAAAAGGCACGCTGCAACGCCACTATGGCAAAGATGCGCTGGATGCCAACAACATCGATGCAGGGAGACTATAAGAAAAAACCCATCAATAGCTGTCATTTCTAACAGCTATCAATGCCGTCCAACGGTGAGTAATTTGAGCGGTCATCCCGTATGAATGTGTGTGTCGGGATTTACTCCATTTACGCAGCGAGTCTAATCATGTCCCACAACAAAAAAGATTCCTTCGAACAGGGCTTTGACCCCGCTTTCGCCAATCGCGGCATGTTCTACGAATTTGCTCCTGGCAGCTCGCCCATGCAAATCCTGGGAGTTCGCACCGACGGAAAAATCCTGCTCGCGGGGTCCGCAAAAGGGGTTCCCACAGAGCCGATGCGACTGCAATTTCAACTTGCTCAACTACTGGAAAATGGTACCCCAGACCCGGATTTCGGAAACAAAGGCATCGTTACAGGACGCTTCAAGGATAATTTCCACGCAGATACAAGCGGCGCCTGCTTACTCAAGGACGGCAAGACCCTGCTCATCGGTACACACTATGGTCAGCTGGCTCAACTGGCCTTTGCCAGATTTCTTGAAGATGGGTCCCTGGACAATACTTTTGGAACTGGGGGCATTTACATTCCTCCTCTTCCAAGTACCTCAAAGCGTCCCAAGACCCCGGCATCCCCCAAGAGTAAGCGCAATGCCCTTCGTCTCGCCATGGCGATAGGACTCAATGATGAAATCATAACGGCAGCCGGAAACAAGGTCAGGCGATATCTGAGCAATGGACATGAGGCTTCCGAGTTCAGTGTGCAACTCCACAATGCCCACGCAGTAGGGGTTACGGCAAATGGAAAAATTACCGTCGCCGGCATAAACCGAGCAAGAAAGGGAACGATTGCTCGCTTCAATGCCAATGGCACTCCAGACCTTGGTTTTGGAGACAAAGGCTATGTAGTTTTCAGTATTGCCGAAGGCAGCAACGCCGCGACACTCGTTTACAGCTTGCTTCTACGCGATGACGGCAGCTTGTTTGTCACCGGTCTGATGGACGCCGACATTTATGATGCGACCGGATCCAAACAACGAGGAATGCTCGCTGCATTCAATAGCAACGGCACCCCCAACCTTATCTTTAACGGCGGTAAACCGGTCGTCACCCAGCTCCCTTCCGGTCAAGCCTGTCGATGGAGGGCCATCACCGCAGCCTCGGCAGACCGACTTGTTGTCGTAGGTTCAACAGGCTTGCAAGGCAGCGAAAGCAGTCTGATTGCACGCTATAAAACAAACGGGGAGCCTGATACCTCATTTGGCGACGGCGGATTCCGGGTAACCGATATCGGATCCGGTCGCGAAGAATGGCTATCAGTGCGGGTTCAGCCCGACCATAAAATATTGGCGTCCGGCGACGGCACATCCAAAACAGATCCTGCAACGCTGGTCCGCTATCGTGAAACATAAGCGCA
The DNA here is from genome assembly GCF_019219205.1 of Pseudomonas sp. PDM27. Classification (NCBI taxonomy): domain Bacteria; kingdom Pseudomonadati; phylum Pseudomonadota; class Gammaproteobacteria; order Pseudomonadales; family Pseudomonadaceae; genus Pseudomonas; species Pseudomonas sp. PDM27. The sequence continues at coordinate 76,805 of NZ_JAHUWF010000008.1, read as the reverse complement.
CTTGCCATAAAAAAATGCCCCGTATCGATTGATACGGGGCATTTCTGTTTTTCACAGGCCTGCTTGTGACGGGCCGGTAAAGCTTAAGCCAGCGCTTCTTCGCGCTTGCCCAGCAGACGGTCGCAGACAACGGCAACCACCAGCGTCATCACCGAAGGCACCAGCCAGGCCAGGCCCTGCTCGCTCAGCGGCAGGTGGGCCATTTGCGTCGGCATCCAGTCCGCCAGGCCTGCACCCTTGAGGGCGTCGATCAGGCCGAAGATGAACGACACCAGCATGACCGGGCCGAGGATACGGCCCTGCTCATGCCAGAAGTCCTTGCAGAAGCTCAACGCCACCAGAACGATGCACGGTGGGTAGATCGCAGTGAGCACCGGGATCGAGAACGCAATCAGCTTGGTCAGGCCCAGGTTGGACACCAGCAGCGAGAACACCGCGAGGATGATCACCAGTGTCTTGTAGGACAGCGGCAGCACTCGGCTGAAGTACTCGGCGCAGGCACAGGTCAGGCCGACCGCGGTCACCAGGCACGCCAGGGAAATCAGCACGGCCAGGAAACCACTGCCCAGCGAACCGAAGGTGTGCTGCACGTAAGCGTGCAATACCGCCGCGCCATTGGTCGCGCCAGCGGCCACTTCATGGCTGCCCGAACCGAGACGGAACAGGCTGACGTAAACCAGCGCCAGGCCGACGCCGGCGATCAGGCCGGCGATGATCGCATAACGGGTGATCAGTGCCGGCGACTCGACGCCGCGCGAGCGGATGGCGTTGACGATGACGATGCCGAACACCAGGGCGCCCAGGGTATCCATGGTCAGGTAACCATTGATGAAGCCTTGGGAAAACGGTGCCGCCACGTATTCAGGCGTGGCCTGGCCAATGTCTCCGGCCGGCAGGGCGAATGCTGCAATGCCCAGCACGGCCAGGGCGATGATCTTCAGCGGAGCGAGGAAGCGCCCTACGGTATCCAGCAAGCGGCCTGGGTACAGCGAGATGAAGAACACCAGCAGGAAGTAGACCGAGCTGTACAGGAACAACGCCAGCGGGCTCTCGCCGGTCAGCGGCGCCAGGCCCACTTCGAAGGATACCGTCGCGGTACGTGGCGTCGCGAACAGCGGGCCAACAGCGAGATAGCAGGCGGCTGCCAACAGGCCACCGGCGACTTTACCGATCGGGCTGCTCAAGGCATCCATTGCCCCACCGACCTTGGCCAGCGCCACAACGGTGATCACCGGCAGACCAACGGCCGTGACCAGGAAACCCAGCGCCGCCATCCAGACATTGGGCCCGGACTGCAAACCGACGATAGGCGGGAAGATGATGTTGCCAGCCCCGACGAACAGGGCAAACGTCATAAAACCAAGTGCCAGTATGTCCTGGCCTTTCAACACTTTCATTAAGGAAATACCACACTACTGAATCGGAATTTAGAGAGGGATTTCCCTATGGGTGAGGGAAATGCTGTCGGTCCGTATAAGACCAACCCTTTTAGCGCGTTGGTGCCTTGTGGGCCGCAGACGCAAAAATGGCGCGTAGCCTAACGAATTTGGCCGATAAACGCACTGTTAGAGGGCGAACATTCCGATCTACGACATTTTTGTGTCGCGTTTATGCATGTAAATGGTTGGTGCCTGTAAGTCCGCCTTCGCGAGCAGGCTCGCTCCCACAGGTGGACGCATTCCAATGTGGGAGCGAGCCTGCTCGCGAAGGCGTCAGTTCGATCAACACATATCCCCGAAACGACAAAGGCCACCCGAAGGTGGCCTTTGTTTGGTGAAGCGTCAGTCTAGCGCGAGGCTTACTTGACAGCCCAACCGGTCAGCTCGGCCAGGGCCTTGCCGATGTCTGCCAGCGAACGCACGGTTTTAACGCCTGCGTCTTGCAGAGCAGCGAATTTCTCGTCTGCAGTGCCTTTGCCGCCAGAGATGATTGCGCCAGCATGGCCCATGCGCTTGCCCGGAGGAGCAGTCACACCAGCGATGTAGGAAACAACCGGCTTGGTCACGTGTGCCTTGATGTAGGCAGCCGCTTCTTCTTCAGCCGAACCGCCGATCTCACCGATCATCACGATCGCTTCGGTCTTCGGGTCTTCCTGGAACAGCTTCAGGATGTCGATGAAGTTCGAACCCGGGATCGGGTCACCACCGATGCCGACGCAAGTCGACTGACCGAAACCGGCGTCAGTAGTCTGCTTCACAGCTTCGTAGGTCAGGGTGCCGGAACGGGAAACGATACCGACCTTGCCTGGCAAGTGAATGTGACCTGGCATGATGCCGATCTTGCATTCGCCTGGAGTGATCACGCCTGGGCAGTTAGGGCCGATCAGGGTAACACCCAGCTCGTCGCACTTAACTTTAGCGTCCAGCATGTCCAGGGTAGGAATGCCTTCGGTGATGCAGACGATCAGCTTGATGCCGCCGAAAGCAGCTTCCAGGATCGAGTCCTTGCAGAAAGGAGCCGGAACGTAGATCACGCTGGCGGTGGCGCCAGTGGCCGCTACGGCGTCTTTCACGGTGTTGAACACTGGCAGGCCCAGGTGCTCGGTGCCGCCTTTGCCTGGAGTTACACCACCAACCATCTTGGTGCCGTACTCGATGGCTTGCTGGGTGTGGAAACTACCTTGCGAACCGGTAATACCCTGGCAGATAACTTTGGTGTCTTTATTGATCAGGACGCTCATTATTTGCCCTCCGCAGCTTTGACAACTTGTTGAGCAGCGTCGGTCAGGCTGGTAGCAGCGATGATGTTCAAACCGCTTTCTGCCAGTACTTTAGCGCCCAGCTCAGCGTTGTTGCCTTCAAGGCGAACAACAACCGGGATTTTCACGCCGACTTCTTTCACCGCGCCGATGATGCCTTCGGCAATCATGTCGCAACGAACGATGCCGCCGAAGATGTTGACCAGTACTGCAGCGACGTTAGTGTCGGACAGGATGATCTTGAACGCTTCGGTAACGCGTTCCTTGGTAGCACCGCCGCCCACGTCGAGGAAGTTGGCTGGCTTGCCGCCATGCAGGTTGACGATGTCCATGGTACCCATGGCCAGGCCGGCACCGTTGACCATGCAACCGATGTTGCCTTCCAGCGCTACGTAGTTCAGTTCGAACTTGGCAGCGTGCGCTTCGCGCGGATCGTCCTGCGACGGATCGTGGAAAGTCTTCAGCTTAGGCTGACGGTACATGGCGTTGGCGTCGATGTTGATCTTGGCGTCCAGGCAGTGCAGATCGCCGTCAGCCTTGATCACCAGCGGGTTCACTTCCAGCAGGGCCAGATCGTGATCCTGGAACAGTTTGGCCAGACCTACGAAGATCTTGGCGAACTGGGCAACTTGCTTGCCTTCCAGACCCAGCTGGAATGCCAGCTCGCGACCCTGGAATGGCTGAGCGCCAACCAGTGGATCGATAGTGGCTTTCAGAATTTTTTCTGGAGTGTCGTGAGCGATTTTCTCGATGTCCACGCCACCTTCGGTGGAAGCCATGAACACGATGCGACGGCTCGAACGGTCAACGACAGCGCCCAGGTACAGCTCTTTAGCGATATCAGTGCACGATTCAACCAGGATCTTGGTGACTGGCTGACCATTGGCGTCAGTCTGGTAAGTCACCAGACGCTTGCCCAGCCACTGCTGTGCGAAGGCTTTGGCGTCTTCTTTGTTGCGAACCAGCTTGACGCCGCCCGCTTTACCGCGACCACCGGCGTGGACCTGGGCTTTGACAACCCACTCGCTGCCGCCGATTTTGTCGCAAGCTTCTGCTGCTGCTTCCGGGGTGTCTACCGCGTAACCGGTGGAAACTGGCAGGCCGTACTCAGCGAACAGCTGCTTACCCTGATACTCGTGAAGATTCATGCTTATTACCGTCTTCGTTAGGTACTGCGCATTCGGTGCTGCACTGTTCAGTGCCGCACCACCTGTGACTGCTGCTTGCGTAGCCTTTCCGGACAACCGGTGCAGCTACGCAAGACTGCGTCCAGCGGATATTCCGCGGTGAGTCTTGCGTGCAAGGCTCACGACGGGCCACGCCGCCGTGGTTTCTTATTATCTCTTTCGGACATGTGAAAACTGCTGCGCTAGGAAATACTGCGTTAAAAACAGGTTCGAAATGCTCATTGACTGACGTCAACTCCGCTTCCTCACCTGTTTTTGCCTTGTCTTTCCGTCGCTCGCTACGTTTTCACAAAGCCCTCAACGCTTCTTGCGGTTGGCGATGTGGATGGCGCCGCCATTCACTGCCAAAGCAGCTTCGTGCAAGGCTTCAGACAGGGTCGGATGGGAGAAAACCATCATGCCCAGGTCTTCAGCGCTGGTGCCGAATTCCATACCGATCGCGCCCTGCTGAACCAGTTCGGCAGCGCTTGGGCCAATCACGTGGACGCCCAGTACGCGGTCCGTCTTGGCATCTGCGATGACCTTGACGAAACCACCGGTGTCGTTGGCAGCCATGGCACGGCCGGAGGCTGCGAACGGGAAGGTGCCGACGTTAACTTCAACGCCTTCGGCTTTCAAGGCCTGCTCGGTTTTACCAACCCACGCGATTTCCGGGTGAGTATAAATAACCGAAGGGATCAAATCATAGTTCATCTGGGCCTTGTGGCCCTTGATGCGCTCGACAACCATGATGCCTTCTTCGGACGCCTTGTGCGCCAGCATCATGCCGCGAACCACGTCTCCGATGGCGTAAACGCCCGGTACGGTGGTAGCGCAGTGATCGTCAACGTGCACGAAACCGCGCTCGTCCAGGGTCACGCCGCAGTCGGCAGCCAACAGATCAGTGGTCACTGGACGGCGACCAACGGCTACGATCAGCTTGTCGAAAGTGATGTTCTGTTCGCCGTTGGCATCGGTGTAGTTCACCACGACTTCGTCGCCGTTCACTTTGGAACCGGTGACGCGAGCGCCCAGCTTGATGTCCAGACCTTGCTTGGTCAGGGTTTTCAGCGCTTCCTTGGAAACAGCGGTGTCAGCTGCCATCAGGAAGGTGTCCAGGGCTTCCAGGACAGTCACTTCTGCACCCAGACGCGACCAGACCGAACCCAGCTCCAGACCGATCACGCCAGCGCCGATCACGCCCAGACGTTTTGGAACGGATTGGAATTCCAGAGCGCCAGTCGAATCGACGATCACATTCTGGTCAACCGGAGCTGGCGGAATGTCGATCGGACGCGAACCTGGTGCCAGGATGACGTTTTCGGCTTCGATGATTTCTACCGAGCCATCAGGCTTGGTGACTTCGACTTTCTTGCCGGCCAGCAGCTTGCCGTGACCCTGGATGGAGGTCACACCGTTGGCTTTGAACAGGGTCGCAACGCCGGAGGTCAGGCCTTTGACGATGTTGGCTTTACGGCCGACCATCGCTGGCACGTCCATGGTCACGCCAGCGTGATTGATACCGTGGATCGCGAAACCGTCCTGGGCTTCGTGGAATTTCCACGAGCTGTCCAGCAGGGCCTTGGAAGGAATGCAGCCGACGTTCAGGCAAGTACCGCCCAGAGCCAGTTTGCCTTCCTTGTCGGTGTACTTCTCGATGCAGGCAGTGGAGAGACCCAACTGCGCGGCCTTGATGGCAGCGACGTAACCGCCAGGGCCCGCACCGATCACTACTACGTCAAATTTCTGCGACATTCAAAAAATCCTCTTTAGCGAAAAGCTTCAAGCCGCGAGCGGCAAGCCAGGCTGCGGGTTTTCCGACAGCACGGGCTTGCAGCTCATGGCTGCTTCTATCAGATATCCAGCAACAGACGAGCCGGATCTTCCAGCAGGTTCTTGATGGTCACCAGAAAGGTCACAGCTTCTTTGCCATCGATCAGGCGGTGATCGTAGGACAGTGCCAGGTACATCATCGGACGGATAACGACCTGACCGTTGATGGCCATAGGACGCTGGATGATGTTGTGCATGCCCAGGATGGCGGCTTGTGGCGGGTTGACGATCGGGGTCGACATCATCGAACCGAAAGTACCGCCGTTGGTGATGGTGAAAGTGCCACCGGTCATTTCGTCCATCGACAGTTTGCCGTCGCGGGCTTTCTTGCCGAAGGTGGCGATGCCGCCTTCGATTTCAGCCAGGCTCATCAGTTCGGCGTTACGCAGAACCGGTACTACCAGCCCGCGATCGCTGGAAACTGCAACGCCGACGTCAGCGTAACCGTGGTAAACGATGTCGCCGCCGTCGATCGAGGCGTTGACAGCCGGGAAGCGCTTCAGTGCTTCGGTGGCCGCTTTCACGAAGAAGGACATGAAGCCCAGGCGCACGCCGTTGTGGGACTTCTCGAAGAGATCCTTGTACTTCGAACGCAGCGCCATGACTTCGGTCATGTCGACTTCGTTGAAAGTGGTCAGCATCGCCATGTTCGACTGGGCTTCAACCAGACGCTTGGCCACGGTGGCACGAACGCGGGTCATAGGTACGCGCTTCTCGATGCGGTCGCCAGCAGCGAACACAGGAGCAGCGGCAGCCGGAGCAGCAGCCTTGGCAGGTGCGGCAGCAGGAGCAGCTTTCTTGGCTTCGACAGCGGCAACCACGTCTTCCTTGGTGACACGACCATCTTTGCCGGTGCCTTTGACGGAAGCCAGGTTGATGCCGTTTTCTTCGGCCAGCTTGCGAGCAGCTGGAGCGGCGATAGCGTCTTCGTCAGCGCCGGCAGCCGGAGCTGCGGCAGCAGCGGCCGGAGCAGCAGCGGCAGCTGGAGCTGCGGCAGCAGCGCCGCCTTCAACGATGGAGCCCAGGACTTCGTCGGACAGAACGGTGTCGCCTTCGTTCTTGACGATAGCGCCCAGCACGCCGTCAGCGGTAGCCAGCACTTCCAGCACGACTTTGTCGGTTTCGATGTCGACGATCAGTTCGTCGCGCTTGACCGCATCGCCCGGTTGTTTGTGCCAGGTGGCAACGGTGCCATCGGCAACCGATTCCGGGAAAGTGGGGGCTTTGATCTCGATAGCCATTGTCTGTGGTTCCTTAAATTCGGTTTCAGGTGCGCGAAGGCGTTAAACAGTAAAGGCGTCTTGCAGCAGTTTTTCCTGCTGCTCGGCGTGCATCGATGCGTAACCGCATGCAGGTGCAGCAGAAGCCTCACGGCCCGCGTACTCGAGTACGAGAGACTTGTTGAGGTTGCTGATGCTGCGACGCATGTGGTGTTGGCTGCAGTACCAGGCACCCTGGTTCATCGGCTCTTCCTGACACCAGACGGCATGTTTGGCGTTGGTATAAGGAGCCAGGACTTCTTTCAAGTCGTCCTCAGGGAATGGGTACAGCTGCTCGATACGCACGATGGCGATGTCGTCACGACCTTCGGCACGGCGTTTTTCCAGCAGGTCGTAGTAGACCTTGCCGCTACACAGAACAACGCGCTCGACCTTTTTCGGGTCTTGGGCATCGATTTCCGGGATGACGGTCTGGAACGAACCTTCGGCCAGATCTTCCAGCGTCGAGATGGCCAGCTTGTGGCGCAGCAGCGACTTCGGAGTCAGGACTACCAGTGGTTTGCGCAGCGGGCGAATCACCTGACGGCGCAGCAAGTGGTAGATCTGAGCCGGCGTCGTCGGCATGCACACCTGAATGTTGTGCTCGGCGCACAGCTGCAGGTAACGCTCCAGACGAGCCGAGGAGTGCTCCGGACCCTGACCTTCATAACCGTGCGGCAGCAGCATGGTCAGACCGCACAGACGGCCCCACTTGTGCTCGCCACTGGTGATGAACTGGTCGATTACAACCTGGGCGCCGTTGGCGAAGTCGCCGAACTGGGCTTCCCAGATAACCAGGGCATTCGGCGTGGTGGTCGAGTAACCGTACTCGAACGCCAATACCGCTTCTTCGGACAGGAACGAGTCGTACAGGTCAAAACGCGGCTGACCGTCGTACAGGTTCTGCAGCGGGATGTAGGTGCCCGCGTCTTTCTGGTTGTGCAGGACAGCGTGACGGTGCGAGAACGTACCGCGGCCGATGTCCTGGCCAGTCATGCGAATTGGATGACCTTCGAACGCCAGGGTCGCGTACGCCATGGTTTCGGCGTAGCCCCAGTTGATCGGCAGGCCACCGGCTTGCATCTTCTGGCGGTCTTCGTAGATCTTGGCAACCTGGCGCTGAACCACGAAGCCTTCCGGGATTTCCAGCAGCTTGGCGGACAGTTCCTGCAAGGTCTTCAGATCGAAGCGAGTGTCGTGACGCGCGGTCCAGGTGTGACCCAGGTACGGACGCCAGTCCACGAACAGTTCCTTGTTCGGCTCTTTGACCAGGCTTTTCACAACGTGCAGACCGTTGTCCAGCGCGTTGCGGTATTCGTCGACTTTCGCCTGAACACGCTCTGCATCCAGCACACCGCCTTGAGTCAGACGATCGGCATACAGCTCACGGGTGGTGCGCTGCTTGGTGATCTGCTGATACATCAGAGGCTGGGTGCCGCTTGGCTCGTCGGCCTCGTTGTGGCCGCGACGACGGTAGCAGACCAGGTCGATCACCACGTCACGCTTGAACTGCATGCGGTAGTCGATGGCCAACTGGGTCACGAACAATACGGCTTCCGGATCATCACCATTCACATGGAGGATCGGCGCCTGGATCATTTTCGCAACGTCGGTCGCGTACTCGGTGGAACGCGAGTCCAGCGGGTTGCTGATGGTGAAACCGACCTGATTGTTGATCACGATGTGCACGGTACCGCCGGTCTTGAAACCGCGGGTCTGCGACATCTGGAAGGTTTCCATGACCACGCCCTGACCTGCGAAAGCAGCGTCACCGTGGATGGAGATCGGCAGAACCTTCTCGCCGGTCGGGTCGTTGCGACGATCCTGACGGGCGCGAACCGAACCTTCGACCACCGGGGAAACGATTTCCAGGTGGGACGGGTTGAACGCCATCGCCAGGTGAACTTCACCGCCGGTGGTCATCACGTTGGACGAGAAGCCCTGGTGGTATTTCACGTCACCGGAACCGAGCTCGACCTTCTTCTTGCCTTCGAACTCGTCGAACAGCTCGCGCGGGTTCTTGCCGAAGGTGTTGACCAGCACGTTCAGACGGCCACGGTGGGCCATGCCGATGACGATTTCCTTGGTGCCGTAGGAACCGGAACGCTGGATCAGCTCGTCGAGCATCGGAATCAGGCTTTCGCCGCCTTCCAGACCGAAACGCTTGGTACCCGGGTATTTGGTGCCCAGGTATTTTTCCAGGCCTTCACCGGCGGTCACGCGCTCGAGCAGGTGGCTCTTGATGTCGGCGGAGTACGTCGGACGGCCGCGCACGCTTTCCAGACGCTGCTGGAACCACTGGCGCTGCTCGGAATCGGTGATATGCGTGAATTCAGCGCCGATGGTGCGGCAATATGTCTGCTGCAACGCTTCGTGAATTTCGCGTAGGCTCGCTTCCTCTTTGCCGATGAACAGGTCGCCGGCACGGAAGGTCGTATCAAGATCGGCATTGGTCAAGCCGTAATGATTGATCGACAGGTCTGCAGGTGCAGGACGCTGCCACAGCCCCAGCGGGTCAAGCTGGGCTGCCTGGTGGCCACGCATACGGTAGGCCTGGATCAATCGCAGCACTTCAACTTGCTTCTTCTCGTGCTCACTGCTCACGCTGCCGGCGGAAACCGGTTGGGCGCGGCGCTGGTTCTTTGCCAGCAAGACGAAATGATCGCGAATTGTGGAGTGCGAAACATCGGTGGCAGAGTTGCCGTCAGCAGGCAACTTCTGGAAGTAGGTGCGCCACTCTTCTGGCACAGCGTTAGGGTCGTGCAGGTAGAGCTCATAAAGCTCTTCCACATAGGCAGCGTTACTACCGGATAGGTAGGCACTGTTCCACATGCGCTGCATCACGCTTTCTTGCATGCTTGGTCACCCTCGGTTAGGGGAACACCACCGGTGTCGACACCGAGCAAACTTGCAGAAGTCCGAATGCAGCGACCAAAACAAGCCACTAGGATCACACTGATAGTCCGGGTACCAGCCCGGATGCCCCTGCTTGTCTCATTTCTTCAAAATAAGAGCCGCAGCCTTTTAAGCTGCTGCTCAGGTTAAAACTACGGCGCCGGTTGAAGCCTGCGCCGCAGCATCTACGGGTACAGCGGGTACAGCAGCTGAATCACACGCCGCTCGAGAGCAACATGTTACGGATGTGACCGATGGCCTTAGTCGGGTTCAGGCCTTTCGGACATACGTTGACGCAGTTCATGATCCCGCGGCAGCGGAATACGCTGAACGGGTCATCCAGCGAAGCCAGACGCTCGGACGTCTTGGTGTCACGGCTGTCTGCCAGGAAGCGGTACGCTTGCAGCAGGGCGGCCGGGCCCAAGAACTTGTCCGGGTTCCACCAGAAGGACGGGCAGGAAGTCGAGCAGCAAGCGCACAGGATGCACTCGTACAGACCGTCCAGCTTTTCACGCTCTTCAGGGGACTGCAGACGCTCGATGGCCGGAGCCGGCGTGTCGTTCTGCAGGTATGGCTTAACCTTCTCGTATTGCTTGTAGAAGATGCTCATATCGACGACCAGGTCACGGATAACCGGCAAACCTGGCAGAGGACGAACGATCAACTTGTTACCTTTTACGACAGCAGACAGCGGCGTGATGCACGCCAGGCCGTTTTTGCCGTTGATGTTCATGCCGTCGGAACCGCAAACACCTTCACGGCAAGAGCGACGATAGGAGAAACCTTCGTCCTGCTCTTTGATCAGGGCCAGCACGTCCAGCACCATCAGGTCTTTACCACCGGTATCGACCTGGAATTCCTGCATGAACGGCGCAGCGTCCTGATCAGGGTTGTAACGATAAACACTGACTTGCAACATGGCGGTCACCCTTAATAAGTCCGGACTTTAGGTTCGAAAGTCGGAACAGTCTTCGGCGAGAAGTTCACGGCACGCTTGGTAACGCGCTTGTCACCCGGGAAGTACAGGGTGTGGCACAGCCAGTTTTCGTCGTCACGGTCTTCGAAGTCTTCACGGGCGTGAGCGCCGCGGGACTCTTTACGTACTTCGGCAGCGATGGCGGTAGCTTCGGCCACTTCCAGCAGGTTTTGCAGTTCCAGCGCTTCGATACGGGCAGTGTTGAACGCCTGCGACTTATCGTTGATCTTGACGTTGGCGATGCGCTTGCGCAGGTCAGCCAGCTGGGCAATACCCTTCTGCATGTATTCGCCGGTACGGAATACACCGAAGTAGTTCTGCATGCAGCTTTGCAGCTCGCGACGCAGGGTAGCCACGTCTTCGCCTTCGGTACGCTCGTTCAGGGCGGACAGACGGGCCAGGGCGGCATTGATGTCGGCGTCGGTGGCGTCGTCGTATTCGATACCGTCGGTCAGCGCTTTTTCCAGGTGCAGGCCGGCAGCGCGGCCGAATACCACCAGGTCGAGCAGCGAGTTGCCGCCCAGACGGTTGGCACCGTGAACCGATACGCAAGCCACTTCGCCCACAGCGAACAGACCAGGAATGATCTGATCCTCGCCTTCGGCGTTCTGGGTGATCGCCTGACCATGGATGTTGGTGGCAACGCCGCCCATCATGTAGTGGCAGGTCGGAACAACCGGAACCGGAGCAACCACCGGGTCAACGTGTGCGAAAGTCTTCGACAGTTCGCAGATGCCTGGCAGACGGCTGTGCAGCACTTCCTCGCCCAGGTGGTCGAGCTTGAGCATCACGTGGTCGCCATTCGGACCGCAACCGTTGCCGGCGATGATCTCTTTAACCATCGAACGGGCAACAACGTCACGACCGGCAAGGTCCTTGGCGTTCGGAGCATAACGCTCCATGAAACGCTCGCCGTGCTTGTTGATCAGGTATCCACCTTCACCACGGCAGCCTTCTGTAACCAGTACACCGGCGCCGGCGATACCGGTCGGGTGGAACTGCCACATTTCAATGTCTTGTACCGGTACGCCGGCACGCAGTGCCATGCCAACGCCGTCACCGGTGTTGATCAGGGCGTTGGTGGTCGATGCGTAGATACGGCCTGCACCGCCGGTCGCCAGCACGGTGGCTTTGGCGCGGATGTAGGTGGTTTCACCGGTTTCGATGCAGATGGCGATCACGCCGACGAACTCGCCTTCGCCGTTCTTCACCAGGTCGACAGCGTAGTACTCGTTCAGGAACACGGTACCGGCTTTCAGGTTGCCCTGATAAAGGGTGTGCAGCAGCGCGTGACCGGTACGGTCGGACGCGGCGCAAGTACGGGCAGCCTGCCCGCCTTTACCGTAATCCTTCGACTGGCCGCCGAATGGACGCTGGTAGATACGACCTTGCTCGGTACGCGAGAACGGCATGCCCATGTGGTCCAGCTCGTAAACGGCAGCCGGGCCTTCCTGACACATGTATTCGATAGCGTCCTGGTCACCGATGTAGTCGGAACCCTTGACGGTATCGTACATGTGCCAGCGCCAGTCATCGTTCGGATCCGCAGACGCGATCGCGCAGGTGATGCCACCCTGGGCGGATACAGTGTGCGAACGGGTCGGGAACACCTTGGTGATCACGGCAGTCTTGTGACCACCTTGTGCCAGTTGCAGCGCTGCGCGCATGCCGGCACCGCCACCACCAATGATGATGGCGTCGAAAGAAATCGTTGGAATGTTAGCCATGAATCAGATACCCCAGAGAATCTGCACACCCCAGACGAAGTAAGCGAACATCGCAACGCCGCATACTGCCTGGAAAAGGAAACGTACTGCAGTCGCGGACTTGCCCAGCGCCATTGGCGTCAGGTAGTCGGTCGCGATGGTCCACATGCCGACCCAGGCGTGAGCGCCCAGGGCAACGAGGGCCAGCAGACTGAAGATACGCATCCCGTTGTGGGCGAACAGGCCGTGCCATTGGTCGTAGCCAATGCCCGGGTTCGCTGCGAGGTATCCGATCAGGAAGATGAAATAAGCCGCGAGAACGACCGCAGACACACGTTGCGCCATCCAGTCATAAAGACCGGAACGCGAAAGGTTCGTAACGCTGGTTACCATATCCAAACTCCTGCCAGAACGATCAACACCACGGAAACGGCGATGATAATTTTCGAGCCCAGGCGGCCGCCTTCCAGCGTCTCACCGATGCCCATATCCATGATCAAGTGGCGCACACCGGCTACCAGGTGATACAGAAGAGCGGACAGGAGGCCCCATGCTACGAACTTGGCCAGCGGGCTGGTCAAGCATGCCTTCACCTCGGCAAAACCTTCCTCGGAACCCAGGGATTTGCCCAATGCATAAAGCATGAAGCCAAGGCCCAGGAAGAGGATGATGCCGGAAACACGGTGAAGAAACGACGTAACGCCGGTGATGGGGAGTTTGATGGTCCTTAGGTCTAGGTTTACAGGTCGTTGGCTTTTCACGGCTTTTTTTTCACACTGAAGAGCCCCTAACAATCAGGGCAAAGTTGTTGGGGAGTGCACTGGTCAGGTAACCACCACCCAGGGATGCGACCCCCAATAAAGCAGGCCCAAAAGCCCCTGGCGGTCGGTGGCCGAGTATAGACAGTTAGGCTACTAATGACAACGCAAAGACCTAACCCAAACAGCGGATTGCGCAACTGACATAAAAGGCGTAAATGGCAGCCAATTTCGAGAAAAAAGTCCGGTTAAAGCCTTCTGGAGCAAGACTTTAGGCAAATTGACATTCGAATTTATCTCACTATAGTGGTGCGGGCCCTGCGTGGGGGGTCTGTCTGATGATTTCAAGCATAAATAGGAGGCCACATGGCTGACAAAAAAGCGCAGTTGATCATCGAGGGCGCAGCCCCCGTCGAGCTGCCCATTTTAACCGGCACCGTTGGTCCCGATGTTATCGATGTTCGGGGCCTGACGGCCACGGGCCGTTTCACCTTTGACCCAGGCTTCATGTCGACCGCTTCGTGCGAGTCGAAGATCACCTATATCGACGGCGACAACGGCATCCTGCTGCACCGCGGCTACCCGATCGAACAGCTGGCTGAAAAGTCGGACTACCTGGAAACCTGCTATCTGCTGCTCAACGGCGAACTGCCGACCGCAGAACAGAAGGCCCAGTTCGTCAGCACCGTGAAGAACCACACCATGGTTCACGAGCAGTTGAAGACCTTCTTCAACGGCTTCCGTCGCGACGCCCACCCGATGGCCGTCATGTGCGGCGTAGTCGGCGCCCTCTCGGCCTTCTACCACGACTCCCTGGACATCAATAACCCGCAGCATCGCGAAATCTCCGCGATCCGCCTGGTTGCCAAGATGCCGACCCTGGCAGCGATGGTTTACAAGTACTCCATGGGCCAACCCATGATGTACCCGCGCAACGACCTGTCGTACGCGGAAAACTTCCTGCACATGATGTTCAACACCCCGTGCGAGATCAAACCGATCAGCCCGGTACTCGCCAAGGCCATGGACCGGATCTTCATCCTCCATGCCGACCACGAGCAGAACGCCTCGACGTCCACCGTGCGCCTGGCGGGCTCCTCGGGCGCCAACCCGTTCGCCTGTATCGCCGCCGGTATCGCTGCACTGTGGGGCCCTGCCCACGGCGGTGCAAACGAAGCCGTACTGACCATGCTCGATGAAATCGGCGATGTTTCGAACATCGACAAGTTCATTGCCAAGGCCAAGGACAAGAACGATCCGTTCAAACTGATGGGCTTCGGTCACCGCGTTTACAAAAACCGCGACCCGCGCGCCACAGTAATGAAGCAGACCTGCGACGAAGTATTGAAGGAACTGGGCATCCAGAACGATCCGCAACTCGAACTGGCCATGCGCCTGGAAGAGATCGCCCTGACCGACCCGTACTTCATCGAGCGCTCGCTGTACCCGAACGTCGACTTCTACTCGGGGATCATCCTCAAGGCGATCGGCATTCCAACCAGCATGTTCACCGTGATCTTCGCCCTGGCGCGGACCGTCGGCTGGATCTCCCACTGGAAAGAAATGCTCTCCAGCCCGTACAAGATCGGCCGTCCGCGCCAGCTGTACACCGGCTACGAGTCGCGTGACATCACCAAGCTGGAAGACCGCAAGTAAGATCTGTCTTGCTGTAGCGAGTTGAGTTGTACCGGGAACGGCCTCTGCTTTTTATATAAAGAGCAGGAGGCCGTTTTTGTTTGTGCGCTTTGTCGGGTACATATCCGTTATTCAGGTAACGACGGCTTATGGTTCCGCTCTTACAGCGGGTTACTTTCGAAAAGCCTGTAGGAGCGAGCTTGCTCGCGATGGAGGTCAACGATGATGCGGGAAGCCTGGCACCCCGCGGTGCTCTCAGGTTTTTCGCGAGCAAGCTCGCTCCTACAGAGCCCGCCGCCATCGGCCATCCATGGCCGGGGGCGGCTAACCCGGCATCCATGCCGGGTTGCCCACTGCGCAGAACCTGCGCTCGGCCTCACGAGGGGGCGTACACCGCCAAAGCAAAGCGAGGCGGCCTACCGGCCGGCCTGATTCTGATCCGTGCGCGTCTCCCTGTAGGAGCTGCCGCAGGCTGCGATCTTTTGATTTTTGACAATGTCGAAGAGGCGAAAGATCAAGATCAAAAGATCGCAGCCTGCGGCAGCTCCTACAGGCCGAGCGTTAGCTCGCCTGCCGCTCTTGATCTTGATCCACCCGCCCCCTCCGAAGGTACCCCGAGCCTCAGCGAGGGGCCGTACGTTCGGGGCGAGTGAAGGGCGAAACCATAAGCTGCCGTTACCGCAGGAATGGATATGTACACGATCAGCGAAAGACAGGTCGGCTGACAGACCGCCTTCGCGAGCAAGCCCGCTCCCACAGTAAATCGGTACATCCGCAAAATTCAGGTCGATTAACGCACAATAAAAAAGTGCCCCGATCTCTCGACCGGAGCACTTCATAAAACATCGCCAGCTATATCAAAGCATCAAGACTTAGTGCGACACCGCCCCACTCGCCCCAAGACCAGTCTGCGAACGAACAAACTGCGGGAAGAACAGCGCCCGCTCATTGTCAGCCGCAGTCGACTTGTCAGTGACCGAGAAGAACCAGATCCCGACAAAGGCAATCATCATCGAGAACAACGCCGGGTACTCATACGGGAAGATAGCCTTCTCGTGATGCAGGATCTGCACCCAGATGGTCGGGCCAAGGATCATCAGGCCTACGGCACTGATCAGGCCCATCCAGCCGCCGATCATCGCACCGCGAGTGGTCAGCTTTTTCCAGTACATGGAAAGCAACAGTACCGGGAAGTTGCAGCTCGCCGCGATGGAGAACGCCAGGCCCACCATGAACGCGATGTTCTGGCTTTCGAACAGAATGCCCAGAACGATGGCCAGCACAGCCAAGGCAATGGTGGTGATCTTCGAAATACGAATCTCATCCTTCTCGTTGGCCTTGCCCTTCTTGATCACACTGGCATACAGGTCGTGGGACACCGCCGAAGCACCCGCCAGGGTCAGGCCGGCCACCACCGCCAGAATGGTCGCGAACGCCACGGCCGAGATGAAGCCCAGGAAGATGCTGCCACCGACCGCATTGGCCAGGTGCACCGCCGCCATGTTGTTACCGCCGAGCAACGCGCCTGCCGCGTCTTTGAAGGCCGGGTTGGTGCTAACCAGCAGGATCGCGCCGAAACCGATGATGAAGGTCAGGATGTAGAAGTAGCCAATGAAGCCGGTTGCGTACAGCACACTCTTGCGAGCTTCCTTTGCATCACTCACGGTGAAGAAACGCATCAGGATGTGCGGCAGACCCGCGGTACCGAACATCAGTGCCAGCCCGAGGGAGAACGCCGAGACCGGATCCTTCACCAGACCGCCCGGGCTCATGATCGCTTCACCTTTAGGGTGAACCTTGATCGCCTCGGAAAACAGCATGTTGAAGTCGAAGTTGACGTGCTTCATCACCATCAGCGCCATGAAGGAAGCGCCGGACAGCAGCAGGACAGCCTTGATGATTTGCACCCAGGTGGTCGCCAGCATGCCGCCGAACAGCACATAAAGGCACATCAGCACGCCCACCAGGATCACCGCGACGTGGTAGTCGAGGCCGAACAACAGCTGGATCAGCTTGCCCGCACCGACCATCTGGGCGATCAGGTAGAACGCCACCACCACCAGCGAACCGCAGGCGGACAGCGAACGGATCTGGGTTTGCCCGAGGCGGTAGGACGCCACGTCGGCAAAGGTGTACTTGCCCAGGTTACGCAGGCGCTCGGCGATCAGGAACAGAATGATCGGCCAGCCCACCAGGAAACCGATCGAATAGATCAGCCCGTCGTAGCCTGAAGCGAACACCAGCGCGGAAATACCCAGGAAGGAAGCGGCCGACATGTAGTCACCGGCAATCGCCAGGCCGTTCTGGAACCCGGTGATCTTGCCGCCAGCGGCGTAGTAGTCGGCTGCCGAATTATTACGCTTGGAAGCCCAGTAGGTGATGCACAGGGTGGCACCGACGAAAGCGACAAACATCACGATTGCCGACACGTTAAGCGGTTGCTTCTGCACGGCACCGGTCAGGGCGTCAGCCGCCCAGGCGCCCGGTGCAAAAGCTGCGATGCTCAATAGAGCCAGTAGACGCCGGATCATTGCTGAGCCTCCTTGAGAATCGCATTGTTCAGGTCGTCAAACTCGCCATTGGCGCGCCGTACGTAGATACCGGTCAGGATGAAGGCCGAGACGATCAGCCCGACGCCAATCGGTATGCCCCAGGTAATCGAGGACTCAGGGTTGATTTTCGCCCCCAGCACCTGCGGCCCATAAGCAATCAGAAGAATGAATCCGGAGTAAAGCCCTAGCATGATCGCCGAAAGAATCCAGGCGAATCGCTCCCTCTTGCTGACCAGCTCCTTGAAACGCGGGCTGTTTTGAATCGAGAGGTAAATGCTGTCGTTCATTGTTTTTATCCTCGCAGCACAGATTGAATTGGAACGGTATCCACTCTATGCGGCTGCGGGGCAGGTTCCAGACGACCTTAGTCTTAGAACCACATGACAGATTCGCCAATTTCCAGCATGCACCAAACAACTGTGGGAGCGAGCCTGCTCGCGAAGGCGTCTGATCAGCCGACAACTCAGTCAACTGACAGAACGCTTCGCGAGCAGGCTCGCTCCCACAGGGTCAAGCGTGCTCTTTGTTATTACTTGGTCCAGTCAGCCACGCGCTCAGGGTGTTTGGCGACCCAGTCCTTCGCCGCGGCTTCAGGTTTGGCGCCGTCCTGAATCGCCAGCATCACCTGGCCGATTTCATCCTTCGATTCCCACTGGAAGTTCTTCAGGAACTTGGCCACTTCCGGTGCCTTGGCCTCAAGCCCTTTGCTGCCGATGTTGTTCACGGTTTCTGCCGCGCCATACACGCCTTTCGGGTCTTCGAGGAAGCGCAGTTTCCACTTGGCGAACATCCAGTGCGGTACCCAGCCGGTGACGGCGATGGATTCGTTTTTCTTCTCGGCACGGGTCAGCTCGGCAATCATGCCGGCGCCGGAACTGGCCTTGAGTTGATAACCGGTCAGGTCGTAGTCCTTGATTGCCTGGTCGGTCTTGAGCATCACGCCTGAACCGGCGTCGATGCCGACGATGCGATTCTTGAAGGTGTCGTCGGTTTTCAGGTCCTCGATCGACTTGGCCTTGACGTACTCCGGCACGATCAATCCGATTTTTGCGTCCTTGAAGTTCGGGCCGTAATCCACGACCTGATCCTTGTTCTTCGTCCAGTATTCGCCGTGGGTCACCGGCAGCCAGGCCGACAGCATGGCGTCGAGTTTACCGGTCGCCACGCCCTGCCACATGATCCCGGTGGCAACGGCTTGCAGCTTCACGTCATAACCGAGTTTCTGCCTGATCACTTCGGCGGCCACGTTGGTCGTGGCAACACTGTCCGACCAGCCGTCTACGTAACCGAGCGTCACTTCCTTTCCAGCGGCACTGGCCACGGTAGAGCTGATCGCCAGCACCAAAGCGGCACCTGCGCCCAAGAGTCGTCGCATCTTCATCGTTACTTCCCCGAAAGTGCTGCGCTCGACGGATGCCGAGTCGCTTAAACGTATTGTTATGGTGCACAGCGCCCCCATCACGCCTCACAGCAAACTCGTCCCGACATCAGCGGAGTACTGACGCCTTCGATGATCAACCTGACGCTCATCGCGACCTGCTCTGCCAGCGACCTCAAGGCATCGAGAAACGACATCAGAAAGCCATTAATCCTGACCACGGCAAACGCGCCTGCCAAACCGCCCGAACTTTGCATGTCAAAATCATGCAGGCCACCAAGCATGCGGTAAATGCAGGTAACATGCGCCGCTTTGCTCCCACACGGCCTGACCATGTCCGCGACATACCGCTTCCCTTTTGCTGCTTATCTATTCGCTTGCCTGCTCGGGCTGTTCGCCCTTGGCGGCTTCTGGTACGGCCTCGGCAAACCGGTGATCCTGCCGGACGCGGCCAGCGCCACGCACAAGCTGCAATGCGCGTCCTATACGCCGTTCGACAAGGACCAATCGCCGTTCGACCAACCCTTCAAGCTGCGCCCCGAGCGCATGGACGCCGACCTCGCGTTGCTGGCGACCCGTTTCGAGTGCATCCGCACCTATTCCATGACCGGCCTTGAAGCCCTGCCGGACCTTGCACGCAAGCACGGTCTGAAGTTGATGATCGGCGCCTGGGTCAACAGCAACCCGGTGGACACGGAAAAAGAAGTCGACCTGCTGATCGCTTCGGCCAACGCCAACCCGGATGTGGTGAGCGCAGTGATCGTCGGCAACGAAACCCTGCTGCGCAAGGAAGTCACCGGGGCGCAATTGGCGAAGCTGATCAACAAGGTCAAGAGCCAGGTCAAACAGCCCGTCACCTATGCCGACGTCTGGGAGTTCTGGCTCAAGCACCCTGAAATTGCCCCTGCCGTGGACTTCCTGACCATCCATTTGCTGCCGTACTGGGAAGACGATCCTTCGAACATCGACGCCGCCCTGCAACATGTGGCCGAAGTGCGTCAGGTGTTCGGCAACAAATTCGCACCCAAGGACGTACTGATCGGCGAAACCGGCTGGCCGAGCGAAGGCCGCCAGCGCGAAACCGCCCTGCCGAGCCGGGTCAATGAAGCCAAATTCATTCGTGGTTTTGTCGCCATGGCCGAGCAGCAAGGCTGGCATTACAACCTGATCGAAGCCTTCGACCAACCATGGAAGCGCGCCAGTGAAGGCGCGGTCGGCGGCTACTGGGGACTGTTCGATGCCGATCGCCAGGACAAGGGCATACTGGCCGGGCCAGTGACAAACGTCCCGTACTGGTCGCAATGGCTGGCAGTGGGCGGCCTGATCTTTATCGGCACCCTGCTGCTTGGTGGCCGGGTTCGCACGACGCGCGCGGCGCTGGTACTGCCACTGCTCGGCGCATTGGCCGCTTGCTCGATTGGCGCCTGGGGCGACCTGGCACGCGTCACCACTCGCTTCACCAGTGAATGGCTGTGGGTCGGGTTGCTGACCGTGCTGAATCTGCTGGTGCTGGCCCATGCGGCACTGACGCTGAGCCCGCGTGACGGGTGGCGCGGGCAGGCATTCGATTTACTGGAGCGCCGTGCTGGCTGGCTGGTTGCAACGGCAGGTTTCTCGGCGGCCGTGATGATGCTGGAACTGGCTTTCGATCCGCGTTATCGCAGCTTCCCGAGTGTCGCGTTCATCGTGCCGGCGATGGTGTATCTGTGCCGTCCGGTGAACGTGCCGCGCCGGGAAATCGCCCTGCTGACCTTCATCATTGGCGCCGGCATCGCGCCGCAACTGTTTCGTGAAGGTTTACAGAACCAGCAGGCCTGGGGCTGGGCGCTGGTGAGTGTGTTGATGGTGGCGGCGTTGTGGCGCTGCTTGCGGGTTCGCACAGCTTGATGTTGCATTGACCCGACTGGCCTCATCGCGAGCAAGCTCGCTCCCACAATTGATCTTTGTCGCACACGGATTTTGTGTTCACTGAAGATCCACTGTGGGAGCGAGCTTGCTCGCGATAGCGGACTATCAGGCGCTGCGGGAAGCCCTGACCAACCGCAACCCCGCAATCACCACCGCAAACACCGCCAGCGTGGTGTTGTACAACGCCAGCGCCGGAAACCCCAACACCAGCGCCAGCACCGCCAGCCACCAGCCTGCCCGCCCCGGCACGATAAAGCCGATGATCGCCGTGCCCAGCGCAGCCCAGCCCAGAACCCCGAAGTGAATCATCAGCCCCAGGTTCGAACGCACCTGGCATTCCCAGCGGCTCGCCTCATCCACGCAAATGCCGACCCACTGCGCATCCTCCATGAAGCCATAACGCGCGCCATAACTGGCGGCCAGCCAAACAGGCAGCAAAACAAGCAGCAGGATCACGGGCAGGTGGCGGGACATGAAACACTCCAATTGGCGAAAAACGGCGGCCAGCTTAATCGCCCTTAAGCGTTTCGCAAGCGATAACAACTGTTAACTGGGCATTCAATCGCTGCAAAGTGTATCGTCCAGCTACTATAACTTCGAAATCAGGCCTGTTTGGTGCCGAGGGTTGGCACTTTGGCGCAAATCCGGTGGTCATAGCCTGCGAAATTCATTTGGCACCTTCTCCTAAGGGATTTAGTCATGCTCCGTTCCTTGCGCTTCGCCGCCCTGTTTGGCGGCCTTATATTGAGTGCGTCCGCACTGGCGGTCGACGTTGACGCCACCAGTTATGGCTACCCCCTGACCAACCCGTTCGAGGCGACCATTGCGACCACGCCGCCGGACCTGCGTCCGGAGCTACCCCTGGACGATGACATCGATCAGACAGTGCGCAGCGTCACCTTGCGTCCGGAACGGGCGTTCGAATTGCCGGACAATTTCTGGGCGGTCAAGAAACTCGACTACCGCATTGCCACGCAGGATCACGCCGCGCCGCTGATTTTCCTGATCGCCGGCACCGGTGCGCGCTATGACAGTACCCTGAACGAATACCTGAAGAAGCTCTATTACAAAGCCGGCTACCACGTGGTGCAGTTGTCATCGCCCACCAGCTATGACTTCATGAGCGCCGCCTCGCGCTTCGCCACGCCGGGCGTATCCAAGGAAGATGCCGAAGATCTGTACCGGGTGATGCAGGCCGTGCGGGCACAGAACCCGAAAGTGCCCGTCACCGATTACTACCTGACCGGGTATAGCCTGGGGGCACTGGATGCCGCTTTCGTCGCGCACCTGGACGAAACCCGCCGCAGCTTCAACTTCAAGAAAGTCCTGCTGCTCAACCCGCCGGTCAACCTCTACACCTCGATCACCAACCTCGACAAGCTGGTCCAGACCGAGGTCAAGGGCATCAACAACAGCACCACGTTCTATGAACTGGTACTGAACAAACTGACCCGCTACTTCCAGCAGAAAGGCTACATCGACCTCAATGACGCCCTGCTCTACGACTTCCAGCAGTCCAAGCAGCACCTGACCAACGAACAGATGGCCATGCTGATCGGCACCTCGTTCCGCTTTTCGGCGGCGGACATTGCCTTCACTTCGGACCTGGTCAACCGTCGCGGCCTGATCACCCCGCCCAAGTTCCCGATCACCGAGGGCACCACACTCACGCCATTCCTCAAGCGTGCGTTGCAATGCGACTTCGACTGCTACATCACCGAACAAGTCATCCCTATGTGGCGCGCCCGCACCGATGGCGGCAGCCTGCTGCAACTGATTGACCAGGTCAGCCTGTATGCACTGAAGGACTATCTGCACGAAAGCCCGAAAATCGCCGTCATGCACAACGCCGACGACGTGATCCTCGGCCCTGGCGACCTGGGCTTCCTGCGCAAGACCTTCGGTGACCGCCTGACCGTTTACCCGTACGGGGGCCACTGCGGCAACATTAACTACCGCGTCAACAGCGACGCCATGCTGGAGTTCTTCCGTGGCTAAATTTCTCCTGCTTTTCGCAGCGTTACTCTGTGCAGGCGTCGCCCATGCAGACAACAGCAAAGCCAACGCCCCCGTAGTCGTCGACAGTGACGGCTACAAGGAACCATTGAGCAAACTCAAATTCAACCCGGGCCTGGATCAGCGCGAGTTCGAGCGTTCGACGCTCGGTGCACTGGCCGTCTACGATCCGCTGGAAGAGTGGAACCGGCGCGTCTATCACTTCAACTACCGCTTTGACCAATGGGTGTTCCTGCCAGTGGTCAATGGCTATCGCTATGTCACCCCGAGCTTCCTGCGCACCGGCGTCAGCAACTTCTTCAACAACCTCGGCGACGTGCCGAACCTGTTGAACAGCCTGCTGCAACTCAAGGGCCAGCGCTCGCTGGAAACCACCGGACGCCTGCTGCTCAACACCACCATCGGCATCGCCGGCCTATGGGACCCGGCCACCGCCATGGGCCTGCCGCGCCAGAGCGAGGACTTCGGCCAGACGCTGGGCTTCTACGGCGTGCCGGGCGGCGCTTACTTCGTGCTGCCGATCCTCGGTCCGTCGAACCTGCGTGATACCGGCGGCCTGCTGGTGGATTACACGGCCGAGAATGCGATCAACTTCCTCAACGTGGCCGAGGTCAGCTCCAACCATCCGGAAGTCTTGATCCTGCGCGGCATCGACAAGCGCAACCAGACCAGCTTCCGCTATGGCCAGATGAACTCACCGTTCGAGTACGAGAAAGTGCGTTACGTGTACACCGAAGCACGCAAGTTGCAGATCGCCGAGTAAACCCGGCAGCCGAAAAACACTGTGGGAGCGAGCTTGCTCGCGATGAGGTCGTTACATTCAACATTGATGTTGACTGTTACACCGCCATCGCGAGCAAGCTCGCTCCCACATTTGTTTAGCGTTGTCTTCAGCCTTTCAGCGCTTTCCAGATCTTGCTGACAACCATAACCCCAACCAACACCACCGCACCCGCCACAATCCCCGCCACGCCATTGAGCAGCACCGGCACGATAAATCCGCCGCCACCCGCCGCCGCACCGACACTTTCGATCCAGTGATGCACCACCGGCACACCGTGCGTGAGAATCCCGCCGCCGACCAGGAACATCGCCGCCGTGCCGATCACCGACAGGCTCTTCATCATGTAGGGTGCCGCACGCAGAATCCCGCCGCCGATGCTTTTCGCCATCTGCCCGGGTTTCTGGGTCAACCACAGGCCAAGGTCGTCGAGCTTGACGATACCCGCCACCAATCCGTACACACCGACCGTCATGACAATGGCAATGCCCGAAAGCACGATGATCTGCTGGGTCAACGGAGCACCGGCCACGGTGCCGAGGGTGATGGCGATGATTTCCGCCGAAAGAATGAAGTCGGTGCGGATCGCGCCTTTGATCTTGTCCTTCTCGAACGCCACCAGGTCAGTGGCAGGATCGGCCACCGCCTCGACCAGCTGCGCATGCTCGACGGCGTCTTCAGCCTTGCTGTGCAGGAACTTGTGGGCGAGTTTTTCAAAGCCTTCGAAGCACAGATAGGCGCCGCCGACCATCAACAGCGGTGTGACCAGCCACGGAATGAACGCACTGATCGCCAATGCCGACGGCACCAGGATCAGTTTATTGATGAACGACCCCTTGGCGACCGCCCAGACCACCGGGATTTCCCGCTCGGCCCGCACGCCGCTGACTTGCTGGGCATTGAGTGCCAGGTCGTCACCGAGTACGCCGGCCGTTTTCTTGGCGGCCATTTGGGTCATCAGTGAGACGTCATCCAGCACGGCCGCGATGTCGTCGATCAGTACCAGCAAACTGCTTCCTGCCATGAATCGGGTTTCCTTCTGCAATGAATGCGCAGCAGCATAGCGCGGCATCACGGGCTGCGGTGCATTCTTGAGCGCCGCGCGAGGCCGGTGATACCATGCGCAACCGCCAGAACAGGCAAGGAATCACCGGGTTTATGAGCACTATCCGCGAGCGCAACAAACAATTGATCCTGCGTGCCGCCAGTGAGGAGTTCGCCGACAAAGGCTTCGCTGCGACCAAAACCAGCGACATCGCAGCCAAGGCGGGATTGCCCAAGCCCAACGTCTACTACTACTTCAAATCCAAGGAAAACCTCTACCGCGAGGTCCTGGAAAGCATCATCGAACCGATCCTGCAGGCTTCGACACCGTTCAATCCGGACGGCGAACCCGGTGAAGTGCTCAGCGGCTACATTCGCTCGAAAATCCGCATCTCCCGCGACCTGCCTTTCGCCTCCAAGGTGTTCGCCAGCGAAATCATGCACGGCGCGCCCCACCTGAGCAGCGATCTGGTCGAACAGCTCAATGGCCAGGCCAAACACAACATCGAGTGCATCCAGACCTGGATCGACCGCGGACAAATCGCCCCCATCGACCCCAACCACCTGATGTTCAGCATCTGGGCCGCCACCCAGACCTACGCCGACTTCGACTGGCAGATCACCGCCATCACCGGCAAGGCCAGGCTGGATGAAGAAGATTACGAAGCGGCGGCGCAGACGATTATCCGGTTGGTGCTCAAGGGGTGTGAGCCGGAGCGGTAGACCGTAGCGCGGCCTTCGCGAGCAGGCTCGCTCCCACAAGGGTTTTGTGAGCACTGGAGATCCGCTGTGGGAGCGAGCCTGCTCGCGAATAGCGGCACCACGGTTTCAGCTCAAACCCAAACAGCATCCCACAGTGGATAGTCGCCCAGCTTCTCGACCAGCCCTGCCCGCAACGGGTTGGCCACAACATACCGCGCCATCTTCACCAAATCCTCATCTTGCCTCAGTGCTCGGTCGTGATAACCCTGTTGCCAAAGGCAGATCTTCCGGCCGACGGACCGATTGACTGCCTTGGTGCTTAGCGACTTGGTCCTTTGCATCAATCCACTGAGCGAACCCCGCTGCAACTCAACCAACCAATGAAAATGGTCAGGCATGACGACCCAAGCCAATGACTTGGCACAACCTTGCGCCTGAGCATTGCGAAATTGGTCAACGACCAATCTGCCCAAGGTGAAATTCTTGAAGACAGGTCGGCGTTCGAAGGTATTGGCAGTCAATAGGTAGATACGGTTTTGTTCTGCGTAACGGCCGATACGCAGGCGATGTGAGGCAGACAACTTGGGCATTCCCTTTCCACTCTCATGATGAAGTCATGAAAAGGCTAGCCCCGCAATTGCTCGAGGGTAATGCAGACTTTTAGCTGAATGTGACTGAAAGAATGCCTTCGCGAGCAGGCTCGCTCCCACAGTGATATTGCGGTGATCAGACATTTTGTGTCCGCCACCGCCCCTTGTGGGAGCGAGCCTGCTCGCGAAGGCGATTGATCAGGCGCTACAGATCAAGCCGCCACCCCCGCATCCGCCACCAACCCCAACGCCTCGATGGCAGTGATCGCGCACTGCTCGTCGACATCCGACAGATCGCCGCTGATCCCCACCGCCCCCAGCACGTTCCCCTCCTGATCCCGCACCAGCACACCACCCGGTGCCGGCACGACGCTGCCCTGCCCCAGGCTGTTCAACGCGGCGATAAACGCCGGGCGTTGCTGGGCGTCCAGCGCCAGCAGGCGTGACCCCTTGCCCAGCGCAATGGCGCCCCAGGCTTTACCGATGGCGACGTGCGGGCGCAGCAGGCTGGCGCCGTCTTCGCGTTGCAGGGTGATCAGATGCCCGCCGGCATCCAGTACCGCGATGGTCAAGGGCGCCGCGGCGATTGCACGCCCGGCGGTAATAGCCTCGTTGACCAGGTTGACTGCGACTTTCAAGGTTAAAGCGCTCATGGTGCCGTCCTCATTTTGTTATAGGGAAAGTCGTGGGGCTGCGGTTTTGTGCCGCAGCCCGATGCAACAAATAGAACACAATGAATTATTTTTTTGTATACAATAATTCTCGAAAGGCGCCACATGCGACGAAAAGCCACAGTAGAAAGGGCTTCCGACGAATGAAACAAGCGCTTGAGAAAATGGATTGACCTGCGCCGTCCACCGTGAATACACTCTGCGCAAAGCCACTTGTATACAATTACAAAACGTAAAGAGGCACAAAACCATGAGCAAAATGAGAGCAATCGAAGCCGCCGTTCTGGTGATGCGCCGTGAAGGGGTCGATACCGCTTTTGGCATCCCGGGTGCCGCCATCAACCCGCTGTACTCCGCCCTGCAAAAGGTCGGCGGCATCGATCACGTACTCGCTCGCCACGTTGAAGGCGCCTCGCACATGGCCGAGGGCTACACCCGCACCAAGGCCGGCAACATCGGCGTGTGCATCGGTACTTCCGGCCCTGCCGGCACCGACATGGTCACCGGGCTCTACAGCGCCTCGGCCGACTCGATTCCAATCCTCTGCATCACAGGGCAGGCACCCCGCGCCCGTATGCACAAGGAAGACTTCCAGGCTGTCGACATCACCAGCATCGTCAAGCCAGTCACCAAGTGGGCAACCACCGTTCTGGAACCGGGCCAGGTGCCTTACGCGTTCCAGAAAGCCTTCTATGAAATGCGCTCCGGCCGTCCAGGCCCGGTGCTGATCGACCTGCCGTTCGACGTTCAAATGGCGGAAATCGAATTCGACATCGACGCTTACCAGCCACTGCCGCTGGCCAAGCCGACCGCCAGCCGCGTTCAAGTCGAGAAGGCCTTGGCCTTGCTGGATCAGGCCGAACGTCCATTGCTGGTGGCCGGTGGCGGCATCATCAACGCCGATGCCAGCGACCTGCTGGTGGAGTTCGCCGAGCTGACTGGCATTCCAGTGATCCCGACCTTGATGGGCTGGGGCACCATCCCGGACGATCACCCGCTGATGGTGGGCATGGTGGGCTTGCAGACCTCGCACCGCTACGGCAACGCGACCATGCTCAAGTCGGACGTGGTGCTGGGCATCGGTAACCGTTGGGCCAACCGTCACACCGGTTCGGTCGACGTCTACACTGAAGGCCGCAAGTTCATCCACGTCGATATCGAAGGCACTCAGATCGGCCGCGTGTTCACCCCGGACCTGGGCATCGTGTCCGACGCCGCTGCCGCACTGACCGTGTTCATCGAAGTCGCTCGCGAATGGCAAGCCGCCGGCAAGCTGAAGAACCGCAGCGCCTGGCTGCAAGACTGCCAGCAGCGTAAAGCCAGCCTGCAGCGCAAGACTCACTTCGACAACGTGCCGGTCAAGCCGCAACGCGTTTACGAAGAAATGAACCAGGTGTTCGGCAAGGACACCTGCTACGTCAGCACCATCGGTCTGTCGCAGATTGCCGGCGCGCAGTTCCTGCACGTCTACAAGCCGCGTCACTGGATCAACTGCGGTCAGGCAGGCCCTCTGGGCTGGACCATTCCGGCAGCGCTGGGCGTGGTCAAGGCTGATCCGAACCGTAAAGTCGTGGCCCTGTCGGGTGACTATGACTTCCAGTTCATGATCGAGGAATTGGCGGTGGGCGCGCAGTTCAAGCTGCCGTACATCCATGTCGTGGTGAACAACTCGTACCTGGGCCTGATCCGCCAGGCACAGCGCGGTTTCGACATGGACTACTGCGTTCAGCTGTCCTTCGACAACCTGAACGCGCCGGAACTCAACGGCTACGGTGTCGACCACGTCGCGGTGGCCGAAGGCCTGGGCTGCAAGGCACTGCGTGTGTTTGAACCGGCTCAGATCCAGCCTGCCCTGCGCAAGGCCCAGGAACTGATCGAGGAGTTCAAGGTTCCGGTGATCGTCGAGATCATCCTGGAGCGCGTGACCAACATTTCCATGGGTACAGAGATCAACGCCGTCAACGAATTCGAAGACCTGGCGCTGGTCGGCGACGACGCACCGACTGCGATTTCGCTGCTGGACTAACTGCTGACCGCTCCCCCTGTGGGAGCGGGCTTGCTCGCGAAAGCGGTCTGACATTCACAGTTGATGTCGACTGACACTCCGCCTTCGCGAGCAAGCCCACTCCCACAAGGGACCTCATACATATACGGGAGACCACCATGCCGCGTTTCGCAGCCAACCTGTCCATGCTGTTCACCGAACAGGACTTTCTTGCCCGCTTCGAAGCGGCCGCCAAAGCCGGCTTCAGTGGTGTTGAATACCTGTTCCCGTACGACTTCAGCTCCGCCGAAATCAAGGCCAAGCTCGACGCCAACGGTCTGACCCAAGTGCTGTTCAACCTGCCGGCCGGTGACTGGGCCAAGGGCGAGCGCGGTATCGCGTGCCTGCCGGACCGGGTTGAAGAGTTCCGTGCCGGTGTCGACCTGGCCATCGCTTATGCGCAAGTGCTGGGCAACACCCAGGTCAACTGCCTGGCCGGTATCCGGCCGCAGGGCTTTGACGATGCCACCGTGGAGAAAACCTTCGTCGCCAACCTCAAGTACGCGGCCGACAAGCTGCAAGCGGCGGGCATCAAGCTGGTGATGGAAGCGATCAACACCCGTGACATTCCAGGCTTCTACCTGAACAACACGGCGCAAGCCCTGTCGATTCGCGAGCAGGTCGGCAGCGCCAACCTGTTCCTGCAATACGACATCTACCACATGCAAATCATGGAAGGCGACCTGGCCCGCACCCTGCAATCGCACTTGGGCGAGATCAACCACGTGCAGCTCGCGGACAACCCGGGGCGCAACGAACCAGGCACCGGTGAAATCAACTACCGCTTCCTGTTCGAACACCTGGACCGTATCGGGTATCAGGGCTGGGTCGGTTGCGAATACAAGCCGCTGACCACCACGGAAGCGGGCCTGGGCTGGCTCAAAACCCATAACGCGATCTAACACAAATCCCTGTGGGAGCGAGCTTGCTCGCGATAGCGGTGGGACAGTCAACTTCAATGCTGAATGTTATGGCCCCATCGCGAGCAAGCTCGCTCCCACATAAAAGCAGCACTCCCCTATTTGCTTGAAGCAGCAACAAAAACAAGAGGATTTTCTCATGGCTAAAATCGGATTTATCGGCACCGGCATCATGGGCCACCCAATGGCGTTGAACCTGCAGAAAGCCGGTCACAGCCTGTTCCTGTCGGCGCACCACGACGCCGCCCCTGCCGACCTGGTCGCCGCTGGCGCCGTTGCTCTGGCGAACCCGAAAGAAGTCGCCCAGGAAGCCGAGTTCATCATCGTCATGGTGCCGGATACCCCGCAGGTCGACGACGTGCTGTTCCGTGCCGACGGTATCGCTGCTGGCGTGGGCAAAGGCAAAGTGGTGATCGACATGAGCTCGATCTCGCCGACCGCCACCAAGGCTTTCGCCGCGAAGATCAACGAAAAAGGCGCGCAATACCTCGACGCCCCGGTCTCCGGTGGTGAAGTCGGCGCCAAGGCGGCGACCCTGAGCATCATGGTCGGCGGCGATGCCGACGCCTTCGAACGCGCCCTGCCGCTGTTCCAGGCCATGGGCAAGAACATCACTCTGGTCGGTGGCAACGGCGACGGTCAAACCGCCAAGGTGGCCAACCAGATCATCGTGGCCCTGAACATCCAGGCGGTGGCCGAAGCCCTGCTGTTCGCTTCGAAAAACGGCGCCGACCCAGCCAAGGTGCGTGAAGCGCTGATGGGCGGTTTCGCTTCCTCGAAGATCCTCGAAGTGCACGGCGAGCGCATGATCAAGGGCACCTTCGATCCTGGCTTCCGCATCAGCCTGCACCAGAAGGACCTGAACCTGGCCCTGCAAGGCGCCAAGGAGCTGAACATCAACCTGCCGAACACCGCCAACACCCAGCAAGTGTTCAGCACCTGCGCGGCCATCGGTGGCAGCAACTGGGATCACTCGGCGCTGATCAAGGGTCTGGAACACATGGCGAACTTCTCGATTCGCGACAAGAAGTAAGTCCTGCCCCATCCCCATGTGGGAGCGGGCCTGTGGCGAGGGGGCTTGCCCCCGTTGGGCTGCGTAGCAGCCCCAAAATCTCTGATACACCGAAGATCTTGTGAGTGCTACGCACTCAAACGGGGGCAAGCCCCCTCGCCACAGGGCCCGCTCCCACACTGGACCGAGTTGCCCATTCAAATAACAAGAATTCCGGGAGCCCGCCATGTCGGTCGATCCGCAACAATTGCTGCGCGAGCTGTTTGCCACAGCCATCGACGCGGCGCATCCGCAACAAGTCCTCGAAGCCCATCTGCCTGCCGACCGCAGCGGTCGCGTGATCGTCATCGGCGCCGGCAAAGCCGCAGCCGCCATGGCCCAGGTGGTCGAGCGTTGCTGGCAGGGTGAAGTGTCAGGCCTGGTGGTGACCCGTTACGGTCACGGCGCGCCTTGCGAAAAAATCGAAGTGGTCGAAGCCGCGCACCCGGTACCGGACGCTGCCGGCCTGGCCGTGGCCAAGCGCGTGCTGGAACTGGTCAACGACCTCAACGAATCCGACCGCGTGATCTTCCTGCTTTCCGGCGGTGGCTCTGCCCTGCTGGCACTGCCGGCCGAAGGCATCACCCTGGCCGACAAGCAGTCGATCAACAAAGCCCTGCTCAAGTCCGGCGCGACCATCGGCGAGATGAACTGTGTGCGCAAGCACCTCTCGGCGATCAAGGGCGGCCGCCTCGGGAAGGCCTGCTGGCCGGCCACTGTCTACACCTATGCGATTTCCGATGTACCGGGCGACCTCGCCACGGTCATCGCCTCCGGCCCTACCGTGGCCGACCCGAGCACCTCGGCCGAAGCCCTGGCGATCCTCAAGCGTTATGGCATCGAGGTTCCGGCTTCGGTGCGCACCTGGCTGCAAAGCCCCGAATCGGAAACCGTCAAACCCGGCGACCCGAGCCTGGCACGCAGTCACTTCCAATTGATCGCCCGTCCGCAGCAATCCCTTGAAGCGGCGGCGGTGAAATGCCGTCAGGCCGGGTTCAGCCCGCTGATCCTCGGCGACCTCGAAGGCGAATCCCGCGAGGTGGCGAAGGTCCACGCCGGCATCGCGCGACAGATCGTCCTGCACGGTCAGCCGCTGGCGGCGCCCTGCGTGATTCTCTCGGGCGGCGAAACCACCGTCACCGTGCGCGGCAATGGCCGTGGCGGGCGCAACGCCGAGTTCCTGCTGAGCCTGACCGACAGCCTCAAAGGCCTGCCCGGCGTCTACGCACTGGCCGGTGACACCGACGGCATCGACGGCTCGGAAGACAACGCCGGCGCAATCATGACCCCGGACAGCTACACCCGCGCCGCCGCAAAGGGCCTGAGCGCCAGCGACGAGTTGGACAACAACAATGGCTACGGCTATTTCGAGGCGCTCGACGCCCTGATCGTCACCGAGCCGACGCGAACCAACGTCAACGACTTCCGCGCCATTCTGATCCTTGAGAGCACTAAACATGACGCCTGACAAAAAGGTCAAAATCCTCGCCACGCTCGGTCCGGCCATCGACGGCATCGACGACATCCGTGAGCTGGTGCTGGCCGGGGTCAACATCTTCCGCCTGAACTTCAGCCATGGCAATCACGCCGACCACGCTCAGCGTTTCCAGTGGATTCGTGAAGTCGAGCGCCAACTGAATTATCCATTGGGCATCCTGATGGACCTGCAAGGCCCGAAACTGCGGGTCGGCAAGTTCGCCGAAGGCAAGGTGCAACTGGTACGCGGCCAGGCCTTGCGCCTGGACCTCGACGCCACGCCGGGCGATGAGCGCCGGGTCAACCTGCCCCACCCGGAAATCATCGCCGCGCTGGAGCCGGGCATGGACCTGCTGCTGGACGACGGCAAGTTGCGCCTGCGGGTCGTGACCAAATACGCCGACGCCATCGACACCACCGTGCTCAATGGCGGCGAACTGTCGGACCGCAAAGGCGTGAACGTGCCGCAAGCGGTGCTCGACCTGAGCCCGCTGACCGCCAAGGATCGCCGCGACTTGACCTTCGGTCTGGAGCTGGGCGTGGACTGGGTCGCGCTGTCGTTCGTGCAACGTCCCGACGACATCCGCGAAGCCCGCAGCCTGATCGGCGACAAGGCCTTCCTGATGGCCAAGATCGAAAAGCCCTCGGCTGTCGAACAACTGCGCGAGATCGCCGAATTGAGCGATGCGATCATGGTCGCCCGGGGTGACCTGGGCGTGGAAGTGCCGGCCGAAAGCGTGCCGCAGATCCAGAAGAACATCATCAGCACCTGCCGCCAGCTCGGCAAACCGGTGGTGGTGGCCACGCAGATGCTGGAGTCGATGCGCTTCTCGCCAGCGCCTACCCGCGCTGAAGTCACAGACGTGGCCAACGCCGTGGCCGAAGGTGCGGATGCGGTGATGCTGTCGGCGGAAACCGCGTCCGGCGAATACCCGCTCGAAGCCGTGCAGATGATGAGCAAGATCATCCGCCAGGTGGAAAACGGTCCGGACTACCAGACTCAACTCGACGTCAGCCGACCGAAAGCCGAGGCCACCGTTTCCGACGCGATCAGCTGCGCCATTCGCCGTATCAGCAACGTGCTGCCGGTGGCGGTGCTGGTCAATTACAGCGAATCCGGCGCGTCGAGCCTGCGTGCGGCGCGGGAGCGGCCGACCGTGCCGATCCTCAACCTGACGCCGAACCTGCAGACCGCCCGTCGCCTGAGCGTGGCCTGGGGTGTGCACTCGGTGGTCAACGATCGCCTGCGCCAGGTCGATGAAGTCTGCTCCACAGCGCTGGAGATAGCCCAGGCCCAAGGCATGGCGCAGCGTGGCGACACCTTATTGATCACCGCCGGTGTGCCCTTTGGGCAGCCGGGATCGACTAACTCTTTGCGTATCGAGACATTGATCTAGCGCCTGTGCCGGCCTCATCGCGAGCAAGCTCGCTCCCACATTGGTTTTGTGTCGTTTACAAAACCAAGACTGAACAAAGATTCAGTGTGGGAGCGAGCTTGCTCGCGATGCAGGCAACTCGGTTTCACTGACTTTCAGAACTGCCATGCCTGCCAACCATTTCAACACCCACTGCCCCGACTGGGCCGAAGCCTTGCTCAACGGCTTCAGCCAGATCTTTCTCCAGCGTAATCCGTTGTGTGGCCTGCTGTGCCTCCTGGCAATCCTGTTCACTGCGCCCGCCTTGCTCGGCGGCGCCTTGCTCGGCGGTGTCGCCGGGTTGCTCACCGCGCAACGTCGCAACTACGCCAAGGCTGACCGTCAGGCCGGGTTGTTCAGCTACAACGGCGTTCTGCTCGGTCTGTTGCTGAGCCTGTACTTCCCCTGGTCGGCGATGATGCCGCCGCTGATTCTGGCCGCCGGTGGCCTGAGCGCGATGTTCACCCAGCAGTGGCTCAAGCGCGTCCGGTTCAGCCAATACCTCCCCGCCTACACCACCCCATTCGTGGTGCTGAGCTGGTTGCTGCTGTGCTTCGCCACGCCCTCGACAGAGGCGCATTTGATCGAGGTCAGCACCCTGAACATGCTCGCCGCCCCTTTCAAAGGCATCGGCCAGGTGATGTTCCTCGGTCATCCGCTGGCCGGTGCGATGATTGCCGCCGGCTTGCTGATCGCTGATCGCCGCGCCTTCTGCTGGGCGTTGTTGGCGTCTGGTGCGGGCATGGGCTGGAGCCTGCTGCAGCACGACTTCTACACCGCACTGCTGGGCCTCGGCGGCTACAACGCCGTACTCGCCGCCCTCGCCTTCAGCTCGCAACGTCGCCAACCGTGGCTGCCGCTGGTCGGCATCGGCCTGGCGCTGTTGCTGACGCCGGTGTTTGCCGCCATCGGCCTGCCCACGCTGACCGCGCCGTTCATTCTTGCCTGCTGGCTGATCCGCTCGGTTGTTCAGGTGCTCGGCAAAGCCACAGTCGAAAGCGCGCCTTGCGCTACCGGGGAGAATCAACCTAGGCTGCGCTGATCATCGAGTCAGGCGTTATCCATGGACAGCAACAAACACTGGCGTGAAGACCTTTACGTCATGATTTTCCAGACCGACACCCAGGCGGGTCGGCGCTTCGACGGCATCCTGCTGTTGATCATCCTCGCCAGCCTGGTGATCGTGATGCTCGACAGCATCGACAGCGTTCACCGCAACTACGCCGATGTACTCGCCTATATCGAGTGGGGCTTCACGGCGGTCTTCCTCGGCGAGTACATCCTGCGCCTGTACTGTTCGCCCAAACCCCTGCGCTACGCCTTCAGTTTTTACGGACTGGTGGACCTGCTGGCCATCGTGCCCGGCATCCTCGCGCTGTATTACGCCGATGCGCAGTATCTGCTGATAATCCGGATCATCCGCATGCTGCGGATCTTCCGCGTGCTCAAGCTCAGCCCTTATCTCAAGCAAGCCAACTACCTGATGTCGGCGCTACGCGGCAGCAAGCAGAAAATCGTGGTGTTCCTGGTCAGCGTCTGCACACTGGTGACGGTGTTCGGCACGCTGATGTATGTGATCGAAGGCCCGGAACATGGCTTCACCAGCATTCCCAAAGGCATCTATTGGGCTATCGTGACCCTGACCACCGTGGGCTTCGGCGACATCGTGCCGAAGACGCCGCTGGGCCAGGTGATTTCGTCGCTGGTGATGATCACCGGTTACTCGATCATCGCCGTGCCAACCGGGATTTTCACTGCTGAACTGGCCAACGCCATGCGCGGCGATCAACTTCAACACGACTGCCCGGTGTGCAAGAAAAACAGCCACGAACACGGTGCTGCATTCTGCTCCCGTTGCGGCAATGTACTGTTCAAAAAACTGGAATAAGCAAAGAGCTTTTTAATCTTTAAAGGACTAAACGACCCCGGCTATAGTCGCGTGCTCTGAAACCAACAAATAACCCGGAGGAGCTGCCGCAGGCTGCGATCTTTTGATTTTTCGTTGTTTAAAAGCAAGATCAAAAGATCGCAGCCTTCGGCAGCGCCTACAACATAGAACAAGGAATTCGCAGTGAAAAAACTCTTTGGCGCCTCGCTTCTCGCCGCTGGCCTGGCCCTGGGCAACATCGCCCAGGCTGCACCGACGCTGCTCAACGTTTCCTACGACGTGATGCGCGATTTCTACAAGGACTACAACACTGCGTTCCAGAAACACTGGCAAGCCGAGCACAACGAAAACATCACCCTGCAGATGTCCTTCGGCGGCTCCAGCAAACAGGCACGCTCGGTGATCGACGGCCTGCCGGCGGATGTCATCACCATGAACATGGCCACCGACATCAATGCCCTGGCGGACAACGGCAAACTGGTCCCGGAAAACTGGGTCACGCGCCTGCCGAACAACAGCGCGCCGTTCACCTCGGCCACCGTGTTCATCGTGCGCAAGGGCAACCCGAAAGCCCTGAAAGACTGGCCGGACCTGCTCAAGGATGGCGTGCAAGTCATCGTGCCGAACCCGAAGACTTCGGGGAACGGTCGCTACACCTACCTCTCGGCCTGGGGCTACGTGCTGAAAAACGGCGGTGACGAGAACAAGGCCAAGGACTTCGTCGGCAAGCTGTTCAAGCAAGCGCCGGTTCTCGATACCGGTGGCCGCGCCGCCACCACCACCTTCATGACCAACCAGATCGGCGACGTGCTGGTGACCTTCGAGAACGAAGCGGAAATGATCGCCCGCGAGTTCGGCCGTGATCAGTTCGAAGTCATCTACCCAAGCGTTTCCGCCGAAGCCGAGCCACCGGTGTCGGTGGTCGACAAAACCGTCGACAAGAAAGGCACCCGCGCCGCCGCCGAGGAATACCTGAAGTACCTGTGGTCGCCGCAAGGCCAGGAGATCGCTGCCGCCAATTACCTGCGCCCGCGTGACCCGGCCGTGCTGGCCAAGTACACCGACCGTTTCCCGAAAGTGGACTTCCTGTCCGTCGAGAAGACCTTCGGTGACTGGCGTACCGTGCAGAAGACACACTTCAACGATGGCGGGATTTTCGACCAGATCTACAGCGGTAAATGATCTCTGCCCGGCAATGAACAAGGCGACCTGCACAGGTCGCCTTTTTTGTGAACACCCCGAACGACTGTAGGAGCTGCCGCAGGCTGCGATCTTTTGATCTTGATGTTAAAAAACCAGGATCAAAAGATCGCAGCCTGCAGCAGCTCCTACAAGGGTGCACTTCTAGCTCAAATTGCCGCAAAAAATAGCCTGGTGACCATCGACCAGGCTTTGACGTACCACCAAGGCGTAGCCGCCGGCTCGAAGGGTCTCGACGGCGACCGGCGCGCTTTTCCAGAAGCGCTGGTTCGACGCTTGCGAATAGAACCGGGCATTTGGACCTTCATTCATGTCATAGGCTGGTTTCGAACCCAGGTTCCCACAGCTTCCCGGATAGATGTAGGCCGTCAACCGACCCGGCAATGTGCTGCCTATGCCCTCGCCGCTGACCTCAACCCAGAACGTTGTTGCGTTGTCACCGGGCATCATGATCAACCGGGCAATATTCCCGGGATTATCGGATGTAGCATTCAGGGGAACGCTGGTGACCTGACTGTCAGGCACTGTCGAGCACCCAGAGATCCAACCGACCGCTACCACTAACGCCAGCGAAGATACGATTTTCATCGTGATACTCCCGCTTGTAAGGACACATTGAAGTGATCCCCCCAGTAGATTCTAGCTGCCGGGGCTGCGCGGGCTTTTCTTCAGATGGCCGGTTGCCATGTGTCGGCTACGGGACGTGCAGAGAGAACATAAGCACGCTATCGAACAAGATGTAAGTGAATGTATCATTGACCTTCGATCTTCTGACGCAAGGCCATTCGGCGGACGACACACGCGTCCGTCAGTCATTCCGCAATGGAATGATAGCTATCACTCCAATCCCGCTTCCGCCGTTTCAGTCAGCCCGTTAGCCTGCGCGCATTCCTTTCCGTACAGCGAGACCGTTATGAACCCAGCGACCCAGGTGCCCCACGGCACCGCGACAATGACCCGAAGCATGGTGCTGCTGTTCGCTTTCTGCTGCGGCGCCATTGTCGCCAACATCTACTACGCCCAGCCGATCATCGGCCTGATCGCCCCGGACATCGGCCTGACCAACACCATGGCCAGCCTCATCGTTTCCCTGACCCAGATCGGCTATGCGCTGGGGCTGTTTTTCCTGGTGCCGCTGGGGGATCTGCTGGAGAACCGCCGGTTGATGATCATCACCACCCTGGTGGCGATTGCCAGCCTGCTGGGTGCGGCGTTCACCGATCAGCCGAACCTGTTCTTGCTGATTTCGCTGTTGGTGGGGTTCAGCTCGGTTTCGGTGCAGATCCTGATTCCACTGGCCGCACACCTGGCGCCGGAGGAAACCCGTGGCCGTGTGGTGGGCGGGATCATGGGCGGTTTGCTGCTCGGCATTCTGCTGGCCCGGCCAGTGTCCAGCGTGGTGGCCGACCACTTCGGCTGGCGCGCGATGTTTGTGATTGCCGCCGTGTTGATGGCAGCCATCAGCATCGTGCTGGCCGTGACCATTCCCAAGCGTGAGCCCGATCACAGCGCATCCTATGGCCAGTTGCTGGGCTCGCTGTGGACGCTGTTGCGCAAGCAACCGGTGCTGCGTCAGCGGGCGTTTTACCAGGGCTGCATGTTTGCCACGTTCAGCCTGTTCTGGACCGCCGTGCCGCTGGAGCTGGCGCGCAATCACGGTTTGTCGCAAAGCGAAATCGCGATTTTCGCCCTGGTCGGGGCTATCGGCGCCATCGCCGCCCCGATCGCCGGACGCCTGGCCGATGCCGGCCACACCCGCATCGCGTCGTTGCTGGCCCTGCTGTTCGCCAGCCTGAGTTTTATGCCGGCGTTCATTCATCCGGCCTACAGTGTCATCGGCCTGGCCGTGACCGGCGTAGTGCTGGACTTCTGCGTGCAGATGAACATGGTCCTCGGCCAGCGTGCGGTCTACGCACTCGACGGCAAAAGCCGCAGCCGCCTGAATGCGCTCTACATGACCAGCATCTTCATCGGCGGCGCCTTCGGTTCTTCGGTAGCCAGCGCAGTGTACGAACAGGGCGGCTGGCTGTGGATCGTGATCGTCGGCAGCGCATTTCCGCTGCTGGCGTTGTTGCGGTTCTTGAGTGTTTCGCCGAAGGCATCGTTGGCGACGGCTTGAAACCATTGACTTGCGACATCCTCAAGATTTTGCACAAGGACCCTCAATGGACCGCCTCGGCGCAATGGAAACCTTCGTCTACGTGGTGGAAACCGGCTCGTTTTCCGCCGCGGCACGACGCCTGAACATCGGCCAGCCGGCCGTGTCGAAAACCATCGCGCAACTCGAATCGCGTCTGGCGGTGCGGTTGTTGCTGCGCTCGACTCGCAGCCTGACGCCCACCGAAGCCGGGCTGGCCTTTTTCGAGCGGGCCAAGCGTGCCATCGAAGAAGCCGACGAGGCCGACAACGCCGCACGGGGTTGTGCCAGCGGGCTGAGTGGCAACCTGCGTATCTGCGCGGCGGTCACCTTCGGCCGGCTGCACATCGTTCCGCACCTGGGCCCCTTCCTGGAGCAACACCCGAAGCTGAACATCGACCTGATGCTCGACGATCGCAATGTCAATCTGGTGGAAGAAGGCGTCGATATCGCCCTGCGCATGGGCGCGTTGAGCGACTCGGGCCTGACCGCGCGCAGGATCGCCGAATGCCGGCGCATGGTACTGGGTACACCGGCGTACTTCGAAAAACACGGCGACCCCACCTGCCCCGCCGACCTGTGCAAGCATCAGGCAATCGTCTACACCCTCGGTGACGGCGCCAATTGGCAATTCAACAAGGCCGGCGAGAAGCAATCGGTGATCGTCAGCGGCCGGATCCGTGTCAACGCCGCCGAAGGCCTGCGTGAAGCCGTGCTGGCCCATCAAGGACTGACCATGGCTTCGCAATGGATGTTTGCGCCAGAACTGGCCGACGGTTCGGTCCGGGAAGTGATGAAGGACTGGGCATTGCCGAACCAGGACCTGTGGGCGGTGTTCCCTACAGGCAGGATGGCCAGCGCCAAGGCTCGGGCGTTTGTGGAGTATGTGCAGGAGTTGTTGAAGAACGAGGTTTGAAAGCCAGGCGTTTCGTTTATTGCGATTTTCGATTAATTCGAATAGCCTGCTGAGATCGATTATTCTGAAATTGGAAGCCGTCATGTCGACCGTCATTCATCCGCCAATCAATTTGCCCGCGAAACACGAAATACAGGCCGCGATCGAGGGGCAACGCACCCTGGCTGCCTATCTCGCCACACGGTTCGAAACTCAGCACATCCAGATATTCGATGAGCAGAACGAAGCGCATAACATCGAACTGCCCACCTCGGCTCTCCGTTTGCTAGTCGATATTCTGGCGGAACTCGCAGCCGGTAACGCTGTGAAAGTAGTCCCGGTTCACGCTGAACTGACTACGCAAGAAGCGGCAGACCTGCTCAATGTCTCACGTCCACACCTGATCAAACTGCTCGAATCCGGCGAACTGTCCTACCACAAAACCGGCAAGCACCGACGTGTGCGCTTTGCCGACTTGATGGACTATAAAAACCGGCGCGACACCGCCAGCGAGCAGGCAATGCTGCTTCTCGCCGAGCAGGCACAGGCGTTAAGGACAGGATACGAGTGAGGCACTCTTCATTTACCGCTGTATATGACGCTTGCGTGCTTTACCCCGCGCCCTTGAGAGACTTTCTGATGTGGCTCGCGCTCTCCGGGCTTTTCAGGGCGAAATGGTCCGTGGCAATACACGATGAATGGAAACGCAATCTGCTGAAAAACCGCCCGGATCTCAACGCCACGCAATTGAATCGCACCTGCGAGCTAATGGATCTGGCGATTCCCGACGCCTGCGTGTCGGGGTACGAAGCTTTGATACAAGGACTGACGCTGCCCGACGCGGATGACCGACATGTCCTGGCGGCTGCCATTCGTTGCAACGCCAGCGTCATTGTCACCTTCAACCAGAAAGACTTCCCCCGCACCGCGTTGCAACCTTATGGCATCGAGGCCCAGCACCCCGACGAGTTCGTCAATGACCTTTTCGACCTGGATCCGGCAGCAGTGGTCGCCGCGGCACAACGACAGCGCAAGCAACTGAAGGCCCCACCGATGAACACTGACACTTATCTCGATCTATTGTTACGTCAAGGCCTGGTTCAGTCGGTCAAGGCATTGAACAGTTTCCGGGCAATGCTTTGAAAATCACCACGATGTCAACCACGCATCCAGGGTGTGCCCAACACGGGTCAACACCGGCGGCTTCGGCTGTAACTCGACGATGCACTGCAACGTCAGGCACATGGGGATTGCTCGTCAATACAGGCCAGCAAGTGTTCGACCGTAGACTCCAGCGGCCCGGAGTTGTCGAGCAGATGTACGGCCGAGTCTTCTGCCAGCAGCCGCTCGTTGAATCGCACATTGCGCGCCAAGCGCTGATCGATCTCGATCGGCGACTCACGCCCGCGTCCCAGCAGGCGTTGACGCAACACGGCTTGATCCACAGTCAGCAACAGCACCAGCACATTCGGATAGCGCAGGCGGGTTGCCTGCAAATGCCCCCGCGAACCATTGACCAGTACATCCAGGCCGGCGGCCAGCCAATCGTCGATTTCCCGCGGGATGCCATAGGACAACCCATTGGCGTGCCAGCTCAGGGCAAACGCGCCCTGAGCTACCATATCCGCAAACTGCTGCGCACTGACACCCAGCGCCGCCTCGCCCACGGCTTCGGCCGAGCGGGTAATGACCCGCCGAACGATACGGCAGCCGCGTTCGGCCAACCGCGTTCGTGCGGCATCCAGCAGGCTGTCCTTGCCCGAACCTGAAGGCCCGATGAGATAGATCAACCTGCCCGCCATCAAAACACCCTCTTCATTTGTCGCCACACTTGCTGGACCACCGGCAAACCATCCTGACTGCGCCTGCACCCGATCAGCCCGCTGGCCCGGCGAATGATCCATCACCTGCACCCGTTGCACCAGCAGGTTTTCCACCCGATCACGGTATAGGCTCAGGGTGTTCGACCAGTGCCGGTTAAAAACTGTTACCTATGTGCTTGAACTGTTTTGTTACCTATGTGGGTGAGTCATACCCTGCGATCTTTTTATTTTGGTTTTTGACCATGTCGAAGAGGCGGAAGATCAAGATCAAAAGATCGCAGCCTTCGGCAGCTCCTACAGGGGGCGTGTGTTTAGCCGAAAGAGATTGGTCGGCCATAGGGCCGCCCGCGTACAACCCCACCACTCAACAGGCCGAGCGTTAGCTCGCCTGCCGCTCTTGATCCACCCGCCCCCTCGGCAGGCTGAGCGGAGGTGTTCATCCGGGGATGGGCGCGCAGCGCCGTTCGACGCAGTCGAACTCATTGCATGTAGGTCGAAGCGAAGCCGACCGGAGGGCAATGCCCCCGGATGAATACCGCAGCGAAGGAACCCCGAGCCTCAGCGAGGGGCCGTACGTAAGGGGCGAGCGTTTTTTGCTTACTTTTTTAGGCGCTTGTAAAAAAGTGAGTCGCCGTAAGGGCGAAACCGCCAACCGCCGTTACCTAAAAAACGGATATGTACTCAGTCAACAAAAGACCGGTCGGCTGTCAGGCCGCCATCGCTGGCAAGCCAGCTCCCACAGGGGTTCAGCATCAGCCCGGCAATCACATTCGGCAGGCACAAAAAAGCGACCCGAAGGTCGCCTTAGTGCATTACTGCCCGAATTGCCGTCCCAGCCCACCCGGTACACCGTGAATATCAGTCTCCTCCCACGGCCCCTTCGGACTGATCGACCGGCTCCAGCCGTTATCCCAGCGGTAATAGGTACGCTGGCGATAAAACGTATTGGGCTGATCATCCAGCACATAAACCCCAAGCTTCGGATCCCAATGGCTATTGCCCCCCGGTGGTGGCGCAAAGCTGGCAGACGTGCGTGGCAGCGGCTTGGAGGGTTTTACCGGAACAGACGGCTTGCTCGGTACCGGCGACGTCGATGGCGTAGGGCTGGGCTGCGACGGCGGTATCGGCGGCGGAGCCGTTTGCTCCGGTGGTCGCTGGACCGCACAAGCGCTTAACCCCAAAACGACGCTGAGCAGGGCAATACGAGCGATGGCGGTCATGGTAGCGTTTTCCTGTTATTTGTCCGGGCTGTCGATGGTCAGTGTTTGCGGCGCGGTGGTGCTGCTGGCCAAAGGCTGGCTGCGACCGATCCACTCGCCGGCGGTCGGTTTGCCGGCACGGGAAATGCGCGCAACCAGTTGGACTTCAGGGAAGTTCGACAGTTTCAATTGCGGCATCATCGCGTCGGCATCACTCAGCTCGACGGTCACCGGCAGGTCGGCCACGGTCATGCGCTTGACCGCCAGCGGGGCCGGCGGACCGGAGACCGCACGGGCGAAGATGAACACGCT
Organism: Pseudomonas sp. PDM27; assembly: GCF_019219205.1. Taxonomy (NCBI): domain Bacteria; kingdom Pseudomonadati; phylum Pseudomonadota; class Gammaproteobacteria; order Pseudomonadales; family Pseudomonadaceae; genus Pseudomonas; species Pseudomonas sp. PDM27. Next base: position 33,877 of record NZ_JAHUWF010000008.1, on the reverse strand, counting down.
GTCGCCAGGCTGAACCTTGGTTTTGAGCTCCGCAGCCAGATCGACGCTGACCTTGAGCAACGCCGCGGTCTTGGCCGCCGGTGCTTGCGCAACCTTGCCACCACTGGCCACCAGTTTCTCCGTGGCCCGGGTGATCCCGCCTTGCAGCGCCTCCCGGGACGGGTCGTCCGGCGGCAACTGCGCCAACAGGCGATTCCAGTAATCGATGGCGTCCTGATAACGCTCGCCTTCAAACGCAGCAATGCCGAGCAGGCCGAGGCTGGTGACTTCTTTCGGATCGGCCTTGAGCGCTTCGTCGGTCAGGGCCTGGACCTTGTCCGACCACTTCTTGCCATCGGCGAAGTACTGGGCCTGAGCCCATTGACCGAGCAGTTCGGGCTGACGACCGGCCAGGTTCACCGTGCGCTCGAACATCTTCGCCGCGTCCGCCGGGCGATCCTGCGCCATGTAGGTGCGACCGAGGAAGTACATGCCTTCGGCGGAATCCGGTTGAGCGGCGACCACGCGCTCCAGGCGTTGGGTCATCTCTTCCATCGACTTGGGTGCCTGGGAAAATTCGCGGGTCAGTTCGACCTTGTCGCTGGCGCCGTAATGCATGTACAGCCCCAGGCCCAGCACCGGCACCAGAACCGCCGCCAGCAATGGCAAGGGTTTGCCCAGTCGCGACACTCGCGGCGCGTCGACGCCTTCGGTGTCCGCCAGCAACTCACGGGCGGCTTCGGCGCGACCGGCGTCCATTTGCGCCGCATCGAGCACGCCCTCTTCCTGCTGAGTCTGCAACTCAGCCACGCGCTCCTGATAAAGCGCGACGTTCAAGGCGGTACGATCCTCTTCACGCTGGGCACGACGGCTGCGCAGCACCGGGATCAACAGAAAACTCAGGGCAACCAGAAGCAGCAGACCTGCAGCGAGCCAGAAATCAATCATTCTTGGTTTTATCCAACAGGTGGTCGAGGCGCGAGCGCTCCTCGGCAGACAGCGAGCCCGGGGTGCCGGCGCGTTGCACGCGACGACGACGGACGATCACCGCGATGATCACGACACCCCCCAGCAGCAGGCCGGCAGGGCCGAACCAGAGCAAGGCAGTCTTGGCGTTCAACGCAGGTTTGTAGCGGACGAAATCACCGTAGCGGTCGACCATGAAGTCGATGATCTGCTGGTTGTCCTTGCCTTCGCCGAGCATGCGGAAAATCTCTTTGCGCAGGTCGGCGGCAATCGGTGCGTTGGAATCGGCAATGTCCTGGTTCTGGCACTTGGGGCAACGCAGCTCCTTGGTCAGCTCGCGGAAACGCTCGCGGTCACCTTCCTTGGCAAACTCATAGGTGTCGATGGCCGCGTGAGCCACACCGGCCATACTCAAGCCCAGGACAGCGGCAGCAATCCAGCGCTTCATGGCTTGGCCTCGTCGACCAGCGCCTGGTACTTGCCCGCCAGTTTTTCGCGCCAGACCTGCTCGTCGATCACCCCGACGAACTTGTCCCGGATGATGCCCTTGGCGTCGATGAAGAAGGTCTCCGGCGCGCCGTACACACCGAGATTCAGGCCCAGCGAGCCTTCGTCGTCACGGATGTCCAGTACATACGGGTTGTGGAAGTCCGTCAGCCACTTCAAGGCATCAGCGTTGACGTCCTTGTAGTTGATGCCGTAGATCACCACGCCCTGCTGGGCCAGCTTGTTCAGCACCGGGTGCTCGACCCGGCAGGAAATGCACCAGGTGCCCCAGACGTTGACCAGCGCCGGCTTGCCCAGAATGTCGGCACGGGTCAGGGTCTTGTCGCCCTGCACCGCCGGCAGGGAAAACTCCGGGAACGGCTTGTTGATCATGGCCGAAGGCAACTCGGCCGGATCCAGGTACAACCCACGGTAGAGAAACACGGCAACCACCAGAAAAATCGCCAGTGGCAACAACATCAACCAACGCTTCATGCAGTGGCTCCCGACAGGCCCAGTGCTTCGCGCACGCGGCTTTTGACCTTGACCCGATAACGCCGATCCAGCGCCGCCAGCAAGCCACCTGCACCTGTCAGCAAACCACCGAACCAGATCCAGCGCACGAACGGTTTGACGTGTACGCGCACAGCCCAGGCGCCGTTACCCAGCGGTTCACCGAGGGCGACATAGAGGTCGCGGGTGAAACCGGCGTCGATGCCCGCTTCGGTCATCACCGAGTTCTGCACGGTGTACAGGCGTTTTTCCGGATGCAGCACGCTGATTTCCTTACCGTTGCGGATCACCCGGACGGTGCCCTTGTCGGACGTGAAGTTCGGGCCTTCGAAGTGCTTGGCGCCTTCGAAGATGAAGTGATATCCGGCCAGGTCCATGGACTCGCCCGGCGCCAGGCGCAGGTCGCGCTCGGCACTGTTCTGGCTCGACAGCACGACACCCAGCGCACACACGGCAATGCCGAGGTGTGCGATCTGCATGCCCCAGTAGCTGCGGGTCAGGGTGGGCAGGCCTTTGATCAGGCCTTTGTGGCGGGTCTTGTCGACAATGTCACGCGCACCGGCCAACAGCACCCAGGCGGCGAGCATGAAGGTCGCGAGCACTGCCCAGTTGAAGTCGCCGTACGCGACGCCAGCCACCACGGCCATGGCTGCACTGCCGAGCAATACCGGCGTCAGCATGCTCAGCAGCCATTTCACCGGGGTGTCTTTCCAGCGCACGATCACGCCGACCGCCATCACCACCATCAACAACGCCATCAACGGAATGAACAGCGCGTTGAAGTACGGCGGGCCGACCGACAGCTTGGCGCCGGTCATGGCATCGAGAATCAGTGGGTACAAGGTGCCGAGCAGAATCATCGAGGCGGCCACCACCAGCACCAGGTTGTTGCCCAGCAGCAGGGTTTCCCGGGACCAGAGGTTGAAGCCGACCTGGCTCTTGACCACCGGCGCGCGCAGGGCGAACAGCGTCAATGAACCGCCGACCACGAACAGCAGGAAAATCAGGATGAACACGCCGCGTTCCGGATCGGAGGCAAAGGCGTGCACCGAGGTCAACACACCGGAGCGCACGAGGAAAGTACCCAGCAGGCTCAACGAGAACGCAGCAATGGCCAGCAACACCGTCCAGCTCTTGAACACGCCACGTTTTTCCGTGACCGCCAGCGAGTGAATCAGCGCGGTACCCACCAGCCATGGCATGAAGGAGGCGTTTTCCACTGGGTCCCAGAACCACCAGCCGCCCCAGCCGAGCTCGTAGTACGCCCACCAGGAGCCGAGGGTGATGCCGATGCCGAGGAAGGCCCAGGCCACGATCGTCCACGGACGCGACCAGCGCGCCCACGCGGCATCCAGGCGACCGCCCATCAGCGCGGCGATGGCGAAGGCGAAGGCCACCGAGAAACCGACGTAGCCCATGTACAGCATCGGCGGGTGCACGATCAGGCCGATGTCTTGCAGCAAGGGGTTGAGGTCGGCACCGTCGCTGGGCATTTGCGGCAGGATGCGTTTGAACGGGTTGGAGGTCATGATCAGGAACAGCAGGAAACCGGTGCTGATCATGCCCATCACCGCTAGCACGCGGGCCAGCATGACCTGTGGCAACTGCCGGGAGAACACCGACACCGCGAAGGTCCAGCCACCGAGAATCAAGGCCCACAACAGCAGGGACCCTTCGTGGGCACCCCACACCGCGCTGAACTTGTAGTACCACGGCAAGGCGCTGTTGGAGTTGTTGGCCACATAGGCCACGGAGAAGTCATCGACCATGAAGGCGTAGGTCAGGCAACCGAAGGCAAACAGCAGAAAGCTGAACTGCCCCCAGGCGGCCGGCTGGGCCAGGCTCATCCACAGGCGGTCACCGCGCCAGGCACCGAACAGCGGCACCACGGCCTGGGCCAGGGCGAAGCACAGGGCCAGGATCATCGCCAGATGGCCAAGCTCGGGAATAAAGATGCCGGATGTCATGGATCAACCCTCCTTCGCGGGCGTTGGAGCCGATTGACCGCTGTCTTTCAACGCCTTGGTCACTTCCGGCGGCATGTACTTCTCGTCGTGCTTGGCCAGCACTTCATCGGCCACCACCACGCCATCGGCATTGAGCTTGCCCAGGGCGACGATGCCCTGCCCTTCGCGGAACAGGTCCGGAAGGATGCCGCGATAGGTGATGGTCACGGATTTGTTGAAGTCGGTGACGACGAACTTCACGTCCAGCGAGTCGCCGGAACGTTGCAAGGAACCGGCCTCGACCATGCCACCAGCGCGGATGCGCGTGTCATGGGGGGCTTCGCCGTTGGCGATCTGGGTCGGTGTGTAAAACAGGTTGATGTTCTGCTGCAGGGCGCTCAGGGCCAGGCCGACGGCAGCGCCGACCCCGACCAGGATCGCGAGAATGATGATAAGACGCTTTTTGCGCAGCGGATTCACTTGCCGTTCTCCCGGCGCAAACGACGCGCCTCTTGTTGCAGATACCGCTTGCGGGCCAGGATCGGCGCCGCCACGTTGAGGGCCAATACCGCCAGGCAGATGCCATAGGCTGACCAGACATACAGGCCATGATGACCCATGGCGATGAAGTCGCCGAATGAAGCAAAACTCATCGAGCGACCTCCAGGCTGTTTTCCACTTCGGCCTTGACCCAACTGGCCCGGGCTTCACGCTTGAGCACTTCAAGGCGCATGCGCAGCAACAGCACCGCGCCGAAGAAACAGTAGAAACCCAGCGCCGTCAGCAGCAAAGGCAGCCACATCTCGGCAGGCATTGCCGGTTTTTCGGTGAGGGTGAACGTCGCGCCCTGGTGCAGGGTGTTCCACCACTCCACCGAGTACTTGATGATCGGGATGTTGATCACGCCGACAATCGCCAGCACCGCACAGGCCTTGGCCGCGCTGTCACGATTGCTGATCGCGTTGCCCAGCGCAATGAGACCGAAGTACAGGAAAAGCAGGATAAGCATGGACGTCAGGCGTGCATCCCAGACCCACCACGAGCCCCAGGTCGGCTTGCCCCAGATCGCGCCGGTGACCAGCGCCACGGCAGTCATCCACGCACCGATGGGCGCCGCGCACTGCAGGGCGACGTCGGCCAGTTTCATCTTCCACACCAGCCCGACGATGCCGCACACCGCCAGCATCACGTAGATGGACTGCGCCAGCATGGCGGCCGGAACGTGGATATAGATGATGCGGAAGCTGTTGCCCTGCTGATAGTCAGGCGGCGCAAAGGCCAGGCCCCAGACCACGCCAACGCTGATCAGCAGCAACGCCGCGACGCTCAGCCAGGGCAGCATTTTGCCGCTGATGCCGTAAAACCATTTGGGCGAGCCGAGCTTGTGAAACCACGTCCAGTTCATACTGTTTCCATCACGGTTGCTCTTTTCTTTGAAGAGCCAGGGTCTTTACTGGTCATTTTTTAACCAGACCTCATTATTCGCCGACGCTGATCTTCAGGCCAGCAGCTATTGCAAAGGGTGTCAGGGTTATCGCCAGGGCGGTCAGGCTACCAAGCCACAGGAGATAACCGGTCGCCGGCATTCCCTGCAAGGCTGCCTGCAAGGCACCACTGCCAAGGATCAATACCGGGATGTACAACGGCAGAATCAGCAGGGCCAGCAACAGGCCACCGCGCTTCAAGCCGACCGTCAGCGCCGCACCCACTGCACCGAGCAGGCTCAGTACCGGTGTACCGAGCAGCAACGAAAGCAGCAACACCGGCAGACAGGCGGCAGGCAAACCGAGCATCAGCGCCAGCAAGGGCGCCAGCAAAACCAGTGCCAGCCCGGAAAAAGCCCAGTGTGCCAGCACTTTGGCCAAAACCAGAAGAGCCAGGGGGTGCGGCGAAAGGACCCACTGTTCAAGGGATCCGTCTTCGAAATCACTGCGGAAAAGCCCGTCCAGCGAGAGCAGGACCGATAAAAGTGCTGCCACCCAGACCAACCCCGGAGACAAGGTTTGCAACAATTGAGACTCGGGTCCGACCGCCAGCGGGAACAGCGAAACGACGATGGCAAAGAACACCAGCGGATTGGCCAGCTCCGCCGGACGGCGGAACAGCAGACGCGCCTCGCGGGCGACCAACAGGCCGAACACACTCATACGGCCCAGCTCCCCAGATCGATGTCGCGATAACCGGCCGGCATCCGGCTCAGCGTGTGGTGAGTGGTCAATACCACCATGCCGCCGCGTTCGCAGTGGCCGGCCAGGTGTTCTTCGAGTTGCGCCACGCCCTGCTTGTCGAGGGCGGTAAAGGGTTCATCGAGGATCCACAACGCAGGGCTGTCCAGGTACAGGCGTGCCAGCGCGACGCGGCGCTGTTGACCGGCAGACAGGGTGTGGCAAGGCACATCCTCGAATCCGCGCAGCCCGACCGCCGCCAGCGCCTGCCAGATCGCCTCATGGGTCGCTGGATGATGCAAGGCACACAGCCAGCTCAGATTCTCTTCCGGTGTCAGCAAATCCTTGATCCCGGCCGCGTGGCCGATCCACAGCAGGTTGCGCGCCAGTTCGCCGCGTTGCTCGTTCAGCGGCTGACCGTTGAGCAGCACCTGACCGGCGGTCGGCTGCATCAGCCCCGAGAGCAGGCGCAACAGGCTGGTCTTGCCACTGCCGTTGGGGCCACTGATTTGCATCATTTCGCCACTGGCCAGTCTCAAATCGAGATTTTCGAAGAGCAGCCGAAGGTCTCGCTCACAGGCAAGGGCAACGGTTTGCAGGACAGGACTGGTCAAGGGTTCACGGGCCTTATACGGTTCAAGTCGGCACTGGCGCGGCCGTTAAAGAGATGCAGCATAGATGCAATGACGTCTTGTTCTAGAGAGCTGCGTCAAACAATTGCAAAGTTTTCGCCATTTTTGGATACAACGGCGCGGCATTATACATGCCAAGCCCTACTCTAAAGAGTGCATTTTCCTCAGGTTGTGACCGCGTATGACAGGCGAAATGAACATCCTCCCGCTACCGCAGACCCTCCCGGCGACCTCGCGCCCGCAGGTGCTCAGCGGTGAGTTGCTCAAGTTGCTGACGCCGGTGGAGGGGCTGATCAGCGTCGGTCAAACCGCCCAGGCCGAAGTGTTGTCGCTCAAGCAGGCGGATCAGACTTTCCAGATGCTGCTCAAGGTCACCCTCGACAGCGGCCGTCAGACCACGGTCCAGACCACCGGCAATCAACCGCTGGCCCAGGGCACCACGCTGGTCGTCACCCAGCCCTCGGCCGGCAACCTGGCCGTGACGGTGCAACAGGCCATCGCCTCCAGCGTCGCCACCCTCACCCGCCTCGACACCGCACAACTGCCCGTTGGCACCCTGCTGCAAGGCAAGGTGCTGACCTCGCAAGTGCTGCCACAGGTCCCCGGTCAGCCCATGGTGTTTCGCTCGATGGTGAGCCTGCTCAACACCGCACTGAGCGGCAGCACCCTGAACATCGACAGTCCACAGCCCTTGCGCATCGGCACCTTGTTGAGCGCGCAGGTGCAAGACAGCCAGACATTGAAATTCGTGCCCCTGAGCAGCCGCCAGGAACAACTGGCGGTCACCCGGCAACTGGTCGACCAGCAAAGCCGCCAAGGCTCGCTGGACGGCTTGCTCAAACTCCTGCAGAACCTTGCGCCCTCGGACCAGACCTCCGCCGAACTGCGCAGCGCCGCTGCCCGGTTGCTCGCCGGCCTGCCGGATGTCCAGCAACTGAGCACCCCCAAGGGCCTGGCCCTGGCGCTGGCCAGCAGTGGTGCGTTCCTCGAAAGCAAACTGCTGAACGGGCTAAACCCGACACTCGCGCCGGACATGAAAGGCGACCTGCTCAAACTGGTTGCGCAGTTGAGCCAGGGCTTGCCGGCCAACACCAGCCTCGGCGCGATCATCGCCGCCAACACCTTGGCCCAGGCCATGCCGAATTTTGTTCGCAACGCCCTGGGCATGCTCGGCCAGGTCAGTGCCAAACCGTCGCCGGGCGGTTTCCCGCTGCCCGACCGCCTGCTGCAAAGTGCCGAAGGCGAAAACGACCTCGAACACCTGCTACGCCTGGCCGCCGCTGCGGTTTCACGCCTGCAAAGCCATCAGCTGTCGAGCCTGGAACAAACCGGTGTCACCGCCGATGGACGACTGATGAGCACCTGGCAAATGGAAATCCCTATGCGCAACCTGCAGGACATCGTGCCCTTGCAGGTCAAGTTCCAGCGCGAGGACGCCCCCGAGAAAGAACAGCCAAAGGAGCGTCGCGAACAAGGCGAACCCAAGCAACAGCTGTGGCGAGTCGAACTGGCCTTCGCCATGGAGCCCTTGGGGCCGCTGCAAATCCAGGCACAACTGATCAAGGGCAGCCTCTCCAGCCAGCTCTGGGCCGAACGGCCGTACACCGCCAGCCTGATCGAAAACAACCTGGCCGGGCTGCGCGACCGCCTGCTCTCCGCCGGCCTGAACGTCGGTGACCTGGACTGCCACCTCGGCACACCACCCCAAGGCCCGCAAACCCGCCTCGAACAACGCTGGGTCGACGAAACCGCATGAAAAACCCCAACGCCCCACGCCAGGCCATCGCCCTCAAATACGACGGCACCCACGCCCCCACCCTCACCGCCAAGGGCGACGAAGAGCTGGCGGAAGAAATCCTGCGAATCGCCCGCGACTGCGAAGTGCCGATCTACGAAAATGCCGAGTTGGTGAGGCTGCTGGCGCGCATGGAACTGGGGGACAGCATTCCGCAGGAGCTGTATCTGACGATTGCCGAGATTATTGCGTTTGCGTGGAGCTTGAAGGGGAAGTTTCCGGCGGGGCAGGATCCGGATGCGTTGATGGTGGAGAAGGACATCACCGAACGCGGGGATGATTATTGAAGTTTCGAGCCCGCCCTCACAGGGGGCAGAGGTGGCTCCGGATTTTGTGAACGACTCCGAACCATTGTAGGAGCGAGCCTGCTCGCGATGGACTCAAGTGCGACGCGTTTATTCAGAATGCCCGCGTTTTCGTTGACGTCCATCGCGAGCAGGCTCGCTCCTACAGGTAACCAGTTCTTGTGCAACTTGCTCATCAACTCCGCCTCGGCCTGGGTCAAGCCGCAGGATTGGGTCAGTTCGTCGATGCTTAGGTCCATGCCCGCCATCGCGAGAAGTTAGTGCCGGGACAGCATTTATTAGAGGCTCCCGACGGACTTCAGCAGCGGCAAGCCGGTGGCGGGATCAAGTCCCTTTTCGGCGCTGAGTTTCTCGATCAGTTCTGCTGATGGAATGATGGGTACAGCCGAGTCACGCTCTCGTTTCCATTGGAACGTACCGTCCCACTGAGGGAGAGTTGCAGGTGGGAGTGGAACGATGTCATCCAGATCGGGGATCTTTGCCCCGAGGTGTTCGTGTCGAGTCAGGAAATCGGTGATTCTATTGTATCTGTCAACGCGCTCGTCATCCTGATGTACAGCTAAGTGGTACAGTTTATCGGACGCTGGCGGCCCTTCGAAAGCACTCGCCAGATTTCCAGCACTGTTTGCGTCGCCGCTTCGAGTTGCAGACTGGTAACCTTCGAGCGACTCTTGGTAAGCCCCTAAGACCTTCGAGTAACTTGCGTAACTTCTTCCCGCCAAACGATTACCCTGCTCCATCGCACACTTGTACATCGCAAGCATGATTTCGGCCGTATTGGGTACATAGGACAGAAGCCTGCCTATGTAATACTGAGCATCCGGATTCCCCAAATCGGCCGCCCGTCGAAAGTACGCTCTGGACGCGGCAATATCCTGTTTGACGCCATAACCCAACTCCAGGTAATGCGCCATGTCGTAATAAGCCCCAGGGATACCTTGAGCAACATAGTATTCGGCTAGATCGATGACCTCTTTACTAGCGTTAGGAGAGCGGGCTTGTCCGGTTGACAACAGGAACTGCAGATTGGTCGCGGCCTTGTAATGATTGTGTGCAGCCGCGATACGATAATAGCGGGCGATCTCGTCGTAATCCTTCTGCCCTTTACGCTTTTCCAGGTAAAGGCCATACCGATAGAGGATGTCCGCATCCTGATTCAACGCCGGTAATGAATCGCGCTCATATGCACACTTAAACTCCAGTCTACTGTAGGCAAAGTCCACCGACACGGCACCAGGCGTCTGCTCTTCTTTTTTTGAGCAGGCCATGTTCATCAAGAAACTGAACAATACGAGTAGCAGTTTACTCGCCCCCACCAAATTGCTTATTAATTTTCCCGGCATAACTTCACTCGATGACCAATGACTTACCCATCATCACTTCACTTTCTCCGAACTGCATTCCGACGGTAATGATCAGGTATTCCCGGCGGGTTTTGGCAGCGGTAAACCAGTGGCGGGATCAAGTCCCTTTTCGGCGCTGAGTTTTTCGATCAGCTCTGCTGATGGAATGATGGGAACAGCCGAGTCACGCTCTCGCTTCCATTGGAAGGTACCGTCCCACTCGGGGAGGGTCGCAGGAGGGAACGGGACGATATCATCCAGATCGGGGATCTTTGCCCCGAGGTGTTCATGTCGACTCAGGAAAAAACCAATTTTATTGTATCGATTGACACGCTCGTCATCTTGCTGCAATGCCATATAGTAAAGTTCATCAGACGCCGGTGGTCCTTTAAATGCATTCGCAAGACTATACGCGCTAGTGACGTTACCATTTCGGATAGCTGTTTGATGACCGTGCAGAGCCTCTTGGTAAAGCCCTGAGCCTTTCGAGTAAATTGCGTATTTTCTTCCCGCTACGGCATTGTCCTGCTCCATCGCGCACTTGTACATCGCCAGCATGATATCGGCCGTATTGGGTACGTAAGATAAAAGTCTCCCTATATAGTATTGCGCGTCCGGATTCCCCAAATCAGCCGCTCGCCGAAAATAGGCCCTTGACGCCACGACATCCTGTTTGACGCCATAACCCAACTCCAGGTAATGCGCCATGTCGTAATAAGCCCCCGGGATGCCTTGAGCAACATAATATTCCGCCAGATCAATGACCTCTTTACTGGCGTCAGGAGAGCGGGCTTGTCCGGTTGACAACAGGAACTGCAGATTGGTCGCGGCCTTGTAATGATCGTGTGCAGCCGCGATACGATAATAGCGGGCGATCTCGTCGTAATACTTCTGCCCTTTACGCTTTTCCAGGTAAAGGCCATACCGATACAGGATGTCCGCATCCTGGTTCAACGCCGGTAATGAATCGCGCTCATATGCACAGTTAAACCCCAGCCTACTGTAGGCGAAGTCCACCGACACAGCATCAGGCATCTGCTCTTCTTTTTTTGAGCAGGCCATGATCATCAAGAAACTGAACATTGTCAGCAGTAGCTTACTCGCCCCCACCCGATTACTTATTAAATTTCCCTGCATAACTTCACTCGATAACTAATAACTTACCCATCATCCATTCACGTCCTCCGAACTGCCAAACAAAATGCAATGGTCAGGTATTTCCGGCGGACGTCGGCAGCGGCAAACCGGTGGCCGGATCGAGTCCCTTTTCAGCACTTAGCTTCTCGATCAGCTCTGCTGATGGAATGATGGGTACAGCCGAGTCACGCTCTCGCTTCCATTGGAACGTACCGTCCCACTGAGGGAGAGTTGCAGGTGGGAGTGGGACGATGTCATCTAGCTCGGGAATATTCGCCCCTAAATGTTCGTGACGTCGCAGAAATAAGTTAATTTTTCTATATCGTTCGACGCGTTCGGTATCTTGCTCAAGTGCCAAGTAATAAAGCTCATCGGACGCTGGGGGGCCCTCGAATGCGCTAGCCAGTCGACTGGCACTAGCGGCATCACCATACCGAACTGCTATTTGATAGCCTTGCAAGGAGTCTTTGTAATCACCTGATCCTTGCGAATAAATTGAGTATTTTCTTCCTGCCGATCGATTACCCTGCTCCATCGCACACTTGTACATCGCAAGCATGATTTCGGCCGTATTGGGTACATAGGACAGAAGCCTGCCTATGTAATACTGAGCATCCGGATTCCCCAAATCGGCCGCCCGTCGAAAGTACGCTCTGGACGCGGCAATATCCTGTTTGACGCCATAACCCAACTCCAGGTAATGCGCCATGTCGTAATAAGCCCCAGGGATACCTTGAGCAACATAGTATTCGGCTAGATCGATGACCTCTTTACTAGCGTTAGGAGAGTGGGCTTGTCCGGTTGACAATAGAAATTGCAGGTTGGTCGCGGCCTTGTAATGATCGTGCGCAGCTGCGATACGATAATAGCGGGCTATCTCGTCGTAATCCTTCTGTCCTTTACGCTTTTCCAGGTAAAGGCCATACCGGTATAGGACGTCCGCATCCTGATTCAACACAGGCAACGAATCGCGCTCATATGCGCACTTAAATTCCAGCCTATTATAGGCAAAATCTGTCTGCGACATATCGGGCATCTTTTCTTCCTTTTTTGAACAAGCGCTGATAAAAAAACAAAAAACCAAAACAACAAATATTTTTTTCATCAATTAGTCCAAATTCCTCCTGACAGGACTTTCTTGTAAAAACTCAACCAATGATGCAATCGGGGAACTCAGGGTAAATTCTGTTTTTCTTTGCAAACCGTGTACTCTTCTCTCGTCATTTTTTTCAAGAATGTAGTTCCATATCTCGGATATCTCAGCCATATCATTCCCCTTCACCCTCCCCCCCGTATGCACCCCAAACAAATGCTCCCTCAACGGCCGAGTCACCGCAGGATCCTCAATACAAATATTCAACTCACTGTCCACCTGCATGCTGCGCGTATTAATGTTCGCGGAACCCAACGTGGTGAACACGTCATCGACAATCATCAACTTGCTGTGCACATACACATCCATCCAGTTTTCTGGCGGGGAATCAGGTGCCACCAGGGTACAAATGTGCACTTTCAGGCCGGGGATTTCCGTGGGTGAGATGACGGACTGGTTCTTCTGGGGAAATTCATTTTCAAGCTGCGCCACTCTGGCGCGTGCGCGCTCCAGCTTTTCTTTCAAGGTTTCGTAGTACCGGGCCGCCGCCGGGTCATGATCGGTATCGCGTTGATCCTTGAAGATGCGTGCATTGATGGAAGCCAGGCGCTCGGCCAGCCTGGCTTGCGCAAGTTCGGCCAGCAAACCGTCACGCCGCTCGTCCTTGGCGACACCCGGCATCAGCTCCGGACGGCCCAACTGCTTCAACATGCGGAACGTATTGACGGAGCCATCGCCCATCGCCTCGCTGGAGGAATTGGTCACGACGAACAGATACACCGGCCCGTCTTTTTCAAGATCGCGGCCCCCATTGAGCAGGTTTTGCACGACGCTCTTGATCTTGTCCGCCAGCGGCGGCCAGCGAAAGTACTGGTTCTCGATGTAGATGAATCGGGTCGTGTTGTTGACGGCCTTCAGGTAGACCTTTTCGATGTCGCGGATGTCTTCCTGGCTTTGGGTCCTGAGTATCTGCGCCATGACGGGAGGGCCAAAGCCTGGGCGCACGCGCAGTTGTCCGGCGATGTGCTGGCGAGGGCCCAGCAGGTCGATGCGGGTTTCTTTTTTCCAGGCGGTGCAGAAGTTGTCGTTCAAAAATTCAAGCACCGGCCCGGTCACTCGGCTGGAAATGTCCTGCCGGGGTGTTTCGCCGTTGCGCCCGAACTGCGCCTGGTGTCGAGCATATCTGTGATGATCATCGTCCCAATAGGCATCCAGTGTGTTGTGCCCCATCACGAACCCGACGGCGACCTCTGGTTGCTCGTAGTCCACCAGCACCATTTTCTGGTGGTGGCTCGGCTCGGCAACCATCGCCACCGAACTCATGATTTTGTTGATCGTGTCACGATCCTTGTCGAGTGCCTTCCAGTTCAGCCGCCAGGCAATTTCTGCGCGATCCAGCAAGCCGAAGTCGCGTGTGACGAATTCGATGTTCTTGATGCCCAGAGAGGGATCGTTACCCCATCGCATCAGGCGAAAGAAACGCTGGCCCAGCTCGATGGGGCCGGTTTCGGCGCCCGTGTAGGCCAGCCGGACCTGGCGATACCACAACTTGTCATATTCGATTTGTGCATCGTTGCGGTTCTGCTTGAATCTGCCAGACCAATTGGAGACGTTGTCGCCGGGTGTCGGGTTCTCCGAAGTCTGGGCGACACGCAGCGTGTCGTACCAGCACAGGATTCGGACCTGAACCCCTTCATGGGCTTTCTTGATCAGCAGATCGCCAATGCACAGCGAACGGGTATCGCCCCGCTTGAAGTACATCGAAGGCTGAAAACCCCAACAGATGATTTCCACGCTGTTTTTGGCGGTCATGATGGCGTCATAAACCGCGCCAAAGGCGCGCTCGCCGTTCACCAGCGGCTCGAAGGTGGCGGGCACCGGGTCGTATTCGGTGCACTGCACGAACCATGGCAGGTTGAGCTGGCAGGAGGTGGTCTTGCTCGTGGCGATCGGGACTGTGATCGTGGGCAGGGTCATCTTCAAGCCTCCGCTTCTGGAGTATTCAGTTGGGTGTAGGCCATGCGGAACCGGCTACGGCTGTCCCGCGGCGTATCGTCAGGTTGAGGCCGGCGCTCATGGCGGTGGAAACCCTGGTTGGCCCGTTCGGCATTGCCCGGCTCTCCCAGGTAGTCGCCGCCCACCGGCACCTCGTAGCTGACGCCGTTGGCCAGTTCGATGTGATAACGGGAGGTGGTGACGTGGTGGTCGACAGCGATCCGGCCACTGGCGTCCATCACACCGCTTGCAGCCCGAACCCCATCGGCAAAGAGTGTGTAGGGCATGCCCGCCCACGACTGAAACCCGGCTGCACTGCTTTTCCCGACCGCCAACATCAGTGACTGCCTGGCCGAGCCTGCCGGCCAGGCCGGGTTATCGCGGTTAAGTTGTGCCGGGCCCCTGAAGGACCTTTTCAAGCCCCTTACATCAACGGTGCCGGGCGCATGGATGTCGATGTTGCCGTCCTTGATGCGGATGTAGGCGCCACCGCTGGTCAGCAGGATTTCATCCTGAGCGGCAATCTCGACGGAGCGCGCGGTCGAAGTGATACGCACACTGTCCCGGGCGGTGAGCTCGATGGCATCGCTCTGTGCCTGTATTTCTATCTTGCCTTTGGCCGCAAACAGCCTGGCGCCCGCGGCCTTGGCGAACAGGCTGATGCCTTGAGCAACACTGGCCAGCAATGACGAGCCGCCGGCAAGGTTGATGTCCTCTCCGCTCGACAAGGTCAACTGCTTGCCACTATGGACGTGGGTATTTTGCGGCGTCGCGGTGACGATGTCGGCGGGCGCTGACGCGATCAACAACGGCTTGTGAAAGCCGGCCGTACGGCCACGGCCACCCGTACTGATCGCCCCATCGGTATCGCCGCCATTGCGTGGTTGTCGTTGAGTACTGGTGAGAGGTTTGCCCTCGCTGCCATAGTCCAGCCGAGTGTCGATATCAAGCTGATCGAGGCTGTCGACACTGCCCTGCATCGGCAGGGCGTTGTGCTGCTGAGCGGCCTCGGACAATGCCTTGACCCGCGCTTGTGCGTTTGTCAGTTGCGTCCGGGCTTCCTGGACATCGACCTGGCCACCTTGCGCCTTGGTGCGTGGCCAGGTGCTGAGATACAAACCCTGCTGCGCGCGCAGGGCACCGTAGGCATCGGTGCGCAACTCAAAGCCCGTGCCCCGCAGGGCGCCACGCTGATTACCCTGCTGGTCGATCAGATAACCGAGGTTCAACTGGCTGTGGCCATGGCTGCTATGGATCTGGGTCCGTACCTGGCCGGTGGAGTCGTCCATCACCCATTGGTTGTAGCCGAGCCCCTTGATCTCCTGGCTCTTGTAACCACTCATCAACCCGCTCGAGTGCCAGGCGGGCTTGTGTCCGCCATAGACCTGCCCCATCACCAATGGGCGGTCGATGTCGTTGTCGAGGAACGTCACCACGACCTCTTCCCCAGAGCGTGGCACGTTCACGCTGCCCCAGCCCTCGCCACTGCTGGCCTGCATCATGCGCAGCCAGCATGAGCCCAGTTCGCCATCCTTGAGCAGTCGGTCCCAATGAAAGCGTACGCAGATACGGTTGAGATTGTCGGTAAAGACCTCACGACCGCTCGGGGCCACAACGACGGCGGTTTGCGGGCCGGGGTTGGCCGGTTTGGCATGGGTGAAAGGGCTGCGATAAGCAATGTCCAACCGCTGGGTTTCAAAGCGATTCTGGTAAAAGCCTTCGTTAGCCACCTCGAGCATCGACTGACGCTGCTCGGACTCGAAAAGCGCTTTCAGGCTACCGGGCGGGCTGACTCGCTGCGTGCCGACCGGCAGGTTGCTCTGGGCAAAGAACTCGACCGCAATGATCAGGAACTGGCGTTCCTTGGGCGACTTGAATTCATACAATGGATGTTGGGTCAGCTCGAAACCATGACCGGGTTGCATCTGTCGCACGCCACCTTGTCCATGGATGCGTCTTGCAGCCGACTCGTCCTGCTCGATCTGCACACGGCTCAGCCAGTCGCCACGGTCCGGGTTTTGCCAGGCATATTGCCCACGGTATTGATAACGTTCGAGATCGGGCGGCGCCGAAGATGCAGGCAGCGCCGGAGTTCGCGTGATTTGTGATCGGGCATGACAGAGGTAGTCGCTGCTGCTCGATTGCACCACGCCATTGAGCAATCGGGCACCCGGACTCCATTGAGTAATGCTGTCTTGCCGGTCAGCGGCCTGTTGCGTATGAAAACGCAAGGCCGATGGGTTCAAGGTCGGTAAAAGCATGGCGCTGTCAGTGAACACGATGCAGTGGCTATCGTGCGCATGCTCCACGTACCAGAACAAACCTTCCTGTTCGCACCAGCGCTGCACGAAATGGGCATCGGTCTCGTTGAACTGGGTGACGTAGGACAGCAGCGGATATTCCCGTGACAGTTCGAAACGGTACGCGCCACGCGCCTGGCTATAGTGCTGGAATACCTGGGCGAGGAGGTCGGGAAGGCTCACCTCCTGCCAGATCCGGCAATCCACACGGTACTCCAGCAGGCTGAACCAGGGAGCGAAGACCAGTTGCCAGTCGTCCAGACCGCCGTCACTTCCCAGGTAACGCACGCTTTCCACCCAGCCATGCCTGGGGCTCAAGTTACCGTCGTCCAGCTTGATGCTCAGTTGCACCGCCTGACCAATGAGCTGTTCCGGGTCGAACACCGTGGCCTGGTTGATCACGTCAACCGTGTAGCGAGGCACCCGGCCCAGTTGCTCCCGGGCATGGGCGCGCAACGCGAACAGCTCCTGCCCTAGGGGTGTCGTCAGTTGCAACAGGCGTCCAGCCTGGCTCAACGGCTGGACAAACGTGGCCAATGCGGCGTCTGTGATTGAATTCACCGTTCAAACTCCCTGTATTTCAAGTCCATGAGGCTTCAGCCGATCAGCCAGCCCCGAGTCTGGTCGGATAACGTGCGATCCAGTATCCACACGGCGCAGCCAGGTTCAGCGCTTGCGGTCAGCCAGGCGAGGGCGATTTGCACCCATTGCCCGGTCGAAGGTCCGAACCGGGCGCCAATTGTGTTGAGGCGAACCTGGTGCTCGAGGTCCAGGCCTGGCAAGAAACGCCGGGCGTATTCGTTGAGCTGAGTGAGGCGGTTGTCACCGAGTGCGCCCTCCCCGATCAGCACGCTGACTCGCGCCGGATCGATGGCCGTGCGCTCGCACAGCTTTGCCATCAAGAGTTCGAGGGTTTGCGTGTCGGTACGCGCCTGTGCAGTGCGTGCCGGATGATCCAGCTGGATTGGCGCAAAAAGTTTCAAAGCACTGTCGGTCTGCGGGTCCGCAAACTTCGGCCGGCGACGCAGTAACACCGCGCTGACTGCTTCGCCGGCTATCTCATCAGGTATGCAATACGGCGCCTGCTCCTTGCAGCCCCACGTGTCCAGACTCAGGCACAACAGATCCTGCGGCCCGGCACTGTGACCTAGGACCTCGGGCAACCACTGCGCAGGGGCTTGGGTCTGCAGGTCAAAACCACGCAGTGGCATCAGCTCCCGAGGCCACAGGCTCACGGCTCGATCAATCCAGTCCATCGCTCCCACAGCGTCTGGGGCGAACAACACAACCTGGGTGTTCGACCAGTCGATTGAATCGCGCATTGTCGACGCCCATTTTTTCAGGGCGCCCTGCAGGATTTCACTGGAACGCCCCAGCGCCTCGACTGCCGGACGCGCTGCGGCGGGAGTGGCAAGACGGCGAATGGGCCGTCGCAGTCCGCGCGCATCAAGCAGGCGTGGGTCGTGAGAGAAGTCGGTACGCATCCCTGCCAGTTCGCTCACCGGCAACGGTGCGTCATAAGCGCCGCAAGGTAGCCAGACCCAGGCCCGCGCAATACTGACGCAGCTGGAGGCGAAATCCCCTGCGGGAAATACGGCGTCCGCCAGACGTTGAGCCTCCTGCGCCGCCAACCGTCGTTCGGAGATACGGTCGTAGATACTTCTTCGATATTCCATCTCTGTTCCTTAGAGAAGGCCTGTGTCCTCTTGCGTAGCTATCAACCTTGCACCGCAGGCAGTCAGGTCACCGTCACGAGCAACCGCCCTGTCATCGACCAGCAGTGTTTCATCACCACTTTCGATCATGCATTCCCCGTGAGGGCACAAGACTCGATCTCCGACTCTCGCCACCGCGAAACCGTTGATATCCATCCAGGGCGATCCCTGACAAACACGCCCTCCATCAGAGGTCGGGTCGTCGATTACGATGATGGGGCGCAAAGTGACGTCCGTGATTGAACAGGGAAGACTCGGCTCGCAGTCTGAAACCGAGGGCAAATACAAGAGGAGCACGGTACTGACGGAGGTCGACTGCCACAAGTCAGCGCTTTCCTCAAACCAAGTAGTCCGAGTCCCACGACCATGTAGGACGCGTCCCAGGTGCGATCCTGCCCGACATCACGAAGCGCCTGAACGTGAAAACGGATGTGTTGAGATTGCGGGCGGGGATGGCGCTGGGGGGGGCAATGTTTCGCAGGAGCGTTATCCAACGATTTGCCGGGACATTGCGTTTGCGTGAAATCTGAAGGGGAAGTTTCCGGCGGGACAGGACCCGGATGCCCGATGGTGGAGAAGGACATCACCGAACGCGGGGATGACTACTGAGCTTTTGAGGCCGCCTTCGCGAGCAAGCCCGCTCCCACATTCGGTCTTCTGTGAACACAAATTTTGTGTACGACATTGGTACAGTGTGGGAGCGGGCTTGCTCGCGAAAGCGATTTCAACGTGATAGCAAAACTCAGTTCTTGTGAAGCTTGCTCATCAACTCAGCCTCAGCCTGGGTCAAGCCGCAGGACTGGGTCAGTTCGTTGACGCTGGCGCCCATCCCGACCAATCGTGCTGCCTGGGCAAACGACAGGCTGGTCGGGTCGCGCTGTTCCAGCTGAGCGAGTTTGTCCGGCAACGGCGCAACGATCGCCCGCAATTCATGCAGGTCTTCGCCCATGCGCACGTTGCCGTTCTGGTAGTTGTCAACGCGCTTGCCCAGGTCCTTGATGCGCTGGTCGCGCAGCGCATCGCCCTGGGCCTGTTGCGCGGCGATCAGCTTCTGGGCGCGAATGTACGCCAGGAACATTGCCAGCGTGCCTGCCCAGAACAGGAACAGGACAATGACCGCAACCTCGAGAATCAATCAGATATTCTCCAGTTCCGACCATTCTTCTTCGCTCATCATCTTGTCCAGCTCGACCAGGATGAGCAATTCGTTGTTCTTGTTGCACACGCCTTGAATGAACTTGGCGGACTCTTCGTTACCCACGTTCGGCGCGGTTTCGATTTCCGACTGACGCAGGTAAACCACTTCGGCCACGCTGTCGACCATGATCCCGACAACCTGCTTGTCGGCTTCGATGATGACGATACGGGTGTTGTCGCTGATCTCGGCATTCATCAGGCCGAAGCGCTGACGGGTGTCGATCACGGTGACGACGTTGCCGCGCAGGTTGATGATGCCCAGCACGTAGCTCGGGGCACCCGGGACCGGGGCGATTTCGGTGTAGCGCAGGACTTCCTGGACGCGCATCACGTTGATGCCGTAGGTCTCGTTGTCCAGCTTGAAGGTGACCCATTGCAGGATCGGATCTTCGGAACCTTTTGCCGCCGTTGCCTTGTCATTCATACCCTGACCCCTCAAGAAACCGCCCTGGCGGTGTGTGTTCCGTGCGACGCCATCGAGTGACGTCGCCTGTTGTTTATTTAATGTTTGTCGGTTTGTGGTTCGGCTTGCTGCCGGACATGTGCTTTGCCCCGCCACTGGCGATCAACTCCGCCAGGGAGGCGACGTCGAGCAAGGCGCACATGTGTTCAATCACCGTGCCGGCGAGCCATGGCCGCTGACCCCGGTGACTTCTCCATTTGATTTCATTCGGGTCCAGTCGCAACGAGCGGCTGACCTGATGCACCGCCAGGCCCCATTCATAGCCCTGGACCGAAATCACGTATTGCAGGCCCTGCTTGAAATCGTCGCGGTAACGGTCGGGCATGACCCAACGCGCGGTATCGAGCACCTTGAGGTTGCCGGCCTGGCTCGGCAGGATGCCCAGGAACCATTCCGGCTGGCCGAACAACGGCGTCAGCTCGTGACCGGCCAGGGAATAGATCGATCCCAGGCATACCAGCGGTACCGCCAGGGTCAAGCCGGCGACATCGAACAGCAGGCATTCGAAAGGCTCGGCGGCCCAGGACGGACGACCCTCGGTGTCCACCGGTGGCGGCGTATTGCTCGGTGGCAGATGCACTTCGACGACGGGCGGTACCAGTACCTGAGGCTCCTCGATAACAGGAGTCTCCAGCACTTCGGCCTCTTTAATCGGCGCCACCAGGGTTTGCAATAACGGCGCAATGGTCGATACCGGTGCCAGAACGGGTTCCGGTGCTTCGATCACGACGACGGAAGTCCTGGCCAAAGGCGCAGTCATCGCAGTGGCTGCCACCGCGATTTGCTGCGCATCCCGGGCCTGTTCTTCGAGCACGGCCGCCTGGAACTCGTCCAGCACGCCTTGCTCTTCGACGACGCTCAGCGCTTCGACAACCTCGGCCATCTCCTCGGTTGCGTCTTGCAGCAAATTATCCAGATACGACTGCAACGCCAGTTGCGGGCGCGATGTTGTCTTTACCAGTCGATTCATGAGCGCTCACCTGTAGGAGCGAGCTTGCTCGCGATGAACCTGAGAGCGCCACGGGGTGCCAGGTTTCCCGCGTCAGCGTTGACGACCATCGCGAGCAGGCTCGCTCCTACAGGGATCGAGGTCATGTCACGCCACCTGCGCAACAAGTTGCGCCGCCAGCAGATGCTTGAGCAACGCACGGTAAGCGAGAACGCCACGGCTCTTGCCGTCGAACTGCGAAGGCGTCAGCCCGGCACGGCTGGCATCGCGCAGGCGCGTGTCCACCGGGATATAGCCTTGCCAGATTTCGTCGGGAAACTTGTCGCGCAGCACGCGCAAGGTTCCGAGGGACGCCTGGGTGCGGCGGTCAAACAGGGTCGGCACGATGGTGAATGGTAACGCCTGTTTGCGCGAGCGGTTGATCATCGCCAGGGTGTTGACCATGCGCTCGAGGCCCTTGACCGCCAGGTGTTCGGTCTGCACCGGGATCACCAGTTGCTGGCTCGCCGCCAAGGCATTGACCATCAGCACGCCGAGCAAGGGCGGGCTATCGATCACGGCGTAATCGAAGTCCTGCCACAGTTGCGCCAGGCTCTTGGCAATCACCAGGCCCAGACCGCTCTGCCCCGGCGACTGGCGCTCGAGGGTGGCCAGCGCGGTGCTGGACGGCAACAGGGAAATGCGTTCGTCGCTGGTCGACAGCAACAGTTGGCCCGGCAGGCCTTGGGGCACGTTGCCCTTGTGCAGGAACAGATCGTAGTTGCTGTGTTCCAGGCTGTCGGGATCGTAGCCGAAGTAGCTGGTCATGGAGCCGTGGGGGTCGAGATCGACCACGACCACGCGCTTGCCCGCCTCGGCCAGCAACCCGGCTAAAGCGATGGAGGAAGTGGTTTTACCGACACCACCCTTTTGATTGGCGACTGCCCAGACTCTCATTCGGATTGTTCCTCCCGACCGAACGGATCGGCCGAGAAATAGCTCAACGTGTTAATGCGGGCGACGGAGAATTGACGGCGTTCTCTCGTACCGGCGACTTGACCGGGGTCGGTGCAGTTTGTGTGCCAGCACGCTTCAATGCGGCATCCGGTTGCGCATGGGCGGTTCCGGTGCCGGTCAGGCTGCGGCGAACATCGAGGTTGCGCGACACCACAAGCACCACGCGACGGTTGCGTGCGCGGCCTTCGGCGGTGGCGTTGTTGGCCACCGGCTGAAATTCGCCGTAGCCCACCGACGCCAGGCGACCGGGATTCACCCCTTGCATCGCCAGCATGCGCACGATGCTGGCCGAGCGCGCCGAGGACAGCTCCCAGTTGGTCGGGTACTGCGCTGTGCGGATCGGTTGATCGTCGGTGAAACCTTCGACATGGATCGGGTTGTCGAACGGCTTCAGGATCGCCGCGACCTTGTCGATGATGCTGAACGCGATGTCGCTGGGCATGGCATCGCCGCTGCCGAACAACAGGCTGGAATTGAGCTCGATCTCGACCCACAACTCATTGCCGCGCACGGTCATCTGGTTGGAGCTGATCAGGTCACCGAACGCCGCGCTGATGTCGTCGGCGATGCTCTTGAGCGGATCGCTGGCGCCGGAGACACCGGCATCGACCTGGTCACTGTCCTTGACCAGCGGCTTGGCCGGGGTCACGGTCTTCGGCCGCTCGTCACCGATGGGGATCGGCTTGAGCGCGCGATCGGAATCGGTGAAGACGCCGATCAGGGCTTCGGAAATGACCTTGTACTTGCCTTCGTTGATCGAAGAGATGGAGTACATCACCACGAAAAAGGCGAACAGCAAGGTGATGAAGTCGGCATAGGAAACCAGCCAGCGTTCATGATTTACATGCTCTTCATGTTGGCGACGACGTGCCATGAGCCTAGTCCCTTAATCCATGAAGCCCTGAAGCTTCAACTCGATGGAGCGAGGGTTTTCACCTTCGGCGATCGACAGCAGTCCTTCCAGCAACATTTCGCGATAACGCGACTGGCGCAGCGCGATGGCTTTGAGTTTGGCGGCAATCGGCAGCAGCACCAGGTTGGCACTGGCCACGCCGTAGATGGTGGCGACAAAGGCCACGGCGATGCCGTTACCCAGTTGCGACGGATCACCCAGGTTGCCCATGACATGAATCAGGCCCATCACCGCACCGATGATGCCGATGGTCGGCGCATAACCACCCATGCTTTCGAAGACCTTGGCCGCTTCGATATCGCGGCTTTCCTGGGTGTAGAAATCCACTTCCAGAATGCTGCGGATCGCTTCCGGCTCGGCGCCGTCGACCAGCAGTTGCAGGCCTTTGCGGGCGTAATTGTCAGGCTCGGCGTCGGCGATGCCTTCAAGACCCAGCAGGCCTTCCTTGCGGGCGGTCAGGCTCCAGTTCACCACGCGGTCGATGCCACCGGCCAAGTCGACGCGAGGCGGGAACAGGATCCAGGCGAGGATCTGCATGGCGCGCTTGAAGGCGCTCATCGGTGATTGCAGCAGCGCCGCGCCGATGGTGCCGCCGAGCACGATCAACGCTGCCGGGCCGTTGGCCAGGGCGCCCAGATGACCGCCTTCAAGGTAGTTGCCGCCGATGATGGCGACAAAGGCCATGATGATGCCGATCAGGCTTAGAACATCCATCAGATGCACGCCTCGACCAGGTGCTTGCCAATGTCGTCGAGGCTGTACACCGCGTCGGCGAGTTCAGCTTTGACGATGGCCATCGGCATGCCGTAGATCACGCAACTGGCTTCGTCCTGCGCCCAGATCGAACTGCCGCCCTGCTTGAGCAGGCGCGCGCCTTCACGGCCATCGGCGCCCATGCCGGTCAGGACGACCGCCAGAACTTTGTCACCGTAGGACTTAGCTGCCGAACCGAAGGTGATGTCCACGCACGGCTTGTAGTTGAGGCGCTCGTCACCCGGGAGGATTTTCACCGCGCCGCGACCATCGATCATCATCTGCTTGCCACCCGGCGCCAGCAGCGCCAGGCCCGGACGCAGGATGTCACCATCCTCGGCTTCCTTGACGCTGATGCGGCAGAGCTTGTCCAGGCGCTCGGCGAAGGCCTTGGTGAAGGCGGCCGGCATGTGTTGAACCAGCACGATCGGGGCCGGGAAGTTGGCCGGCAATTGGGTCAACACCCGTTGCAGGGCCACCGGGCCACCGGTGGACGTACCGATGGCCACCAGTTTGTAGTTTTTGCGTTTTGGCGCGGGCGACGACGTAGCGGGTGCATGCGTACGCACCGGGATCGGTGCCGGT
Organism: Pseudomonas sp. PDM27; assembly: GCF_019219205.1. Taxonomy (NCBI): domain Bacteria; kingdom Pseudomonadati; phylum Pseudomonadota; class Gammaproteobacteria; order Pseudomonadales; family Pseudomonadaceae; genus Pseudomonas; species Pseudomonas sp. PDM27. Next base: position 9,651 of record NZ_JAHUWF010000008.1, on the reverse strand, counting down.
GCCGGACGCGCGGGCGCGCTGCTGGTAAAACTGCCCACGCTGGAAGGCGCAGGCGTCGGCGCTGGCGCAGCGACGGGCGCCGGAGCGCTGTAGTGACTGACACGACGATTACTGCGCGAGATGCTGAGAATCTTCTCGCACAGCAGTTGCTTGACCTTCTCGGGGTTGCGCGAGATGTCTTCGAAATTCTTCGGCAGGAAGTCCACCGCACCGGCATCCAGCGCATCGAGGGTGACCCGGGCGCCTTCATGGGTCAGCGAGGAGAACATCAGGACCGGGGTCGGGCAGCGTTGCATGATGTGCCGCACGGCCGTGATGCCGTCCATCATCGGCATCTCGTAATCCATGGTGATCACGTCGGGCTTGAGGGCCAGCGCCTGATCGATCGCCTCTTTGCCGTTGGTCGCCGTGCCGACGACCTGGATATTCGAATCCGCTGAAAGAATTTCCGAGACGCGGCGGCGGAAAAACCCCGAATCGTCCACCACCAGGACTTTGACTGCCATAAACACTCCATTAGATGGAGCGAGGCCAGGCGCCCCGCTCCACCAGAATCAAATACGCCGTGTGGCGTAACGCTTGAGCATGCTCGGAACATCGAGAATCAGCGCGATGCGGCCGTCACCGGTGATGGTGGCGCCGGACATGCCCGGAGTTCCCTGGAGCATTTTGCCCAATGGCTTGATGACCACTTCTTCCTGGCCCACCAGTTGATCGACGACAAAGCCGATCCGCTGCGTGCCCACCGAAAGGATCACCACATGGCCCTCGCGCTGCTCTTCGTGAGCGGCGGAGCTGACCAGCCAGCGTTTGAGGTAGAACAATGGCAACGCCTTGTCCCGCACGATCACCACTTCCTGGCCGTCCACGACGTTGGTGGTCGACAGGTCGAGGTGGAAGATTTCGTTGACGTTCACCAGGGGGAACGCAAACGCCTGGTTGCCGAGCATGACCATCAGCGTCGGCATGATCGCCAGGGTCAGCGGCACCTTGATGACGATCTTCGAACCCTGGCCCTTGGCCGAGTAGATGTTGATCGAACCGTTGAGCTGGGAAATCTTGGTTTTCACCACGTCCATGCCCACGCCGCGACCCGACACGTCGGAGATCTCGGTCTTGGTCGAGAACCCCGGGGCGAAGATCAGGTTGTAGCACTCGGTGTCGCTCAGTCGATCGGCCGCATCCTTGTCCATCACGCCGCGTTTCACCGCGATGGAACGCAGGACATTCGGGTCCATGCCTTTACCGTCATCGGAAATCGACAGCAGGATGTGATCGCCTTCCTGCTCGGCCGCCAGGATCACCTTGCCGCCACGGGCCTTGCCCGAGGCTTCGCGCTCTTCCGGCGACTCGATGCCGTGGTCGACGGCGTTGCGCACCAAGTGGACCAGCGGATCGGCCAGGGCCTCGACGAGGTTCTTGTCGAGGTCGGTTTCTTCGCCGACCAGCTCCAGGTTGATCTCTTTCTTGAGCTGGCGAGCCAGGTCGCGAACCAGGCGCGGGAAGCGCCCGAAGACTTTCTTGATCGGTTGCATCCGGGTCTTCATGACCGCGGTTTGCAGGTCGGCGGTGACCACGTCGAGGTTGGACACGGCCTTGGACATGGCTTCGTCGCCGCTGTTGAGACCCAGGCGGACCAGGCGGTTACGCACCAGCACCAGCTCGCCGACCATGTTCATGATCTCGTCCAGACGCGCGGTATCGACGCGTACGGTGGTTTCGGCTTCGCTCGCCGGCTTTTCTGCCGGTGGCGCGGCCGGGGCGCGGGCAGCAACCGGTGCAGCGGCTGCCCGCGCTTCGGCTGCCGGCGCCTCGGCTTTTGGCTCGGGGGCCTTGGCCACAGGTTTCGGCGCCGCCTTGGCTGCCGGTGCCGGTGTCGCAACAGCCACGTTCGAACCGTTGGCCGCCGTCGCGGTGCCGACTTCGCTGAACTTGCCTTTGCCGTGCAATTCGTCGAGCAGCGCTTCGAACTCGTGATCGGAAATCAGATCGCTGCCAGCCGCCGCCGCGCTTGGGGCCGCGGGTGCAGGCACCGAAGCAATGGCCGACTCCAGGGCCTCGACAGCAAAGTTGCCCTTGCCATGCAACTGGTCGAGCAATGCTTCAAATTCGTCGTCAGTAATATCGGAACTGTCACCCGGCGCTTTCGGTGCTTCTGGCGCAGCCGGAGCCTGCGCAATCGCATCGACGGCAAACTGGCCTTTACCGTGCAACTGATCGAGCAACGACTCGAACTCGGCATCGGTGATTTCATCGCTGGCAGCCGCATCGCTTGCAGGTGCCTCGCTTGCAGGTGCGTGGGCAACCGCCGGCGCCTCGGCCTGTGTCTTGACGGCATTGAGCGAGTCCAGCAATTGCTCGAATTCGTTATCGGTAATATCGCCTGAATCGGCTTCGGCCACCGACGCTTCAACCACGGCGGCGACAGGTGCAGCAACCACTTCGTCAGCCGATTGCGGCTCGGCCAGACGGGCCAGCGCCGCCAGCAGTTCAGGTGTCGCAGCCGTGATCGGGCTGCGCTCGCGGACTTCGCTGAACATGCTGTTCACCGCGTCCAGCGCTTCGAGAACCACGTCCATCAATTCCGAGTCGACGCGACGCTCACCCTTGCGCAGGATGTCGAACACGTTCTCGGCGATGTGGCAGCACTCCACCAGCTCGTTGAGCTGGAGGAAGCCGGCGCCCCCTTTTACAGTGTGAAAACCGCGAAAAATTGCATTGAGCAAATCCGCATCATCCGGACGGCTTTCCAGCTCGACCAGTTGCTCGGACAGTTGCTCTAGAATCTCGCCGGCCTCAACCAGGAAATCCTGAAGGATCTCTTCATCGGCGCCGAAGCTCATCAGGGGGGTGCTCCTAAAGGTCTAAAAACCCAAAAAACCTGAAACTCTAAAATCCCAGGCTGGATAGCAAATCGTCCACATCGTCCTGACCGGACACAACGTCTTCTCTTTTATCGGCATGAATCTGCGGACCTTCACCCTGAGAGAGATGTTTTTGTGGATCTTTTTCAGCAAGCATCGCTTCACGGTCATGTTCGATGCCCGCAAAGCGGTCCACCTGACTGGCCATCAGCACGAGCTTGAGCAGGTTGCTTTCAACTTCGGTGACCAGTTGGGTCACACGCTTGATCACTTGCCCCGTGAGGTCCTGGTAATCCTGGGCGAGCAGGATGTCGTTCAGGTTGCCCGACACCGCGCGATTGTCCGTGCCGCTGCGCACCAGGAAGCCGTCGACCCGCCGGGCCAGTTCACGAAACTCTTCGGCACCTACTTCACGACGCATGAAGCGCCCCCAGTCCGTGCTCAAGGCCTGGGCTTCCTCCGCCAGGCTGTTGACCAGCGGCGTGGCATTTTCCACCAGATCCATGGTGCGGTTGGCCGCGGCCTCGGTCAGCTTGACCACATAACCCAGGCGCTCGGTGGCGTCGGTGATCTGCGACACTTCTTCGGCTTGCGGCATGTGCGGGTCAATCTGGAAATTGACGATCGCGCTATGCAGTTCGCGAGTGAGCTTGCCCACTTCCTGATACAGGCCGCGGTCACGGGTCTGGTTGAGCTCATGGATCAATTGCACCGCGTCGCCGAACTTGCCTTTTTCAAGGCTCTCGACCAATTCGACGGCGTGTTTTTTCAGGGTCGACTCAAAATCGCCCAATGAAGTTTCGTTATTGCCCATAGCTCCCCCGTGGCGCACTCATCAACCGATGCGTTCGAAAATCTTCTCGATTTTTTCTTTCAACGCCTGGGCCGTGAAGGGCTTGACCACATAGCCGTTAACGCCGGCCTGGGCCGCTTCGATGATCTGCTCACGCTTGGCTTCAGCGGTCACCATCAGCACCGGCAGGTGCTTGAGCTTTTCATCGGCACGCACGTGACGCAGCAGATCGATGCCGGTCATGCCCGGCATGTTCCAGTCCGTTACCAGAAAGTCGATGCTTCCGCTGTTGAGCACCGGAATGGCGGTAGTGCCATCGTCGGCCTCGACGGTGTTGGTGAACCCAAGGTCACGCAGCAGGTTCTTGATGATCCGCCGCATCGTTGAGAAGTCATCAACGATGAGGATTTTCATGTTCTTGTCCAATTCGACCTCCAAGCAGTCTTAAACGCGCCCAGCACCTGGACGCGCCATTTCAATCAATCCGGCAAAGCACTCAATGACTGTCTGGAGCACAACAGATCGGGACCGGCGCAGTTCAACACCACACCAGTCTCTTTCGCAGTGTCCCCACACTGCCTTCAGCGCGCTCGCCACTCCCCCAAACGCCCCCGCAAGCGGGCCGCGCACTGGCTGTGTAACTGGCTGACCCGAGATTCGCTGACCCCCAGGACCTCACCGATTTCCTTGAGGTTCAACTCTTCGTCGTAGTACAGCGCCAACACCAGTCGCTCACGCTCCGGCAAATTGGCAATCGCATCCGCCAGCGCAGCCTGGAAGCGTTCATCTTCCAGATCGCGTGACGGCTCGAGATGAGCACTCGCGCCATCCTCGTGCAGCCCTTCGTGTTCGCCGTCCTGCAACAGATCGTCGAAACTGAATAACCGGCTGCCCAGGGTGTCGTTCAAAATTCCGTAGTAATCGTCGAGACTCAATTGGAGTTCGGCCGCAACTTCGTGATCTTTAGCGTCACGGCCGGTTTTCGCTTCAATCGAGCGAATGGCGTCGCTGACCATGCGCGTATTGCGGTGAACCGAACGTGGCGCCCAGTCCCCCTTGCGCACTTCATCGAGCATGGCGCCGCGGATTCGAATGCCCGCGTACGTCTCGAAACTGGCGCCTTTGCTGGCGTCATATTTGGTCGACACCTCGAGCAGGCCGATCATCCCGGCCTGGATCAGGTCTTCGACCTGGACACTGGCCGGCAAACGCGCCAGCAAGTGGTAAGCAATGCGTTTAACCAGCGGCGCGTAACGCTCGATCAGCTCGTACTGCGCATCACGAGCCGATTTTTTGTAGAGGTTGTAACCGCTGGCTGTCATAGAACAGGTCCTGCTGTTTGCTGCACGAGACGCTCGACGAAAAACTCCAGGTGCCCGCGCGGGTTGGCAGGCAGCGGCCAGGTATCGACCTTCTGCGCAATGGCCTTGAACGCCAGCGAGCACTTGGAACGCGGGAAGGCCTCGTAGACGGCGCGCTGCTTCTGCACAGCCTTGCGCACGCTTTCGTCGTAGGGCACCGCGCCGACGTATTGTAGGGCGACGTCGAGAAAGCGATCCGTGACCTTGGTCAACTTGGCGAACAGGTTGCGCCCTTCCTGCGGGCTCTGGGCCATGTTGGCCAGGACGCGGAAGCGGTTCATGCCGTAGTCGCGATTGAGCAACTTGATCAAGGCGTAGGCATCGGTAATCGAGGTCGGCTCGTCGCACACCACCAGCAGCACTTCCTGGGCTGCACGAACGAAGCTGACGACCGACTCACCAATGCCCGCAGCGGTGTCGATCACCAATACGTCGAGGTTGTCGCCGATATCACTGAAGGCCTGGATCAGGCCCGCGTGTTGCGCGGGGCTCAGATGCACCATGCTCTGAGTGCCGGATGCGGCCGGAACGATACGGATGCCGCCTGGCCCCTGCAGCAATACATCGCGCAGTTCGCAGCGGCCTTCGATCACGTCGGCCAGGGTACGTTTGGGTGTCAGGCCCAGCAGAACGTCAACGTTCGCCAGTCCCAGGTCGGCGTCCAGCAGCATGACGCGCCGGCCAAGCTCAGCCAAAGCCAGGGACAAGTTCACTGACACGTTAGTTTTCCCGACGCCACCTTTGCCGCCGGTCACCGCGATCACCTGTACGGGATGCATGCTGCCCATGTTATTTCTTTACCTTGTCTTGCATAGACGGAGGCCACATTACTGGCTGCGCGTTCACAAACGGAACAATGCATGGCAGACCATCGATGTAGGTACAAAAACGATTCATTATTACCTCAGCCAACCTGCTTGGTCGGGCTGTGGTAGATGTCAGCGAACATGTCAGCCATGGCTTCTTCGCTGGGTTCTTCCTGCATTTGCACGCTGACGGCGCGACTGACCAACTGATGACGGCGCGGCAGATGGAGATCATCCGGAATCCGCGGGCCATCGGTCAGGTACGCCACTGGCAGCTCATGACTGATGGCCAGGCTCAACACCTCGCCCAGGCTTGCCGTTTCATCCAGTTTAGTCAGGATGCAGCCAGCAAGCCCGCAACGCTTGTAACTGTGATAAGCGGCAGTTAGAACCTGTTTCTGGCTGGTGGTTGCCAGGACCAGATAATTTTTTGAGCGGATGCCACGACCGGCCAGGCTTTCGAGCTGCATGCGCAGTGCCGGGTCGCTGGCCTGCAGGCCGGCGGTATCGATCAGCACCACGCGCTTGCGCAGCAATGGATCCAGCGCCTGCACCAGGGACTGGCCCGGATCGACGTGGGTCACCGGCACATTGAGAATGCGCCCCAGGGTCTTGAGTTGCTCCTGGGCACCGATGCGGAAGCTGTCCATGCTCACCAGCGCAATGTTCTGCGCGCCGTACTTGAGCACGTAACGGGCAGCCAGCTTGGCCAGGGTCGTGGTCTTGCCCATGCCGGCAGGGCCGACCATGGCGATGATTCCGCCCTCTTCCAGCGGCTCGACTTCCGGCGTAACGATCATGCGCGCCAGGTGCGCCAGCAACATGCGCCAGGCCTGACGAGGCTCTTCGATTTCGGTAATCAGCGCCAGCAGATCGCGCGACAGCGGGCCAGACAGGCCAATGCGTTGCAGGCGACGCCAGAGGTTGGCCTGATCCGGACGGCTGCCTTGCAGCTGGTTCCAGGCCAGGGACCCGAGTTGTACTTCCATGAGTTCGCGCAGGCTGTTGAGTTCGAAGCGCATCGAGTCGAACGCGCGCGGGTCCACGCCACCGGACGCGGGTACAGCAGCCGGTGCAGGGCGACGGGGTTCGGCGTAGGTCGGTTCGATCAGCGGCTCGGCGGCGGTCAACGGCAAGCCGGCGAACAGCTGGCGGTTGGTTGCATTGTCGCTCTCGCCATCGCTGCGCAGGCTCAATTCGGCCTGGGCGGTGACGATCCGCGACTGAGTCTTGCGCAGCTCGTCCTCGAGCTCCATGTTCGGGACACGCGGCGCCAGCGCCGACAACTTGTAATCCAGCGCAGCCGTCAGCTCGACGCCCCCGGCAATCCGGCGGTTGCCGATAATGGCTGCATCAGCGCCCAGCTCATCGCGAACCAGCTTCATGGCCTGACGCATATCGGCGGCGAAAAAACGCTTAACTTGCATAAACCACTACCTCAGCCGTTGGGCCCTACTGTCGCAACGATGGTCACTTGCTTGTTGTCAGGGATTTCCTGGTAAGCCAACACGTGCAAACCCGGGACTGCGAGCCGGCCGAATCGCGAGAGCATCGCGCGAACCGGACCGGCCACCAGCAGAATCACCGGCTGACCTTGCATCTCCTGGCGCTGCGCCGCGTCGATCAGCGAGCGTTGCAGCTTCTCAGCCATGCTTGGCTCCAGCAGAACACCCTCTTCCGAGCCTTGTCCTGCCTTTTGCAGACTATTGAGCAATATCTGTTCCAACCTTGGCTCCAGCGTGATAACTGGCAGCTCCGACTCAGTACCTACAATGCTTTGGACGATTGCACGGGAGACGCCAACCCGCACGGCGGCCACCAGCGCGGCGGTATCTTGACTCTTGGCGGCATTGTTGGCGATGGCCTCGGCAATGCTGCGGATATCGCGAACCGGCACTTGCTCGGCCAACAGCGCTTGCAGCACCTTGAGCAGCTGCGACAGCGAAACCACGCCCGGCACCAGCTCCTCAGCCAGCTTCGGCGAGCTTTTGGCCAGCAATTGCATGAGTTGCTGCACTTCTTCGTGACCGATCAGTTCACTGGAATGCTTGTAGAGTATCTGGTTCAAGTGGGTGGCCACCACTGTACTGGCATCGACCACCGTGTAACCGAGGGACTGCGCCTGGGCACGCTGGCTGATTTCGATCCAGACCGCCTCCAGGCCGAAAGCCGGATCTTTGGCGGTAATGCCGTTGAGCGTACCGTAGACCTGCCCCGGGTTGATCGCCAGTTCGCGATCCGGGTAAATCTCCGCTTCCGCCAGGATCACCCCCATCAGGGTCAGGCGATAGGCACTCGGCGCCAGGTCGAGGTTGTCGCGGATATGCACGGTCGGCATCAGGAAGCCCAGATCCTGGGACAGCTTCTTGCGCACACCCTTGATCCGCGCCAGCAACTGGCCGCCCTGGTTGCGATCCACCAGCGGAATCAGGCGATAGCCCACTTCCAGGCCGATCATGTCGATGGGCGTCACGTCATCCCAGCCAAGCTCCTTGGTTTCCTGGGCGCGGGCCGGCGACGGCAGCAGCTCCTGCTGGCGCTTGACCTCTTGCAGGGCCTGCACCTTGGCGACGTTCTGCTTTTTCCAGAACAGGTAGGCGCCACCGGCCGCCAGGGCCGCCATGGTCAGGAACGAGAAGTGCGGCATGCCGGGCACCAGGCCCATGACCGCCATCAAGCCTGCCGCCACCGCCAGCGCCTTGGGCGAGGCGAACATCTGGCGATTGATCTGTTTGCCCATGTCTTCCGAACCGGACGCACGGGTCACCATGATCGCCGCTGCTGTCGATAACAACAGTGATGGCAATTGCGCCACCAAACCGTCACCGATGGTCAACAGCGCATACACCTTGCCGGCATCACCGAAGGTCATGCCGTGCTGGAAGATACCGACCGCCATGCCGCCGATCAGGTTGATGAACAGGATCAACAGGCCGGCAATCGCGTCACCACGGACGAATTTGCTGGCACCGTCCATGGAGCCGTAGAACTCGGCTTCCTGGGCGACTTCCGAGCGGCGGGCCTTGGCCTGGGCCTGATCGATCAGGCCGGCGTTGAGGTCGGCGTCGATCGCCATTTGCTTGCCGGGCATCGCATCGAGGGTGAAACGCGCGCTCACCTCGGAAATCCGCCCCGCACCCTTGGTCACCACGACGAAGTTGATGATCATCAGGATCGCGAAAACCACGATACCGACCACGTAGTTGCCGCCGATCACCACCTCGCCGAACGCCTGGATCACCTTGCCGGCGGCCGCGTGACCGTCCTGGCCGTGGAGCATCACCACCCGCGTGGAGGCCACGTTCAATGCCAGGCGCAACAGCGTCGCCACCAGCAGGATGGTCGGGAACACCGCGAAATCCAGCGGGCGCAAGGCGTAGACGCACACCAGCAGCACGACGATGGACAGGGCAATGTTGAAGGTGAAGAACACGTCCAGCAGGAACGGCGGCACCGGCAACATCATCATCGCCAGCATGACCAGCAGCAACAGCGGCACGCCCAGATTGCCTCGACTGAGGTCGGCAATGTTGCTGCGGGCACTGTTGATTAACTGAGAGCGATCCACCGGTTTTCCCCGTTCCTTTAAAGCAAACTTTTGACGCCTGAAGCAGGCGCAGGGCGGCTACTGCAAGAAGCTTTCCAACTTTTGCAAAGGCTTGGAATAGAGGTTTTCGCAGGTAAAAAAGATCGCAGCCTTCGGTGTAGTGGTTCATTTTTTTTGAACCGCTCTGTAGGAGCATTAAGCCGCCTGTTGCTCATACAGCGCAGGCGGCAAGTTGTTCGAGGCAGAGTGGCAACGGCGATGGTTGTAATGGGAGATGAAG